>NZ_POTB01000002.1:0-314468 GCF_002940745.1 Hanstruepera ponticola
GTTGTTACTATTGGCTCACCTACACCACAGTTGTCTGTTGCTCCAAACATTGGTGCCTCTACTTCTGGGTTACAGCCTAAATCACCACTCTCATCATCTGTTGTGATTACTGGTGCTTCTGTATCTACTATCCATGTATAAGTTACACTTACTTCTTCTGCAGGGTTTCCACAATCATCTGTCACGTTTGCTGTCCATGTCTGGCTGTATGCACATCCGTCATTTGTTGGACCTGCTGTTGTTACTATTGGCTCACCTACACCACAGTTGTCTGTTGCTCCAAACATTGGTGCCTCTACTTCTGGGTTACAGCCTAAATCACCACTCTCATCATCTGTTGTGATTACTGGTGCTTCATCATCAAAAGTCCATGTGTATGTTACACTACAAGCTTCAAAATCATATGATGTATTACCACATGGATCTGTAGCTTTGAAGATATATGTTACACTTCTCTCACATCCTTCATCATCAAGTATTGTTTCATCAACAAAAACAACTGAATTATCAGCTGCTCCAAAACAATTATCATCTACTGTTATAAAATCTATTAAACTTTCTCCGCTTGGTATAGATTCAGGGTTACAACCTAGATCACCTCCTGGAATTGCACTACAATTAACCTTGGGAGGCAGATTGTCTTCTGTCCATGTATATGTGATAGAGACTGGGGTTGCGGTGTAACCACAATTCTTTACTAAATATGCTGTCCACGTTTGAGAAAAACTACAATCAAATCCACCAGCATTTTGTGGTCCGTTTGTAGTAACAAAAATATCGCATTTGACATCTGTATCAAATTCAGGTGGAACCACAATAGGGTTACATCCTAAATTAGAATCAACTGCATTTGTTGTAATAACAGCTTGTTGCTGTTCATCTCCAAGTATAGTTCTTTGACTAAAACCTTGAAAAGATAGAAACAAAAAAACCATTAACGTTAACAACAGTTTATAACTGCTATTAGAATGAATGGTTTTTTTATCCCAAAAAGAACATAGTTTTTTTAGAGAGCTCCAACAATTGGTAACTCTCAATTTTGAGGTAAAAGTGTACATTAACATAACATTTTAGTTTGATTAATAATGCGTTAACATAACACAGTTGTTGTAATACAACGATTACTTTCAAGATGAGCAACATCTTAAAAATAACAAGTTATTCTTATGAAGTAAAATTGAGGCACTTAAATGCTATTAACCAATTAAATGCTAAAATTGTAGGAAGAATAAATTTAGAAAAAATATTCTGATAACGAATATAAATAATTCACATACCCGTTTCAAAGTAAATTAGATAATCGACATTTTTATTAGATAATGTGTAATCTAATTAGTACAATTCAGTATTATCAATTGTTAAATTTTGAAGAAAATTCAAGGAGTTCTCTAAATCAATATAAAGCTCCCTGTCATTTGATACAAAAGCAACTTCATTTCTATACGCAGCTAGAAAAGATTCAATAAAGTCAGAAGATTTTATCGGACTTCTAAAAGCAATAGCTTGAGCAGCATTAAATAATTCAATTGACAATATGCGTTCAATATTATTAATTAAGTCGTAAGCTTGAGTTGCAGCATTGGCTCCCATACTAACATGATCTTCTTGACCATTACTTGAAACAATACTATCGACACTTGCAGGCGAAGCTAGTTGTTTGTTGGCACTTACAATACTAGCTGCTGTATATTGAGGTATCATAAACCCTGAATTCAATCCTGGATTATCAACCAAGAATGTTGGTAATTTCCTTAAACCAGAAACCAATTGAAAAATACGTCTTTCTGAAATATTCCCTAATTCAGCCATAGCAATTTTAAGATAGTCCAAAGCAAGCGCCAACGGTTGCCCATGAAAATTCCCTCCAGAAATAATCTCATCATCCTGACTAAAGATATTAGGATTATCAGTAACAGAATTTATCTCTGTTGTAATTGTTTTATTTACGAATTCTAGAGTATCCTTTGTTGCTCCATGAACTTGAGGCATACATCTAAAGGAGTAAGGATCTTGAACATGCTCTTTTTCTTGCTTAATTAATTCACTCCCATCAAGAAATTCTCTAACTCGCTCTGCTGTTTTGAGTTGACCTGAATGAGGTCTAACCAAATGTACTAGTTCATTGAAAGGCTCTATTCTACCATCAAAAGCGTCTAGTGAAATACTACCAATTAAATCTGCTAAATAAGATAGTTTATATGATTTTATCAATAAACAAGTTCCATAAGCACTCATAAATTGTGTCCCGTTAAGTAAAGCCAAACCTTCTTTTGATTGCAATTTAATTGGACTCCAATTAAACAACTTAATAATATCTTTAGATTCACAAAATTCATCATTATATAAAACGGTTCCTTTACCTAATAGTGGTAGTGCCAAATGAGCAAGAGGTGCTAAATCTCCCGAAGCTCCTAAAGAACCTTGGGTATATACAACTGGTAATATATTATTATTATAAAATGCTATCAACCTTTCAACAGTTTCCAATTGCACACCACTATGTCCATAACTTAACGATTGAATTTTTAAAAGCAACATAACTTTTACAATATCACTTGGTACATGCTTTCCCATCCCACAAGCATGAGACATAACTAAATTTTCTTGAAGTTTAGTAAGATTTTCTTTAGTGATTTTAATGTTGTAGAGGGAGCCGAAACCAGTATTAATACCATAAATGGGCTTATCTTGACCTCTCAACTTTTCATTTAGATATTCTCTACAAGTATTTATTTTTTGGATGACTTCCTCGGAAAGCGCAAGTTTTTTGTCTTCAGAAATGATATCTGATATTTTCTCAATACTTAAAGTTTCTGATGATATGTAGTGAAATGAATCCATATTAATATTTTAACGGTTTCAAAATTCCACATTCATTGTTTATTATGCAAACAAATATCAATAATTAAATAAGATTTTAATTTAAAATTATATTTTTGGTAAATTAAACAAACAAACCCATGAAAAGAACTTTAATATTACTATGCGCATTATCAATTTTTGCGTGTGAAAAAAAAGAAGAAGCTCCTAAAGATTATGTGACTTTTTCAGGTAAAATCACCAACCCTAATAGTGACTCCATAGTTTTGAGAACCAGAGATTACTCAAAGACTATAAAAGTTAACGCTGATGGCACTTTTAGCGACACTCTTAAAGTTGAAACTGGCATCTATAATTTTTATGATGGAGCGGAATCCACTTCTGTTTTTCTAAAAAATGGCTATGAAATTGATATGACGTTAGACGCAAAAATGTTTGATGAAACAGCAAAATATACTGGAAAAGGATCAGAACATAGTAATTTTTTAGCTACAAAGGCCTTAAAGGAAGAAAAGTTACTTGACTTTGAGGAGTTAAGCACTATTGAAGACATGCAAACTTTAGAAGAAAGGTTAGCTAATATAAAAACTCAATTGAGCGAATTTTATGCATCAAATAAGGACATTGATACTTCAATAACTAATAGTGCTAATAAAACGTTAGAACCTATGCTCGACTCCTACAAAAGATATATTGGTCAAGCTATAGCTCTCAAAAAAGAACTACCTAAAGGTGCAGAGTCTCCGACGTTTGAAGACTATGAAAATTATGATGGCACTAAAACATCATTAGAAGATTTAAAAGGTAAATATGTTTACATTGATGTTTGGGCAACCTGGTGCGGACCATGCAAAGCTGAAATACCTGCTTTAAAGGCTATTGAAGAAGAATACCATGATAAGAACATTCAATTTGTAAGTATGTCTATTGATGATGACAGAACTCATGGAGGATCTTGGGACCAAGCACGTGAAGACTGGAAGGCCATGGTTAAAGATAAAGAATTAGGTGGTATCCAAATTTTTGCTCCAAAAGGCTGGCAATCTGAATTTGTTCAGAATTATAAAATAAATGGTATTCCGCGTTTTATTCTTATAGATCCTGATGGTAACGTTGTGACACCAGATGCACCAAGACCATCAAGTGAAAAATTAAAAGAACTGTTTACGGAATTAAATATATAATCTCATAAATTCTCAAAACAAAAAAGCCACATTATTGTGGCTTTTTTTGCTGTTTATCATTACTTTCTTCTTCAATAGGCTCTTGATTTTCAGGCAGTTTAAAAAGATCAATATAAGCTTCACCTAAAGCATCAATAACATCAGAAGCTATAAGGCTTTGATACCCTAAATCTTCAACAGCAATATCTGCAGCTTTTCCATGCAAATAAACGCCGAAAACCGATGACGCTAAAGGATCATACCCTTGCGCTATAAGTCCCGTAATTATTCCAGTTAAAACATCACCTGTTCCTCCAGTTGCCAATCCAGGGTTTCCAGTAGTGTTGACATACAATTTTTCACCCATTACAACAATTGTGTTTGCACCCTTTAATACAACAATAACCTTGTGTTTTACAGAAAACGCCTTAACCATTGATAGTTTATCGAAGTCATCTTTCCATTGTCCTATCAATCTCTCTAACTCTTTAGGATGAGGAGTTAAAACGGTGTTTTCGGGTAATAATTTAATTAAATCCTTGTTTTGCGAAATGCAATTCAAACCATCGGCATCAATAACTAATGCTGATTTATTTTTCTTTAAAAATATCCCAAGCGCAGAATTAGTTTCTTCATGTGTTCCCATTCCTACTCCAATACCTATGGCAGTTGGTTCAAAGTCAATTTGAATATTAGAAATATAATGTTCGTCTTCGTCTGTAATCACCATAGCTTCTGGAAAACTTGTTTGCAATGGTACATTACCACATTTTGGAACATAACTACTAATTAAACCGACTCCTGAAGATAATGCGCCTCTACTTGATAATGTGACTGCTCCAATTTTACCATAACTTCCTCCAATAATTAACGCATGACCGTAGTTTCCTTTATGTGAAAATTTTTCTCGAGGCTTATAAATTGGTAAAACCTCTTGTTTTCCAATCAACTCTACTTCAGTTGGTGTTGTTATTAAATATTCCCTATCTATACCAATATCTAACACTTCCCACTGTATTGTGTATTTACCTGTTTCTGGCAAAAAGAAAACCAGTTTTGGGGCTTGGAAACTCAAAGTATAACTCGCCCATACCACGTGATTTTCATTTTCAGGAACCTGATCAGTCTTCAATCCTGAAGGAATATCAATTGATAACGTAAACGCTTTCGACTGTCTAAAATGTTGAAATAATTTTAATACCCATTGTGCTGGTGGACGATTAAGACCAATACCAAACACAGCATCTAATATTATATCTTGTGGCTGCATTTCAGGATATTCATCACGTTCTCCCAATAGTATCGGCCAAGATTTAGTAGTTTCTTTGATACGTTCATAATTTATTAAGAAATCTTTAGAACGTTTATCACTGTAGTTAATTATATAAGTATGAACATTATAGCCATGTGTAATTAAATGACGCGCAACAACCAATCCATCACCACCATTATTACCAATACCGCAAAACACATGTATAGGTACTTGAGCACCTTGCATACGCATATGCAACCAATTAAAAATTTGCGTTCCAGCGCGCTCCATAAGTTCAGTAGAAGTAATGTTTTGACGTTCAGCAGTTAACTTATCGCCTTCATATATTTGTTCTTTTGAAAAAATCTTCATGTGATTGTTTTATGTTTTTAACAATTTATCGAATAAAAAAGCCCTTCAATCCAAAAAAAGGGTATTAATTTTTTTATTACAGTAAAAATAATACTTTTGATAGGTATAGACATAAAAAATGCAACTTTCAAACCAAATACATTTCAATTTTTTAACCTTTTCTTCTACGAAAGGTTGTGTAATTACAGTTGCTTTTTTTACGACCCTTTGGGGTTAAATCTATATAAAACTCCGTAATTAATTTATCCTTTTTTCCCTTACTAACATATTCAATTTATCAACTGATTTATTATGAATGTATTAAAATTTGGCGGCACATCTGTAGGCTCCGTAGAAAATATAAAACAAGTTATTGGTATTTTAGAAGACTATTCCAAAACTGAACCGCTAATTTGCGTGGTTTCAGCAGTTGGTGGCATAACTAATAAGCTTCTAAAAGCAGGAGAACTTGCTCAAAATAAAAATGAAACCTATCTATCTGAATTTAAAGATATTAAATCTATTCATTTAAATATATTGTCTGAATTAATTTCATCTCAAGACACGACTTCAAAAGAGTATTTAGAAACCAAATTACAAGCCCTAAAAAGCCTTTTAGATGGTATTTATTTAATCAATGAATTATCTCCAAAAACAACTGACAAACTTTTGAGTTTTGGTGAGCTTTTATCCTCATATATAATTACAGAAGCACTAAAAGAACGTGGCAACAGTATTATGAGAAAAAATAGCCAAGAACTCATTGTCACTGATTCCAATTTTACCAAAGCTGAAGTTAATTTTAATCTTACAAATACTAATATCTTATCATATTTTGCAGATGCTAAACAATCAATAACCATTATTCCTGGTTTTATCTCGAAATCAGAAGGTGGCGAACAAACCACTTTAGGTCGTGGTGGCTCTGATTTCACAGCTGCGATTATTGCTGCTGCATTACGAGTTAATCGATTGGAAATATGGACCGATGTTAGTGGCATGTACACGGCAAATCCGAAATTGGTAAAACAAGCTTATCCTATAAAAAACTTGTCCTACCAAGAAGCCATGGAATTATCTCATTTTGGCGCTAAAGTACTTTATCCTCCAACTGTACAGCCGGTTTTGGATTACAATATTCCAATTCATATAAAAAATACTATGGTACCAGAAGCTTCTGGAACTATAATTTCCAAAGATTACACCAATGGCAAAACAACCATAGCAAGAGGTATCAGCCATATAGATAACATGTCCTTACTCACCCTTCAAGGCAATGGCATGGTGGGCATCCCAGGATTCTCAAAAAGACTTTTTGAAACATTAGCCCAAGAGAAAATTAATGTGATTTTAATCACTCAAGCGTCTTCGGAGCATTCTATTTGCTTTGGAATTGCAAATGTTGACACCATAAAAGCTGAAAAAGCTATAAATGCAACTTTTGAGAATGAAATTTCACTTCATAAAATTGATCCCATAATAATTGAACATGATTTGGCTGTTATAGCACTAGTTGGTGACAATATGAAAAATCATCAAGGTATTAGTGGACGTTTATTTAGCGCTTTAGGTAAGAATAATATCAATATTCGAGCTATTGCCCAAGGTGCCTCCGAAAAAAATATTTCGACAGTAATTGCTCAAAAGGATGTAAAAAAGGCACTAAACACTATACATGAACGGTTTTTTGAAGAACAGAATAAGCAACTTAATGTGTTTATTACTGGAGTTGGTAACGTTGGTGAACGGTTAATAGAACAAATTAAGCAGCAGAAAAAATACTTAAAAGAACACCTCAAAATCAACTTACGCGTCATTGGACTCTCCAACTCACGTAAAATGATATTTGATGATTCCGGATTATCATTAAAAACCTGGAAAGTTGATCTTGATAATGGTGAATCAGCGTCGTTAGAGGCATTTTTTGAACATGTAAAGACTTTCAACTTACGAAATAGTATTTTTGTTGATGTTACGGCCAATGAATCTGTTGCCAAAATGTACACTAATTACTTAAAAGAAAGCATTGCTGTTGTTGCATGTAACAAAATAGCCTGTTCTAGTGATTTGGAAAACTATAATAATTTAAAACTCTTATCACGAAAATATAATGCACCTTTCTTATTTGAAACTAATGTGGGTGCTGGTTTACCCATAATTGACACCTTAAATAACTTAATAGCTTCAGGTGATGAAGTCACATCTATACAAGCTGTTCTTTCAGGCAGTTTGAATTTTGTTTTTAATAATTTCAATGACAAAACAAAATTTCATGACGTGGTAAAACAAGCCCAATTAGAAGGCTATACAGAACCTGATCCCAGAATTGATTTATCTGGTGTTGATGTGGCCCGAAAAATTCTTATTTTGGCAAGAGAAAGTGGCACAGATATGAATTTAGATGACATAGAGAATAAATCCTTTTTAACTAAAGCTAATTTAGAAAGTGATTCTGTAGATGAGTTTTATCAAACTTTAATTGATGATGAAGCACATTTTCAAAAACTATATGCCTCTGCACAATCCAACGATTGCCAGCTCAAATATGTTGCCGAATTCAATAATGGCAAAGCCGAAGTTGGGTTGCGGGAAATCCCTGAAGGTCATCCATTCTATAATTTAGAAGGAAAAGATAATATTGTCATGTTCTATACCCAACGCTATCCAGAACAACCTATGATAATTAAAGGTGCTGGTGCAGGAGCCGATGTTACCGCTTCAGGCTTGTTTGCTGATATAATCCGAATTGGAACCAACTAAATTATGGACAGAATAAAGATTTTTTCGCCAGCTACTGTTGCAAATATCTCTTGCGGATTTGATGCATTGGGTTTAGCGTTGGAAGGCATAGGTGATGAAATGGTATTCACCAAACGAAATGACAATCAACTCATAATCACTAAAATTGAAGGCGCTAACCTACCCTACGATATCGATGACAATTTAGTAGGAACCGTTATAAAGGCCATGCTCCAGAAACTGGATTTGCAGATAGGTTTAGATATTGAAATTTATAAAGGATTTAAACCTGGAAGCGGATTAGGTTCTAGTGCTGCCAGTGCAGCTGGCACTGCTTTCGCTATTAATGAACTATTAGGTAAACCATTTACAAAAACTGAATTAGTACAATTTGCCATGCTAGGTGAAGAAGCCGCTTGTGGCTCTCCAATTGCCGATAACGTGTCCGCTGCTTTGTTTGGCGGTTTTGTTTTAATTAGAAGTTTAAATCCTGTAGAAGTTATTAGCTTACCAGTTCCAGATGATTTATTTATAACGGCTTTGCACCCACAAATAGAAATCAAAACAGAAGATGCTCGAAACGTGTTACCTCAAGAAATCCCTTTAAAAGATGCCATAACACAATGGTCTAATGTAGGAGGTCTTGTTAGTGGCTTATATACAAATGATTACAAATTAATTGGTCGATCACTACAAGATGTTATTGTAGAACCTTATCGCAAAAAATTAATTCCTCATTTTGATTCTGTAAAGCGTGCTGCTTTAAATACTGGCGCCTTGGGTGCAGGTATTTCTGGCGCTGGACCAACTATATTTGCAATTAGCAAAGGTGAATCTCATGCAAAGCAAGTAGAATTAACTATAGATAATATATATTCAAAAACAGATATAGAATATTACACATTTGTCTCTTCAATTAATAAAGAGGGTGTGAAAATTATAAAATAGTGAACGTCTATTCGAGTTTTTTCTGAAAGAAAAAGTATCGAGAACACGTTTAGTAATTAATCTCTTATTCTCGATAAATTCCACATGAGTGGAACACTCGAATTGACGAGATAACAAAATTTGATTAATGATTTATTACAGTTTAAACAAAAAAGCGCCAAATACCTCATTTAAAGATGCCGTGATTAAAGGTATTGCACCAGACAAAGGCTTATATTTTCCAGAACGTATTACCCCTTTACCTGATTCCTTTTTTAGAAACATTGATAATCTTTCATATTCTGAAATAGCTTTTGAAGCTATCAAACAATTTGTTGAACCAGACATTCCAGAATCAATATTGCAACAAATTATTGATGAAACGCTGTCGTTTGAGTTTCCTATTGTAACCATAAATGAACATATATCAACTTTGGAATTGTTTCATGGTCCAACTATGGCATTCAAAGATGTTGGTGCCCGATTTATGGCAAGATGCCTCGGTTATTTCAATCAAAACAATCAGAATGAAGTAACGGTGTTAGTAGCTACTTCAGGAGATACTGGAGGAGCTGTTGCTAATGGATTTTTGGGTGTTCCTGGCGTTAATGTGGTTATCCTCTATCCTAGCGGTAAAGTGAGCGACATTCAGGAAAAACAATTAACCACTTTAGGACAAAACATTAACGCATTGGAAGTTGATGGTGTTTTTGATGATTGCCAAGACATGGTCAAACAAGCCTTCTTAGATACTGACATTACAAATCACATGCAATTAACCTCGGCCAACTCCATTAACGTGGCTAGATGGTTACCGCAACTGTTCTATTTTATGTTTGCTTACAAACAATTGCATAACCAGTATAAAGATATCGTGTTTTCAGTCCCAAGCGGAAATTTTGGAAACATTTGCGCAGGTATGATGGCACAGCAATTAGGCTTACCTATCAATCATTTTATTGCCTCAAATAATGAAAACAATGTCGTTTCAAGTTATTTGAATTCACAAGAATATACGCCCAAACCATCTGTTCAGACAATTAGTAATGCTATGGATGTTGGAAACCCTAGTAATTTTATAAGGATTCAAGAAATCTATAATCATGATTTTGATACGCTGAAAAAGAATCTGTCAGGATTTAGTTTTACTGATGCTGAAACACGCGAAGCTATGAAAGAACTCTATAATAAATATAACTATATTGCCGATCCGCATGGTGTAGTTGGATATTTAGGAAGCAAGGCCTATTTAAAACAAAACCCTAGTGCCCATTGTGTGTTTTTGGAAACGGCTCACCCCACAAAATTTTTAGATGTGGTTGAGGAAACCATCAATACAACTGTTGCATTGCCCAAACAAATACAAGCGGTTATGAACCGAGAAAAGAAAGCCAGCAAAATCGGTTCATACCAAGAATTAAAAAACTACCTACTTATGTCGTAAATATATGATAACAACGTAAATGCTATTAATTTTATGACCACCATTTTAACTGCCACACCAATAGATGCAAAACAACTTGCAGAACTTGGTAAAACTACTTTTTTAGAATCTCACGGCCACAGTGCTTCTAAAAAAGATATTACGAATTACGTGAAATCAAAATTTTCAATATCTGAATTTGAGCGCGAACTTAAGCAAGCTAAAAATCATTACCATATTTTGTATCATAACGAAACTCCCATTGGTTATTCTAAATTGGTATTGAATGTTACTAGTAAAAACATTCCTAATAAAACCACCACCAAATTAGAACGACTTTATGTTTTGCAAGAATATCATCATTTAAAGTTAGGCTTAGAACTCTTTAATTTTTGTGTGACCTTCTCAAAAAACCATGACCAAACAGGTATGTGGCTCTACACTTGGGTTGAAAACCATAAAGCTATAGCATTTTATAAAAAAGCTGGGTTTGAAATTGTAGGAAGCTATGATTTTAAAATTTCAGACACCCATTACAATCCCAACCATCAAATGCTTTTGGATTACTAATTACTCATGTTTTTACATAAAAGAACAACAAAACTGGATTCCTGCATGGCTATTGGCAGGCAATCTTATAGACCATAAGCAAACACAACAAAAAGTTCTCATATCCCGAAAATGACACCCAAAAAAACTATATTTATACTGATATAACAAGTTGTGCATAATGCGGAGAAACAAACTGCTGAAAAGAAAAAAACGTTAGAAAAGTTTGAATTTTAACTGATAAGGCACGTTATATTTTTTACAATATTCTATCCTAAAGCTATCCCAATCGTTAAACTGACTCATCATTTCTGTTGCTTGAGAAATAAATATTGACAATTCATTTCTTGCACCTTCAGTAAGATATTGATGATGTTTGTATTTTCTTGTTCCAGTTATTACGAATGGATTAACTATTCTTAAAAACGGCAAAACCTCTTGCGAAAATCTAAAATAGATTATCTCATTTGTAAATCGTCCAGCCTGCCAAGGTTTTTCAGCTATTATGCCATTATATTCCCAATTATTTAAACGAAACATTTCTTTGTAATAGTCTTGAGTAAAAATAGACTTGTATTCTGTTGGTTTTCGTAAAATTCGACTTCCAATGTTTTTTATTTTCCATAAATCCTCTATTGTTGAGAGAAGTTTACGTTTTTCATTTTCAGTATCTAATTCTTTATCAGAAAACTTGTTCTTTACTTTTGACTCTGTTTGGTCAATAATAAATCTTTTAAGTAAGTCCTGATTTTCTTTTCCCTGTAGAACCTTTAATTGTTCTATTTCTTCAGGATTCAATTTGGTATTCTTCATCGCTATTAATTATAAATTTTATTTCTCACTTTTTTTATATGGTCACCGAAAGTAAAATCATCCAAAAAATTATGTTCTAATTTTGATTTTAACTTTGTTATGTTGGGATTCATCTTTTTTGCTCTTCCCCAAGCATATTTATCCGAACTTGGAGCATCAAACGCATAGAATACGTAAGCAAAACTTGGGTCGACATTATTAGATATAGCATATTGCTTTATGAATTCGTGATTATTAATAAATCCACTTGCTTCTTTTGTTTTCTCTTTTGAGAAAAGATACTCTCTTGCAAAATTATCCGCTTCAATTTCACTTTGAGATTCACTATCCAAACTTTTTTGACCTTCTTGAGAAATATGATAATTTGAAAGCTGTATTTCATCCCAATCAAATAATACGTGATAAAGCTCGTGTACAAGAGCAAACCATAGTGTTGGATAAAACCCAACATAGTCGGTTAATGCTATACAAGGTTTATCGTTTACCATAAAAGTTGCACCTCTTATGTGTAAAGACGGAAAAGATGGAATAAAAACTACAGTAATTCCTAGTTGAAATAATTGTTTAATAACATTTACAAGACCATTTTCAACATCCATAGATTGCCATCTAATCTGCGGGAAATAATCTATTAACTTATCACGACTGTAAATATTTGGATTTCTTAATTCAATACAAGATTGTTCTGCTAAATAAACCCAATTCTTAACACTACAATTACGTTTAGCTCTTTTTCCGGAACTAAATGCAACATTAATATCAGGTTCAGAATATTCGAAAATATTCTTTAATCCAAAATAATTACAAATCGACTTAACAATTTCATTATAATCAGTCAAAGACTTTATTAAACCAACTTTTTTAAGCTCTGCCAAATTGAATTTTTCATTAATAAATTCAACCATTTCATTGGTTCGATTTATATCCTTCCCAACATTATGAACTTCATTTACTTTTTGTAAATATAGAGTTGCTATTTGCTCTAAATCAGTACCTAAAAAATTAGATAATTTTATTAATTGAGTGTAATCTAACATTTTTTGTTCACCCGAAAGAATTCCATCCAGAGTACGAACACTCATTCCCATAATACTTAATGCAGTCGTTTTTGGAATATTTAAGCTCTCAAGTCTATTTATGAACAATTCCTCTAAAGTTTCCTTTATTTTAGTAGGTTTAGGCTCGAATAGTCTTTTTAGAATATCATCACTATCAGAATTTATATTTCCCATATAGTTTTATAGTACCTTTTATGTTTTGATTTAATTTTTGACTAAAGTACTTCAAAAAATGCATCAATACATTTTTTATTTAATTAACTTTTAAAATGTTATTAACAATTAAAAATCGATTGAAAAGAATAATTATCTATACGGAAATCACAATATCCAACAATGTTTCTAAATAAATTGCAAGGTTCTCGCCTTCTAACGAAAATTCTCGAGGGTTTTTATATTCAATTTTTTTATTAAATTTAGGAACTTAAATACTAAATTAATCTTCTACAAAAACGTAGCTTTTAATACAAAAAATAGCGTTTTAGAGATTAATTAATTAAAATAATTTAAAGAAAAATTAGTTTGGATTAATATTTGTACTATATTGAATAATATTATTTAAGAAAAATGTCAAATAAATCATTTAAATATAAAGTTTCACCATTAACAGTTAGGAAGGCTAACCAAAGCCTTATTAAAAATGGTATTTCTGATAAAGTTAGAAATAGTTTTAATGGAGATATTGTTGTGCATTATAGTATCAAAAATGGAATAAAAGTTAAAACCTTTACCAATAAGGATATTAAAAACGCATATGAAAAAGCTCTAAGTTTATATGCCGAAAGAGTTTAATCATATTTATGAAAAACTTGTCTCTGACAAAAATGATATTGTAGGACATATTGCTTATTCTATCTACAAGCAAGATAAAATAGATTACATTAAATCAAAAAAGAAAGACGAGACTGCTGTTAAGAATAAGACGCTAAAGGCTTTTCACGAAATTTCCTCATCAGAATCTTCAATCGAATCTTATAAAATAAAAGCGGAATTAGTTTTACAAGCATTTTTCGAAAACACACTTGAAGAAATGTCTACCGACATTGAAAAACAAGCTGTAGAAAATCAAACTCAAATCCTACAAGAAGTACTCATCCCATATAAACCTGATTTCTGGAAAAGAGTACAGTCAGGTTTAGTTAGTGCATTTTTGTTTGCTCTGTTTTTAGCACTAATTGCCTTTATTTTACAATTTCAAGATACCGTTTTCGAATTCAACGTCAAGAAAACTAATGATATTGAATCAAACACTGGTAAAACAGATTTACCAACTGAAAAAAATACTGAAATCATTAAGCCAACTGAATAAAGCACTATGCACAACAACGTGTATAATTCATTGCTAATTATAGTCTACTTACGAAAGTCCTCGCGGACTTTCTATCTGTGGTTTATTTGCTAATTTAGTTGCTGAAACACGCAACGAAATCATACACAAACACGTTGTAAGAAATACCAAAAACCCACGAATTTGAATGAACAAAACAATATTTGAAATTACCAAAATGGACTGTCCATCGGAGGAAAATTTAATCCGAATGAAATTGGACGGAATTTCAAGTATTGCTAATTTGGACTTTGACATTCCGAATCGAAAATTGACCGTTTTTCACAACGGAGAAATTGACCAAATCGAAATGTCCGTTATCGAACTGAATTTAGGCGGAAAGAAAATCTCAACGGAACAAACAGACCAAACGGAATTTAAAGAAAACGAAAGTCAAAAAAAGCTACTTTGGGCTGTACTTGCGATAAATTTCGCGTTTTTCATAATAGAAATGACAACAGGAATTATCTCAAAATCAATGGGATTGATTGCCGACAGTTTAGATATGCTTGCGGACAGTTTTGTTTACGGAATTAGCTTGTTTGCGGTTGGCGGAACAATAATAAAGAAAAAACGGATTGCCAAACTTGCTGGATATTTTCAAATAACACTTGCGATTATTGGATTTGTAGAAGTTTTAAGAAGATTCTTCGGAGACGAGAAATTTCCTGATTTTTCGACAATGATTATTGTTTCGATTTTTGCACTTATCGCAAACGGAATTTGTCTTTACATTTTGCAAAAGTCAAAGAGTAAAGAAGAGGCACATATGAAAGCAAGTATGATTTTCACCTCGAATGATGTGATTATCAATTTGGGAGTAATAATTGCTGGAATTTTGGTAAATTGGTTGAGTTCGAGTAAACCTGATTTGATTATTGGAACGATCGTTTTTGCATTGGTAATTCAAGGAGCATTTCGAATACTAAAATTGAGCAAGTAAGCAAAATAGCACTACTTACAACAACGTGTGTAATTAATTGCTTTGGTCGTTTCTTATTTGGAAAATTCCTTCGGAATTTTATCGCGTTCGTTTTTGTTTACTAAATTACGTGCTAAACCACGCAACGAAATCATAGCCAAAACCGTTGGCAAACATTTAAGGAAATTGAGTACGAAAGAAAAAAAACAAAGAGGTTACGGAATTATTGAACCGCCAATTTATGAGGAATTGAATTGGGATATGGAATTAATTATGTCGTGTCTCGAATTTATCCGAACTAAATTGCCTGAACTATTTTCGGAATTCCCTCAAGGTGTGAAATATGAACTAATACCTTTAGAAAATCCATTTGGAGAAGCATATCCTGTAATTGGACTTTACTCTGACAATCCAAAAGATTTGGAGAAATTACCTGAATTTTTAGACCTTGATGAACAAGTTGGAATCTGGCTGAACGAAATCGGAATTGAAAGTATTAAAAAGGAATCGAAAAAAATAAAAACTATGAATTGGGAAACTCTGAAAAACAGAAAACCTGAATAAAAACGTTTTGCCAATACAATATATAAAAAATGCTGGTTTGGCTAAACCAAAGTTAGTTGCTCGTTTGCTTGCATCTGATTTTCCTTCGGAAAATCCTCGCACACAAACACGCTATTTTCCATATACATAAACGTTACCCAACATTTGACAATACAACAATGAGAAGGAAAAGACTACAACATAATGCTGATATTTTTTGTGATATGTTCGCCGGTTGCAAAATAGTGAATGATATGAAATCTTTGGTTGAATTGAAAAATGGAATTATTGAATTTGATTTCCTAAATAGAACTCAAAAACTCAACAATGCTGAATCGAAAACTGACTTTAATATGTTTCACGAAATTTCGGAATGGTTCGCTGAAGATTTAAAAAAGCACAATATCGAAAAGGAATTAATTAAAGAAGCTAAAGTAAAGGCGGAATTTAAAGTTGAATTTACTACAAGAAAAAAGAATTCTCGAACGAAAGGAATTACTGAACTATATCTGAATTTAAACTCTTGGATATTAACAGACGAAAAAGAATATAAATCGGAAAAGGAACAGACACAAGAATTTCACCATATTGTACGGAAAGAAAAAAACGTCGGGTAACGAAGTACTGTGGTAAAAACAAGTAAAACACATTAATTTTTCACTAAAGTGCTTCTATAAGTTTCATCATATACTAGTCCTGATATAGCATCCCGAGCTTTTCATTAAATATTCTAGACTTCTTATTAGCCTCTACAAAGTTTTGATTAAGAATTACAATTGCGTGATTGCGTGGTACACCTGCGTTATTAAGCGTTCACGTTCAGTTTTTAACCATTCCAGTTGCGTGATTGGTCGTTCCCCAAGCGTTATTGGTCATTCCCTATGAGTGATTGGTCGTTCCCCAAGCGTTATTGGTCATTCCCTATGAGTGATTGGTCGTTCCCCGAGCGTGATTGGTCATTCCCCGAGCGTGATTGGTCATTCCCCGAGTGTGATTAGTCGTTCCCCAAGAGTTATTGTTCGTTCCAACAGTCATCAAGACGTTATTGCGAACATAGTGAAGCAATCTCATAGTCCATAAGTAAACAAATAGATTACTTCGGTCGTACCTCCCTCGTAATGACGATCAACCAATAACCAAATTGACAAATCAACACGTTTCCCGACCTTTAGCGTCGAGAATCATCGGTCATCTGTCATCAATCGTCAATCGTCAATCGTCAATAAAAACAAACCCAAACAACTATCACAAGCTATTTGGGTCTTTATAAATAGTAATTCGTTTGTATCTAATCTAACTTCGGTAATACAAAGTCATCCAAAGCACTTTTTTCTTTCATTAAGGCTTCAATTTCATCAGACTTGCGTGGTGCTTCGGCTGATAAGTTTACAGGACCTTTATCAGTAATTAAAATATCATCTTCAATACGTACAGCAATGCCCCACCATTTTTCATCACAAGGACTTCCGTCTGGAATATAAATACCAGGCTCAACCGTAATAACCATATTAGCTTGTAAATCACCATAATCGCCTGGATCATGAACGTCTAACCCTAAATAATGTGAAGTTCCATGAGGGAAATATTGGCGTGCTTCATCTACTGTTTTAACAATGCCTAATCTTACTAAACCTTCATTAACCACTTTTCTACTAGCTGCATCAACAGACCTAAATGGTGCACCAACTGTAGAAGCCGCAATACCTGCCTCTTGGGCATCATAAACAATATCGTAAACAGCTTTTTGCTCTGGTGTGAATTTACCATTTGCTGGTATAGTTCGGGTAACATCGGCTGTATAGCCATGATATTCAGCACCTAAATCCATTAAGACCAAATCGTTTTCCAATTTCATTTTCGTGTTTTCTATGTAGTGCAATACACAACCATTGTTTCCTGCTCCAACAATACTTGGATAACCTTCATACTCACTACCATATTTTTTGTAAACATACTCATGTATACCTTGTACTTCGGTTTCAGACATACCAGGATGCATAGCTTTCATAATCTCGCGTTGCCCCATTGCCGAAATTCGCACAGCTTTATTCAGTAAAACCATTTCTTCTTCTGTCTTCAACTGGCGTAAACTTGCCATAATAGTTGATAATGATTTTGTATCTAAATTACTTTTTGGTGCTTCCAATTCAATTTTAATAACCTGTTGCTTCAACTCAATACGGGTTTTATCATCAGTAGCGTTTACATAACCAGCAATAACCTCATCGTTTTCCAAATCTGGAAACTGCTCAAAAGCCCTGCTAATCATCTGTGCTACATTAGCACTATTTTCTACCTCTGTAGCTTTTATCATCTCATAAACACGCTTTTTTATGGGATCTTCATCAACAGATTCGTCAAAATTTACTTGAGTTTTAAACGATTCTACTAAACTGTATAAATCGGCTTTATCACGTTTAGAATCACGATAATCATTATTAAAATTATTAAACATGACTTTGTTAAACGCGCTATAATCTATTCCAGAGTTCGCAAATTCAGACCCATTGTAGGCCACATCAAAACCCAATTGATTTTTAGCACCTTCTATTCCTAAGCGTCTTCCTGTCCACTGCTCTGCTTGCGCATTTCGTTCCTGTACATATAAAATTTCATTATAGGTATTACCCTTGTCATCGGTTTGATTGTCTTTAAAAACCACCAATACAGCATGAGGTTCTTTATAACCTGTTAAGTAGTAGAAATTAGGATCTTGATGATACACATAATCCACATCGTTAGCGCGATTTCTCACGGGATTGGCAAAAAATACAGCAACACTGTTATCAGCCATTTTAGCCCGCAAAGCAGCACGTCTTTCTTTGTGGAAATCAGCACTCAAATAATCGGTTGGCAAACCATCTTGTGCAAAAATGGTCATTGAAAAGAAAAGTGAGCAAAGAATAAATAATTTTAGTTTCATTATGAATTAGTTTTAAGAGCCCTAAAATAATTTTTAATTGTGAAAAGCACCATATAAATAAAAAAAATTAACAAAGTTTTAATTGCAGAATATCAACCCAATCCTAAAATAAAACAGATAATTTTCAATACTTTTGCGAGTAAATTAATGACAAATAAATCGCATTTCGTAACAACGGAATCAAAACCTATTTTTTGATGAAAAATACCGCTTTAACTGAAACACACATAGCACTTGGTGCAAAAATGGTTCCTTTTGCAGGATACAATATGCCAGTACAATATGAAGGCGTAAATATAGAACACGAAACTGTACGTAATGCTGTTGGTGTGTTTGATGTATCACATATGGGTGAATTTTTAATAGAAGGCCCTCATGCTTTAGAACTTATTCAAAAAGTGACGAGTAATGATGCTTCAAAATTAACAGTCGGCAAAGCACAGTATAGCTGCTTGCCAAATGACAATGGTGGTATTATTGATGATTTAATAGTTTATCGTGTCAAGGAAGAAACCTATTTATTGGTTGTTAACGCTAGTAATATTGAAAAAGATTGGAATTGGATTAGCTCTAAAAATGATGTTGGGGCTACTATGCGTGATTTAAGTGAGGACTATTCCCTCTTGGCAATTCAAGGTCCTAAAGCTATTGAAGCCATGCAAAGTTTGACCAGTCATGACTTATCAGAAATAAAATTCTACAATTTTATAGTTGGCGACTTTGCAGGTATTGAGCATGTTATAATTTCTGCAACTGGTTATACAGGTAGTGGCGGATTTGAAATTTATTGTAAAAACAGTGAAGTAAAGCAAATATGGGATAAGGTATTTGAAGCTGGTGCAGATTTTGGTATTAAGCCCATTGGTCTGGCTGCTCGTGATACTTTACGTTTAGAAATGGGCTATTGCCTTTATGGAAATGACATTAACGATTCTACATCACCCATTGAAGCTGGATTAGGTTGGATAACCAAATTCACTAAAGCGTTTACTAATTCTGAAGCTTTAGAAGATGAAAAACGTCGCGGACCAAGCAGAAAATTAGTAGCCTTTGAATTGGACGAAAGAGGTATTCCTCGTCAAGGTTATGACATTGTAGATGGTCAAGGTAAAAAAATTGGTGAAGTGACTTCTGGTACGATGTCTCCATCTTTAGGAAAAGGTATTGGTTTAGGGTATGTTCCAACAATATTCTCTGATATTGATAGCAAAATACATATACAAATTCGTAAAAATGCTGTCCCTGCCACTGTAGTCAAATTACCTTTTTATAAAGGGTAGTATCATGATTGATTACCACAACATTTTAGAACGTATAAATCAAACCGTCTCAAAGGAAAAAGACAAAGGTAAAATAGCCAGTTATATTCCGGAATTAGCCAATGTTGATATTAATAATTTTGGTGTTCATTTGCATTTGGTTTCAGGTAAAGAATATGCCATTGGCAATTCTGAACAAAAATTTTCAATTCAAAGTATCTCAAAAGTATTTTCACTCGCTTTAGCTATGTCTCATATTGACACAGCAATTTGGGAACGCCTAGATGTTGAACCATCTGGTAATCCCTTTAATCATTTGTCACTTTTAGAATTAGAAAATGGCATCCCTAGGAATCCATTTATAAATTCTGGTGCTATAGTCATTGCAGATATTTTGGTTTCAAAATTAAAAAATCCCAAGTCAGACTTTTTAGATTATGTTCGCGAGATTACTGGTGATAACAGCATTGATTACAACTACAAAGTAGCACAATCAGAAAAAGAAACAGGGTATACAAACTATGCAGCTGCTAATCTTCTTAAATCTTTTAACAACTTAAATAACGACGTAGATGTTGTTTTAGATTTTTATTTTCATCAATGCTCATTGGAAATGTCTTGTTCACAACTCACTAAAGCCTTCTATCTTTTCGCAAACCAAGGCGAATGTTTAGCACGTAAAAGCAGACTCACAAAAAGTCAAGCAAAGCGTATTAATGCCATTATGCTTACCTGTGGATTTTATGATGAGGCTGGCGAATTTGCCTTTGAAGTTGGATTACCTGGCAAAAGTGGAGTTGGTGGAGGAATTGTTGCTTTACTGCCCAATGAGTTTGTAATATCCGTATGGTCTCCAGGATTAAATGAGCGTGGCAACTCCAAACTAGGTATGCAAGCCCTTGAACAATTTACCACACTAGCCAATCAGTCTATTTTTTAATTCGTTTATTATTAATATGTAAGTGAAGAAAGTAGAAAATAAACATACCATATTAATTCTTGGCGCCAGTGGTTTTATTGGGTATGCGATTTACAAGGAACTCTGTGGATACTTTCGGACTTTCGGCACGTATAGAACGCCTAAAAAAGAGTTTAAAAAAAACCATCATTTCTTTCATTATAATGTTGAAGAAGATGATGTTTTTGAAATCTTGAACATTGTAAAACCAACGATAATAATTTCTACATTACGGGGAGACTTTTCTGCTCAAGTTATTGCTCATACGCACATAGTAGATTACATGAAATCACATAAGTGTAAAATGTTATTCTTATCATCTGCCAATGTATTTGATGGTTACAGTAAGTATCCGAGTTATGAAAATGATAAAACATACAGTAATAGTGTTTATGGGCATTTCAAAATAAAAATTGAAAACATGCTTATGCGTTTACCCAAAAAACAAGTAGCCATTTTAAGACTACCTATGGTATTGGGAAAACATGCTCCAAGAGTTGAAGAAATAAAGTTACTGTTGAAAGAAAAAGAGCCTATTGAAGTATTTCCTAATTTAATTATGAATGTAACTTCAGATCTCAAAGTCACACAGCAAATTCATTATATAATAAATCGTAACAAATCTGGTATTTATCATTTAGGGAGTCAGGATTTAGTTCATCATGAATCTTTTATAGAAGAAATCATTGCGTCTTTAGGGGCTAAAAATGCCATTATAAAACGTGTATACACCACTAATGATGATAGGTATCTGGCCGTACTACCCAAAGAACATTTACTCCCGAAACACTTGCAATTGCAGAGTAAGGATGTTTTAAAAGAATTGCTACAATAAATTTAGTTTTACCAAGTATTTCACTACTTTTAGTTATTAAACCTATTCCCATGAAAAAACTAAATCCCCAAGACATTGAAAAAAAGTTACTGCGTTTCCCAGATTGGGAGTATTTTGATGGTGCACTTCATGCAGAGTTTGAATTTGATAATTTCAAAGACTGTTTTAGTGCCATGAGTCGGATTGCTTTTGAATGTGAAGCGCAAAACCATCACCCAGAATGGACTAACGTATATAACATATTGTCCATTTCATTGTCAACACATGATGCCAGCGGAGTTACAGATAAGGATTTTAGACTAGCTGAAGCCATCGAAATGATTGTTGAAGTTCAGGATTAAAAGATTTTTTTATAGCATGGCATTTTTATTAAATTTGTCATTCAACTTTTAAAACATACTATATGGGAAGAGCTTTTGAATTCCGTAAAGCACGAAAAATGAAACGTTGGTCTGCTATGAGTAAGGCCTTCACTAGAATTGGAAAGGATATTGTAATGGCAGTTAAAGAAGGTGGTCCTGATCCCGATAGTAATTCTAGATTACGTGCCGTGATTCAAAATGCCAAAGCTGTAAATATGCCCAAAGATAATATTGAACGTGCTATAAAACGCGCGAGTGATAAAAATCAAGGGGACTATAAAGAAGTGATTTTTGAAGGTTATGCGCCTCACGGTATTGCTGTATTAGTTGAAACTGCAACTGATAATAATACCAGAACTGTGGCCAATGTTAGAAGTTACTTTAATAAATGTGATGGCAGTTTGGGAACATCAGGTTCTGTTGTATTTATGTTTGATCATACTTGTAATTTTAAAATAAAAGGTGAGGAACTTGATTTAGAAGAACTAGAATTAGAACTTATAGATTTTGGTGTTGAAGAAATCTTTGAAGATACCGATGAGGATGCTGATGGAAATGAAATTAATAGTGTTATGATTTATGCACCTTTTGAAAGTTTTGGAAAAATACAATCCTATTTAGAAGAAAATAATATTGAAATTTTATCTTCTGGATTTGAGCGTATCCCTCAAGTCACTAAACCTTTAAATACTGAACAGGTAGCAGATGTTGAAAAACTTTTAGAAAAATTAGAAGAAGATGATGACGTTCAAAACGTTTACCACACCATGGAAGAAAGCACTGAATAAAAATTTACACATAATTTAACCTAAAAATCCTAAACTTCTCGTTTAGGATTTTTATTTTTATAAGTAACAAAACGTCTATAAAAACGTTTGATAAGTAAAAACATATGACTAATCAGTATACTCCTCGCCTACTATTTTTATTTGCTATGATAATTTTTAATTATTATGGCCTTGCCCAAACTGTAAAAGGAAAAATCCAAAATCAAAAAAATGAAGCTATTCCTTTTGCCACCATTCAAATAGGTGAAGATTATGGTGTTATATCAAACGATGAGGGTAATTTTTCAATCGTAACTTCTGGTTTTAAGGCGTCTGATTCTGTGACTATATCCTGTCTTGGTTATGAAAAACTAGGCATGCAGTTACAAGAATTTTCTTCCCAAAATTATACGCTTAATGAACGCGTTAATGAACTTTCCGAAGTTTATATTACTGACCGAAATTTGGGTGTTGATTCAATTATGCACTATGTTAATGCAAATTTGAAAAAGAACTACAAAATAGACTTGCAAGCAATGAAGTTTTTTGGAAGACGAACTGAATATATAGTTGGAAAAACTGCTGATTTTGAAATTGAAAAATCATCAAATTTTAAAAAGAAACAACTAGAAGCTTTTAATCAGGATTTTGATGCTTTGGAAACATCCCTATTGAACAATAAATCAAAACAATATACCGATGTGGTTTCTACACTGTATATCTTGGATGAAAATAAAGCTAAATTAAACGTTGAAAAAGCCGTTAAACTTCTTGATGAAAAAAATGACCAATCATTGGAAAAAGTTGCCGAGAAAGGAAATGATATTGTTTTAAAACATCTGGACAAAAATAGTGTTTATACTGTAAAATCAGGATTGTTTAAAATATCAGATTCTGTTTCGCTTGATAATAGAGAGGATAAAATGGGAGATAGTATAAGTTCGGTTAAAAATGTTAGAAATGCCACCTTTGGAATCATTAAAAACAACAGCCTAATATCAAACGAGCCTGATTTAGATTTTGTAAGCGAAACAAGAAAATATCGTTACGAACTAGAAGATTTGACTCTTCTAAATAATGAAATTGTATATATCGTGAATTTTGAACCCAGAAGAAGCTCTGCAAAATACACAGGTACCATGTATATTTCCAACGAAACCTTTGCTGTTATAAGGGCTGATTATAAGTTTTATGAAAATAGAATTGGTGAAAAATTCAATCTGCGTTTGCTTTTAGGAATAAAGTATGTAGAAAAAAATAGAGCAGGATCAGTAGCTTACAAAAAGCATAATGACACCCATTACTATCCTTACTATATAAGTGAACAAGTTGACAGATATTTTTATGTAAACCGTCCCATAAAGTTTATTGACAACGCCAACGGAGATAAAGTAGCCTTTAATTTCAAAATAGAAGGTACTTTTAAAGAACGTTCCGAAATACTTATGCTAGAGATACAAGAAATCACTAGCGCTGATTATAATAATGCTGTAGAGTCTAAAAGCATAGACTACGAAAATATCAAAACATATGATCCCTCAATTTGGTCTGATTACAATGTACTTGAACCACTGAAAGAAATGAAAGAATTTAAAGTCACTGACTAAAATGAAAAAGCTACTTTAGAATAAGTAGCTTTTTTATTGGTAAATGTTTCTTTTTAGGGACTTAATCGTTTACTTTATGTTTCATTTACACATTAAAATATTTTCAAAATTCATGCCAAAAATCAAGAGTATTCAGGGATTTTACCTTTAACACCCTTGAAGAAATTTTTCATGAAAGTAAAATCGGCTTCAATATCATCCGTAGGATAAAAGGGTTCAGATATTCTGTTTTGTTTATTTTGAAAATCCAATGTAAACATAATGATGGGCACATTTGCAGCTTTCGCAATGTAATAAAAACCTGTTCGCCATTCACTAACTTTTTTTCTGGTACCTTCTGGCGCTAAAGCTAATCTAAATTCTTCACGTTCTTCAAATAATTTGGCAATTGCTTCCACCTTATTTTGATTAGAACTTCTGTCTATAGGTGCACCTCCAATAGCTTTTAAATACCATCCAAAAGGACCAATAAACAGTTCTTTTTTTCCGATAAAATTTGACTTGACACCAATAACCTTTCGTAAAAGAACGCCAATATAGAAATCATGCCAACTGGTATGCGGAACGGCTATTAATACGGCTTTTTTTACTGTGTCTTTAGACATGTTGGTATTACCCACAACTTTCCAGCCCAATACTTTAAAATAGATGAATTTGGCCAGCCAACGCATATTACATTTTTTGATAAAGATCTTTTAATTTTTGGGGTGTAATAACTTTTTTCCAGTTTTTACCTATAGCATTCTCCCACAGTGGCTCTAATCCCATGGCAACATTTATCATAGTGTTGAACTCATCATCGCTCAAATTATCACATAACCCTTTTGGAATTTCAATGTTGTTTTTGGCTTTCATTTTCTTAAACAAGGCTACACCTTCTGGATAAAATTCTTCCAAATGATCAAATACAATACAATTTCCAATACCATGTTTTGTTCCTAAAACATATCCTAAACCATAACTCATAGCATGTGCTACACCTACTTGAGAATATGCAATACTCATACCTCCATGCCAAGATGCCATCATGAGTTTATCCTGCGCCTCTTCAGGAGTTAAATTGTTGTCTAAAAACAGTTCATTACACAATTCATAGGCTTTTTCACCATAGCTTTTACTAAAAGCATTTAAAAAGGTTCCATTTAAGGATTCTATACAATGAATAAAGCAATCCATCCCTGTATAAAACCACTGCTGTTTTGGTACATCTTTGGTAAGTTCAGGATCTAAAATAACCTGATCAAAAGGCGTATAATCTGAATTTATACCTAATTTTTTGTCTGGACCAGTTAAAACGGTTGTTCTAGAAACTTCGGCTCCTGTTCCCGATATTGTTGGGATACCAACGTGATAAACTGCTGGATTTTTCACCAAGTCCCAACCTTGATAGTTTTTGGATTCACCATCATTGGTAAGCATAATTGAAACAGCTTTTGCCAAATCCATAATAGTTCCACCACCAATACCTACAATTCCAGAAGGTCTTTCTTTGCTGGTTAAAATAATATCTTCAACCAATTTATCAACTTGAGAGGTTTTGGGTTCCTCATTGGCAGATATATATAAAAGCTTATCCTCATAGGCTAGAGGAATTCTTGAAGTTAACCACGAATTACCTTTAAAAACATCATCCACTAAAAATATAAAAGGTGCTTTTACACTCAACCTTTTAGGAGAAATAATTTCATCTAATTGATTAAAACTGCCGCGTCCAAAAACGACTCTGGACACCATTGGATAATTTTTATAACTCATGTAATTCGTTCTGTAACAAAAATATTATTTTTTAATTTATAAGCGGTAAAATATCTAATAAACTCCCTACGGTTTTATATTTCAGTCCATTTGTCTCACTTTCATGCACTTCTTCATGAAGCCATGTAGTATGAAATGGTACATGAATAGCGTGAGCTTTTATGTTAATTAATGGTAAAACATCTGATTTTAGCGAATTACCTATCATTAAAAATTCAGATGGTTTTATATCTAAATGATTTAACAATTTAGAATAATTAACTTCTTTTTTATCACTCAACACCTCAATATGATGAAAATAATCAAGCAATCCAGATTTTTCAAGCTTTCGTTCCTGATCCAATAAGTCGCCTTTTGTTGCTAGTATTAAACGGTATTTTTGTGATAGATTTTTTAAAACTTGCTCAACACCTTCTAACAACTCTACAGGTTTATTAATCATATCCTTACCAATGTCCAAAATCTCCTTAATTACGTGATTGGATACTTTACCATTTGAAAGCTCAAGTGCCATTTCGACCATAGAAAGAACAAATCCTTTCACACCATAACCATATAATGGTAAATTTTTCATCTCCATTTTAAAAAGCTCTTGATCTATTTTATTTAAGGTTTCGTATTTAGATAATAGTTTACCAAAAGCCTCTTCAGCATCTCTAAAATATGTTTCATTGACCCAAAGTGTATCATCGGCATCAAATCCAATTACCTTTATACCACTATAATCTATTTCCATAGTTTTTTTGCACGTTCCAAATCTTCAGGCGTGTCAATTTCAACACCTTGAACATCCGTTTCAACCATCTTTATTTTTTTACTATACTCCAAATAGCGAATGCATTCTATTTTTTCCGATGCTTCGAGTTCTAGCATAGGTAATCTATAAAAATCTAATAACGCTTCTCTTCTAAAGGCATATACCCCTTTGTGTTTAAAATATTTAGTATTTACAGTTTCATCACGAGGAAACGGAATAGGACTTCGGGAAAAATAAAGCGCAAAATTATTTTTATCTGTAATAACCTTCACAGTATTGGGATTACTGATTTCTTCCCAATCAGTGATATTTACCATCAAGGAAGCGAGATCTATTTCCTTTGAAGCATCATTTTTAAACACGTCAATAAGCTTTTGCAATGACGTCAATTCGGTAAATGGTTCATCTCCCTGAACATTAACAACAATATCTACATCTGTCATATACTCAACAGCTTCAGCTATTCTATCACTACCACATTCATGTTCCTTAATACTCATCATTGCATTTCCACCATTATTCACTATTTCATTGAAAATGATATCGCTATCTGTAACAACAAAAACCTCATCAAAAAGGTTGGTAGCAACCGTTGCTTCATAAGTTCTTAAAATTACGGTCTTGCCTTCAAGATCTTGCATTAACTTACCAGGAAATCGAGATGCGCTGTAACGCGCAGGAATCATTGAAATAATCTTCATTGGAGTAATTTCGTTTCTAATTCAAAAATACATAATTAATACAACTTCACCTACCTGATTGTATCTTTCTGCAAAATTCAAAATCATAAAAATTATTAATAGTTTCTGAATTCTATTTTGGCTTAATCCATAAAAAACTCATCTTTAAAACCAATTAAATATAATTTCTCTTTAGCTCTTGTAACGGCAGTATATAGCCATCTTAAATAATCCTTATTGACACCTTCAGGAAGATAAGGTTGCTCAACAAAGACTGTATGCCACTGCCCTCCTTGTGATTTATGACATGTAATAGCATAAGAAAACTTAACTTGCAAAGCATTAAAATATTTATTGTTTTTTACGCCTAAAAACTTTTTATAATTACTTTTTTCATCTTGATAATCCTTCATAACTTCTTGGTAGAGTCTATTGGACTCTTCGTAAGGTAATGATGGTGTTTCTGCAGAAATAGTATCTAACAATAAAACGGTTTCAAAAGGTCTCATTTTTGGGTAGTCCACCATGCGAACTTTTACCTCTGCAAAACGAAAACCGTATAAATCTAGAATGTTAAATATTTCGAGAACTTCAATGATATCACCATTAGCAATAAACCCTGCTTCAGTAGTTGGTTTAATCCAAAAGTAATTGTTTTTTACGACCATGAGATAATCGCCACTTGTCAATTCATTTTCATTAAACAGAATACGACTTCTTATTTGCTGATTGTATAAATTTGCTCGTTTGTTGCTTCTAACGATAATTGCTGTTTCTTCATTTCCAAGATCGCTATAGGCTCCATTTATGGCATCCATGATTTCATGACCATCTATTAATCTAACAATATCTGAAAAGTTATTTAGTTGAAACTGAAAATCATCAAAACTATTTCCTGATAAGGTTTCTCTTAAATTGGTAGCATTGAGTAAAATCCCTGACTCCTGCTCTTGTCTTACCACTTCATCCAATTCCATTTTGGTTACATCCTTATTATAATGTAACTCCAAAGTGTTTTCATTCAATGCTGGACTTAAGTCTAATTTTACAGGAGGTAATTGAGCTGTATCACCAATGAGTAGCAGTTTACAATTATGCCCTGAATAAACATATTGCATTAAATCATCTAATAAGGAGCCATTTTCAAACAGTTTAGAATCGCCTGGAGTATCTGGAATCATAGATGATTCATCAACAATAAACAAGGTGTTTTTATGCTTATTGGGTTGAAGGACAAACTTTACTCCACCACTTTTTTCTTTTTTTGGAAAATAAATTTTCTTGTGAATTGTGAAAGCTTCTTTACCTGAATAATTAGATATTACTTTTGCTGCTCTACCAGTAGGTGCCATGAGTACTGCACTTTTTTTCGCTTTCCATAAATTGGTAACAATAGTCCCAACTATGGTTGTCTTACCAGTTCCGGCATACCCTTTTAATAGATATAATCCTTTTTTATTTTTATCAAAAATAAAATTTGATAATTGTTGTAATACAAGGTCTTGCTTTAATGTGGGTTGGAATGGAAATTGTTGTTTAACAAGGGAATAAAATTCGTTTGAATTCATTAAAGCAGATTAAAAATTTTAATTTCATCAAATATAAGAATGATTTTTAGTCGCATTGGCTTTTACGATTAAAAAAAAATTGTAGATTTGCGTATATCCTTAATTAAATTAATTAAACACTATGTTAACAATAATCCTTATAGTTGTAGCAGTTATACTTCTTACTACTGGCTTGGTTTGGCTTGTAGATAAATTTATTCCATCTAAATTCAAACCAGTACTAACTATATTACTTTGGATCTTAATTTTCTTTCTAGGCTACCAAACATTCATGTCAATTTATGAGCCTATTAAATTTAATGAAGTAAAAAACAAACGTTACCTACAAGTTATTGAGAACTTAATTGATATTAGAGATTCACAATTAGCGCACAGACAAGTTACAGGAAAATTTGCTGGAGATTTTGATGGTTTGGTAACATTTATTGATACCGCAAAATATACCATTACACAACGTCGTGACACAACAGTTATTGATAAAGAATTGACCAAACGATATGGTGGTGTTGAAACTGTAAAAGATAGTATCATTATCGATACATTAGGTTTTGTATCAGTTAGAGATTCACTATTTGGTAGCTCTGATAGATATAAAACCATGATGAATGTTCCTACTGCTAAAGAAGGAATTAAGTTCACAATGAAAGCTGGATTTCTTGAAGAAGATGATGTAAGAATACCAGTTTTTGAAGCTTTTGTTAAGAAAGAGGATATTTTATATGACCAAGAAAGAGATTTGATTTTACAAGAAAATGAAGTCATTTCTGTTGATGGTGTAAACGGAGATGCATTGCGTGTAGGATCTATGGATGAAGTTAGCACCTCTGGAAACTGGCCTAAAACCTATGGTGATAGCGAATAATATTTCAGAAAAAGAAAATAATCTAGAACTGTCCATTCAAATTAGTTTGAATGGACTTTCTTTTTGTGTTTTAAACAAAAAACTAAATACCATTACTTTTTTAAAACCGTTCTACCAGAATAAGAAGGTTACACCTATCAAGATACTGGACACTTTAATTAATGCTTTTGAATCTGAAACCGAACTTCAAAAAGAGTTTAAAAACGTTTTAATTATTCATGACAATGAGCTTTCAACGTTTGTACCCAAAAACTTATTTGATAGTAATCTTTTGGCAGATTATTTAAAGTTTAATTCCAAGATATTAAAGTCAGATTTCATAGCTTATGATGAGATCAAAACCAATGAGAGTGTTAATGTTTATGTCCCTTATGTGAATATAAATAACTACATCTATGAAAAGTTTGGAGCGTTTTCATATAAACATATTTCAACCATATTGGTCGAAAAAATTTTAGAAGCCGAAAAATATGCCCAAAACGATAAAGTATATGTGCATGTTGAACATTCTCAATTTAATATTGTTGCTATTTCAAAAGGCAACTTGATACTTTACAATTCTTTTGAATATAACACTAAAGAGGACTTAATTTATTATTTACTCTTTACATTAGAGCAGTTAGGTTTAAATCCTGAATCCATAGACGTCATATTATTGGGTGATATTAAATTAAACGATAATGTTTATGACATTATCTACAAATATATAAGACATGTAAGTTTTGGAACCCGATTTGATGATTACAAATTTAAGAACGAGCCTGCTTCCAATCATTCTAATTTTCCACTAATACATAGTTTCTAATGCGTATTATATCAGGAACATACAAAGGAAGGCGTATTAATGCACCAAAAAAATTACCAGTCAGGCCAACGACTGATATGGCTAAAGAGGCTTTATTCAATATTCTTAATAATTTGTATTACTTTGATGATATTTCAGTGTTAGATTTATTTGCAGGTACGGGAAATATCAGTTATGAATTTGCTTCTAGAGGAACAAATAATATTACAAGTGTTGATGCCGATTATGACTGCATTAAGTTTATAAATAAAACTGCACATGATTTTGAAATGCCAATAAACACCATTAAGAGTGATGTTTTTAAATACCTAGAATCTGCTCAAAATAAAAATACCATTATTTTTGCCGATCCACCATATAATTTCTCATTAGATTTGTTTTCTAAAATTCCAGAGTTAGTATTTAACAATCAACTTTTAGAAGATTCTGGTCTATTAATCATTGAACATTCCAAACACACAAATTTAAGTGAATTTCCAAACTTTAGCTACTCCAAAAGTTATGGTGGCAATGTGTTTAGTTTTTTTGAAGCACCTTAAACCCAAATATTTTTTTCTCTAATTCGTTTTTTTTCAGTAATTTAGATTTCTCTTTATAGCACTCAATAATAAATAGCACATTACGCATCCCCTTTTTATTGAACACAACCGCTACATTGCTATGGTTAGTATTTGACTATTAATCAACAATTTTTCTAACCAAAACCATTAATTATGAAAATTTTTAAAAGAGGAATTATTTTCCACACACTCGTTTTATGTGCACTTTTTAGTGTTTCAGCACAAGATAGCCAACCAACCATGTTTACTGTGCATACAGACAACGTGAAATTTGACAAAATGATGCAGTATGAAGAAGCTGCAAAAGAACTTAAAAGTAATTTTGAAAAACACAACATAAAAGATGTAAGCTGGACAGCGTTAAGTATTGAAGATGGCCGCTATGTCTATGTTACTCCTATTAAAAACATGTCTGAACTAGACAAAAATATGATGGAAGATCTATATAAGAAGATGGGAGAAGATAAAGCTGATGCCCTTTTTGAGAAAATGAATGAGTGCTACGATTCTCACCATGACAATGTTGTTCATTACTTACCTGAAATGTCTTATCATCCTGAAAGCGAAGGCTCAATGGAAGGCAAGAATCATCGTGAATACCATTTTCTTTATTACGCACCAAAAAATGGAAAGGCCATGAAAGAAGGCATGAAAGATATTCAAGCTATGTTTCAAAAAAGAGGCATTAAAAATGGCTATAGCGTTTATCATAGTGGCTTTGGAAGTGATGAAAGCTATTACATGGTGTCCATTTCTGGGAAAGACGGATTGGAAATAGCACAAAATGGTAAACTGAACGATGAAACTTTTACTGAAGAAGATCAAGCTAATTTCTTTAAGGTTATACAATCTACAACACGCTATGATAAAATAGAAGGGCGAGTGAGACCTGATTTAAGTTACCAACCAAAAAACTAAAAATAGATTAAACAAACTAAAACTCTCACATATGAAAAAACTTATCATTATGGCATTTGCATTTTTTATGATTGCTGCATGCCAAGATTCAGATCAGCGGTACACCCAACAATCTTCTGAGATTGAAACTGTAAAAAAGTTGATCAATAATTACAATAATAAAACGTATGATACCAGTATGTATGCTGATAGCTCAAAAACCTTTTACAATTCAAAAGATAAGAGTATGTCGCCATCTGAAACCATAGCCTATCATAAAGCTAATGACGAAAACTATTCCTCCAGAGGTTTTATGAGTGAAGATCAAGACTATGAAATGGTTAAAACAGACGATGGTCATACTTGGGTTAATTGTTGGCTAGATTGGAAAGGCACGTTGGCACAAACGGGCAAAGAGGTTATAATTCCAATTCATTTAACCTACCGCTTTATTGACGGAAAAATAGTTAGAGAAGTCGGCATGTGGGATCCTACCGAAGTTGTTCTTGCCCTACAGGGTGTCAATTTTAAAAACAGTCCGGTAATGCAAGCTGTCAATAAGGTAGTAGAAGGCTGGAATGCTCATGATATCAGTAATCTAAAATCTGTATCGGTTGAAAATCTAACAAGATCTTCTAATGGCAATGTAGATGTCAATAATATTAATGAATATGAAGGCTTCATGAATATTTTTGTAACTGCTTTTCCTGATTTTAAAGTAGCAATTGATGATGCCGCAATGAGCGGAAACAAAGTATATTTAAATTGGACAGTCACAGGAACACATAATGGAGATTTTATAGGTAATGCACCAACTGGTAAGAAAATGAAATCACACGGTTTTAGTGTCTGGACTATGAATGACGATGGAAAATTTACAAGAGAAGATGCTTACTATGATAATCTTGTATTGTATAACCAATTAGGCTTAAAGCCACCAAAAAAATAATAGCAATGCACTAACCAACCAACTTGTTATTATGTAAAAACCCTCTTAAAAAAGAGGGTTTTTTATGCTTGAGTAAATCTATAAGCCGAATTCTGTTACACAACACCAATAACTTGATGCCAGTACCTTATCATTTATCTGGATGTATTGTTACCAATACACTCTAGCTGCCTACCCTCCAACTATCGCACGTGCAGCGCTCAAACGTTGGTTTACATGACATTGCACCACATAGAGTTTACCTGGTTTCACTACAGCATGACCTGTACATTCTTTCTGTTGCACTTTTCCTAGCCTCACGACTGGTGGCTGTTAACCACTATGTTTGCACTATGGTGTTCGGACTTTCCTCCAAGACAATGAATGTCTTGACGATAAGGCGATTTACTACCGCAAAAGTAATTCATTTATTGTTAATAACTACTTTCAATTTCAGACTTCAAAATTCAGAAATCAGAATGGATTTTATATTTTTGTTATTCTAACAATTCTCAATGGAACATTTTGTTGTATCGGCTAGAAAATATAGACCACAAACATTTAAAGATGTTGTTGGTCAACAAGCCATTACCAATACGTTATTGAATGCTATTGAGAATAATCATTTAGCTCAAGCCTTATTGTTTACAGGACCGCGTGGAGTTGGAAAAACCACATGCGCTAGAATACTGGCAAAAATGATAAACAGTGATGGTAAAGAACGGGAAGATGAGGATTTTGCTTTCAATATTTTTGAACTAGATGCCGCTTCTAATAACTCTGTTGACGATATTAGGAATTTAACTGATCAGGTGCGTATTCCACCGCAAGTAGGCAAATACAAGGTGTATATCATTGATGAAGTCCATATGCTCTCACAGTCTGCTTTTAACGCCTTTTTAAAAACGTTAGAAGAACCACCAAAACACTGTGTCTTTATTTTGGCAACAACTGAAAAGCATAAAATAATTCCAACAATATTATCGCGCTGTCAAATTTTTGATTTTAAGCGTATCACAGTTACTGATGCCAAAGAGTACTTAAAATATATTGCTGAAGAACAAGGAATAGAAGCTGAAGATGATGCTCTTCATATCATTGCGCAAAAAGCTGATGGCGCTATGCGTGATGCGTTATCAATATTTGATCGAGTAGTGAGTTTCTCGGGAAAAAACCTTTCACGTCAAGCAGTAACCGAAAATTTAAACGTACTAGATTACGAAACTTATTTTAAAAGTACCAACTACATAATTGAAAATAAAATACCTGAATTACTTATTCAGTTCAATAATATACTGTCAAAGGGATTTGATGGTCATCATTATATAGCTGGTTTAGCTTCTCATTTTAGGGATTTACTAGTCTGTCAGAACTCTGAAACGGTTGTACTTCTTGAAGTTGGTGATGAAACCAAAGAGAAGTATTTAAAACAATCAAAACTAGCTTCAAAAGAATTTCTACTAAAAGGAATAGAACTAGCAAACGATTGTGATTTAAAATATAAAAGCAGCAAAAATCAACGCTTACTTGTTGAATTATGTCTTATGCAACTAGCCTCTATCAATTTTGATGGAGAAAAAAAAAATAGCAAAAACTTCATAATTCCTGCTAGTTATTTTCAAAATAAAGGTATCAAACCTATAGCAGTTGATAGGCATAAGAAAATTGATAAACCTAACTCGCAAGAAATTCAAAAGGGACAAAACAAAGAGGTAAATTCTGATGAAGAATTAATTAGCGAAAGTACCAATACACCAACAGCTGTTATGGAGCCAAAACGACCAAAGATTTCTTTGGAAGTAAAAAAGAAAGCAACATCAGGTCTTTCATTAAGCAGTATTCGCGCAAAAAAGGAACACCAAATAAAACAAATGGAAGTTGTGGTAGATGAGACCAATCTACCTAAAGATCCTTTTACTGAAGAACAACTCATATCAACTTGGAACACCTACGTTAAACAACTTGAAAAAAATGGTCAGTTTAATTTAGCCTCTATCTTGTCAATTGATACCCCAAAACTTACTGATACAACTATTAATCTTGAGTTTCCAAATGCTACAAATAAAGTTGAAGTTGAAAGGCAACAATATGATTTATTGGCGTATATAAGAAAAGAATTAAATAATTTTGATATTTCATTGGCTATAACCATAAATGAGGTTATGGAAAAGCAGTATGCCTATACAGCTCAAGAGAAGTTTGAAAAACTTAAAGAAAAAAACCCAGCTATTTCTGTATTAAGAAAAACATTTGGCCTAGATATTTAATAATATGAAAAATATTTTTTGCTTTCTCATACTTGTACTATCTGCAGTTGTTTTGGCTTGTACTGATGGACAAGAGCGCACACATAAATCAGCACAAGAAATTTTACAGGAAAACAAACTATTAGATTCATTTTCTGAAAAGCAAGTAAAATTCATTCCAGAAGCTTACGCCGAAAAAACGACTGATACCGTTTTTGACAATGGCTACGAAATTCATGTAAAAATGTATGCTAACATGAAAAACCATATTACCGTAAATTTGAATGGTGAAACGGTAAATTATAGAGATTTTAATTTAGATATTGAAGTCATAAAAGATGATAGGACTATACTTTCTTTAACTATTAGTAAAGACCATGACATTAATGAACAATTGAGTGATAATGTAAATTTAAATGAATATTATTTAAGAGATTTTTGGATTGCAAAAGAAAATAAGCATCACAAAGACATTCCTGGAATTTATTTTGAATATTATTCACCTACATCAAAAGATTCTATTATACAAGAAATATTACCATATCAGGAAAATGACATTAAATTTATGACTTCAGTCCTAACCAATTAAATATATGCTAGGCCTAAAACTTCCCACGGACCCAAGATGGGTAAACATTGTAGAAAAAAATATTGAAGATATTTTAACTGATCATGCGTATTGTGAGCAAAAAGCAGCAAGTACTGCCATATCACTTATTGTAAGCTTTCCTGAATATACAGAACTTGTACAAGAAATGATAGCCTTGGTTAAAGAAGAGATTAGTCATTTTAAAATGGTCCATGATAGAATTCTAGACAAGGGTTGGACTTTGGGTCGTGACCGCAAAGACGACTATGTTATTCAATTAGTAACCTTCTTTCCCAAAGGTGGTAGCAGAACGACACAATTAGTACATAGATTGCTGTACGCTGCATTAATTGAAGCAAGAAGCTGTGAACGCTTCAGATTACTATCTGAAGAATTACAAGATAAAGAATTGGCTGAATTCTACAGAAAACTTATGGTAAGTGAAGCTAATCATTACACCATGTTTCTAGGTTTTGCAAGGCAATATGGTAATAGAGAAGAAGTAGATAAAAAATGGCAAGATTTACTTGATTTTGAAGCCGAAATCATAAAGGATTTAGGTAAGAAAGAAACCATTCATGGGTAATTTGTATCTTTAGTCAAGATTCAACCTATTAATCATGAAGCAATTAGTATATGTTTTCGTTCTTCTTTTAAGTTTAGAACTTTCTGCTCAAGATATTATAGGTGAATGGTTTTTATACTCTATTACTATTGATGGTGATACCCAATCGAATACTTTTTCAAATGATTTTACAATTAATTTCATTGAAGATACTAACAATAATGAAATAAGCTTTGTAGGTCATGCTATCTGCAATGATTATGGTGGTACATTACCCAATGTAGATACGAGCATAACCATCGAGCTTAACTATTTTGACACCAATAATTGTGCTTATGAAGCTGAAAATCAATTTGAAGAAGATTATTTCTCGGTACTTCAATATAATAATCCAGCAATTTTCAACTATCATTTAGTAAGTGATAATCCGGGTTACAATAATAGAACGCTTACTATTACCAACGAAGATGGTGACATATTAACATTCGGTAAAGAACTGATAATCGAAGACAATCCTCTTGCTGGTGAATGGTTTTTGTATGAAATCTTAAATCCATCATCGTTTATTGATGAAATTCCCCAAATTGTAAGTATTGAGTTCATAAATAATACTGGTGTGACAGAAAACCCACTAATCATTAATGGAGTTTGTAATAGCTATACTAGTAATTATTTAACTCCTATTTACGAGAGTTCCTTCGCTCCTTTTGAACTTGATTGGACTCCTTCAGATTGCAGTTCTGATACTTTTAATATTGATATGCTATTACATGATCTCTTTAATCTGCAGTTTGAAGGAACATCAACTATAAATTATCAAATTACTGGTACAGGTAATGAAGCTCTTCTCGAAATTTCTCAAGTTCATTTCGGCCCTGGACATGCTGGCATTTTGTCTTATATTGGACGCTTTAGCAGACAGTTATTAAGTGTAGGCGATGTGAGTTCTAAAATGAACATAAGCATATTTCCAAATCCGACTGATGATTTCCTGCATGTTTCAAATTTAAAAGCATCACATTTAAACTATTCTATTTTCAGTACTGATTCAAAAAAAATCATTGATAATAAACCCGTAAATGGATCAAAAATTGGTGTGTCTTTTTTGGAAAAAGGAATATACATACTTCAAATAGGCAATCATTATTTTAAGTTTATAAAAAAGTAAAGCACAACTATTTAAAAAGCCTATGCTAGTTTAAATGAGATGTTTTTATTGGATTATTAGAAATACGTAGTAATTTTAAATGTTTGATTGGCTATGTGGTAATTTAAATTCAAGCTTACTACATAAAATTATTTACATTCTTTCCGATTTTACTAACTTGATGTAATGTTAAAATTTAAAATGGTTCACGACAGACTATTTTGCGTTGCTTTTGTTAGAGCGAAGTATCATGAAAATATTAGTTAGAAAAAACATTTATAAATAAAAAAACTCCAACACATTATCATGTATTGGAGTTAATTATAAAGTTGGTATTTAGTTAGATTTTTATACCTATACCAATTTGGATATTCGTGTTTTTTGCTTCTAATCCAGCTGGATTATCGTCTAAAATATTTGTAATACCATAATGGTATCTAGCATCAATAAAGATCTCATCAGTCACCATATATTCAAAAGCGCCAACACCGGAAAAACCAAAGTTTCTATAACCATCTTCAAACTCATGCACCTTAACACCTACTAGAGGTCCCGCACCTAATGCTATTTTGCTACCAATTCTAAATTTAACTAAAATCGGAGCTTGAATATAATCTACTCGTAAAGATCTGTCTTTCGCACCTTCAGCAGAAAACTGTAATTCAGGAGCCAAAGCTATGGCTGCTGATAAATCGTATTCTCCAAAAACACCAATAGCAAAACCATTCCTATGCTGATTATCAAAGGTAGGGTCTGGCTCGAAGTCTAAATTTGAAATATTATAGCCAACACGTAAACCATATTTAGCGTTTTGGGCATAAGACATTGAAGCTACAATTATAAAGGCCAATAATAGTATTGTTTTTTTCATAATTACATATTTTAATAGGTTCGTTTATATTGATTTAGATGTGGCTAATATAATTTAATTTGTGAAATATCATATATTAAAAAGACAAACTGCCTGATTTTTACTGTGTATTACTTGAAACCGTATCATAGTAAATGCTTTTAATAATTCCATCGGCTAGACCAATTTTAGGTACATAAATGTCTTTTGCTCCACTCCATTTCATTGCAGATAAATAAATTCTAGTTGCTGGTATGATAACATCTGCCCTATCCTGATTTAGATCTAATTCTGTGATACGTTCTTCATATGAATAGGATTGAAGCATGTTATAATAAGAGGTTAGATAAAAATAAGTCAATGGTTTCCCTAATGCTTTCCCTGAAATTTTAAATATTTTATTAATATTCCCACCAGATCCTATCACATCTATCTTTTCATAAATAGCCGTATGTTCTTTTATCCAAACCTCTAGCTCATTCCAAGTTTCTTTTTTAACGATATCATTTAGAAGTCTAACAGTTCCTATCTTAAACGAGCGTGATGTTATGGTTTTACCTAGATGAATCACGGTAAACTCGGTACTTCCTCCACCTACATCCACATATAGATAGGTTTTGTTGTCGTCTATAAAGGAATGTAAATCTGTTGCGGCAATGATAGATGCCTCTTCTTCACCTCCAATAATATCAATTTTTATATCAGTAGCAGCTAAAATGGCATTTGCAAGCTTTTCGCCATTAGAAGCTTCGCGCATAGCTGATGTGGCACAAGCCTTATACTTCTCAACCTTATGAGATTTCATGAGTAACTTAAAAGCTTCCATGGTATCCAGCATACGTTCCTTATTGACTTTAGATATCTTTCCTTTTAAAAACACATCAGCTCCTAAACGGATTGGAACTCGAACCAATGAGCTTTTTTTAAATCTTGGCGTCTTACCTTTTTCTTCTATAATATTAGCTATCAACAATCTAATGGCATTTGAACCAATATCAATAGCTGCATACTTTTTTATTGAAAGCATTTACTCTCTTAATTTATTTAAATAATATTCGTAGGTAGCAAATTGCGCACGAACTATAGGTTTTTTTCGCTTTTTATATTCATTGTTTTGCGTATCATTCAAAATACGTGCTTTTACATTGGCACTCCAACAAATATTAAAATTATCAATTAATTCCTGTTTGATATCTTCATTATAAATAGGACAACTTACTTCTACCCTATTTTCAATATTACGTGTCATCCAATCAGCTGAAGATATATAAATCTTAGCATCGCTATCATCTCCAAAGATATAAAGACGCGAATGTTCCAGAAATTTATCAACAATACTTATAACCTCAATATTCTCACTCATCCCTTTAATCCCAGGAATCAAGCAGCAAATACCACGAACTACCATTTTTATCTTTACGCCTGCTCGACTCGCTTCATAAAGTTTGTCAACCATTTTATAACTGGACAAACTGTTCATTTTTAAACGAATACCAGCTGGTTTGCCTAATTTTACTTTAATAATTTCTGTATCAATAAGCTTATAAAATGCTTTTTCAGAGTAATGAGGTGATGTAATAATATGCTTATACCTAAAAATCCTGTAATTGGTTTCAAAAAAGTTGAATACTTTATTTATGTCTTTTAGTATTTTTTGATCTGCCGTAAAAAGGGTGTAATCCGTATATATTTTAGCAGTAGATTCATTAAAATTACCTGTACTTATAAATCCATATCTTCTACTTTTACCATCTTCTTCACGTTCAATTACACACATCTTACTGTGAACTTTTAATCCTTGAACTCCAAAGAAAAGGTTAACACCTTCCTGCTGCATTTGTTCAGCATAGTCTATGTTTGCTTGTTCGTCAAATCTCGCTTGAATTTCTATAGAAACCGTAACTCTTTTACCGTTTTTGGCAGCATTTATAAGAGAACTTGCTACATGTGAAATTTGAGCCAATCTGTAAATTGTTATTTTTATTGTTGTGACTTTAGGGTCCAAGGCAGCTTCCCTTAAAAACTTAACCACATAAGAAAAAGTGTGGTAAGGTGTATGTATTAAATAATCTTTCTTTTTGATGGTTTGAAAAATACTCGTTTCAAGGCTTAAATCTTTTACTGGTAAAGGTTCTATTTTATCGTATAACAAATCATTTCTGCCCAAACTTGGAAAATCCATATAATCTCTACGATTATGGTAGCGACCACCTGGTATAATACTGTCTGTTGACTCAATTCCCATTTTATCCATTAAAAAAGACAGTGTTTTTTCGTCAATGGTTTTATCATAAACAAACCTGACTGGCTCTCCTATTTGTCTGTGTTTTACACTATCAGAAATTTTTTCAATAAAACTTTTACTTAAGTCACTCTCTAAATCCAACTCACCGTCACGTGTTATTTTGATCATATGCGCACTAATACTTTCATAATTGAAAATATTAAAAATATCATGTAAACAATAGCGTAATAAATCATCAAGCATCATGATGTAGCTATTACCTTCAGATTCCGGTAACACCACAAAACGGTTCATACTTTTTGAAATTTCAATTAGAGCATATTGATTGCTATCATCCTTCAAATCTAGTTTTACAGCCAAATAAGCAGCACTATCCTTAAGATTGGGTAATTCAACCGTATCACTTAATATTATGGTAACTAAAGCAGGACTAACTTTTTGAATAAAATAATTTTTAATAAAATTATGTTGGTCAGGTTTAACTTGTGTTTCATTAATTATAAAGATATTTTCGGCCTCCAATTTTTTATGAATCTTGCTCAATATCTCTAAACTATCACTCTGTTGCTTGATTACTATTTGAGTGATAATATCTAACAATTCATTAGATTTTATACCTCCTAACTCGCTTTTCCCTCCCTTACCAGCTTCAACAATGCGCTTTACAGTTGCGTAGCGGACTTTAAAGAATTCGTCTAAATTATTTGAAAAAATACCCAGAAACCTCAACCTTTCAATTAACGGAACGGTCTCATCATCTGCCTCTTGCAAAACTCTGGCATTAAATTGTAGCCAACTTACTTCGCGATTAATGTATCTATTTTGCGGTTCTTCTTTTGTCATTAAGCTTTCAGTTTATATTACAAATATATTTCATTTTTAATAGCTTAAAGGATAAGTATCGATAATTTGAAAAAAAAGCGTTTTTGTAGTATTTTTAATACAAATAGTGTTGTTTGTCGTAAAAATTATACACTTTATTGTGTAAAAAACTAAAAAATCAGTTGTATATTTTAATAAATTGTATAGATTTGCCTCAAAGGAATAATTTAAATAATATTAATTATGAAAACTAAACTACTTGTTTTTTGTGCTATTTTTTTTCTAACGTTAAGCACCAATATCTTTTCCCAAGATAAACCTCAAGGTATTATCAGTCAAAAAGTGGCTATAAAAAAATACCATGATAGAGACGAATTGAACCAAATGAATAAAGGTGAACTTTTAGATTTATATACGGAGCGTATAGAAGTAATTGTAAAAATTCTTCCAAATATTGCTTTTACAAATAAACCTGGTGTAACCATAAAAGATTTAGGAATTCCAGACACAAAAGAACACAGAAAAGCACTTGAAGAAAATAAAGAAGCTGCAAGTGACTATTTTGACAATACCATTGAGTTCCAGACAAAAATTCTTCCTTATTCTGATAAAACCAACTTAATAGCTGCTATTTTGTTTTATGAACAAACTTTAAAATCATTACATACTTATAATGAGTTTAACGAATATTAATAAGTAGCTGAATTTTAAAATAAAAAATCCTCTGAATGAATCAGAGGATTTTTTATTTTATGGACGAAGATATATCCCATAAAGAATGACCAAATAGTAAAGGTTTTTATCAATCATTCTTACTGGTTATATACCTTGTTTCACTAAAGAATTTTCAACCATCGGATTGAAACACATCGCAAAGTCTTCAATAAAGTGTTTATTCTGTAAGTTTTTACTTTCAAATAATATTAAAAAGTGTATTTCATCGATATTTTTTGTCTTTAAAAGAGTTTTTCCATATGTTTGACACTAAAGAAACCCAAAAATAAATATTGATAAAAAATCTACTTTACTATGAAAAATTTTACTCAAATTTTATGCTTATTCCTTTTAGCTTTTGGAAGCATAAACGCCCAACAAGAGAAAGGCATAGTTGGCTATAATAATTGGATGTCATCATGGACAGAGTTTCAGCCGAATAAAGTTGATTATGGTGAGCCTACCCAAATTCTTAGTGGTGATATAACCGAAGACACTAAACTTTTAAAGAAAAACACTTATTTATTATTAGGTAGCGTGTTTGTTACAGACAGCACAACCCTTACTATAGAACCAGGCACGGTAATCATTGGAGATTTTAAAACCAATGGATCTTTAACAATAAGTAATGGTTCAAAAATAATTGCCGAAGGTCTAGAAACTGATCCTATTATTTTCACGTCTAATAGAGGTGTAAAAAAACAAGGGGATTGGGGTGGTATTTTTATTCTAGGGGATGCACCTACTAATAAGTTTGGAAACGAGTCTGCCATCGATTTTGGTCTAAAACCATCATCTTACAAAAACGTCAGCTATGGTGGCGATTGCCCAGACAGTAATTCTGGTATCTTAAAATATGTTCGCATAGAATATGCAGGGAAAAGGACTAAAGAATATGGCTATTTTAGTGGTTTAACACTAGCTGGTGTAGGTCACCAAACAGTTATTGAAAATGTAATGGTTAGTTATTCTTATGGAAATTCTTTCAGTGTAATTGGTGGTGAAGTAAAATTAGATAAAACAATCTCTAATAGATGTAGCCGTAATGACTATGAATTTAATTTTGGTACACAATGTAAAATAACCAATTCTATTGCTATAAGAACACCTTATATTTCAGGTTCTGAAGGTTCAAAATGTATGTATGTTGCTTCATATGATAACCTTGATAAGGTTGATTTAACTAAAAAGAGAACCGATGTTCAAGCTGAAAACATGACTTTAGTAAATGTTAGTAATAATTTAGCTAATGATATAGAAATTGGTCTAGTAAAAGAAGCGCTATACATTGCACCCGAAACTTATGTTTCTTTGAATAAAACTGTTATTTCAGGGTTTAATCCAGCTGTGATATTGGACGAAGAAATTAAAATCAATAATAAAAGTTTAGATCGCATAAAATTTAGAGAAATGTATTTCAATAATTGTAATGGAAACATTTTTACAAAAGGTCATTCTAATAATGATGATTTGGAAAATTGGTATGGTAACAGCATATTCCAGAATGTCTATTCTAAAGGTGATGACAAAGAAACCTTTATTGATCTAAAAAACCCCAAACGCCCAGATTTTAGATTAAGAATCAATAAAATTATTGCTTCTAATGATTAAAACAAATCTATTAGAGGAGTAACAATTACAATTGTGCTCCTCTTTATAATATTAATTGGCTTACCCAAATCCACCTAATTAAACCTTAAACTACTATTGAATGCACAACTTTACTATCTCAAGAAAATTGTATGTTATTATTTGCTTGTTTGCTCTAATTAATAGTGCGAATGGGCAAATAGTTATTGGTACACCTAACTTGGGGTTTAGTCAGGCATGTGCTAGTGAGTCCTTCAATACTTATAATACAACCTTTGTATTTTCCCCGGAATCAAATTTAGAAGCCTCAAACCAATTTATAATAGAAATGTCTGATGCCAATGGTGATTTCACTGACCCAACAGTCTTATTTACATCTGCTGCTGGTTCGGTCACAACTTCGCCTGCTACTTTAAGTTTCTCAATACCAAATACAACAGCTGGTGAAGGATATAAAATAAGAATAAAAAGTACTGCGCCTGCTGCAACAAGTGCGAGATCAGCAGCTTTCGCTGCTTATTACAAAATCCAAGATAGTCCTTTTACAATAAACAATTTAGTGTCAACTGGAGCTTTTTGTTCTGGTGGCAGTTACTTGCTAACCATTGATAATCCAGGCACAGGTGATAATGATTCTCCCTTGAATTACCCGTCACTTACTTTTAACTGGTTTAAAGAAACTAGTCAAACTACTTCAGTTTTTGTATCGCAAGGAGAAACATTAGATGTTACTGAAGAAGGCACTTATTTTGCTGAAACTAATTATGGTACTTGTACTTCTGATTCTTTCTCAAACCGAGTAACCATTACTGAAGTGAATTCAGGTCAAGCTGATGTTACAATTAGTTCAAGCTTGGGAAATCCATTTTGTCCAGACCAAGGTTTAACAACATTAAGCACTATAAGTGGTAATAGTTACCAATGGTTTAAGGATGGTAATGCCATATCAAATGCAACAGGACAAATGTATCAAACTGATGAATCTGGAGTGTACTCAGTACAAGTCGATTTAGGCAGTTGCTCCGCTTCTGGATCCATTGATTTAGTAAGTGAATTATTTGAAGCAACAATAAATGTTGATGAAGAAAACACTATTGAAAATGGTGAAACATTAACTGTTATTATTTCATCAACTGCCATAAACCCACAATATCAATGGTACTTAAATAGTAATTTGATTTCTGATGCTACAAGTGACATGTATGATGCCACTGAATATGGTGATTATACGGTAGTTGTTTCAGAAAGTACTGGTTGTGAAGGTTCAAGAGAATTTATGTTTACAATTAATGAGCCAATTGACCCATTTCCAGATGTTGAAAAAATTCCAAATGTTATCAGTCCGAATGGTGACAGCGTCAATGATACATGGGTAATTCCAAATAAATATGTCAATGGAACCAATACTGAAGTTTTGATAATGACCAATCAAGGAAAGGTTGTTTTAAAAACCAACAATTACCAAAACAATTGGCCAGAAAACCAATTAAACCTAACTAGTATAAACCAAGTTTATTATTACATCATAACAACACAAGACAACGAAACAAAAAAAGGTTCTATAACCATTATAAAGTAAAATGAAAGCAATTGTGATAACCATATTATTTTTCTGCACTACGCAGTTTTTCTATTCTCAAGAAGAGGATGGTGTGGTTTCTCTTGCTTTACCAATACGGAATTCTTTAACCTATAATCAATATGCCATTAACCCTACATTTAGTTTTGTAAGACAGCAAAACAAATACATCAGTATTACCAATAAAAGAGAATGGATTCAATTTGAAAATGCACCACTTACCTATTTGGCAAGTTACTCAGGAAGGTTCAGAGAAAATATTGGTATTGGTGTTGGCTTATTTCAACAAAACTATGGTGTACTTACAACATTTGGTGGTATTGTAAACTTCGCTTATAATGCACAGTTAAATAGGGACAGCAATTTAACATTCGGTATCAATGTTGGCGCATATAGCAGCGGCATTAATAATGGAAACGTAGTTACCAATAATCCGGATCCATCTTTAGATAATATTCCATCTAACTTTTTATTAAGCGTAAGCCCAGGAATAAATTATGGTACTGCATTTGTTGATTTTGGTGTCACAATAAACAATGCTATTCTATATAACTTCAGTACTTCAGAATTAATTCAAGATAATCCTGAACAAGGTATTCAAGGCCATATAATGTACACTGGTTACATGTATAGTAATAGTTTTATTGATGAAAGTAAGTTTACAGGGCTTGCTAGAGTAGAATTTAGAGATGAAAACACAAACATTACTGGAACAGCTATGCTAACGATTCCAATGGGTATTTGGGCACAAGTTGGGTACAGTAGTTTATATGGATTACATGGTGGTTTTGGTCTAAATATTACCCAACAAATTTCTATAGAATATAATTATGAAAAAGCCATGGGTTCATTATCAAATTTTGGTTCAGCTCATGAGCTAACTTTAGCATACAAGTTTGCCAACAAAGAGCGCTATGATTACAGTCGTGAAGATGATGTAAGTGGTTTATTCACTACAAATAAAAAGAAGAAAAATACAGCAAAACCAACCAATACCAAAGCTGAAGCTAACAGAAAAGCATCTGCAATTGCTAAAGCTGAAGCTGAAGAACAAGCACGTATTGCGGCTGAAGCTAAAGCTCAACAAGAAGCTCAAGAACAAGCACGTATTGCTGCGGAAGCTAAAGCACAACAAGAAGCACAAGAACAAGCACGTATTACGGCGGAAGCTAAAGCACAACAAGAAGCCCAAGAGCAAGCACGTATTGCGGCCGAAGCTAAAGCACAACAAGAAGCCCAAGAACAAGCACGTATTGCTGCTGAAGCTAAAGCGCAACAAAAAGCCCAAGAACAAGCACGCATTGCCGCTGAAGCTAAAGCACAACAGGAAGCCCAAGAACAAGCACGTATTGCTGCGGAAGCTAAAGCACAACAAGAAGCGCAAGAACAAGCGCGTATTGCGGCTGAAGCTAAAGTACAACAAGAAGCCCAAGAACAAGCACGTATTGCGGCTGAAGCTAAAGCACAACAAGAAGCCCAAGAACAAGCACGTATTGCGGCTGAAACTAAAGCACAACAAGAAGCCCAAGAACAAGCACGTATTGCGGCTGAAGCTAAAGCACAACAAGAAGCTCAAGAACAAGAACGCATTGCTGCTGAAGCTAAAGCACAACAAGAAGCCCAAGAACAAGCTAATGAAAATATCATTCCAGAAGCTACTGACGCACTTGCAAAATCAATGAATGATTTAGCCAATGAAACTGAAAACTCTAAAGAAGTGCAAGCTGATCTTTTAAATGAGTTAAAGGCTCTGGTTGCTAGTAAAGATCAAGATCTTAAAGACTTAAAAGAAGAAAACGATTTAAGCGAACAAGGTATTTATATGGAACCTAAACCTTTTAAAAGTATTTCTGCTGAAAATGCAAAATTAGAGGCTATCAAATCAGATTTAGACAATGCCATAAAATCACGTAGTTCAAAAATCAAAGAGTTAGAAGAACTTTATGAGCAAAGACAACAAATTGATACTATTGAAATGGATGAAGTGAGTTTGTTCTATAAAAAGACCATTCAGAAATTAAAATCTGAACAAGCCACAGCAATAAAAACAAAAACTGATTTAGAAGCACAGTTAATTGACATTAAGGTAGCAACCGATTATGAAAGAAAACGTAGAATTAAGCGTGCCGCCTATAAGAATGAAGAAGATAGATACTCTCAAGACAGAGCAACTTTAAAAGCTATCAAAGAGAATACAGAATTAAGTTCAGAACCACTGACAAAAGATGATTTCGATTTTGGAGAAGAACGCAGTGGAAATATTGAAATAATGAAGAATGTGGCAAATGTTGATGAAGGTTATTATATGATTTTAGCTGTTCATAACGACGTTAGCAAAAGGGACGAGTTCTTAAGAAAAGCTGTAGCATCAGGAGAAAGCAATATCAACTTCTTCTACGATGTAAACACGAGTAAGTATTACATCTATGCAAACAAATTTGATAACATAAACGAAGCCAACCAAGCACAAAAAACTAAAGGATTAAAAGCATATAACAACAAAATGTCGATTGTAAAAATCGAAGATTAAAATATAAACAACTCGCTTTTCGAAAGACATTGCCCCAAGTCACGAAAAGACAAATATAAATAACATGAAAAAGCCTACTTATTCAAAAATCGCTCTTATTGCATCACTGATTTTTATTGGGTTACAAAGCTATGCCCAGAACTATGTGCCATTCACACCTAGGTTTAATCAGGACTTACGTGGAGATATTGTTTTAATTGGTAACAATATTCTTGGCCCAGATAATAATGCTTTTAATGACAATAATACCTACAATCACAATGTAGATATGCAATATATTGACATAGACGGTGATGCTTCTACTTTTAGTTCTTCAAGTGCTGATTTAGAAATACCAAACCCGAATTGTTATAGAATTATTTATGCGGGTTTGTATTGGGGAGCCGTAACTAATGGTGATGAGCCAATAACCAATGTGAAGTTGAAAGGCCCAACTGGTGGATACAATGATGTAACGGGAACCATCATATACGATGCCAACGGATCGGCTACAGGCAATAGCTTTCCGTATTCATGTTATGCTGATGTAACATCAATTGTTACTAGTTTTGGCTCTGGTGCTGATTTAGGTACCTATACCGTAGCAAATGTATCCAGTGCTTTAGGTGAAACTGCTACTTTTGATCCATATAATGGAACTGGTTTTTCTGCAGGATGGTCTTTATTCATTGTATATGAAGACCCAACCATGCCTGGAAAATCTATTACGAGTTTTGATGGTTTTAGTGCTATAAGTAGTTCAGTAAACGTGGATATTCCCATTTCTGGATTTAGAACCGTTCCCGCTCCTGCCCCTGTAAGAGCTAATTTGGCATTTGCAACATTGGAAGGTGATAAACCTATTCAAAATGACCGTTTAGAGTTAAATGGTGTACCAATGTCTGCTGCAGACAGACCAGCAAATAACTTTTTTAATAGTTCTGTTACGCGATTAGATGCAACACCTGTTAATAACAGAGTACCAAATAGTACGAATACTTTAGGTTTTGATACAGGTGTAATGGTTGTGCCTAACCCAGGAAACTCATTAATTGCTAATGATGCTACTTCTGCAACGTTTAGTTTAGTCAGTGATCAGGATGTTTATTTTCAATATTTCTTTGCATTTGCAGTTGAAATCATTGAACCTAATATTGTTCTGACTAAAATCGTAGAGGATGACGCTGGAAATAATATTGGTGGACAAACAATAGGTCTCGGACAACCTCTAAATTATATAATTGGTTTTCAAAATGTAGGTAATGACCACGCTACTAATTTTCAGATTAGAGATATTCTTCCAATAAATATCATATTTAATTATCCTACAGATTTAGTATTGCCTCCTGGTGTTACAGTTGCCAGTTACGATCCTGGAACACGTGAAATTATCTTTAATATAGCAGATTATTTAGTTGAAGAAAACGATCCTGTTTATGAAATAAGAATTGAAGCGCAAACGGTTGAAACCTGTAATGAATTAGCCGATTCATGTTCTAATATAATTAATAACCAAGCATTTGCATCGTACTATGGTTTTTACAATCCAAATTTTTACGTAACTGATGACCCTAGTTATAGCAGTAATACAGGTTGTTTAATTTCACCCCAAGCAACCAACTTTTTGGTAAATCTTGATTGTGAATTTGTTCAGGATATTTCACTTTGCGGAGATAGTGTTTTGGTAACAGCCGCTGATGGTTATGACTCCTACTCTTGGTCAACAAGTCCTACAGGAACTCCTGAAATAGGTACAGGTCAAAGTATTACAATAACCTCAACTGGCACCTATTATTCATTTAACAATGCCATTGCACCATGTCAGTCTATAGTTCAACAATATAATGTTTCTGTTTTTGGAGGCAGTAGTTTAACGAACCCTGTTATCCCTTATGCTGATGAAGTAGTTACTTGCCCTAATGATGGTAAACCATTGCCAAACATCTTTTTATGTGGTGCCAATGATATTAGAGAAATAGAAACTAACATCGCTGGAGCTACTTCAATTATATGGGAACAGTTAGATGAATCTAGCTGTGCTCCTGTTACTGATCCTGATTGTGCCAATGAAAATAGCGCTTGTACATGGAATGAAGTCGCAACTGGACCAAATTATGTAGCAAACACAGCTGGTCAATTTAGAATCACAATAAACTTTGAAGGTGGTTGTTTTGCACAATTTTATTTTAACGTTTATCAAAATATATTGAATCCGACTGTAACCTCAACAGATATTATTTGTACAACACCTGGTTCCATTACGGTTAATAATGTTCCTAGTGGTTATGAATACAGTATTGATGGTACAAACTTTCAAGCAAGTAATGTGTTTACAGTTCCTACACCTGGAACTTACACAGTTTACATCAGACAGGTTGGAATTGATACCAACCCATGTATTTTTACTGTACCAGATGTACAAATCAGAGCTCGTGATTTTACAGTATCCAATATCGTAACACAACCACTTTGTCATGGCGATTTAGGAAGTATTCATTTAGCTGCAAACGATGTAGATCCGCAATATTTCTTTGCCATTTATGATGGTGGCACACTTGTAAACGGTGTGGGTCCAATAACCGAAAACAGTTATACGTTTGCTAACCTCAACCCTGGAGTATATACTGCCGTAATTGAAACTGAAGACGGTTGTACCCATACTGAAGATATTGAAATAATTGAACCCCCATTATTAACGGTTACAGCTGCTATTACAATACCATTAACTTGTACCGATGGTGAAATAACAGTGTATCCTGAAGGAGGAACACCGCCATACTTCTATTTTATAAATGGTTCTTCGGATTTTCAAACCGTTCCTGAAATAGTTGTTACTAGTGCTGGAACTTATGATATTACTGTTATAGATTCTAACAACTGTAGCGCCAGCACAACTATTGAAGTTGAATCAATACTTGCCCCAGAATATACAGTTTCAACCACTGATTTGGATTGTGCTGGAGATTCTAATGGCTCAATTATTTTTAATGTAACCAATGCCAATGGCAATAGTTTAGAATTTAGTATTGATGGTGGTGCATCGTATTCAAACTCATCGACCTTCACCAATTTACCTGAAGGCAATTATGATGTCGTTGTTCAATATTCGTTTGGTGGTTCAGTTTGTAATTCCGACCCACAAACAGTTACTATTTCATCACCTGACCCAATAATTGGTACCGCAACCCTAACAGCTGCTTATACTTGTACATCAGATGGAACAATTACTGTCACAGGAGTTTCAGGTGGGACACCTCCTTACATGTACAGTATTGATGGCGTAAATTTTCAAGCAAGTGATACATTTACTGGATTAACAACAGGAACTTACACAATAACCATTCAAGATGCTAGTGACTGTACCTTTATTACAAATGATGTGACTATTGACCCATTAAATCCTCCAACCGGTTTAATGTTCGATCATACACCTTTGACCTGTCCATCTAATACAACAACGGTAACTATTACTGGTACAACTGGAGGTGTTGGTATTTTAGAATATCAAATAATAGCACCAGCATTTGCTGTAACACCTTATCAAACATCTAATACCTTTTCTGGTTTAGTTCCTGGAACCTATACATTTCAGGTAATTGATGAGAACGACTGTACCTATAGTGAAACATATACTATTGACCCATTACCTACACCAACGGTCGCTACTGTATTGACTGAAGATTTAGATTGTACATCAGATCCAGATGCCGTAATTACCGGAACTATTTCTGGTCCTGCTCCATATACTTATGCTGTATCTATTAATGGTGGAAGTTACACTGGTTTAGGTGCAACCGGAACAACGTTTACTTATAGCACCATAACTCCAGGCACGTATCAATTTGAAATTACAGATGCCAATGGTTGTACTGCAGAATCTATGGTACACACCATCAATCCTATCGTGCCACCAGCAATTAGTTTTATTACCCAAACACAGCCCATATTATGTAACGGTGATTCCAATGGCGCAATTGATATTACTATTGATACATCGGTTGGAACACCTCCGTTTGTTATCAATGTGCATAATGACACAACAGGAACCGATTATGGAACACAAACTTCTGGATTGCCAGCTGGTACTTATACTATAACAGTAACGGATGCCAAATCATGTACAGGAACAGATACCATAACTATTAGCGAACCAGATCCCATACTTGTAAATTATCATACAGTAGATATTTCATGCACGGGTGGAGGTGTGTCTCAAGGCTCCATAATTATTGATGGTGTAACTGGTGGAACAGCTCCTTACAATTACTTTGTTACGGGAACCAATGGATATTCAAATTCTGAAACAAATTCAACCGGAACAACTTCTGTTAGTTTTGATGTTGTTGATTTTGGACTATATCAAGTCAATGTTGTAGATGCAAACGGTTGTTCAGTACTAATCCAAGATGTGATTGTTGCATCGCCTCCTTCAGATTTAGATATCTCTGTTTCTTCAACTGTGGATTGTGCTACTGGCGGAACAGCTGTTGTGAGTATTGGTAGCACTTTAAGTAGTTCAGGGCCATTTTTTTTCAGTATTTATCAAGGTGCAATTTCAGTATATCCTAATCCACCAGGATCATGGATTCCTGAAGATGCTCCTGGAAGTGAATCGGCTACTTTTACTGGGTTAACACCTGGTGTTACATACACTTTTATTGTATATGACGCGTCAACTAATTGTAGTTATTATGAGCCTGCAACTACGCCTATTCCCACTAACTCTACATTGACTGTTAGCGCTGTTAGTGCCAATAACATCACCTGTACAGGAAGTGCTGATGGTAACGTTTCCTTTACAGTTAACAGCTCTTATGGCGTTGCTACAAATATCAGCTATGAAATTTTTGATTCATCTACATTAGTATCTACAGGGATTTCAGGAACTGGAACAGTTACAGCAGGAGGATCTGAAACAATTACAAATTTAGGACCATTGCCATATGGGAATTATTATGTACTTATTAATGAAACATCTGGGCCAAATGCTGGCTGCGGAATAGTTACGGCACCATTTAACATAACGGAATCTGCTATTCCATTAAGTCTGACAGTGTCAGTAGATCAAAATGCAAATTGTAATGCCAATTCTGGAGTTATTAGTGCGGTTGGTCATGATGGAACAGCTCCATATCAATATCAAATAACAACTAGTGCAACAGCTCCACCTGCAAATGATACATCTTGGGCGTCATCAAGTACATTTAATATGGATGCTGGGAATTATTATGTGCATGTACTCGATGCTTATGGTTGTATTGAAACAAGCCCAGTAGTAGTTTTACCTATGGATCCAACTCCAGTTATTTCTGCGACTTTGACTGATCAATGTACAACAGCTGAAGGTAATTTTGAAATTGATGTTACATTAACAAATGCTGGAATACCTCCTTATAGTTTTAGCATTAATGGTGGTGCTTTTCAAACACAAACGGCTCCTTTTACGATTTCTAACTTATATTCTGGAACCCATACTATTGAAGTCAACGACGCCAATGGTTGTGGTAATTTAGTTACTGTAACTATTGAGGCACCATTAAACTTAACGCCTTCAGTTACGGCTACTCCAACATGTAATGATAATGATGGAGAAATAACAGTTACTGCTATTGGTGGTTCTGGTTCTTACACATATAGTATTAACCCAAATCCTGCTTCTATTAGTTTAGCTGGGAATGTGTTTTCAGGTGTACCATCTGGATTATATACCATAACAATTACTGATACAGCAACATCATGTTCAGAAGATGTACAAATTTCATTAACTGCTGCTGTTCCACCATCAATTAGTCTGACACCAACAGCAATAACGTGTTTTGGTGGTAATGATGGTTCTTTTGAAATATTAGTAAATGGTTATGCTGGAGCCTATAATTATGAAGTTTTTGATAGCACAGCTACATCTGTAACTGGTGTTGTTAATGCTAATACTTCTACTAATCCAATTACTGTTTCAGGTATGTCGGCTGGAAGTTATTCAGTTGTTATGACAGCGACTGAATCTCCATTTTGTTCTACTACTTCAGATATTATTATTAGCTCACCAACTGAAGCCATAGCATTGATGGTAAATGAAACCTCAAATGTAACTTGTGATAACATAAACGGTACAATTACTGCCATTGCAACAGGTGGTTGGGGAGATTATGAATATGAACTGACTGGTACTACTACTATTGCATATTCAACTAATAATACGTTTACAGGTTTATCTGCTGGATCATATACCGTGAATGTTAGAGACTCATCAGGTTGTACAGCTTCAATGCCTATTACACTTGTTGAACCAACACCAATCAATGCTACATTCACACCAAGCACTACACTATTGTCTTGTTTTGGTGATCAAAATGCGACTATTACGGTTTCTAATGTCACTGGCGGTCAAGGAAGCAACTATTCCTATACTTTGAATACTATTTTACCAACACCTAGTACATCAGGCCCTCAAACATCCAATGTGTTTTCTAACTTGGGTGCTGGAACTTATAATGTAATTATTACTGATGGTTTTAACTGTGAGACTTCATCTCTAGATATTGTAATTGACCAACCAACACCTATTGAAGTAGATTTAGTAACAGCTTCAACACAAAGTTGTTTAGTTGATGCAACTCTTACTTTAAGTGCTTCTGGTGGAACAGGGCCTTATACCTATAGTGATGATAGTAGTTTTTCTACTGTTTTAGGATCATTTACAGCATCAACGACTTTTTCTGTTAGTCCAGGAACATACGCATATTATGTTATGGATGCCAATGGTTGTGTTAACAATGTATCCAATGAAATTACAATTGATACCTTACCTACTCTACTGATTAATTTAGAATCTACTAATCCAACAATTAATTGTGCTGGTGATAATACAGGTTCAATTGTAGCAACAGCTCAAGGTGGATTAGGAAACTATATTTACACCCTACAGGATACTGCTGGAAATACCATTCCTGCAACACAAAATTCACCTGGTGTCTTTACAGAACTTGTTGCTGGCACTTATGTAGTATATGTTGAAAGTGGCGATTGTGATACTGCAACTGCACCAATTACTATTACAGAACCTACTACACAATTAGATGCTACTTTTGTGGTTAATGATGTCACGTGTACAGGATCGGAAGACGGTGTTCTAGAAATTACAGCTAGTGGTGGTACTGGAATTATCAAATATGCCATTTCACCACAATTAGACCAGTTTTTTGAAACCAGTATTTTTGAAAATTTAGCTCCCGGCGATTATGATGTCATTGTTCAAGATGAGTTGGGTTGTTACTTAACGTTCAACTTTACCATTACGGAACCTATACCAGTTATTATCAGTATCGTAGCAGATTCTATGTTTCCAGAAGTATGTGAAGGTGATTTAGATGGTGAATTTAGTATTGATATTTCAGGTGGAACCGCTCCATATAGTGTGAGTTTAGGTAACTATGATGGTCCTTATACTGCAGGATCTGCAACTCAAACACAATTTGACTTTACAAACCTTGGTGGTGGCGATCATACCGTATTTGTTAGAGATAGTCAAGGTTGCGAATCTGAATGGAATATTACATTCCCTGAATCGGTAAGCATTAACCCTATTGTAGTTGTTGAATATAATTGTGTTAATAATGCACAAAGTAATACAGTTACTGTTCTAGTAGATGATAGTATTACCAATCCAGATGATTTAGATTACTCATTAAACGGTGGTCCTTACCAAGCAAGCAATGTATTTATAGATGTGCCAGCTGGCAATGGACATTATATTGATGTGAGACATACCAACGGCTGTATTCAAACTACTGAATTTTTTAATATTGATATAGTCGAACCTGTTACTTTGGTACTTAATGAAACTGACCTTAATGAATTTACTGCGATTGCTAATGGTGGTACTGGAGATTATCAATTCACTTTAAATGGTGAAGATTACGGTAGCACCAATACCTTTATTATTACAGAAACTGGCGAATATGTTGTTGTTGTAACTGACAGTAGTGGTTGTACAGCTATGGCTACCATTTTCATGGAGTTTGTTGATATCTGTATTCCTAATTATTTCACACCGAATGGCGATGGTGTTGCCGATTATTGGACGCCTGGTTGTACAAACAACTATCCTAACCTAACCTTCTCAATATTTGACAGGTATGGTCGTAAAATTGTCACACTAAATGTTGGTGAAAAATGGGATGGCAGATATAATGATAAAGAACTACCAACTGGTGATTACTGGTATGTAGTGAACTTAAACAGCTCTAATTCGGACCGTGACTTTGTTGGTAATTTTACACTTTACAGATAATGATGATGCATGATGAACTTGACAACTAAACTTAACCTTATGAAAAATTTACTAAAATATATACTAGTCTTAATCATTGGACAGAGTTTTGCCCAAGAGTTAAATCTACCCGTTTGGACCCAGTATTTAGCTGATAATGATTTTGTGATTTCACCAACATATGCTGGTATTGGCGACAATATGAGAATTAGAGTCAACGGCTTGACGCAATGGGTAGGCATTAAGGATGCTCCTGACAATCAATCACTGTATGCTGATATTAGAGTTGCCAACAAATCTGGTGCTGGTATATCGCTTTACAATGATAAAAATGGAAACACACACCAGAAAGGGTTGAAAGTGTCATTTTCACATCACTTAACCCTAGATTATACGACAAGACAGTTTTTATCATTGGGTGTATCTTATAACCTCAATAGTTTTCGAGTAGATGTAAATAATTTTCAACCTACCTACGATATCCCTATCGTAGATCCAAATATTGACGGTGATCGATCAAATTCTAATAATAACTTTGATGTTGGCGCATTATACAGATATGGTGGATTTTATTTTAGTTTAAATATCAATAATTTATTGAGTAAGGAAATTGAAGACTTTAGAGGTATTGAACCCGAGTTATTACGTAACTACCAAATATATTCTGGATATGTCATAAAAAGCAAGCACAATAAACGTGTAGAGTTTGAACCATCTGTTTTCTTTCAAATGTTTGAAAGTGATAACCGTTCTAGTACCGATATTAATTTTAAATATAGAAAGTATAATAGAAAGGAAGATTACTATTGGATTGGTGCTTCTTACCGTTTTCTTAATGATCAACCATTCAAACCCCTGAACCTAGGACCTATGGCTGGTATCATGAAATCAAAATTCTATTTTGCATATTCCTATCAAATAACCATGAATGATTTAGCAGGTTATAACTCTGGTACCCATATGATTACTATTGGTTTTGACTTCCTACAAGGATTGAGTGATTGTATATGTACAGATACGAATTAATAATTCAGGAAATAGTTGCCTATTTTAATTCTTTAGGAAAAAGTGTCAAGATTGTTTTTCCTTTTTTGAGTTGACTCCAATCTGTTATATCAAAATTGATGACTACAACGCCACTTGTGGGTACATTATCAATGAACTTACTACCATAACTATTCACAAAATTAGTTAACGCGTAATTATGACCAAAAATCATTAATGAGTCAATATTATTATTACAATTCTTTATAACATTTACTAAACTCTCACCTGAAAAATCGTAGAGTGCGTGTTTCAAACTAAAATCAATTTCAGAAATTTTTAATACATCTTTAAATATTTCCGCTGTGGTCATTGCACGTACAGCATCACTTGAAAACACAGCATCAATTTGAAAATTGTAAGTATCAAAAGACTCCGCTATCAATCTAGCATCATTAAAGCCTCTTTCCTTTAAAGGCCTATTGATATCACTCAAATCGTGCTTCCAAGATGATTTAGCATGTCTAACTAAAATTAATTTTTTCATATTCAATCGATTAAATTCAAAAAATATCGATAAAGTGTTTGATATATCAGACAAATGACATATATTGGCCCAATAAATTAAAAGTAAAAAAAATATTAACCAAATCTAGAACTAATTTATTAACCAATGGTAACATCCTGTATTATAGACTGCAAAAAAGTCATCCGTTAAATTATCTCAATAATCCGATGAAAGGTTTTTCTCATACTTTTTATCGAATTTATGAGTTATTTGGCATTTTTATTTGATTTGATAGCAATATCGCTATTTATTTGTGTCGTAAGCTATTAATTAATTTATGACCCCAAATCAAAATGAAATATCTTAATCCATTCGCATTATTACATAATGCACTTCCCTCAATAACATTTTATTATATCATTTATTTGTTCAACAACTAACATTGTTTTAGCATTTAAATAAAAACAGTTTTTGCAGTAAATACAAATCTACAATCTTATGAAGACAATTACTCATAAAATTAATCTGCCTAGCTATGTGATAATATTTATATTATTTGTACATAGTTTCGCAATGGGGCAAACACCAAGTAAAGAAACCACACTGTTGGTTGATTCAGGTGTTACTAACACGGATTCGCTATCATCAGCACTCAATGTTGATTCATGTTCAGCGAACGATTTTACATTAGGTAACTTTTATCTAGCAGACATCAATGGTAATCCGTTAGACAATAACTGTACACCAGGCACACCACAGACTGCCTATATTTTTGCATTCTTTAATGCGAATACAGGTGCTGGTCGTTATAGTCTATATATAGATTATGATGTATTCATTAATGGTGTTTTCAGTTATCATGTAAACGATTGTTTATATGAGGGACAAGCTTTACCAGTTGGACAAAATGTGCAAGTCCAACAAGTAAACTGGAATTGTGGTGATCAAATACAATTACGAAACTTTTACATGTCATGGCAATCAAATGCTGGAAGAGCATGTGGTCCGAATCCATCTAAGTGTTACTTTGACGCAAATGGTTTTCAGGTTAACGCACCTTTAATTGCGAACTTCAGTTCTGCAATTGTTTGTAATTCGTACCAAATACAATTTACTGATGGCACTACGGGAGGTGATGTTGATAATCCATATAATTATGTATGGAATTTTGGTGATGGTAGTCCAAACTCTAATGCTCAAAACCCATTACACACATTTCCTGGTCCAGGTGATTATACAGTTACCCTAACAGTTACAGATAATGATGGTGTTATAGATGATCAATCTTATGTAGTCACGGTTTATCCGTTATTAGTTGGATTGACTCTTGATGTTACGCATACACCTTGTAATGGCGGAACCACTGGAGCAATAACTGCAAACGGTGTTTCAGGCGGTTTTGGTGCTTATACCTATAGTATCAGTCCTCAACCTGGAGGTTCTGTTCAAAACGGAAATGAATTCACAAACCTACCATCAGGTACTTATACTGTTACGGTTACAGATGAAAATAATTGTTCAATAAGTGAAGATGCTACAATTGTAGTTGGTGACGATACGGCACCAATTATTGACGCACCTGTTGATATAAATGTTGAAGGATGTGATGCCAATGATGTTACGAATGGCTCATTGACCTCTTTACCATACAGTACAACACCATCAGTTATTTCTGAATTGCAATTTTTAGCAGAAGGCGGAACTTTTACTGAAGATAATGTTGCTGAAATTACATATCAAGATTCAGCTTCAGGTACTTGTCCAACAATAATTACAAGAGTATTTACTATTTCTGATGATTGTGGACAATCTGCTTCAGATACGCAAACTATTACAATTGATGATACGGTTGCTCCATCTGCACCAAGTGCACCTGCTGACATCGCTTATCAATGTTTGACTGACGTTCCTGCTCCAGGAGACTTAACAGCCACTGATGCATGTGCAGGAGATATTACGGTAACTGGTGTAGATTCAACTGATAATTCTGATCCTTGTAATGTGGTTATTACACGTTCTTGGACATTTACTGATAGCTGTAATAATGAAACAGTTATTTCGCAAACTATTACAGTTGCTGATACTATTGACCCTGTGGCTCCTAGTGCACCTGCTGACGTTGCATACCAATGTTTAACAGATGTTCCTGCTCCTGGTGATTTAACGGCTACTGATAATTGTGCTGGTGACATTACTGTGACTGGTTCAGATTCAACTGATAATTCTGATCCTTGTAATGTGGTTATTACGCGTACTTGGACGTTTACTGATAACTGTAATAATGAAACAGTTATATCGCAAACTATTACGGTTGCTGATACTATTGATCCTGTGGCTCCTAGTGCACCTGCTGACGTTGCATACCAATGTTTAACAGATGTTCCTGCTCCTGGTGATTTAACGGCTACTGATAACTGCGCTGGTGACATTACTGTGACTGGTTCAGATTCAACTGATAATTCAGATCCTTGTAATGTGGTCATTACGCGTACTTGGACGTTTACTGATAGCTGTAATAATGAAACAGTTATTTCTCAAACTATTACAGTTGCTGATACTATTGATCCTGTGGCTCCTAGTGCACCTGCTGACATTGCTTACCAATGTTTAACAGATGTTCCTGCTCCTGGTGATTTAACAGCTACTGACAACTGTGCTGGTGACATTACTGTGACTGGTTCAGATTCAACTGATAATTCTGATCCTTGTAATGTGGTTATTACACGTACTTGGACATTTACTGATAACTGTAACAATGAAACAGTTATCTCTCAAACTATTACAGTTTCTGATACTATTGACCCTGTGGCGCCTAGTGCACCTGCTGACGTTGCATACCAATGTTTAACAGATGTTCCTGCTCCTGGTGATTTAACAGCTACTGACAACTGTGCCGGTGACATTACTGTGACTGGTTCAGATTCAACTGATAATTCTGATCCTTGTAATGTGGTTATTACACGTACTTGGACATTTACTGATAACTGTAACAATGAAACAGTTATATCGCAAACTATTACAGTAGCTGATACTATTGCGCCTACTATTACAACTGTTGGTGCAGATCAAACTGTATTATGTGATGGATTAGGTAATACGAATGAATTCCAAGCTTGGTTAGATACAAATGCTGGAGCAAATGCTACAGATAATTGTGGAACAGTGACTTGGACAAATGAAATATTAAATGTTATAGACCAATGTGGTGAAACATCTAGAACATTAGTTCGATTTACAGCTACAGATGATTGTAACAATTCTAGTTCAACTACAGCATTATTTACTATTATTGATTTAGTACCTCCTACTTTAGATTCTCCAGCAACTGATTTAACAGTTGAATGTGATGGATCTGGAAACACAACCGATTTAAATGATTGGCTTAATACTAATGGTGGTGGAACAGCAACTGATATATGTGGAAATGTAACATGGACTAATGATTTTACTGGATTATCTGATGATTGTGGAGAAACTGGTTCAGCTACAGTGACATTTACTGCTACTGATGACTGCGGAAACGCTGTTTCAACTTCAGCAACATTTACAATTCAAGATACTCAAGCCCCAGCAGCTCCTAATGCTCCTGCCGATATTACTTATGAGTGTATTGGTGATGTACCTGCAGCTGGTGATTTAACTGCTTCAGATGATTGTTCAGGTAACATTACGGTTACTGGTGTTGACGTTACTGATAATTCTAATCCTTGTAATATAGTTATTACACGTACTTGGACGTTTACTGATGATTGTAATAATTCATCTTCAGTATCGCAAACTATTACAGTAACTGATACTATTGCGCCAACCATTGATACACCTGCTAGTGATATTGCAATTGAATGTGATGGTTCTGGTAATAACGGTGCTATTGAAGATTGGTTAAATAACAATGGTGGTGCAGTTGCTTCTGATAACTGTAGTACGGTGACTTGGACTAATAACTATGGCGGAACAGCTTCTGATTGCTCTGCTGCTATTGAAGTAATATTTACAGCTACTGACGCTTGTGGTAATTCAATTTCTACGACTGCATCATATGCTATTCAAGATACTGAAGCACCTGAAATTACTCCAGCTTCCGATGAAACTGTTGAATGTGATGGTTCAGGTAATTTAACTGATTTAAACAATTGGTTAGATACTAATGGTGGTGCAACAGCAACTGATGATTGTTCTGCTGTTTCATGGTCAAACGATTTCACTGGATTATCTGATGACTGTGGCGAAACAGGTTCTGCTACGGTTACTTTTACAGCTACTGATGGTTGTGGTAACTCAAGCTCTGTAAGTGCTAATTTCACAATAGAAGACACAACACCTCCAACTGCACCTAGTGCGCCTGCCGATATTACTTATGAGTGTATTGGTGATGTACCTGCTGTTGGTGATTTAACAGCTACAGATATTTGCTCTGGCGACATAGTTGCCACTGCTGTTGACAGTATAGATAATACTAACCCTTGTAATATTGTAATTACACGTACTTGGACATTTACAGATGACTGTAACAATTCATCTTCTGTATCTCAAACAATTACAGTGGCTGATACGATTCCTCCAGTAGCACCTGGTGCTCCTGCTGATATTACTTACGAGTGTGTGGGTGATGTACCTGTTGCTGATGATTTAACTGCTGTTGATAACTGTGCTGGTGATATTATTGCTACCGCAGTGGATGCTACTGATGATACAAATCCTTGTAATGTAGTGATTACGCGTACTTGGACGTTTACTGATGATTGTAATAATTCATCTTCAGTATCGCAAACTATTACAATAACTGATACGATTCCTCCGGTAGCACCTAGTGCTCCTGCCGATATTACTTATGAGTGTATTGGTGATGTACCAGCTGCTAGTGATTTGATTGCTGTTGATAACTGTACTGGTGATATTGTTGCTACCGCAGTGGATGCTACAGATGATACAAATCCTTGTAATGTAGTGATTACTCGTACTTGGACGTTTACTGATGATTGTAATAATTCATCTTCAGTATCGCAAACTATTACAGTAACTGATACTATTGCGCCAACTATTGATACACCTGCTAGTGATATTGCAATTGAATGTGATGGTTCTGGTAATAACGGTGCTATTGAAGATTGGTTAAATAACAATGGTGGTGCAGTTGCTTCTGATAACTGTAGTACGGTGACTTGGACTAATAACTATGGCGGAACAGCTTCTGATTGCTCTGCTGCTATTGAAGTAATATTTACAGCTACTGACGCTTGTGGTAATTCAATTTCTACGACTGCATCATATGCTATTCAAGATACTGAAGCACCTGAAATTACTCCAGCTTCCGATGAAACTGTTGAATGTGATGGTTCTGGTAACTTAACTGATTTAAACAATTGGTTAGATACTAATGGTGGTGCAATAGCAACTGATGATTGTTCTGCAATTTCATGGTCTCATGATTTTACAGCATTATCTGATGATTGTGGTGAAACAGGTTCTGCTACAGTTACTTTTACAGCTACTGATGGTTGTGGTAACTCTAGTTCTGTAAGTGCTACTTTCACAATTGAAGACACAACACCTCCAACTGCACCTAGTGCACCTGCTGATATTGCATACGAGTGTATTGGTGATGTACCTGCTGCTGGTGATTTAACAGCAACGGATGAGTGTTCTGGAGATATTACGGTTACTGGTGTTGATGTGACAGATGATTCAAATCCTTGTAATGTAATTATTACACGTACTTGGACATTTACAGATGACTGTAACAATTCATCGTCTGTAACGCAAACAATTACGGTGGCTGATACAATTGCACCAACAGCATCTAACCCAGCTGGTATTACAGTTGAGTGTATTGGTGATGTGCCTGCTGCTGATATTTCAGTAGTAACGGATGCAGCTGATAACTGTTCAGTACCTGTAGTAGCATTTGTTAGTGATAGCTCGGATGGTCAATCTTGTCCTGAAACGATTACAAGAACATATAGTGTTACTGATGATTGTAACAACTCAATTAACGTAACTCAAACTATTATTGTTGGTGATACTATTGCGCCTACAGCTTCTAACCCAGCTGGTATTACAGTTGAGTGTATTGGTGATGTGCCTGCTGCTGATATTTCAGTAGTAACGGATGCAGCTGATAACTGTTCAGTACCTGTAGTAGCATTTGTTAGTGATAGCTCGGATGGTCAATCTTGTCCTGAAACGATTACAAGAACATATAGTGTTACTGATGACTGTAACAACTCAATTAACGTAACGCAAACTATTATTGTTGGTGATACTATTGCGCCTACAGCATCTAACCCAGCTGGTATTACAGTTGAGTGTATTGGTGATGTGCCTGCTGCTGATATTTCAGTAGTAACAGATGCTGCCGATAACTGTTCAGTACCTGTTGTTGCTTTTGTTAGCGATAGCTCGGATGGTCAATCTTGTCCTGAAACGATTACTAGAACTTATAGTGTTACAGATGACTGTAACAACTCAATTAACGTAACGCAAACGATTATTGTTGGTGATACAATTGCGCCTACAGCATCTAATCCTGCTAGTATTACAGTTGAGTGTATTGGTGATGTGCCTGCTGCTGATATTTCAGTAGTAACGGATGCTGCTGATAACTGTTCAGTACCTGTTGTTGCTTTTGTTAGCGATAGCTCGGATGGTCAATCTTGTCCTGAAACGATTACAAGAACTTATAGTGTTACGGATGATTGTAACAACTCGATTAACGTAACGCAAACTATTATTGTTGGTGATACAATTGCACCTACAGCATCTAACCCAGCTGGTATTACAGTTGAGTGTATTGGTGATGTGCCTGCTGCTGATATTTCAGTAGTAACAGATGCAGCCGATAACTGTTCAGTACCTGTTGTAGCTTTTGTAAGCGATAGCTCGGATGGTCAATCTTGTCCTGAAACGATTACGAGAACATATAGTGTTACAGATGATTGTAACAACTCAATTAATGTTACTCAAACGATTATTGTTGGTGATACAATCGCGCCTGCTGAACCTGATGTACCTGCAGATGCTACATATAGTTGTATAGTTGATGTGCCAGACATGATGCCGTTATCAACAACTGATAACTGTGATGGTGAATTAACATCGCAAGGTGTTGAAACCATGGACAATTCCGATTTATGTAATGTCGTAATTACACGTACATGGGAATTTGTTGACTCATGTAATAACATGACAAGTGTATCACAAACTATTAACGTGATTGATACGACGCCTCCATCGGTGACAAATGATTTATCTGATATTACAGTAAGTTGTGATGCTATTCCAGAACCTCCTGTTCTTGATTTTGATGAATGCTCTACTAATGTTGTAATAGTTGGTGACAACCCACAAGTAACAAGTACGTTTGATATTAACAACCCTGGTGATTACCAAATAGTTTGGACTTGGAATGTTATTGACAATTGTAACTTAAAAGCAGTATTCGTACAAAATGTTTTTGTAACTCTACAAGATTTTGTGACAACGGTTACAGATGATAGATGTACAGATGACGGAGCAATTGATTTATTTGACTATTACTCTGGTAATGATACCTCTGGCACATGGGAAGTGATTTCTGGTGACACAGTATTAGACGAAAGCATATTTGATCCGTTAGAAGTTGAGCTTGGAGATTATATATTCAGCTATTCTGTTGAAGACAATGGTTGTTTAAGTACTACTGAAGTTGTTATCACAGTTAATGATGATTGTGTAGTATTACCTTGTAATGATATTACGTTCTCAACCGCAGTAACACCTAATGGTGACCAGTGGAATGAATACTTTGAAGTACTTGGTGTGGAAGAATGTGGTTTTGACATAGATATTAAGATATTCAACCGCTGGGGAGCTGTCATCTTTGAAGCCAACAGCTATCAAAATGACTGGAACGGTACGGCTCATAACTCATCGTTTGGAAATTCAGATAAAGTCCCAACAGGAACATACTACTATATTATTAATCTAAAGAATAGTGGATTGAAACCTTTCACAGGTTACTTCTACGTAGGAACCAAATAAAACTTAGACCTATGAAACTTATAAAACATTATATAATTGCATTGGCATTATTAAGTTGTACGGTTGGAATTGCACAACAGTTACCGCAATTCACTCAATACATGTATAATACCATCTCGATTAACCCAGCCTACGCTGGTAGTAGAGAAACTTTAAGTGTAGTTGGTCTACATAGAAGTCAATGGGTTGGCTTTGATGGTGGTCCAATAACCCAAACCCTTTCTGTTCATTCACCTTTAAGAAATGATAAGATTGGTATAGGAGCTTCATTTATCAATGACAAATTGGGTGATGAGCGATTCAGCTATTTTTATGGTGATTTCTCATATACTATTAAAACAGGTGAGCAAACTGAATTAGCCTTTGGTGCTAAAGCTGGTCTTACTAGTTATAGTCTTGACAGAGCTAATACAGATCCAACGGGACAAGATCCTTTGGTTTTTGGAGTTGAAGATCGCATGAACTTTAACATTGGTGCTGGTTTGTACTGGCACAGCCAACGTTGGTATTTAGGACTTTCAGCACCAAGACTTCTAACTAATGATTATAGTAATGAATCACCTGATGGACAAGAATACCAAGCTTTAGAACGTGTAGGTTATTATTTTACAGGTGGATATGTGTTTGACCTAGGTGAAAATACAAAATTAAAACCCGCTTATTTATTAAAAGCAACCAATGGTGCTCCGCTATCATTTGACATCACTGCTAACTTTTTGTTTTACGAAAAGTTCTGGTTAGGTGCTGGTTACAGAATTGATCAAAATACTTCAGCTTTAGCTGGTATTGCTGACTTCCAAGTATCAAAACAGTTACGTATTGGATACTCATATGAATATCCTTTGTCTGACTTAAATGATTACACTGGAGGAACCCATGAAGTTTTAATAATGTTTGAATTATTTAAAACAAAACGAATTAAATCACCTAGATATTTCTAAAAATAAAATCGTATGAAAACTAAAGTAATATTCACAATAATTGCATTAAGTAGTACTTTTCTATTTTCGCAAAAAAAAGTAGCTGACAGATTTTTTGACAACTACGCTTACCTAAAAGCGGCCGAGTTGTACGAAGAAGCAGTCATGAAAGGTGATAGTTCAGAACACGTTTTGACTAGATTAGGAGATTGTTACTATAACAATTCGTTAACGCAACAAGCTTCAAAGTGGTACAACCTGGCTCTACGAAAGTATGAAAAGGTTAACCCAGAATACATTTATAAATATATTCAATCCCAACGTAGTTTAGGAAACTATGAAGAAGCTGACAAGTGGTTGGTAACATTTAAAGAAATACAGGATGATGATAGTCGTGCTGAAGAATTAGATGGCAGTAACATTCACTTATACAAAGAATTAGAATCTAAAAAAGGTATTGTTGTTGAAACTAAAAACCTAGACGCTAATTCCAGTTATTCAGATTTTGGTGGTTTTGTACATGAAAACAAACTATACTTTGCTTCAGCTAGAAATACTGAAAATGACATTTATAAATGGAATGGAGAGCCGTATTTAGATATCTATTCAGGTGAAATAAGTAATGATGAAGAAAACAAATACGAACTTGGCGATGTTACAGGCGTAGAGTTTGACGAAGTAAAGCGTGATGATATTCACGAAGCTAGTGTTTGTATTACTAATGATGGTAACACCATGTACTTTACAAGAGATAATGTTGATAAAAGAAATAAGCCTCGATATGACAAAAAAGGAACTTCTCACTTAAAAATTTACAAAGCCACAAAAACCGACGAAGGTTGGGGCGAAAGTGTAGAATTACCATTTAATGACGAAGTATTTTCTACAGGTCATCCAACATTGAGTCCAGATAATAAAACGCTTTATTTTGTTTCTGACCGTGAAGGTGGTTATGGACAAACTGATATCTACAAAGTATCCATTGATGGTGACAGCTATGGCACTCCAGAAAATTTAGGAGAGTCAGTAAATACAGAAGGACGTGAAATGTTCCCATTTGTTGCTAAAGATAGTACCTTGTACTTCTCTTCTGACGGATTCTTAAATTTAGGATTATTAGATATTTTTAAATCTAATATTATTAAAGACGACTCTGCGGAAACAGAAAACCTTGGTGCACCATATAACAGTGGTTACGATGATTTTGCTTTCTACATCAACAGTGATACTAAAGAAGGTTATTTTACATCAAATAGACCAGGTGGTAAAGGTGGTGACGACATTTACAGTTTAAAAGAAATGCCTTGTAAACAAATGATTAAAGGTATTGTAAGAGATAGTTTAACCCTAGTGCCATTGGTTGGTGCTAAAGTTCAACTTATTGACGAAGCTGGTAAAATTGTTTCTGAAACTGAAACCAATGAAGAAGGCGAATACGAAATTGAAGCCGATTGTGATCAGAAATATACCGTTCTTGGTAGTATGGCAGACTACAAAGATGACAAGAAAGATGTAACGACTTCTGATGTTAATGGTGAAGAAAATGAAGTTGATTTAAACTTAATACCATTAATTATTGGTGGTGAAATAGTAATCAACCCAATATTCTTTGACTTTGATAAGTGGAATATACGTCCAGATGCAGCCTACGAACTTGAAAATATCGTATCTGTAATGCGTGCACATCCAAATATGGTTATTAAAATTGAATCGCATACTGATAGTCGTGGTAGTGACCGTTACAACATGAAATTGTCTGACAGACGCGCCAAATCAACTCAAAAGTATTTATACTCTAGAGGAATTGAAGAGGAACGCATTGAAAGTGCCATTGGTTATGGTGAAACACAATTGGTTAACGAATGTTCTAATGGTGTATCATGTACTAAAGAACAGCACCAAGCTAACAGACGATCTAAATTTATCATCTTAAGTGATAATCAATAACATACCCTTATGAAACGCTAGTTAAGCTGCTACAAGCAGTTTAGCTGGTGCTTTCAATTACAATACTAGTTACATAAGATTTAAGTAAATTGATTTAATATGCTTACAATATTAAAACCTTCCTAACAATGATCTTATTAACTAAAAAGCCACTCCTAGCGAGTGGCTTTTGAATTTTAAAAATATTAGATTTGTAGGTACATGGAATAAATATAACATTACGAGTAATGTTATTTATGTGTTTTACAACATTAGAAAATGACAAAAAAGTTACTGATAATAATAATTTCGGGAATTCTATTTCATTCTTGTCAAGAGAAAGAACAATCGAATCCGGTTGTTCAAACAGTTAAAGAAGAGAATTGGGATATTGAAAAGTTAAACAATAGAGCTGTTCAACATCTAGATACTACTAAATGGGATATAAAGCTATTTAATCAAGACATTGAAACATATAATAAGTATTCTAAAATTTTTCAGAGTTATCCATTAAACAAATCGCCTTTTCCAGTAGCTGAATATGATTATGCTGTATCCAGTATTCCGTTTGTAATGGACATGGACTCTACAGTTTTTAAAGGTGTTAGAATTGGAGAGTATGAAAACCCAGAAAGTGAAATAATAATCGATAAACTAACCTTAATTATTTTAACAAATGACAAGGATGCAGAGGAAACCACATTGGTTGATTCTCGTAATTATCCGTATTTAACAGCACAAGGAATATTTAAAGTAAAAAACAATGAATTTGATTGGGTGTTTTCCGCAAGTCCAGATAGATATTCTACATTGCTTATAAATATGAAACTTTTTGATTTAAGATTTGGAGAAACAATCATAATTTATCCCCAAACGGACAAATCATTCCTATATGATCAAATAAAAGATTCACCGAATAACTATGGAAATTTTAAAGACTTCAAGAAATCAATAATGACTAATCCAAAAGTGAACAAACAATTGATTTCTAAAAAAAATATTAAATAAAAACATTGAACAACAGTGGCAATAAGTAATTCTTCTTCTAGCCTACTTTGGTCTTTGTTTGTAAAGTTAAGTGCTAACCCACCTAACGAAAATATGGCTAAGCCGTTGGCTATATTTTTTAAAAAAAGTTAAAAAAACCTCGAATTATCGAGGTTCTTTTATTAATATCAATGTATTGCTGATTATTTTGGCATTACCACTGTATTTATTACATGAATGACACCATTGCTACCCATAACATCTGTGGTAGTAATTTCACTGAAATTTCCATTTGAGTCTTTTAGCCAAATTTTGCCGTCTTTTTCCAAAACAGTAAGCATCTGACCATTTAAAGTTTTTAGTTCAACCATGCCATTACCTTTCTTCAAGGCAGCAACTACATCAGTCGCAGTAATTTTACCAGGTATTACATGATAAGTTAAGATATTAGCTAATGCTTTTTGATTTTTTTGTTCTAAAAGAGAATTTAATGTTTTTGAATCAATTTTAGCGAACGCATCGTTTGTTGGTGCAAAAACTGTAAAGGGTCCATCTCCTTGTAAGGCACTAACTAAATTCGCAGCCTTTAAAGCTGTCACTAATGTTGTAAAATCTTCATTACCAACAGCAACTTCGACTATCGATTCTTGGGCACTAGCATTGGCAGTAACACCTAATGTCAGAGCAATTGTTAAAATAAGAACTAATTTTTTCATAATATTTTTTTTTAAATTCATGTAAAGATATAACTAATATTATTGTTTGTCTAACTTTTTAACTTATATTTTAGACAAAAAAATAAATGACTTATTATAAACTTCAGTCATAAACGTTTATTATTTAATTCTACTAGTCTCCTACTTACGAAATTTATAGCGTCAGCTTGAATACGCTTATTTAGCGAACTTACTATCTGTGATTTATTTATTAACTTTAGAAGATCAACACACAACGAAATCATACACAAATACTTCTTGCTTCATTTAGAAAAATTTAAATTATGATAAGAAAACTTAAAATTATCTGTTTACTTTTATTACTGCCAATTTATTTAGTTGCACAAGAACCAAGTACTAATTCATCTAATCAAAATGATCTTTTAACTGGAAAATGGAAAGTTGATTTGCGACCTGCACCGAATTCTGATGAATATTATCAACCCTTTTTAGTAAAATCTATAAATAATAATACGTTTACAGGAACATTCTATGGTAGTGACATAAAAAATGCCCTGATAAATGAAAATTGGTCAAAACTTTATTTCGCATTTTCTACATCAGATCAAAGTAATGACTATTATCACTCCGGTTATCTCGAAAATGGTAAGCTCTATGGAATAACATATTGTCCAAATCGAGAATTTACTGCTCCTTGGACAGCGACCAGAGATTAAAACGAGCGTTCAATAACACGTTCAGTTCGTTGTGTAAAAATTTCTTCTCGGATATCCTGCGTATTTACTAATTGTATTTTACGACTGAAAAGTCCGCTAGACATTTTCTAAAAAGTGCCATACAATATATAGTTGAGAAAACATAAAAAAAGACTACCAGAACGGTAGTCTTTTTCAGTTAAGTAAATTGATTTAGGTTGCTATTAATCTATCTATATACTAACAATTATGAGTCGGTTATTTCTTTACAAAAATATTGGTATAATACCATCTACCTTCACTATTCTGCTCGGCAGATATTTCAAAATCTGTGTAATTTCCTTCAATGTTTTCTCGGTGACCATCACTATTTAACCAGGCATTTACAACAGACTGTGCAGATGTATAGCCATAGGCCACATTCTCCGATACTCTATTGGCTCCTACACTATTTACCAAATAGTTTTTACGTTGGAAAAAATTATCGTGTGAGACGTTATTTTGAGCAATCATATAATCCGTATGACTATAAGCTTGGGCCTTTATAACGTTCATATTATCTAGCGGGTTTAATCCAAGACTTAATCTGTGATCATTAATAAGTTCCATAATCTCCACTTCAATAGCTTTGGTTTCAGGAACAATTAATTCAGCATGTGCGTTGTTTGCATTTTCATCTAATGATTCTGATGAACACGAGGTTGCGAGCATGATAAGCAATACCATAACAGGCAATAAAGTAGGTCTTTTCATTGTTAGGTTATTTAGATTTGGGATAGTAAAATTAACTTCCTAACCGAAAGAGAGTGTTAAAGAAATGTTAAAATCGATAAAAGACATGCTTTTTGTCGATTGTTTATGTTTTTAATCGATGAAATGCACGTTTTGAAGTGAAAATAGTGTTTTTAATCGGTTTTTTTATGGCGATAATCGATTTTTTGACCAATTGAATTCTGCATCTAGTTTATAGCGAATTCGATCGTGCAATCTATTAGGTCTCCCTTGCCAAAATTCTATTTCAACAGGTTTAACAAGGTAACCACCCCAAAAGTCAGGACGTTGAATAGTTTTACCTTCATACTGCTTTTCAAGTGCTTTCAATTCACTTTCAAGGGTTTCTCTGTCTGAAATAACAGCACTTTGTTCAGATACTATAGCACCTAACTGGCTACCTCTAGGACGTGACTCAAAATAGCCATCACTTAAATTTTCAGCAATTTTTTCAGCTTTACCCTTAATAATAATCTGACGTTCGGCCCCATGCCAAAAAAAGGATAGGCTTACATTTGGATTATTAGCTATTGCCCTACCCTTTTCACTATTGTAATTTGTAAAAAATATAAAGCCTTCATAAGTATAACGCTTAAGCAAAACAATTCTATTTTTGGGATAACCATCCAGACCAATAGTAGATATGGTCATAGCATTAGTTTCATCTTCTGGAAAATGGGTATCAACCTCATGAAACCAAGTACTAAATAACTCTAATGGATTATCAGGTGATTGCTCCAGTGATAGTTCTCCTTTTTCGTAAGATTTTCTGTAATTGCTTAAGTCTGCATCCATTAGGAATACTGGTTATTTAAATTAATAATTAATTAAGGTCTATATTTTTTAACTACTGAAATTTCTTATAAATTTAAGCAATATTTGATGAAATGAATTTTGAAAAGAGTAATTATTTTAAGCTTTTAAATCACAAGAAATTAGCGCTTTCTTTTGGTGATTTTTATTTAATGGATAGATTTATTATTTCAGAATTACATGAAGGTATTCACTTTGATTGGGATAAAATTCAAGTTTTAGCTGCCGAGCTCATTAGACATTATGGCTACGGACTGAAAATTGGGTATATATCAAATAGAATAAACCCTTACTCGCTTGATCCGCATTTATGGACACAATTTAATCAAGAGTTTGGATTTATTATAGCCAGTGCTGCAGTTGTTTATGATGATATAAGCTATATGAATGCTACTTTAGAAAAGCAGTTTACAAGCAATAGTTTAAAACGTTGCTCTAGCCTAGAGGAAGCTATTTATTGGATGCAAAATATTGAAGAGTTTAAAATTTAAACACTTTTCCAGCTTCTGCTAGTTCAACATTTTCAAAAACGGTTTTTGCTTCTTCTTTAAAACTTGAGATATCGTCATACCGTGTGGAATAGTGCCCCAGTATTAAAGTACCAACTTCTGCCTTTTTTGCAATAGTGGCTGCTTCAATGGCACTGCTGTGCTTTGTTGGGTTTGATAAATGTGCGTGTTTTTCTAAAAATGTAGATTCATGATACAAAACATGAGCCTTTTCAATTACAGGTAGAATGGTTTCTGTATAAGCCGTGTCACTACAATAAGCATAACTTTTAGGAGTATTTGGCTCTTTGGTAACAGTCGCATTTTTAATTAACACACCATTTTCATTGGTTACATCAAAACCTTGCTTGAGTTTTCTATAGTAGGCAACATCAATATTAGCATTTAAGACGGCATTGATATCCAACTTGCGTTCTCCCAATTTTTCCTGAAACAAAAAACCATTAGTATAAATCCTATGCTTTAACGGGATAGTGCGGACTAAAACTTTGTCATCTTCAAAAATGATTTCTGATTCTGTAGATGTCAACTCATGAAAAATAAGTTGGTAATTAGTCCAAGAATTGCCAAGCTTTAACTGTAGGGTTATGGCTTCTTTTAATCCTTTAGGTCCATAGATATGTAAATCGGTTTCTCTGGTCAATAATCTAAACGTAGATATCAGGCCAATCAATCCGAAAAAGTGGTCTCCATGCAGATGGGAAATAAAAATGTGCTTAATCCTGGAGAATTTGACTTTATTTCTGCGAAGTTCCACTTGAGTCCCTTCACCACAATCAATTAAAAAGATATGGTTTTTAATTTCTAAAACCTGTGACGTTGGGTTTGTATCAATACGAGGTGTTGCACTATGACAGCCTAAAATGGTTAACTTCATTTTAAAATCCTAAATCGCGCTCCATTTCCTCCATTTCTATGATATCATAAGCTTCCTGCATGGTAGGTACAACAACCAATTCATCTGGCATTTCGTCTAAATTGACTTTATCCGTAACAATGACAAATGAGTTTTTGGCTTTCCTATGAATGTTTGAAATTTTTAAAAATTCAACTATTTCATTTAGCGCAATTGGTTTTAAACTAGTTAAAGAAACGATGACATTATCATTTTTGAAACGATTGTATAAAACATCTAGCTTTTTTACTAATTCTACAATTGAAGCTTTCTCTTGAGTAATAATTGTAATATTGTCTTTCTTGTCAAAAATCATAATACTATTGTTTAATTTTTGATGCTAATAAATAAATAACAGCCATTCTAATTGCCACACCGTTTTGTACTTGGTCTAAAATAATGGCTTGATCTGAATCTGCAACATCGCTGGTGATTTCAACACCACGATTAATAGGTCCTGGGTGCATAATGGTAATTTCTTTATCCAAAGAATTCAGTAATTCCATATTTACACCATATTGTTGGGTATATTCTCTAGCCGATGGAAAATAGCTCACAGCCATACGTTCATTTTGAACACGAAGCATGTTGGCTACATCACACCAGTTTAAAGCTTTTCTTAAATTGGTTTCAACCGTTACACCAAGTTTATCAATATATTTTGGTATTAAAGTTTTGGGACCACAAACCATGACCTGTGCGCCTTGCGTTTTTAATGCGAATATATTTGATAAGGCCACACGACTATGCAATATATCTCCAACTATTACAACTTTTTTACCCTTTACTTCCCCTAATCTCTCACGAATGGAATACGAGTCCAATAATGCCTGTGTAGGATGTTCATGCGCACCATCTCCTGCATTTATAATACTTGCATTTACATGATTAGACAAAAATACACTGGCACCAGGATTTGGGTGTCTCATGACTACCATATCCACTTTCATGGACAGGATATTGTTAACGGTATCAATTAAAGTCTCTCCTTTTTTTACGGATGATTGTGATGCCGAAAAATTAATAACATCGGCCGAAAGTCGCTTTTCAGCTAATTCAAATGATAACTTGGTTCTAGTTGAGTTTTCGAAAAATAAATTGGCAATGGTGATATCACGAAGTGAAGGTACTTTTTTGATTGGTCTATTAATAACCTCTTTAAAATGGTCAGCAGTTTCAAAAATAAGCTGAATATCCTCCTTGTTAAGATATTTAATTCCCAATAAGTGATTAACACTTAACTCGCTCATACTATTATTTATTAATTAAGTAAACAGCATCCTCTCCTTGTTCTTCTTGCCAATGCACAATTACTTTTTCTTCGTTAATAGCATCTACCTGTCTCCCTTTATAATTTGGCTGGATAGGCAAATGTCTGCTAAAACGTCTGTCAATTAAAGTTAATAATTCTATTTCGTTTGGTCTTCCAAATGATTGAATAGCCGTCAAAGCTGCTCTAATACTTCTTCCGGTGTACAGAACATCATCAATAAAAACAATTTTTTTACCTTCTACAAGAAAATCAATTTTGGTGGTATTAGCTTCCAAAGGTTTGTCACTTCTTCTAAAATCATCTCTAAAAAAAGTGATATCTAAATGGCCCAATTGCACATTTTTCACCTTATAATCCGTTTTTAGCATTTGCGTCAAACGATTGGCTAAATATTTACCTCTTGGCTGAATACCAATTAAAACCGTATTAGTAAAGTCGTTGTGATTCTCAATAAGTTGCCAAGCCAATCGATGAAGAATGATGTTTACCTCTTTTGCGTTAAGTAAAACTTTTTGACTCATAAACTACCCAAACGTGTTTGGAGTACAAAGATAATGCAAAAAAATAAAAAAGCCTTCCAAAAATTGGAAGGCTTTTACTTTATAATAGAATGGGATATTATTTCCCTTCCATTTTATCTTTAAGAGCTTGCAATGTGTCATTAGCGTCACCAAGTGTTGGTTTTGCTTCAGCAGCAGCATTATTAGCAGCAGCTTTTACATTGGCAGCTTCTTCTTCTCTAAAGATAGCCGTATGCGATGCAACTACACGTTTAAACTCTTTGTTAAATTCAATGATTTTGAATTCTGCTTCTTCACCTTTCTTAAGTTTCTTACCGTCTTCTTTTTCCATATGACGAGAAGGAACAAAAGCTACAATATCTTCATTAAAATCAATAGTAGCACCTTTGTCAACTATTTCAGTTAATTCAGCTTTATGTACAGTACCTACAGCGAATTCTTTTTCATATTTATCCCAAGGATTGTCAGTTGTTTGTTTGTGACCTAAACTTAATTTACGTCCTTCAACGTCTAATTCTAGAACCACAACGTCTAACTTATCACCTACGTTACAAAACTCACTTGGATGCTTAATTTTCTTCGTCCAAGATAAATCTGAAATATAGATTAATCCATCAATACCTTCTTCTAACTCTACGAATACACCAAAGTTAGTGAAGTTACGTACAGTTCCAGTATGTTTAGAACCTACAGGATATTTTTTAGTAATATCTGTCCATGGATCTGGCGTTAATTGCTTAATACCAAGTGACATTTTACGATCTTCTCTATCTAAAGTTAAGATTTGAGCTTCAACTTCATCTCCAACAGAAACGAAATCTTGTGCTGATCGTAAGTGTGTTGACCATGACATTTCAGAAACGTGAATTAATCCCTCAACACCATCAACAACTTCAATAAATGCACCGTAGTCTGCAATAACAACTACTTTACCTTTTACTTTGTCACCAACTTTTACGTCTTCGCCTAATGCATCCCATGGATGTTTAGATAATTGCTTAAGACCTAATTGGATTCTTGATTTATCTTCATCAAAATCAAGGATAACTACGTTTAATTTTTGATCTAACTCAACAATCTCATTTGGATGGTTAATACGTGACCAAGAAAGATCGGTAATATGGATAAGACCATCAACACCACCAAGGTCAATAAACACACCATAAGAAGTAATGTTTTTAACAATACCTTCTAATACTTGTCCTTTTTCTAACTGACCAATAATTTCTTTCTTTTGCTCTTCAATATCCGCTTCAATAAGCGCTTTATGAGAAACAACAACGTTTTTAAATTCGTGGTTGATTTTAACCACTTTGAATTCCATTGTTTTATTTACGTACTGATCGTAATCGCGAATTGGCTTAACATCAATTTGAGAACCTGGTAAGAATGCTTCAATTCCAAAAACATCTACAATCATACCTCCTTTAGTTCTACACTTAACAAAACCGTTAACGATTTCTCCAGTATCATGCGCAGCATTAACACGATCCCATGCTTTGATAACACGAGCCTTTCTGTGTGATAATACTAGCTGACCTGTAGCGTCTTCACGAACATCAATTAATACTTCTACTTTGTCTCCAACTTTTAAGTTAGGATTGTAACGGAATTCGTTTAATGAAATAACACCTTCAGACTTAGCATTGATGTCAATTATGGCATCACGATCTGTAATGTGAATAACTTCACCTTCAACAACTTCATCATCTAAAGTGTCAACGAAATTTTCTGCTACTAATTTTTCAAATTCTTTTAATTGAGAATCTTCAACTTCATCAATACCTTCTTGGTAATTGTGCCAATTAAAATCTTTTAAGAATTTTTCGGGATTTTTTTGAGCTTCAGATACCTCTGGAGCTTCAACTGTTTGAATTTCAGTTTCAGTTGTTTCAACTGCTTGTGCTTCAGTTGCTTCAACTTCCGCTTGTTTTGCTTTTTCAGCCATGTGCTGATAATAATTTGTATTCTGTTATGTTTTGGAAAATTTAAGCAATTAACACACAGAAGTGTTATGTTTTATTTAGTTTTTCCTTTTCAATTTCCAACGCATTGCTAAAAAGGAGTGCAAAAATACTACTTTTTACTTAATAAAACAATAGCTTAATTACTGAAAATTAATTATTTATTCTAAATCCTTTAAAGTCTTAAGTGTAAGTTGCAACACTTTTTGAAATTGTTCATCTAAAGTCATGTCTGAATTATCAATTTCAATAGCATCATTTGCCTTGATTAAAGGGGAATCAGCACGATGCGAATCAATGTAATCGCGCTCTTGAATGTTTTTTAAAACAGCCTGGTAGTCCACATTATCACCTCTATCTATCAATTCGTTGTAACGTCTTTGCGCTCGTTTTTCGGCTGAAGCAGTCATAAATATTTTCAATTCTGCATTCGGAAACACTACCGTTCCTATATCGCGACCATCCATAACAACCCCTTTCTCCTCTCCCATCTTTTGTTGTTGTTTTACCAACATACTTCTCACCTCTGACACTGCAGCTACTTGACTTACAAAATTTGAAACTTCTAATGTTCTTATCTTCTTTTCAACGTTGATACTATTTAAATAAACATCAGCAATTTGCGTATCCTGGTTTAAGGCAAAAGAAATTTCAATAGTATTTAAATTCAAAATCAACCCTTTAACATCAAAGTTATCCTCATTAATATATCCTTCTTCCATTGCAAACAACGTTACTGCACGATACATAGCTCCAGAGTCCACATATATGTAACCCAAAAACCTCGCAAGTTCTTTTGCTACAGTACTTTTACCTGTTGATGAAAAACCGTCAATTGCAATGGTAATTTTTCGCATTTATCTCAAATCTATTTGCATTCCAAAAAAATTAGCGTTGGATGCACTCGTATAACGTGCATGGGTAAAGCTAAATCTAAATTTATTAAGTTTTAATCCAATACCTGCAGAAATTCCTGAAAAATTTCTTTGGTCAACTATTCGTAACTCCTCACCTCTTCTAAAATTATAACCCAGTCTAATATTAAAAGCTCCAGCTGGAAAAATTTCTGCACCCAGAATTGTATGACGTAATACATTTCCAAAAAAACCAACTTCCTCCTGTGTTTGATTACCTTCCAAGTCAGTTTCTGCTCTTGCCGGATTACCAACACCTATAGGCCATTGTTGAAGATTCTCAAAAGTCAAGTGCCATCTTAACGGTACATTTTCTAGTGTTTGAGACATACCAAAAGCAATTTCAAGTGGTAATGGTTCATTTTGACCAGCATATGTTGTGATTTGCATTCCCAAATTTCTAACAACTAGTGTTGCTTGAAATTCAATATCTTCATCAACATACATTAATGCAGCATCAATAGCGCCACCAAATGATGAATACTGCTCCAGCTTTGAAGTTATCAATTTTACAGTACCTCCAAGATAAAAATCAGAATAACCAATTTGTCTGGAATGTCCAAATGATAAGGATGCTTCGCTTCCGCTGAAAGTCCCGGTTGAATTCCCTAATTCATCATAACCGTCAAAACTTCCGTAATTAATGTAAGAAATTCCACCAAAAAATGTTAACACACGTCTATCCCAAGTGTAACCATATGCAGCCGTTCCGTAGCTAATTCCTCCTAAATAACTAGAATAATTGACAGCCAATTGATTATCCATTTCTACATTTATGGCAGACGGATTGGTCAATGCTTGGGACACATCATAATCAATGTTGGTAAACACTTTTCCTCCTAATGCAGCTTGCCTTGGAGATGCAATTAAGTTTAAAAACTGGTAGGTTGATTCACCACCAAGTTGCGCACTCGTGTATGTGCTTATTAGTAAGCAAAATAAGGTGGTAATTCTTTTCAACATAAACGCTGCAAAGTAACTAAATCTATATTAAAACGAATGCAAGAATAATTTATTTTTGGAGTAAGAAAAAACCTCGAAAAATATCCGAGGTTTTATATTCATTTATATTATAATTTCTTGGCGTTTTTAACCTTTTGATTTGTCAATGCCAATTTAATTACATCGCTCATGTCAGTAACATAATGAAAGGTTAAGCCTTTTAAATATTCAGGTTTAATTTCTTCTATATCACGCCTATTATCCTCACATAGCAAGATTTCTTTTATTCTAGCGCGTTTAGCGGCTAGTATTTTTTCTTTAATACCACCAACAGGTAATACTTTTCCTCTTAATGTTATTTCACCAGTCATAGCGATACTTTTCTTTACTTTTCGTTGTGTAAATAGAGATACTAAAGACGTTAACATGGTAATACCTGCACTAGGACCATCTTTTGGTGTCGCTCCTTCTGGAACGTGAATGTGTACATTATATTTATCAAAAATATCTGAATCAATACCTAGTTCATCTGCATTGGATTTTATGAACTCCATAGCAATGGTTGCCGATTCCTTCATAACTTTACCCAAGTTTCCAGTAATATTTAAATTACCCTTTCCTTTGGATAATATAGACTCAATAAATAAAATATCACCTCCTACTCTTGTCCAGGCTAATCCTGTGACAACACCAGCCACATTATTGTTTTCATATTTGTCACGCTCTAGTTTTGGACCACCAAGCACTTCAATTATATCAGCATTAGTTACTTTTATGTTGTAATCTTCTTCCATGGCAATATTTTTCGCTGCATGCCTCACCATCTTGGCAAGCTGCTTTTCCAAACCACGAACTCCTGATTCACGTGTATAACCTTCCACAATTTTTTCCAATTGTGGTTTTGCAATTTTAAGGTGTTTTTCAGTCAAACCATGTTCCTTTAACTGCTTTGGTAGTAAATGACGCTTGGCAATCTCAACCTTTTCTTCAATAGTATAACCCGTGACATTAATAATCTCCATTCTATCTCTTAACGCAGGCTGAATGGTAGATAAACTATTGGAAGTTGCTATAAACATAACTTTAGATAAGTCATAGCCCATTTCCAAGAAATTATCATAAAACTCACTATTTTGTTCTGGATCTAAAACCTCTAACATTGCTGAAGATGGATCACCTTGATGTGAATTTGACAATTTATCAATTTCATCCAATACAAATACTGGGTTTGAAGTTCCAGCTTTTTTTAAATTTTGCAAAATACGTCCTGGCATGGCACCAATGTAGGTTTTACGATGTCCTCGTATTTCAGCTTCATCACGTAAACCACCCAAAGACATGCGCACATACTCTCTACCCAAGGCTTCAGCAATTGACTTTCCTAAAGATGTCTTACCAACTCCTGGAGGTCCATATAGACATAAAATAGGCGATTTCATATCATTACGCAGTTTAATAACTGCTAAATGTTCAATAATTCTACGTTTCACATCATCCAATCCGTAATGATCACGATCGAGAATTCGTTTTGCACGTTTTAAATCAAATTTATCCTTACTGTACTTATGCCATGGTAGATCTAAAAATAAGTCTAAATAATTTCTTTGAATCGAGTATTCTGCAACTTGTGGATTCATACGTTGCATTTTGGCCAATTCTTTTTCAAAATGTTTACCAACTTTCTCTGGCCATTTTTTCTTTTTGGCTCGTTTCTTCATTTCCTCCAACTCTTCGTCATGACTCACACCACCCAATTCTTCTTGGATAGTTTTCATTTGTTGATGTAAGAAATACTCACGTTGTTGCTGGTTCATATCACTTTGAACCTTTAACTGTATATCGTTTTTTAGCTCTAATTTCTGGAACTCAATGTTCATATATCTCAACGTTTCCATCGCACGTTCTTTCAAATCATTTATCTCTAATAACTGTTGTTTTTCAGTTACTGAAAGATTCATGTTTGAAGACACAAAATTGATTAAAAACGAATCACTTTGTATATTCTTTATGGCAAATGATGCTTCACTAGGAATATTTGGACTATCCTTGATTATCTGCAGCGATAATTCCTTGATAGAATCGATAATGGCATTAAACTCTTTATTTTTTTCAGCAGGTCTGGCTTCGGGTACTTCACTTATTGTAGCCTTTAAATAAGGTTCTTCTGAAACAACATCGTTGATTTGAAAACGCTTTTTACCTTGTATAATAACAGTCGTGTTACCATCTGGCATTTTAAGCACTTTTAAAATACGCGCTACAGTACCTGTTTTGTAAATATCTTTTCCTGTTGGATCCTCAACAGATTCGTCTTTTTGTGAAACAACACCAACAACCTTACTGCCGTTGTTTGCATCCTTTATGAGTTTGATAGATTTATCACGACCAGCAGTTATAGGGATTACAACTCCAGGAAATAATACCGTATTCCTCAAAGATAGTATTGGTAAAGAATTTGGTAAGTCTTCTTTTCTGATTTCTTCTTCATCTTCAGGAGTCATTAAAGGAATTAACTCCGAATTTTCATCAAAATCTTGTAATGACAAACTGTCAAGGCTTAAAAAATTAGATTTCTTCATAGTTCTATTTAGGTCATTCTGTCATTAATGTACGTAATAACAAAATTTCTATTGTATTTTTATTAATTATCAATATAGCTATAAGTTTGATTCTCAATAATTTAAACTAAAAACAATTCAAATAGCCACTCTATTAGTTCAATTAATGTGCCATGACTTAAAACTTTTTTATCGAAAAGTGTAACAATTAAATAAATATATAATCTTTATAATAACAATTTGAATTTTTGACACTAACCACCAAAAATATCGAAGAACTCGTTGAGTTGTGTAAAGCTGGCAACCAATCCGCGCAATTGGAAGTTTACAACCGATACTATAAAGCTATGTACAACACAGCTTTAAGGATTGTAAAAGACAGTTTTGAGGCTGAAGATATCATGCAAGATTCATTCTTGTCTGCATTTACAAAACTTGACAGCTTACACGATACAGTGACTTTTGGTTCATGGTTAAAACGAATTGTTGTTAATAACAGTATTTATCATTTTAATAAAAATAGTAAATACCAAAACGTTCCTTATGAAAATGTGATGTATAAAGTTGAAGATGATAATCAGGGAATAGAATCTGAATTATCAACCTCCAACGAAAAAGCGAAATTAGTATTAAGTACTATGAGCCAATTAAAAGACAATTACCGTGTTGCCTTAACATTACATTTAATAGAGGGTTTTGATTATGAGGAGATTAGTTCATTTATGAAGATATCCTATGCTAATTGTAGAACAACAATTTCTAGAGCAAAAGAAAGCTTGAGACAAAAATTACAACCTATGGTTAACAATTAATTGTAGCATTATGAGTGATAATTTAGAAAACATATTTAAAAAGCTGAATGACAATTTTGATATTGAAGAACCAGCTGCTGACCATAAACAAAGGTTTGCATCAAAATTGAACAATCAAAACTATGTAATTCGTATAAATGATAAACCTAGCTTTAATTGGAAGCCTCTCGTTGGGATTGCCGCATCAATAGTTCTCATTATAGTGTTAGTCCTTGGCAACAGTCATGAAGTTAATGCCAAAGGCCTGGCAAGTGTTTCACCAGAAATGGCAAAAACACAAGATTTCTTTACATCAACTATTTCTGTTGAGTTAAAAAAATTAGAGAATGCCAAAAACCCACAAACCAAATTGTTGATTCAGGATGCACTAAACCAATTAAAACGATTAGAAATTGAATATGAATCCCTTATCAATGATTTATCGCAAAGTGGTAATGATCAACGTGTGATTTATGCCATGATATCAAATTTTCAAAACCGAATAGAAGTATTACAAAATACTATAAAGCAAATTGAAATTGTAGAACAATTAAAAAACAGCAACAATGAAAACAACAATACTATCTAAAACCCTTTTTCTCCTTTTACTGATACCTTCCGTTATCTTGGCATCAACAAATCCAAATAGTGTTGCCAAACACAAAAAGGAAAAAACTATTAAAAAGTCATTTAATGTCAATGCCAATGCTGAATTAAAAATAGATAATAGTTACGGCAATCTAGATATAGTTACTTGGAATGAAAATCGTATTGAGATTGAAGTTACTATTACAGTTGAAGGCAGCAATGAAGATAAGGTTTTAAAGAAATTAGACGAAATTACTGTTGATTTTGAATCTAGCTCTAATATGGTTTCTGCAAAAACTATATTTAATAAAAATAAATCAAAATCTTGGTGGAATTGGAATAGCGGAAACAACTCAAGTATGAGTGTTAACTATGTTATAAAAATGCCCATGACAAATTCCGTAGATTTAGATAATGATTATGGAAGTATCCATTTAGATAAATTAGAAGGTCGTGCTAAAATTAGCTGTGATTATGGAAAAATTACTACCAAGGAACTAATGGGCACAAACAATGTTTTAAACTTTGATTACACTCAGAATTGCTATTTTGAATTTATAAATGGTGGAACTATTGATGCTGATTACAGTGGTTTTACCGTAGCCAAAGCAAAAAACATAACCCTTTCAGCTGATTATACCAAATCTGTTTTTGAGATAGCTGAAGACATTACTTATGACTGCGATTATGGTTCACTTAAAGCTGATAAAGCGAATAGCGTAACTGGAAATGGTGATTACCTAACTGTTGTATTAGGTGACATTTATAAGAACGTCACTATTGATGCTGACTATGGATCCATTAAAATAAAACGCATGACTGCAAATGCAGGAAACATCACTATTAATTCTGATTACGTTGGCATTAACATTGGCTATGACAGCGGTTATAATTTCAATTTTGATATCAATCTAGATTATGCTTCATTGCGAGATGCTGATGGCTTTGAGTTTAACAAAAGACGCGAAGAATCAAGCGGTAAATATTATTCAGGTTATCACGGCTCGCAAAACTCCGGTAACCTAGTAAAAATTAATTCAGACTACGGAAGTGTGACTTTCAACAAAAACTAATAACAATCAAAAAACTTAAACCATGAAAAACAAAATTTTATTTACGGTATTCCTATTGAGCGCCATTTCGTTTAGTTGTGCCCAATCTTGGAAGAAAGTATCTGGAAACGGCAACGTAACAACTATTAATCGAACAACCAGTGATTATGATGCTATTAGTTGTGCTGGTTCTTTTGACTATATATTGGTATCTGGAACCGAAGGCCAATTAAAAATTGAAGGCGAGGAGAATTTATTAAAGCACGTTATTACTGAAGTTAAAAACGGAAAACTTGTGGTAAAAACTGAAAGAGGTATTAATCTTAAAACGAGCATGGGCAAAACCATAACTGTTACAATTCCGTTTAGGGATATAAATGCCGTATCCCTCTCTGGCTCCGGTGATTTATGGACAGAAGATACCATATCGACCACAAGTTTAGATGTTTCACTTGCTGGATCAGGTGATATGAAATTAGATATCAAAGCAACCTCTGTTGAAAGCAGTATAGCTGGTTCTGGCGATATTGATTTAAAAGGTAAGACAACTAATTTGGAGGTCAGTATTGCCGGATCAGGAGACTACAGTGGATTTGGTCTCGAAGCGGATAACACTGAAGTATCTATTTCTGGGTCTGGTAATGCTGAAGTGGTTAGTAATTTAAGTCTTAAAGCACGAGTGTCTGGTTCTGGAGACATAGAATACAAAGGTAATCCTGATAAAGAAGATACTAAAGTATCGGGTTCAGGAAGTGTGAGTAGTCGATAATAATGAGATTATATGAAATAAAAAAAGCCACTTTATGAGTGGCTTTTTAATTTTTTTACACCAAAAAAGAAATTAATAATAATAGTATTCAGTTGTAAAAGTGTTTTCTTCAGCTGTGCCTTCGTTTTCGACAGTTGTTGATGTTAATGGATAATCATCTGAATTATAAGTGTAGGTAATGTTTTGATTATCTGGATAAGAAGAACCACCTGTATCAAGTTTAGTTAATAGGTTATTAGATCCTGTACGTTCAGAAAACAATCCAATAATCTCACGAGCATAAACATTCTTTCCATATGAATTTTTATTGTCATAGGTATTGACATAATAACCTGGACCATTTGTATGATATTGAGTAACTAAATTACCATTCCCATCAAATGTCAATATATATATTTCCTCTCCTCCTTCTGTTAAAGTAATCGTTCCATCACTATTATGCTCATATGTGTCTACCTGCGTATTTGTAGAAAAATAAATGGTTTCAGATATCAATCGATTATTGGAGTCATATTCAAAAATGGAGTAACTAGTTTCAGGATTACCTCCTGAATCAGTAGTATTTTCATCTATTCTAACCAATAAATCGTTCTCATAAGTATAGTCATAGACTTCCATCTCGCTTGGCGATCCCACATAATTATATGTAATTTCCCATTTAACCAATCTATTTCCAGTAAAAGTGAAATTTTGAATAACTGTAGAGCCATCACCATAAGTTTCTATTATCTGTCTAGGCAAAAGTCCATTGTTGGAGCTGCTACAATCCAATCCATCAATAATAGCCTGTAATTCACCATTGGCATCACCACAAAATGAAATCTCTGCTTGAAGAGCAGCTTCATATGCATTACACAAAGCCGAATTGGAAGTGTCAGCATTATACGCAGCTTCTGCTGATTGTGTAGTTGCTTGAGCCGATTCACAATCATCAGGCGGATTACCTGTACAATCTAAACTATCTATAATAGCTTGTATAGTTCCAGAAGTGTCGCCACATAAGCTTTGAAATTCCTGTAAAGCTGTTATGTAATCGTTACATACAGTACTATAATTAGGGTTTGAACTGGAAATTTGATTAAAATTAGTGGTAGCAGTCGCCAAATTATTGGTAGCATCTGCACAGTTCGTAGCATTTCCATTGTTGTCCCCTCCTCCATTTTCTGTACCATCACTAAACTCACCTTCTAAAGGTTCATTATCACAAGATGTTATTGAAAACATGACAAACGCCATGATGAAAATGGAAACAAATTTTATATTCTTCATATCTAGATTAATTAATTAAAGCAAACATATTAATTTTTTAAAAATTCATTTTTACTATCCTTTGGAACTCTGAATAACAATAAAATGCCAACCAAAAAGAAAAGAAACAAAAACAAAATAGCATTACGCATACTTCCTGTTATTTGATCAATAGTACCATAAATTATCATCCCAATAACAATACCTACTTTTTCTGCAACATCGTAAAAACTGAAAAAGGATGTAGTATCATCTGTTTCAGGTAAAAACTTTGAATATGTAGATCGTGCCAATGATTGAATGCCTCCCATGACTAACCCTACCAAACTGGCAGCTATATAAAACTGCATGGGTGTTTTCATAAAATAGGCGTAAAAACATAGAGCCATCCAGATAAAGTTAACCGCTATAAGTGTTTTTATATTTCCAAATTTTGCAGATGCTCGTGAGGTTAATATAGCACCCACAATAGCTACTAATTGAATAACTAAAATACTAACGATTAATCCCATGGTTTTTTCACCATCGGTGCCCCAAGAAATCTCTTCTTCACCAAAGTAAACAGCTACCAGCATTATGGTTTGAACCGCCATACTGAATACAAAAAAAGCATATAGATAGCGTTTTAATCTTAAGTTTTGCTTTAGCTGCTTCCAAACTTGACGCAATTCTCTAAAACCATCAAATATAATTGCTCTCGTAACTTTGTGACCTGATGAGGAGCCTTTTGGCAAAATATAAAATGTGTACTGACTAAATAATATCCACCATAAGCCAACTGTGATAAATGCAATTTTCATAGCTTCAAACTTGGCTGTATTCAATTCTTCTTCAGTAGTACCAATATCAAAACCAAACCATTCAGGCTTCATAACCATTGCCAAATTGATTATTAGCAAAAGAACACTTCCCAAATATCCCAGACTAAAACCCTTGGCACTAATAGCGTCTTGTTGTTCCTTGAATGCAATATCTGGCAGATACGAATTATAAAACACCAAACTACCCCAATAGCCTATTAAACCCATAAAGTAAAATAGAAGGCTCAAATAAATACGACCAGGTTCTATACTAAACCAATACAAGCCAATGCAGCCCAAACCTCCAACATAACAAAAGAATTTCATAAAATTCTTTTTATTACCTACATAATCAGCTATGCCTGATAGAATTGGTGATGTGAAAGCAACTACCAAAAATGTAAAAGCAGTTACGAAAGTTATCAAAGCGGTGCTTTTGAACTCGAATCCAAATGCCATAACTGTTTTACTATCACCAGAAAATAAAGCTGAATAAAAAATAGGAAATATTGAAGATGCTATAGTTAATGTATAAACCGAGTTTGCCCAATCATAAAACGCCCAAGCATTGAGTAATTTTTTACTTCCTTTTTGTAATTCTGCCATAAAAAAAGCTGCTCTTTTTTGAGCAGCTTCTAAAGTAAACAAATATTTTTAAAATCTAGTATTTTCCAAGTGGCCTAAAAGAGTTGACGCCAAATTTTCGGGCTTCGGCTTTAGCTTGAGGTGCTAATGCTGATAAGTTTTGAATTCTACTTTCATTGGCAGGGTGCGTACTTAACATTTCTGGTGGAGCTTGTCCATTACTCATCGCTTCCATACGTTTCCATAATTCAGCAGCTTCATCTGGATTATAACCAGCTATAGCCATTAAATACACACCTATTTTGTCTGCTTCAGTTTCATGTGCGCGACTAAAAGGCAACACACCTCCTACTGTGGTACCTATTCCATAAGCTTGATTGTATAGTGCAATGTTTTCAGAATCTTGCAAAGCCACATTCAAACCAATAGCTCCAGCTTGCTGTAACAATCCAGCGCTCATTCGCTGTTGCCCATGATTAGCCAATGCATGTGCGACTTCATGACCCATAATTGCAGCAACACCAGTTTCGCTTTCAGCAACAGGCAAAATACCTGTATAAAAAGCAATTTTTCCTCCTGGCATGCACCAAGCATTTACAGTTTCTGATTCAATTAAGTTATATTCCCATTTATAGTCTTTCAAATAACCTTCGTAACCATTAGCATTTAAATAGCGTTCTGCAGCTATAGCTATACGCTGTCCCACTCTTTTTATCATTTCAGATTGAGCCGTTCCTTTTATTACTTTATTTTCTGCCAAAACTTGATTGTATTGCTGAAAAGACGTAGGGAACAACTGATCATTGGAAACAAAAGCCATAGTTTGTTTTCCTGTAAAAGGGTTTGTTGCACAAGATAAAAACAGTGCAGTTACAACTAGTGTGATAATAATATTTTTAGATTTCATTGAGTTAATGGTTTTTATGTAATTCAAATTTACAATTATTTGTAATTTAGATTAACACATTTAATTTATATTTTATTTCATTTAAGATTTAAATAGTCATTTGTGTTTAAGACACATAAAACATAATTAGTCACATACAGGAATTCAAAAAACAATATGTAATTAATATACGGTTGAAACTATTAATTAGGACTTTGTAATCATTTACTAATCGTTTCGACTTAATACAAAAATTGAATGTTATGAAGAAAATATTCCTGATAGCAATAACGACGGTATTTTTTAGTTGTAATTCATCAGCTCAAAAAAAAGAAGCCAAAGAAGAATTTCCTATTTCAAAAACAGAAGCCGAATGGCGTAGCGAATTAACCCCTGAAGAATATTACGTTTTGCGTGAATCAGGTACAGAACGATCCTTTTCAAGTCCATTGAACAAAAATTATGAAAAAGGCACATATGTTTGTGCTGCATGCCAAACACCTTTATTTAAAAGTGAACATAAGTTTGATTCTGGTACAGGCTGGCCAAGTTTTGATAGAGAAATTCAAGGTAATGTTGCCTACACCAAAGAGGGTTCTTCAGAGTTTTATGGTATTGAAGAACATTGCGCTACCTGCGGTGGACATTTAGGTCATGTGTTTAATGATGGCCCTAGAGATACAACCGGAAAAAGGCACTGCATTAATGGAGTTGCATTGGATTTTGTTCCCAGTGAAAAATAACAGTTGCTAATTATGTGATAAAATGTATTTATAAAATTGCATTATTTCATAAACTATCTCTACGTATATTTATAATATGGAAGGAGCCTATATTGCCGGTACTGTTAAACAGTTTAAATATTACAAGTCTTTAGGTGATAAAACCATTTCACAACTCTCTTTTAGTGAACTTCAGTGGTCACCTAATGTTGAGTCCAACAGCATTGCAATTATGGTCAAGCATATTGTAGGAAATATGTTAAGTAGATGGACTCATTTTTTGACTGAAGATGGTGAAAAAACTTGGAGAAACCGTGATGATGAATTTGTAGATTCCTATAATTCAAAAGATGAACTTCTAGAAGCATGGCATAATGGTTGGGATTGTCTTTTTGAAGCAATCATGCCTTTAAATGAAATAGATTTAGAAAAAATAATATTTATACGAAATCAAGGTCACACTGTTACCGAAGCCATTAACAGGCAATTGGCACACTACTCCTATCATGTGGGACAAATAGTGTTTTTAGGAAAACTCATTAAAGGTTCCCAATGGCAATCATTGTCGATTCCTAAAGGAAAATCGACAAACTATAACCAAGAAAAATTTAGTAAACCAAAAGGCAAACGTCATTTTACAGACGATTTATAACTTTATTGATTGATTTTTAAGCCTATCTTTCAAAATAGATTTCACCTCATCTGCGCTTGGATCAACCGCTAAAATTTTTCCTGAACCATCAATCAAGAACATGCCGCCTCCACCATTCATAACATTGTACTTTTCCCAAATTTTATTTCTTTTGTCCAATTCAATTAAACTTTTCCAAGGCCATTGTTCTTTAGCCATAAATTTCTTGTAAGCATTCAGATTTTTGTTCTCTCCAGCCACACCAACGATTTCAAATCCTTTATCTTTATATTCATCATAAACAGGTCGCATTAATCTGGATCGTGCAATACAAGGCCCACACCAAGTAGCCCATAAATCTAATAGCACGATATCATTTTTATCTACAAAAGACTTGAGTTCATAAGAAACATCGTTTATGTCTGGCGCATTAAAGTTTATATATTGTCCTCCAGGTTGCAATTCAGTAAATCCAATCCACAAATTTTCGGCTAAAGCAGAATAAGTATGATTCGGGTACTTGTTCTTTAGTTCATTTAAAGCCGTGATAATTTTTTCCTTTGGAGCAGGATTATATTCCAAACTCATGATATCGTCAATTAACAATGAATAAGAAACAATTGATGGGTTTTTACTAATGAAGGCATACTTTTTATCCCAATAGGCGTTTTGAATCACATTAACTTGTGAATCTATTTGTTTTCCAAAATCACTTCTATGCAGATTATTAGCTTTAAGGTCGTCCATACTTTTGTATAAAACAACTTTTTCCTCTTGCATTTCTGCTATTTGTAATTTATTTACAAGGTCATTATAGGCTGACGAATTTACGGTATTATAAGGAATACTGTCAAATATTTTATAAAACTCATTCAATTCAGTCATATATGGTATTGAAATCTCTTTTTGATAATTATCATACATGATATTTGATTTGCCACCAGTAATTTCAGTATTTCGATAAGCATCCATACTATACAATGTCATAATAATGGTATCCTTTTCAGGAAAAAACCTAATTGGCATCCAACCGCCATTATCAAACTCATCTTTAAATATCAGGTCGTAGGCTTGGATAGTGTCTGTTTTAAACTCAAAATTAAACTCCCAATTAACTATAGGAATGCTAGCCAAGGTTTCGCTCCGAGCGTCACCAATAGACTTGACCAACAACAATGTATCACTATCCCTTCCTATGACACAACCTTTCAAAATAGTTTTATCTAACTTGGGTGTTTGTTCTCTATCAACTTTTTTACAAGAAAAAACAATGAAAGTCAGTATTGAAAATAAAAAAACAAGACGCTTCATTTTCTAAATTTTATTTAAACATAACTTAAAAGTAAGGGTTTTCGTATAGTATAATTTTAAAAATGATAAATATTTATTATTCAATTACGATTTCGTAAATTCGTAGCTTCAAAAAACGATTAAAAATAGACGAATGAGTAAATACGATATTATTGTTCTTGGAAGTGGTCCTGGAGGCTACGTGACTGCCATACGCGCATCACAATTAGGTTTTAAAACAGCTGTTGTAGAGAAAGAGAGTTTAGGCGGTGTCTGTCTGAATTGGGGTTGTATTCCTACTAAAGCCCTTTTAAAATCGGCTCAAGTATTTGAGTATTTAAAACATGCTGAAGATTATGGCTTATCTGTAAAAGATGCTGACAAGGATTTTGATGCTGTTGTAAAGCGTAGTCGTGGCGTTGCAGATGGTATGAGCAATGGTGTTAAGTTTTTAATGAAAAAGAACAAAATTGATGTCATTGAAGGTTTTGGAAAACTAAAAACTGGAAAGAAAATTGATGTTGATGGAAAGGAATATAGTGCCGACCATATTATTATAGCTACTGGAGCACGTTCTCGTGAATTACCTAGCTTACCACAAGATGGTAAAAAAGTAATTGGCTATAGAGAAGCCATGACGCTACCTAAACAACCTAAAAAAATGATTGTTGTGGGATCTGGTGCCATTGGTGTTGAGTTTGCTTACTTCTATAACTCTATGGGTACCGAAGTAACTATTGTAGAATTCTTACCCAACGTTGTTCCTGTTGAGGATGAAGATGTATCTAAACAATTAGAGCGCTCTTTCAAGAAAAGCGGCATCAAAATCATGACGTCATCTGAAGTAACCAAAGTAGATACTTCTGGTAGTGGTGTAAAAGCCACTGTTAAGACAAAAAAAGGTGAAGAAACACTTGAAGCAGATATTATTTTATCGGCAGTTGGTATTAAATCAAATATCGAAAATATTGGTTTAGAAGATGTTGGTATTGCTGTAGATCGTGATAAAATTTTAGTAAACGATTATTACCAAACCAATATCCCTGGTTATTATGCTATTGGTGATGTAACACCTGGTCAAGCTTTAGCACATGTGGCTTCTGCTGAAGGTATCTTATGTGTTGAAAAAATTGCTGGACAACATGTTGAAGCATTAGATTATGGAAATATTCCTGGTTGTACCTATTGCTCACCGGAAATTGCTTCAGTTGGTTTAACTGAAAAACAAGCTAAAGAACAAGGTTTAGATATAAAAGTTGGTAAATTCCCGTTCTCTGCATCTGGAAAAGCTAGTGCTGGAGGAAATAAAGATGGATTTGTAAAAGTTATATTCGATGCCAAGTATGGTGAATGGTTAGGTTGCCACATGATTGGTGCTGGTGTTACTGATATGATTGCCGAAGCTGTTTTAGGAAGAAAACTTGAAACAACTGGTCATGAGGTGCTTAAAGCAGTTCACCCTCACCCTACTATGAGTGAAGCGGTTATGGAAGCTGTAGCAGATGCCTATGGTGAAGTTATTCACTTATAAAAGAAAGATACATATTTGTAATATAAAAGTGGTTCAAGATAGTTGAGCCACTTTTTTTATAATCTAAAACCTAACCCTATAAATAAACCATTAGGTGTGACCTCTTCAAAACCTAATGTATATTTCATATGCACATCTAAAGCTTTTGTGAATTGATAAGCAACACTTAAGTCGGCTCGGACTTTAAACTTATTTGAGAAGAAATCGAAAAAATAATTCAGACTAGGTCCAATTAAAATATAAAACCTATTAGCTGCTTGATAATTTAAATAAATAGGTGCATTGATAAACCTAAAATCATTGAGACCAATATATAATACTTCGGGCTGAATTGACAAGTTATTCTCAATAGGTACATCCACAAACACACCTCCATAATATCCAGCTTTAACTTCAATATTATCACCAAAATTTGCTTCTTGTACTTTTATAAACGTAAGGTTTAAACCACCTTTTATTCCAAAATCTGTCGTTGATTGTGAATAACTGAAATGACAAAAACACACACTTATTAATAGCAAATAAACAAATGATTTCATAATCGAATCAAATTACTTTTTTATTAAAGTAATGTTTTATTTTAAAAAATGATGATTTAAAATAAAAAAAGAGCCTAGTTTAGGCTCTTTTTATTTAATAACATCCATAAGATATCGCCATATCATAACATCTTCATTCAGATAGTTATTTTCCTTTTTTCTTTGATTTATTTGGTAGTTTCTTATCTTTTTCTTCGATAATAGATTTATAAAATTTAAATGATGATTTATGGTCTTTTAAAACTTTAATGCTTAAAACTAGTAACATTATTAAAACGGCTATCAATAAAAAAATAATAACGATTTTAATAATTGTATTTACAGCCATAAATGCTTTAAAGATTGGTTATAATTTTTAGACACCCAACAATCTTCAAAGTCACATTTTAATCGATAATTTCAATCTTTTTATTACTTATATATTTAATTGGGTAAACCACTTTTGCATCATTAAAAACAACTACCATACTTATGTTATCAATAGCATCAATAACACCTTCTTTATCATCCAGCACTATTTTTTGTCCCACCGAAAAATTACGCTTCGAATAAAAGCCTAACAACAATCTATATACTATATCGCGTGATCCAAAACCAAATGCTATTGTAAAAGAAGCCAGAATGGCTCCAAGAATTAAAAATAGATTATTCGTTATGATGTCCGTATTAAAACCTGCCTGATTTAAAGCCATTATTGACACCATTACCACCAAAATTAGAAAAAGAATATTACTAATTACTTTAGAGCCATTAATATCAATAGCTTTCAATAAGGTACGTAGCGTCTTTTTTAAATAATTGGCTCCATATATTCCTAGTACAAAAATTAATAATGCACTAAAGAATTTTGGTAAATAATGAATAAGCTTACCTACTTCATTAGATATTAAATTAAAGTTTAATATTTCGGCACCTACTATGATAAAAATTAATATTAAAAACCATTTAACAAAAACGAGTATGATTTTTTCTGGATCAATTTTGAAATCAGCATTCAAAAATGATATGCTATTTAACTTTTCTGTCAAAAAACTAATTCTCGTAAACTTCAGCGATTTTTTTACTATAAACAGTAAGAGTTTTAATAAGAGCCATGCTAGAACTACAAACAGTACTCCAAAAATTATTTTTGGTAAAAACTCATAGGTATTTCTCAATAATTCATCTAAAAGATTAAAATTTAAATCGGTTTTCATGGTATACTAATTTAGTTGGAAATTACTTTTTGTTTTTTCTAGAAAGGTTAAAAATATCATTTATCGCTTCAGGGTATTTAATGGTAAGTAAATCCGTAACATCAAGGGCCAATTTAACCACATTGATGTCATCCATTACCTTTTCCTTAATAATGTCTGGCAGTTTTTCGCTGTTTATTACTTTTTTAAACGGATTTTCCATAATCAAATGTTTTCATAAACTTTAACCAGTCTATTTTTAGCTCTACTCAATCGCATTTTTACAGCGCTCTTCCCCAAGTCTAAAACTTCTTGAATATCTTCAATACTCATTTCGTCTTGGTATTTCATAAATAAAATAGATTTATCATTTGGATCAATTAACTCAAGAGCTTTGGTTAACTTTTCCGAATCCATATTACTTATTATTTCATCATTAATTTTATTTTGTACCGCATTCAGGTAATCTTGTTCCGTTTCGCTATCAGTATATATAAATTTACTTTTGCGCTTGTTCAAATCACGTTGTACATAATTTACACAGTGATTGTATGTAAAGGAATAAAGCCAGGTAGAAAATTTAGATTTATGTCCAAAAGTTTTAATCTTTATAAAAAGTTTGACAAAGATATCATGTGTTAAATCTTGAGCCTCTTCCTTGTTCTGCACAAAACTTATGCACTTATTATAGACCAAATGAGCATACCTGTCATATATAATTGAAAATAACTCTGAACTTTTAGTTTTTACTATAAGTTCTACAAGTTTTTCGTCGGAAATTGAGTTGTCTATTTTTAAATCTTCCAATTATGAAAATTATAATCATTCATTTAGACACAAAACATAAAATAAAGTCACAGGTATGTATTAATAGTTATGTCCTTATACTAAATTAATGATTTGACACGAAATTGAATTTTGTAGAAATGAATTAACCAAGAAAACTTTGAATGGCCAATTCGTAGCTTTGTAAACCAAAGCCAACAATTACACCTTTGGTATGTGGTGCTACATAAGATTGATGCCGAAATTCTTCTCTATCAAAAGTATTGGATATATGCACCTCAACAACAGGTGTTTGAATTGCAGCTACGGCATCGCCAATTCCTACTGAAGTATGTGTATAAGCCGCAGCATTTAAGATAATGCCATCATATTCAAAGCCAACTTCATGTAACTTATCAATTAGTTCACCTTCAATATTAGACTGAAAATGACTAATAGATACGTTTTTATATTTGTTTTTAACTTCGTCTAAAAACTCTGTGAAAGATAAACTACCATAAATTTCAGGTTCGCGCTTACCCAATAGGTTTAAATTTGGACCATTTATAATCATGAGTTTCTTCATAAAGTAAAGGTATAAAAAAAACCGAAGCATAAACTTCGGCTTGATGAATTATATACATTCCATTATTAGTTAAGATTAACCATAAAGCCTAGGTTAAAGGCTGAATAGTAGAAATAATCATCACTTATTCCAATATAATTGATATTCAGCTGCATCTTATCATTTAAATTGAAGCCTACCATAGGTCTCCAATAAAAACCACCAGTATAATAATCTCTGTTAAAGCCATCTTTGGCGCTGGAAACTGATAAGGCATAACCTACATCAGCACCAAAAACAAGGCGACTATTTAAGTTAAAACGTGCTGCTGCAGCTAATGGTACGTATTGGTAGTCTGGTGTTTCAAAATTTATTGGTCCAAAAAAGAAGTCTTCACCAAAGGCTTGACCATAACCCGTTGCGAAACCCAAATTGAAGGCAGAATTGACTTCAAATAAATAATTAGCATCAATATTAAAAGCAAAAGAATAATCATATCCTTCATAATTCTCGTAAGGAAAGCCTATACTCACACCTAAATTCAATCCAGATTGAGCATACGTACTTAAACTTAATAATAATGCGGCTACTATTGTAATAACATGTTTTTTCATGATTTTTCAATTTTAATTAAAAAAAAAGAGTAAACACAAAATTTGATTACTCTTTTTATGATTAAACTTTTATTTATTAAAATCCGAATTCAACACCAAAATTAAATGATGTAAAACTACTATAAGATCTGTAATAGTAAGTTCCGTTGTTTCTATAATCTGTACCACCTGATATACTTTGAAAAGAGGCAATTAATGCTACAGTTCCTAAATCAAATCCAAACTTTGGACGTGCATAGAAACCAGATTTAGCATCACCAGCAGCATTGATTCCGACACCTAAATCGACACCACCAAAAAATCGATGGTTAGCAAAATAGTACCTCGCAGAAGCTGCAATAGGAATGAATGATGCATCTTCATATTTGGTGCCAAAAAAGTCGTCACCAACAAAATGGGTATAGCCAAGTAAACCACCCACTTCTAAATTATCAATAAGTTCAAACAAGTAAGCAACATCAAAACCAAAATTAAACGTAGAAATATCACTTGCACCACTTATTGGTAACCCAATGTTTGCACCAACGTAAAAGCCACCGCCTTTTATTTTTTCTTCAATATCTTGTGCTTTAGCATTCAAACTAAATATTACAAGAGCTACAAATAGTAATAATTTTTTCATAATTGTTTTAGTTTTAATTGATTAATATTACTAAATATAAGATTTAAAAGTTAAAACAAAAAAAAACCGAAGTGATTAACTTCGGTTTTTTTTTGTTTTATTATAAAAATATTAGAACATAAATCCAACAGAAACTTGAATGACACCATTAGAAATTTTAAAGTCATCAGAATCATCTGCATCATTAACGTTAGATAATCCTAAATTATAACGTGCTCCAAAATTTAAGCCATTATCCATTTTGTAGCCTAAACCAAAATTTAATCCAAAATCAACTGAAGAAACCTCATCATCAATATCTACTTCAGCCGAACCACTTTCAGTAGTAGTACTTCCACCTATCGTAGTTCTTTCTTCATATTCAAACTCTGCTTTAGCTGATGCTAAAATACCTACTTGAGGACCAACTTCAACATTAAATCCATTAACTATATAATATTTAAACATTACTGGGATATTAATATAGCTCAACTTTACCTTTTCTTCTTCTTTATAGTAAAATTCATTACCTCCAACATTACCGCTTTCAGTGTACTCATTTTTCGCACCTTGAGTAGAGAATAATAATTCAGCCTGTAATCCCATGTTTTCATTAAACATGTATTCTGCAGCACCACCAATGTGGAAGCCTAACTTCATTTCGGCGTCTTCAATATCGCCTGTTAAAGTTGCGAAGTTAACACCAGCTTTTGGCCCAAAGCTAAAACCTTGACTAGCAGCACCTTCTTCTTGAGCATTAACATTTGTAAATCCAAATACTGCTAAAGCAGCACATAAAATTAATTTTTTCATAATCGTTAAGTTTTTATAATTGATTTGATGCAAACTAAATACTTTTTTTTGAATTATTAACAACCGATTTTGAGTTTATTAACATTTTTATAAACAATCAAGTTCAAACTATTGATTTATAATATTTTAAAAATTATAGTTATTAACAATTTAAAAGATGTCATACTATTCATCAGCATTTTCATACATTTATATGCTATTTATAATTACTGCTGAATGAATTGGAATAATGCCATCAAAGATTATCAAATGTACTTAAAAATTGAGCGTGGACTTTCTTCTAATACTATAAGTAGTTACTCACTTGATATTGAAAAGCTCATTGAATTTCTTGATGCCAAAAAGATTACTGAAAGTCCTTTAAAAATAGACGCTGAAGTTATCCAACAGTTTATTCATGAAGCTGCAAAGCATTTGAATGCCCGATCAAGAGCACGCATTATTTCTGGGCTACGCAGTTTTTTTAATTATTTGGTTTTTGAAGATTATAGACAAGATAATCCACTAGATCTTATAGAATCACCTAAAATTGGCAGAAAACTACCTGACACCCTAAGTGAAGAAGATATAAACAACATCATTGCAGCAATTGATTTAAGTAAGCCTGAGGGTGAACGCAATAGAGCGATTTTAGAGACCTTATACAGTTGTGGTTTACGTGTAAGCGAGTTGACCAATCTTAAAATTTCAGATTTATTTTTTGATGAAGGCTTTATAAAAGTCACTGGAAAAGGTGATAAACAGCGCTTTGTACCAATTGTAAAATCTACCCAAAAATACATTACTATTTATATCAATGATATACGACGGTTAATGCCTATTAAAAAGGACTATGAAGACACGCTTTTTTTAAACCGAAGAGGCAGACAACTCACTCGCGCTATGATATTTACTATTATAAAACAATTAGTTGAAAAAATAGGCTTAAAAAAGACTGTATCGCCACATACTTTCAGACATTCCTTTGCAACACATCTTTTAGAAAATGGTGCTGATTTAAGAGCCATCCAATTAATGCTTGGTCATGAAAGCATTACTACTACTGAAATTTATATGCATATAGATAGAAGCCAACTGACCAAAACCGTGGAGACTTATCATCCTAGAAAATAAAAAAAGCCCACATTTAGTGGGCTTCTCAATAAAGTGCTGCATTCGTAAAAATGACAAATATTATTTTGCAATATTTACTGCTCTGGTTTCTCTAATTACTGTGACTTTAACCTGTCCTGGATATGTCATATCGGTTTGAATTTTTTGAGAAATACTGAAAGAAAGATCGGCTGCTTTTTGATCATCAACTTTTTCACTTTCAACTATAACACGCAACTCCCTACCTGCTTGAATGGCATAAGCTTTTTTAACACCTCCAAAACCAAAGGCTATATCTTCTAAATCTTTTAAACGTTGGATATAGCTATCAAGCACTTGACGTCTTGCACCTGGTCTCGCGCCAGAAATGGCATCACAAACTTGTACAATTGGTGCCAATAGTGATTTCATTTCTATCTCATCATGGTGAGCACCAATAGCATTACACACATCATCTTTTTCACCATATTTTTCAGCCCATTGCATTCCTAATATAGCGTGTGGTGTTTCCATATCTGCTTCAGCATCTGGTACTTTTCCAATGTCATGTAAGAGTCCAGCTCGTTTGGCCAATTTTGGATTTAAGCCCAATTCGGCTGCCATAACACCACAAAGTTTTGCTACCTCACGTGAGTGTTGCAGTAAGTTCTGTCCATATGAAGAACGATACTTCATACGTCCAACAACTTTTACCAATTCAGGATGTAGATTATGAATACCCAAATCAATAACGGTACGCTTACCTACCTCAATTATCTCCTGCTCTATTTGTTTAGTTGTTTTCTTAACAACCTCTTCAATTCTAGCAGGATGAATACGACCATCTGTAACTAATTTGTGTAATGATAATCTAGCTATTTCACGTCTTACGGAATCAAAACAAGACAATATAATTGCCTCTGGAGTATCATCAACAATTATTTCTACACCTGTTGCCGCCTCAATCGCTCTAATGTTTCGTCCCTCTCTACCAATAATACGACCTTTAACATCATCTGACTCAATGTTGAAAACAGACACGCAGTTATCTACAGCTTCTTCTGTTCCAATTCGCTGTATGGTATTTATAATTACTTTTTTAGCCTCTTGTTGTGCTGTAAGCTTCGCTTCTTCCAAAGTACTTTGAACATAAGCCATGGCATCATTCTTGGCTTCCCCTTTAAGAGATTCAACCAATTGGGCTTTAGCATCTTCAGCGGAAAGACTAGAAATAACTTCTAGTTGTTCTACTTGACTTCTGTGAAGCTTCTCTAGCTCATCTTTTTTCTTCTCTATTAAATCAAGCCTATGATTGTAATCTTTTATTTTAGCCTCTAGATTATCGTTGAGCTTTTTGTTTTTAGACAACTCACCTGAAACTTGTGATTCTTTGTCTCTTGTACGTTTTTCAGCTTCAGCCATTTTTTTGTCTCTTGACAAAATAACCTTCTCGTGCTCAGACTTTAATTCAATAAACTTTTCTTTTGCTTGAAGAATTTTATCCTTCTTTATTGATTCTCCTTCACTATTGGCTTCCTTAATTATTGAAGCTGCTGTTTTCTTGGCACTTTTCACCAATTTTGATGCATTGTTTCTTTCTAAAACTTTTGCAACAATAAATCCTATGATTATTCCTAATAATATTCCTCCTACAATTAATATAATTGTGTTATCCATATTCACTTTATTAATTTATAAAAAAAGCCTGCACCAGTATAAAGTTTTGTATAAACTCCTTAAAACAAGTTTAGGGATACCAAGCTGATCAAGTATCTGCTCAAAGACAGCTCGCTTTTACAACTTAAACTCACCCTTTTTAAAGAATTAGTGTTGAGTTTATCAAAAAAAATAACTAATGCAGGCAGTAACCTTAGTCTATTTTAAAGAACGTTAAGAGTTTAAATGATCTTTTAACAGGCTGTTTAAAGCATTTAGCTTTTGTTCAACATGTTCATTCACATTTTCTTTATCTATTGATTTCTGTTCAACTTGTGACGCAAATTGTAAAGCGCACATAGCTAAAACATCTTGTTTATCTTGAACAGAATAACTTCGCTCAAATTGTTTAATCATAGATTCAATATTTTTAGCCGCTTTTCGTAAACCTTCTTCCTGACTAGGTGTAATAGTCAACGGATATACTCTATTGGCTATAGAAAGCCTTATTTTAAGCTTGTCTGACATGTAATCTATGTGCATTATTCAGAAAGTTGGGCAATACAATGATCAATTTCCCTAATTAATGCGTTTATTTTAAGCTTTGTTTCTCTTTTATTATTATCACTGCCAAGCATGGTATTTGCAAATTTAAGCGCTTCATACTTTTCTTGCCAAGAAACTAAATCTTGTTTCTGTTCTTGAAGCGATTTTTGAGTTAATTGTAATTCTTGCTCTAATTTTAGATTAGCTTGTTTTAAAACTTCCTGTTTGTGTAAAACTTTGCTGATTTTATTCTCTAAAGCATCTACAATTTCTTCAATATTACTCATTTACAATATCAATACTTATCTCACAAAGTTAACATACCTAAAGATAAATAACAATAGTTTTTCAATAAAAATTAATATCTAGACGTTATTATTCATAATCAATGCGCTAGCACAGAAACTGCATTTGCTTTTGGAAATTTAATTCAAATTAATACTTTAGCATCAACAACATTTTTATGCAAAAAAACCTATTTCTACTATTTTTAATTTCATCTTTTTGTTTTTCGCAAAACCCTTATCCGCAAGATTATTTTAGGGCACCATTAGATATCACTTTAATTCCTTCTGGCACATTTGGCGAACTACGCTCAAATCATTTTCATTCCGGTTTAGATATAAAAACTCAACAACGAGAGGGTTTGAATGTTTATGCTGTTGCTGATGGTTATGTAAGTCGCATAAAGGTATCACACTATGGCTATGGTAAGGCTTTATATATTACCCATCCAAATGGCTACGTGTCGGTTTACGGCCATTTGCAGAAATTTTCACCAACTATTGAGGCTTATATTAAAAAACTTCAATACGAGCAGGAAACATTTGAGATTGAAGTATTTCCAACTGCTGCTGAATTACCACTTTCAAAAAATGATATCGTTGCCTTTAGCGGTAATACAGGTGGTTCTGGCGGTCCACATTTGCACTTTGAAATAAGGGATAATGAGGAAAGACCTATTAATCCTTTGTTATTTGGACTAGACATACAAGATGGTGTTAACCCAACTATTAAAAATGTTTATGCATATCCAATATCCAAAGATGCTCATGTGAATAAATCTAGGGAGAAACAAAAATTACGATTGGTCGCTCTACAAAATGGTGATTACACTGTTGAAAATATTGAAGCGTATGGGAAAATTGGTTTTGGAATAGAAGCTATTGACAGGCAAGATTTAGCAACTAATCAAAACGGTGTCAGCAATATTCAAGGTATTTATAATGGTAATTTAAAATTTGAAATGGATTTTAAACGTTTTTCATTTGATGAAACCAGGCATTTAAATCGTTTTATTGATTACGAGCATTATAAGAATAAAAAAGAGCGAATTCAAAAACTTTTTGTTGAGCCTGAAAATCCGTTGAGCATGTATACAAATTTGGATAATAATGGTTTTATTAATGTGGAAGACAGCACAAGTTCAGTTTACAAAATAAAGGTTGGTGACTTCCATAATAACAACTCGTGGCTTACCATTAATATTGAAGGGAAGCAAGCTTCAGAAATGAAAGCAAAACCAGATTCAGTGACACCTTATTTTATTTATGCTAAAAAAAACAACGAATTAATTAACAAACACATCTCTGTCAATATCCCTGAAAATACGTTTTATGATGATTTTTTCATAGATTTTAAAGTAAGTAATGATACGCTTTCGCTCCATGATGATATCATTCCTGTAAGAGATAATTTCTCAATATCCTACGACATTACAGGCTATAAAAACCCCGAAGCCGAGAAACTCTACATTGCCAGATTGGTTGGTTATAGAAATCAATATGCATTATATTCTCAAACCTATAAAAAGGAAAATGTTTTAACAACTTATACCAAAACGTTGGGTACTTATGCTTTGGTTATGGATACTGTAAGTCCAAAAATTAAGCCTTTAAATTTTTCTAAAGGAAAGTGGTTAAGCAAGTATCGTTTTTTAAAAGTAAAGATTGAAGATGATGAATCTGGCATATCAAATTATAGGGCTACTATTAATGGGAAGTGGATTCTTATGGAATATGACTATAAGAAAAATGAGTTGACTTATGATTTTAACGATGCCATATCTCAAGAAACCGAAAATAATTTAAAGATAATTGTAACCGATAATGTTGGAAATAGTTCTACTTTTGAAACACTATTCTACAGAAAATAAAAATACCTTGATTACAAAGTTAAATTTTTGCTTGTTCTTATTGTTTTGCTTACCATTACTAGTTGTAGCGCAAACGGGAACACTAAAAGGTGTTGTTTTGGATCAATCCAATGTACCTATTGCCGATGTTAATATTTCCACAAATGATATTGGAACCACAACCAATGAAAATGGTTTTTTTACATTAAAAATTCCAGCAAATCAAGAAGTTACTGTTGTTTTTACCCATTTATCTCATGAACGTATTGTAGCTACTTTCAATTTAAAAAACGGTGAAGAAGTTGAGTTTCATCCCGTGATGGATGAATCTGTTGAACAAATAGCTACAGTAGTTATAACCAGTAAAAAACGAAAAGATGTTGAAGGCATTACAACCCTTGAACCCGAAACTATTAGAAAAATACCTGGAGCGAATGCAGGTGTTGAAAACCTCCTAAAAACGCTCCCAGGTGTTAGTAGTAATAACGAATTAAGTACACAATATTCAGTACGTGGCGGCAATTACGATGAAAATTTGGTCTATGTTAACGGCATAGAAGTGTATCGTCCATTTCTTATTCGATCCGGTCAGCAAGAAGGTCTAAGTTTTGTAAATACAGATATGGTTCAAAATGTTGATTTTTCAGCAGGTGGATTTCAAGCAAAATATGGTGATAAATTATCGTCTGTTTTAGACATTACCTATCGTAAACCTTATCGTTTTGGTGTAAATGCTGATTTAAGCTTATTAGGTGGTAGTTTATCTGTTGAAACAGCAAGCAAGGATACGCGTTTTACAGGCATTGTTGGCGTTAGATATCGTGATAATAGTTTATTGGTTGACGCTCAAGAGACTGAAGTTAACTACGACCCTAAATTTGCTGATATACAAACCTACTTAACGTATAAATTTACAGATAAATTCCAATTGAGTTTTTTGGGAAATGCCTCCATAAACAAATATAATTACCAACCCAAAACCCGACAGACTAATTTTGGAACACTACAAAACCCGTTAGCGCTTTTAGTTTTTTATGAGGGTCAAGAGCGTGATTCTTACCAAACCTATTTTGGAGCTTTAAAAGGCACTTATTTTGCCAATGATGATCTAACACTAAACCTTGTGGCTTCAGCATACCATACCATTGAAGAAGAACATTTTGATATTTTAGCACAATACCGACTTGGGGAAGTAAATACTAATATTGGTGACGAAGATTTAGGTGAGGTGGAGTTCAGCGAAGGAATTGGCGGTCAATTAAACCATGGTAGAAATGATTTGGATGCTTTAATCACAACCATAGAACATCAAGGAAATTACACCCTAGAAGATCATGATTTTGCATGGTCAATAAAATATACAAATGAAGACATAAGAGATCGCCTAGTTGAGTGGGAAGTTATTGACTCTGCTGGATTCTCAATTAATCCACCAAGTAGTGATGCTTTTAATGAGCAACCCTACACACCTTATGAAGGCCCTCTTGTACCCTTTCAAAATGTAAGAGCAAAAAACCAAACACAAATAGACAGGGTTCAAGCATATATTCAATGGAGTAAACGTGCTGATATTGGCGAACATGAAGCATGGTTTAATGTTGGTGGTCGTGTTCATAATTGGACCGTAAGTGGTGTCGGAATAGAAAGTGTTAATCAAACTGTGATAAGTCCCAGAGCACAATTTGCCATCAAACCTAATTGGAAGCATGATATGCTCTTTAGAATTGGTGCTGGCTTATACTACCAACCGCCCTTTTATAGAGAATTACGCGATTCATCTGGAACAGTGAGACCTGACGTAAAAGCGCAAAAATCTACGCACATTATTAGGTAATGATTACAGTTTTAAAATGTGGGAACGGCCATTCAAATTGACTACAGAGGTTTACTACAAGAAGTTAGATGATGTAAACCCTTACACCATTGAAAATGTACGTATTCGCTATCGTGCAAGAAATAATGCTACAGCTTATGCATATGGTTTAGATATGCGCTTAAATGGTGAATTTGTTCCTGGAACTGAATCCTGGTTTAGTTTTGGATATCTTAAAACAGAAGAAAACATTGATAATCGAGGTTATATTTCAAGACCAACTGACCAGCGATTAAAATTTGCAGCCTTATTTCAGGATTATGTGCCCAATTTACCCAAACTTAAAATGTATTTAAATTTGGTTTACAACACAGGATTACCAGGTGGTTCTCCTAGTTATGCTGATCCTTATCAATATCAAAATAGGCTTCCTGATTATCGTAGGGCTGATGTTGGTTTCCAATATGTCATTGTTGATGATAAGGATGATTATCAAAGTGGCTGGCGAAAACCCTTCAAATACTTGTCACTAGGGGTTGAGATTTACAACATTTTCGACAACCAAAATTCAATTACCAATACTTGGGTAAGAGATGTTTACAGCAAGCGTCAATATGCTATACCAAACTATTTAACACCTCGTGTATTTAACATAAGAACGACTATGAAGTTTTAAGAACTTACAAATTCTTCTAATACTTTAATCAAATAATCAATTTCAGTTTTGGTATTGTATTTACTAAATGAAAACCTTACTGAAGGCCTAGTCAAAGTATCTGTCTCTAAAATTTCCGCTAAAACATGAGACCCTTTAGCGCTTCCACTTTGACAAGCACTTCCTTTAGAGCAAGCTATGCCTTTTAAATCCAATTGAAACATAAGCATCAACGCTTTTTCAGCTGATATTGGTAAACATACATTCACTAACGTATAAGTGCTTTTTTCCAAATCACCAGACAGACCATTATAAGACACTTCAGGGATGGTTTTGTTCAATTGCTCAATAAAATAGGTTTTCAAACCTAATACGTAATTACGCTCATGGTTCAAATTATCATAAGCGAATTGAAAGGCTGTTTCAAGTCCAACAATATTATGAACAGCTTCAGTTCCTGCACGTACACCGCGTTCTTGTTCGCCACCAAATATCAAAGGTTTTAAGCCCGTATTTTTTCTAATAAACGAAAACCCAACACCTTTTGGCCCATGAAATTTATGAGCACTAGCAGCGAGGAAATCAATGTGAATATCTTGTAAATCCCATTTAAAATGCCCAATTGATTGTACAGCATCGCAGTGAAATAATGCTTTATAAGATTGACACAAATCGCCAACACGTTTCACGTCTAAAATATTGCCTATTTCGTTATTGACGTGCATAAGACTCACCAAAGTTTTGCTCTCTGACCCAAGTAATCGCTCTAAATCGTCATAGTCTATTTCACCGTGCTTATTTAGTTGAACAAAACTTAATTTTACATTATGCGCCTTGTTTAACTGCTGTACAGTATGCAAAACTGCATGGTGTTCAATTTTGGAAGTGATTATATGTTTGACACCTAAATCACGAACAGCACATTGAATAGCCAAATTATCAGCTTCGGTACCACCTGAAGTAAAAATAATTTCACTTGCTGAAGCATTTAAATAACGCGCAATTGTTTTTCTAGACTGTTCAATTAAAACTTTAGATGACCTTCCAAAACTATGTGTTGATGAGGCATTTCCATATTCATTTTTCATGACTTCAATCATACTATCAATCACCTCATCACGTACTTGTGTCGTGGCTGCACTATCAAAATAAATTGGTTTCATATTCAAACTATAACTTCTAAAACAAGTAGCTTTATTCCTATTAAAAAGACAACTGTTAATTTGGTGCAAAAATACTTGAAATAAAATTATTTATCAGGGCTCACGTTGTATATTTAGCAAATCTTTTACTTTTGTAATGAATATGAATACACCAAGTATTATGCGTAAACTGATTGCCCTTTTTCTGTTAATTTGTGTGTCATCTTGTGATGATGGTGATATCATAACCGTTGAGTTTGATTTTGATGATACGTTTTCAGCATGTGGTGAACTCGTTTTTTACAAAATCAAGTCTGACCCACCGGAATCTTTATCATTACTTATTGGTGACCCAAATATAACTCTTGAAGACTTATTGGAAGTTGAACAAATTGAAGGAGATACGATGCGGGTGCAACTAGTCACTACCGAATGGATTATAGATATTGATGATCCTGATAACCGCTTTAATTATCGTTCATACAATACAAATCCTACTGGTTTTTTCTGCACTGATGTTCCACCAGCTGATGTCATTGTACAGGAAAATTTAGTAAGTGCAGGCGGTCAAGCCCTAATAGAAGTTACGCTTATTGAAGATGACAACGATGGTATTCCTGCAGAATTGGAAGACCGCAATGGAAATGGCGATTTGACCGATGACGATACCGATGGTGATGGTATTCCAGACTATATAGATGTTGATGACGATGGTGACAATGTCTTAACCCGAGTTGAAATTGACACCGATAATGCTGACGGTGATGACAACCCATTAACCAACCCATTAGATACTGATGGTGATGGAATCCCAAATTATTTAGATACTGATGATGACGGTGATTTAGTTGATACTATAGATGAAGAAGAAGAAAATAATAATGGGGAAACTGACAATAATCCACATAATGATTATTCAGATCCCGACAACCCAACTACTCCCAACTATCTTAATCCTGATTGGTCAGTTTTAGTAGCTGCAACAGCATATCGAGAGCACACTATTGGGCAAGTGTTCACAGTAGAAATGACTGTAACAGGTCTATCCTTCTCTACGATAAATCAGGATTTTTTTGATTTCGGTACGCTAGAAGATTCTAGGTTAAACGCAACAAGATTGGTTACACCTGAATTTTAAAATTTAGGGATTAGCATTTTGATAAATATATACTTCTGTGGCGCCTAAACCATATTTTTGATAGTTGGCATCATAATATTTCACATTGTTATACCTGCCAAATAAGTACTCCAGTTCTGTTTTAAGTACACCAGCTCCTACTCCATGGATAAAAACCACTTTTTGAATACGCTTTTTTATAGCAAAATCTAATTGCCTTTGAGCCGTTTCCAGTTGTAAAGAAAGCATATCGTAATTACTCATACCTTTTTGATTCGTTAATTGATGGATATGTAAATCAACTTCCATTGGTGGCTGAAGGCGTTCTTTGCTTTTTGTTTTCTTTTGAGGATTTCGTTTGGGACGCTCTTTTTCATGAACAATTTCAACAATGGAAGATTTAGAAAAAATATCACCTGATAATTCTGAAGTGTTTACAAGAACCAATTCACGCTTGTTAAACTCCAGTTCAAAACCATCGTCTGTTTCAATAATAACAGCAGCTCCTTCAATCCTTACAATAGTTCCTGTTATGTCTTCATCTAAAACTGATACGTTATCTCCAATTTTATACTTCATGATTATCTTCCTCGTTGTCTTGTTGTTTTTCGCTCTTACTTGGTATTTGACTTGCGATTCTGTAGATACCAAACATAAGGATTACCATTCCTAGAATTAAAACTACAGTGTTTTGTTCTTCAGTCGCTTGTGCATAGATAGCAACAACACCTCCAGTAAGAATTAACAAATAATTGAGCAGATTCTTCATTAAAAAGTGGTTGAATTCATTTTATGATTTTTATGCAAAATGCAATTTCTTTATTTATGAGCAAAGAAAAAACCTATAAAATTATGTGTTCAACCGTCTGAATTTACTTTTAATCGAATAATCAAAAATTTGGTTTTATAAAATTAGCAAATAAGTTGATTAAATCCTTATTTTTAGTCCTACCTAAATGCTGTATTATGTTGAAAATTAACGAAATAATTCAGCCTCAAATCTTAATTATATTTTTTTTAGTGTGCTTACCTAATTTTGCCCAAGTTGGTATTGGTACGTTAAATCCTACTGCTTTATTAACCGTTACTGAAGATGCTATTTTTAATGAATCCGGTGGTTCATTTGATTTTAGGGTTGAATCTGCTGACTCTGAAAATATGTTTCTGGTCAAAGGAAGTGATAATCGAATAGGAATAAATAATGACAACCCTGCGTACCCCATTCATTATAGAGCGTTTTTATTAGGAGGTTGGCATAGCTATTACGAAAACAACAACACTACTTTGGGAGCTGTTGCTTTGTTTCAAAATACAAATGCCAATAATGGTCAACGTGTTGTGCTAGGAGCGACCAATTATCAAGGTAGCTCTTTTGAAGCACCAGGGATTTTAGGTATGAGCTTAAATGGAACTACAACCGGAAGAGGTGGTATTGGCGTTTTAGGTTCTGCCAATAATGAACGTGGAAATGCTTTTGAAGGTCAATTATACTTTTCAGGAAGTTATTGGGGATGGGCTGGTTACTTTAATGCTGATTTGTATTGTGCTGGAACATTCTATGGGTCAGACAGAAGACTTAAAAGAGACATATTACCTATCACTAACGCTTTAGATGCCATTAATGAATTGGAGCCAGTTTCATACTTTTACGATACTGAAACCTACCCAGAAATTGGTTTAGATGAAAACAGAAAATCTTTTGGTTTTATAGCTCAAGATCTTGAACTTATTTTCCCTGAAATGGTAAAGGAAAAATTATTAGTAACAAATTCTAATAGAAAAAAAGATTTAAATACGGTATCTGAGAGAGAAACGGATTTGTTTAAAGTTGTAAATTACACTTTGTTAGTGCCTATTTTAACACAAGCTATTAAGGAGCAACAAACCATCATCCAATCTCAAGAAAATAGAATTCAAACTTTAGAGGACAAGGTGAATCTTTTAGAAAGTCGTTTAAATCAACTAATTGATAGTCAGAATTAATTGACTAACTTTATGATGTAAAAACAATAATGACATGAATAAAATTTTATTATTTTTTATGCTTCTCTGTTTTGAAATTTCATTTGCACAACTTTCAGTGCGTAACAATGCCTACGTTTATGTTAATGATTTAGTCCTTTACGTTGAAGATGATGTCAATATTGAAGAAAGCACGGCTCATGTTTATCTGCGAAATGAATCACAATTAATACAAGGATCAGGGACCACAGGAAATTCAGGTGTTGGAAAATTAAGTATTTATCAAAACGGTAAAGCGAGTGCTGCAGCATACAATTATTGGTGCTCTCCAGTGGGTAATGTATTAGGTGATGATAATAACAACAGACCATTTAGAGCTAATAATAATATATATGATGTTGTTTCATCACCAATTACCAGTAATTTAGCTACTTACATGCAAGCACCAAACTACAACGGAACAACAGCCCCTTTGGTTATTGCCGATTATTGGTTATGGTCATATAACCCAGGAACGCAATATAGTGAATGGGATCATGTTTTATCTACCGGTGATGTTGCTTCTGGTTATGGGTTTACCATGAAAGGCACTCTAGGATCTAGCAACAACCAATTGTACGATTTTAGAGGAAAACCTAATAATGGTACGATTTTTACAAGTGTTCTTAATGGTCAAGAAACTTTAGTGGGTAACCCCTATCCTTCTGCTCTTGATGCTAGAGATTATATCCATGACTCTAATAATGCATCACTATTAGATTCTGGTACACTTTATTTTTGGGAACAAGATTTAACCATAACATCCCATGTAATAATCAATTACAGAGGCGGCTATGCAACATACACCATAAATTCAGCAGGTACGGTTGAAACATTCATCCCTGCAACATTTGATTCTTATAATTATGATGGCACGCTAAATACAGGAGGCTCATCCAGTACAAGTGGCAAAGCTGTATTCAGATATATACCAGTTGGTCAAGGATTTATGGTAAAAGGCTCTGGGAGCGGAAATCTAAGAACCACAAATTCAATGCGAAAGTTTGAAAAAGAAGCACCAAATGTTAGTGAATTTTTCAGACAACAGCAAAACAACAGCCGTACTGATTATATTCAATACAACGACGAAGGTTTACAAGTTGTACCTGATGACTATAAACGTTTTAGAATAAATGTTGATTTCAACGACACTTATACTAGACAACTTTTACAAAATTTTCATCACACAGCATCCGCTGAAAAAGATTATGGTCTTGAAAGTAAAAGTCCTGAATTAATTGAATCTGATGCGCATTGGATACAAGATGGTGAAGCTTATTCAGCTCAAGCATTTAATTTTAATGTTGATTTGACTATTCCACTTCATGTGATAATTGAAAATCAGCAATTGGTTCGTTTTAGAATTTTCGACGTACAGAATTTTGATGATTCGCAACCAATCTTTATTCATGACATTGAAAACGATTTGTATGTTGATTTACGATCTCAAAATTATGAGTTGAACTTGGAACCTGGTAATTATACTAACCGTTTCGAAATCACTTTCACTTCAAACGCCTTAAGCACTGAAGATGTAACTATTCTAGATGATTTTTCGGTATTTCAAAACAACAACTTGTCTGAACTCCACATTCTAAATCCTAATCAAATAGAAATCAAGAGCGTTAACCTTTTTGATGCCAATGGCAAACAAATTTTTAATAAAATTGATTTACCTATTGATTCCAGCTACATGTATTCTACCAAAGGCTTAAGTAATGGTGTTTATATTGTAAAAATAACATTTGATTCTGGTCAAGATTTAAGCAAAAAAATAATCATTGCAAATAAGCAATAAACTTTCTATTTTCTTTTTTACTTTTGAGTAATTAATTTCAAAAACAGCCTTTCATGTCTTCATTGGAAGATTACATGTTACCGTGTTTAAACAAAAAACTGTTGGGTTTTGATTGTATGGGATGTGGACTCCAAAGATCCTTACTGCTTATTTACCAAGGTGAATTTGTTTCAGCTTTTTATATGTATCCTGCAGTTTATACCCTAATCCCTTTGTTTTTACTCATAGGCCTTAATTTATTCTTGAAAGTTAAACGCTTAAACAAAATCATTAATTTATTAGCCATACTTTCAATCTCTATAATTATTATTAATTTCATCCTTAAATTTTTAAACTAACTCAAATGGAAAAACAGAAACTACCCAATGCAACAGTCGGACTTATATTAGGAATATTATCATTTATTGGCTGTTGTTGCACAAGCGGTTTTGGTGGTGTATTACTCTCAGGAATTGCGCTATTTTTAATTAATAAAGACAAAAAGAAATATATTGAAAACCCTGAACTTTACGATAATTACGGCCAACTGAATACAGCGAGAATTATTTCTATTATTGGACTGGTTTTAAGTTTAATAATTGTTGGTGTTTATATTTACTTACAAGCAACAGGTCAGTATGACGATATGCAAAATGAGTATATGAAAATGCTGGAAGAGATGCAGGAGAATCAATAATCAAAGAATCCTATATAAAAAAGCGACTGGTCACTGAAGTTCTTTTAGTGCAGTCGCTTTTTCTTTATAATTAAATTACAGATTAATCTTCAAATTGTTTAAGCGTTTCAGTAATAATTCGTACACAATCTAACAGCTGGTCTTCTGTCATGACTAAAGGTGGTGCAAATCGAATGATATTACCATGTGTTGGTTTTGCCAACAAACCATTATCACGCAGTGCTAAACAAATATTCCAGGCCGTATCACTTTCTTCGTCATCGTTTATTACAATGGCATTCAATAAGCCTTTACCTCTTACCAAATTTACAATTGAACTTGATTCAATATACTTATTAATTTCACTTCTAAACAGTTCACCAAGTCTAAACGCGTTTTCAGCTAATTTTTCATCTCTTACAACTTCTAAAGCCGCAATAGCCACGGCTGCAGCTATAGGATTACCTCCAAAGGTACTGCCGTGATTTCCTGGTCTGATAACCTTCATAATAGGGTCATCAGCCAAAACAGCACTCACAGGGTAAGCACCACCACTCAAGGCTTTTCCTAAAATTAGAATATCTGGTTTTACTTCTGGTTCATTAGAACAATTTTTATTGGCACAACTACAATTTCCGCAAGTAGCTAATAAGCGACCTGTTCGCGCTATACCTGTTTGCACTTCATCAGCAATAAACAAAACATTAAACTGCTCACATAATGCTTTTGCTTTACTTAAATAATCTTCACTAGGCACATAAACCCCAGCTTCACCTTGAATAGGTTCAACCATAAATCCAGCTACATTGGGGTTGTTTTTTAACGCCTCTTCCAAAGCAACTAAATTATCGTACTCAATTTTTATAAAACCTTTGGTATAAGGACCAAAGTTTTTTCTGGCCACAGGATCATTTGAAAAAGAAATAATAGTTGTTGTACGCCCGTGAAAATTGTTTTCGCAAACAATTATTTCTGCTTCATTTTCTTCTATACCTTTTACTTCATATGCCCATTTTCTACAAAGTTTCAAAGCTGTTTCTACAGCTTCGGCACCTGTATTCATAGGTAACAATTTATCAAATCCAAAAAACTCACAGGCAAACTTTTCATATTTACCCAGCATATCATTGTAAAATGCTCGTGATGTTAATGTTAATGTTTGAGCCTGACTGGTCATAGCACCTACAATTTTAGGGTGACAATGCCCTTGATTAACTGCCGAGTAAGCCGAAAGAAAATCATAATATTGTTTTCCTTCAACATCCCAAACGTGTACACCTTCTCCTCTACTTAATACTACTGGTAATGGATGGTAATTGTGTGCGCCATACTTGTTTTCTAAATCTATCGCCTGTTGCGAATTTAATTGGTCTAAAACAGCCATTTTAATTTGTTTTAAATTAATAAATAACCATTCCTTATCTACCTTTATCCTTTCGAAAAGATTCGAAAATTCAGCGTGGGAAAGAAATCATCCCTAGGGCTTGCAAAATACTAAATATCTGCTGCTTCTTAAAATTATTATGAGTTGATTTTTTGCTTAAGAAAAAGAAACTACTTTTGCATCATGTCAAGAAGAAACAAAAAACAGGTATTCACAAACCTTGAAGTGATTGATGCAGGTGCTAAGGGCAAAACTATTGCCAAGGCACCAGATGGAAAAGTAATTTTTTTACCCAATGCTGTTCCTGGCGATGTTGTAGACGTTCAAACGTTTAAAAAACGTAAGGCCTATTATGAAGGCAAAGCCACCGTTTTTCATAAGCTTTCAGACAAACGTACTCAACCCGTTTGTGAACATTTTGGTACGTGTGGTGGTTGTAAATGGCAAGATATGGGCTACAAATACCAATTGTTTTATAAAGAAAAAGAAGTCATTAATAACCTTACGCGACTTGGGCATATTGAATTACCTGAAACCACACCTATTCTAGGTTCAGAAAAACAGTATTTCTACCGTAATAAAATGGAGTTCTCTTTTAGTGACAGTCGATGGCTTACACTAGAAGAAATTCAATCGGATAAGGATTTAGGAGATAAAAATGCTCTGGGGTTTCATATACCAGGTATGTGGGACAAAATTTTGGATGTCAAAAAATGTCACCTACAAGCGGATCCGTCTAATGCCATCCGTAATGCTGTAAAGCAATTTGCAATTGATAATGATTTAGATTTCTTCAATACCAGAAACCAAACGGGTTTATTACGGACTATGATGATTCGTACGGCTACAACTGGTGAGATTATGGTTTTAATTCAGTTTTTTAAAGAAGACCAACACAAGCGCGAATTATTGCTCGATTTTATTGCTGATACCTTCCCAGAAATAACCTCATTGCAATACGTTATAAACGGCAAGGCTAATGATACCATTTACGACCAGGAGGTTATTTGTTATAAGGGCGAGGATCATATTTTTGAAAATATGGAAGGCTTACGTTTTAAAATAAACGCCAAATCCTTTTATCAAACTAACTCAGAGCAAGCCTACGAGTTGTATAAAATCACTCGTGAATTTGCTGGATTAACCGGAAGTGAATTGGTTTACGATTTGTATACCGGAACCGGAACCATTGCTCAATTTGTATCTAAACAAGCTAAAAAAGTAATTGGTGTTGAAGCGGTTCCTGATGCCATAACTGCGGCTAAAGAAAATGCCGAACGCAATAATATTACCAATTGCGAGTTTTTTGTGGGTGATATGAAAACCGTCTTTAACCAAGATTTTATTAATGACCATGGTAATCCAGATGTGATTATTACCGATCCACCTCGTGATGGTATGCATAAAGATGTTGTTAATCAAATATTAAACATAGCACCAGATAAAATAGTTTATGTAAGTTGCAATAGTGCTACGCAAGCCCGTGATTTAGCGTTAATGGATCATATATATAAAGTAACCAAGGTACAGCCTGTAGATATGTTCCCGCAAACGCATCATGTTGAAAATGTTGTACTTTTGGAAAGAAGATAATGTTTATGAAAAAAAGACTTATAGCTTTCATTTTAATTTCCTGTATCGCCTTTAGCTGCGAACGCGATGACATTTGTGATAGCGATAATACAACGCCAAGATTGGTTTTGGCTTTCTATAATATTGAAAACCCTGAAGATTTAAATCCTAAAAATGTCGTTAAATTTAGAGTTCAAGGTGTTGATAATGACGAAACCTTACCAGATTTGGACGGTACAAAACAAAGACAAGAAATATTATTACCACTAAAGACCACTGAAAACATTACAGAATACAAACTCCATAAAAATTACAGTGTAAATGATAATGGTACTCCAAATGACCCTAGTGATGACACCTTGCGTGGCAATGAAGACATTATTACTATAGAATATGTAAGAGAAGAAGTTTATGTGTCACGAGCATGTGGATTTAAAACCGTATTCAAGAATATAAGGATAACTGTTGCTGATGATGGTGACCGTTGGATTCAAAATTATAGATCAGTAGATGATAATCAAATAGTAGAAAACGAAGATGCACCACATTTCAGATTATTCCATTAAGACACTACTATTATGCCTTTTTTTGAGTGTTGTTTCCTATGCTCAAAATGATAGTATTCCTGAAGTAAAACAAACCGTTGATACCCTTAAAATCAAACAAAAATACGGTATTCGTATTGGTGGTGATTTAAGTAAATTAGTTCGTTCATTTATTGATGATGATTACAAAGGTTTTGAGGTAAATGGTGATTACAGACTTACTAAAAAATGGTATTTGGCAGGTGAAATAGGTGTTGAAGAAAAAACCACTGATGCCGAATTTATAAATGCCACAACCCAAGGCACCTATTTTAAAGTAGGTGCTGATTATAATGCCTATGAAAACTGGTACGGTATGGAAAACATGATTTACGGTGGTTTGCGAGTTGGTGCCAGTACCTTTAACCAAACTCTAAACAGCTATGGTGTGTATTCTGATACCCAATACTGGACACCGCAATTTGCCACAAGTGAATCTATAGAATTCAGTGGTTTGAGTGCTATTTGGGCCGAAATAATTACAGGTATCAAAGTAGAGGTTTTAAATAACCTGTATTTAGGTGCCAACTTACAGTTCAAGTATATCGTTACACAAGACCAACCTGATAATTTTGAAAACCTGTACATTCCAGGTTATAATAAAACCTATGACAGTGGTAACTTTGGGTTTGGTTATGGCTACAATATTTCCTATTTAATTCCTTTGTTTAAAAAGGATAAATAAAAAGACGATAACTTAAAAAACATCCTAACACTACTCTATAAACTGTTAAAATTTCAACAATATTTTTATTAGTTAGGATTCCTTACTATATTTGTTAATGAATAGTAATCATTAAAATAAAACATTATGAGTAAATCCATTTTTTATCACGCAGGATGTCCTGTTTGTGTTAGCGCAGAACATGACATTGTAGAATTAGTTGGTGCCAACAATGTAGAAGTCGTTAATATTGGTGAAACCAGAAATCGTATTGCAGAAGCCGAAAAAGCAGGTGTACAATCAGTGCCAGCAATGGTTACGCCAAACGGTAATGTGCTTCACATTAATTTTGGTGCTTCTATGGCCGATGTTAAAGGCTAATTTTTTTAGATTTATTTGTTAGGAATCCTAAATTTATTAGATTTGCCTATCGACTTTATGAGTCGATAGGCATTTTTAAAATTATGAGTCACAATCCTTTTAATCCAGATAATCAAAGCACCAACAGTAAAATTGTGGTGGCATTGCAACGTATTTCTGAAGCGTTTAAAGTATTGCTTTGGGATAAGGCCAAGGCGTTAGGCTTAAGTCCTATTCAAATTCAAATATTGTTGTTTGTTGACAATCATAAGGATGCCTTATGCAATGTGAGTCATCTAGCGGACGAGTTTAATGTTACCAAGCCCACTATTAGTGATGCTGTGCGCGTTTTAAACAAAAAAGGATTAACCCAAAAAGGTCTTTCTACTTCTGATAGTCGTAGTTATAGCATTCAATTAACAGCAGCAGGAAAAGATATTGTAACACAAACCGAACAATTTGCCAATCCTATTCAGGCTACGTTACATGGTATGGGTACTGATTCTCAAGAAGCCTTGTTTAAAACTTTAAGCGACGTTATTTACAAGCTCAATCAACATGGTATTTTAACCGTACAGCGTACCTGCTTTGGTTGTAATTATTATACAAAGCATGGTAGCTCCCATTTTTGTAATCTTTTAAATAAGCCGCTTTTAGATAGTGAGATTCGTTTAGACTGCCCAGAATTTGAGAGTACCGTTTAGGACGACAACCCCATGTTAATGGTTTTGGGTTCTCGATACCTGTCTACCGACAGGCAGGCATTCCGACGCTGCGGTCGTTACACTCGAACTGACGTGGCACATAAACTTAAAAACAACTTGTCATCCTGAACTTGATTCAGGATCTAATGACCTTATTTACATTTACTGGATTCCGCATCAAGTGCGGAATGACAACGAGTATGGTTTGGTGTTTTGTAGGATTTTTCGATAGCAAACACCAACTAAATACCAAGTAAATACCAACTAACTACGACGGAGATATGGAGGAAGTATTAGAATACCTTTTTGCTTATTGTTTTCTGTTCTCTATCTTTTTTGCATTGCCCAAAAAAGAAACAAAAAACGCTAGACTTACTAAATCTTGTCTAAATAGTCCAACGTATCCTAAACCTTCTGACCTTTTCAGCTTGCGCTGAATTCGAACAAGCAGAAGTTTTTTAATGTTTTCTTTTGGACTATTTTTAACGACTAGATTTAGTAGGTCGCTTTTTTCCTGCTGCGCAGGAATTGAGGTTTTGGGTTCTCGATACTTGTTTGCCAACTGGCAGGTTTGATATGACAAAGGTTACTAAACGTCATTGCGACCATGAGGCACGAAGTGGGAAGCCTATCTGCCGACAGGCAGGCAATCTCATTGGGATAGGTTGAATAAACAGATTACTTCGTCGCAGGCTCCTCGTAATGACAACGGGTTTGGCTTGGTGTTTTGTAGGCGTTTTCGATAGCTGACCCGAAGCACACCCGAAGGAAACCCGAAGGAGATCGCAAGGAGCACCTAGGGAAACACTTTTAAAATGCATTTTTTGTAGGAATTTTCACGAGTTGACCTGAAGGAGACCTCAATTAGACCTTAATAAAACCTGACGCAGACCTTACGGAACTATTAACCAAAATTACGTACAAGTACGTATTGAATTTTAGGTTTTAAAAACCTAAATTCGCTTAATGGTGGATATGTTTCCTTAAAACAAAGGCATATCCCAAATACTGTCAATACTAACTCAAATTAAATATAAAGAATAAACGAATGAAAAAAGCAATTCAAATTCTATTCCTCACTCTACTAGTTTCATCATTTTCTTATGCTCAATCTACTGAACGATTCATAAGAATTATTGGGAATGCTAAAAAAGAATTAAGTGCGGATAAAGCAAAAATTCAAATTACCATAAGTGAACAAAAAGCCAATAAGTATCAAGAGGACAAAAAAGATATTTCCTTTGAGGAAGTTTATAATTCGGTTATAACAGAACTGTCAAATATTGGTATAGAAGAACGTGACCTAGAACTAGTTATCCAAAACAAAGGCTACTCAAGATTGACTAGCAAAAGTTATTACGTTATTACTGATTTTGAGACGCTAGAAATGATTTCAAACCTTCAAGTTGAGGGATTCAGAGTTAAGCAGATAAGCTATTTATTTGATATATCTGATGAAAATTTAGAAACTGAATTAAGCCTTTTGGCTATTAATGATGCAAAACGTAAAGCAAAGGCGATATGTGACGAGATTGATATGGAGGTTGGAAAAATATTAAACATAGAAGTTAAAGAATCTAGCTATGGTACGGACAAAATTGAGAATAAAAAAGAAGATATAATCAAGTCGTACCGAGTTGCTATTACATTTAAACTTGTTGATTAAATGAAACTATTCTTTCTATTTATATTTTTTACTATAACTGTTAATTATGGTTTAGCTCAAGACATAACTTTACGTGTTTTAGGCTACTCTAGTTACACTGAATATGCAGAAAGTAATGTTGCACTCATATCAACTAATGATTCAAGTCTTGTAAAAATCAATAAACTTAAAGACTCTATTTCAGCCTACAGAATAAATAGTGAATTGATAGAAATCAATAGTTTAAAAAATCAAAATAGCAGTCACTTTAAAATAGAACATGCGGACATAAACGAATTTGACAAACTATTGGTTTTGTGCAGTGCATTAGAAATATCCGTTAATAAGGTGTATTTTAAAATGCCCGAACATATTTTTGAAGAAGAAGATCAAAAAGCAGTCTTGGCTCTGAATAATGCCAATTCTAAAGCAAAACTCATAGCCAATCATTTAGGCTATAAAATTGACAACATACTAAATATAGATGACGATACGACTTATGCCAGTTCAATATATGATGCCGTAGATTTTGATAGTGAGCGAGTTGAAGTCGTGTTAAGGTTACTGGAATTATTAGGTAGCGGTAATTCACAATATGAAACCGAAAGCTCAAAACCAATTAGAAGCGGTGGCTATAATTTATGGGTAACGTATAATCTAAAAAAGAAATAAGACTCAAAAATCTGCTATATTCATTGCACTGGTAACGCATGCATGAATTGGTTTTGGGTTCTCGATACATCACGCCTTTGGCGTGACACTCGAACTGACGTGGTATGTAAACTTAAAAACAACTTGTCATCCTGAACTTGATTTAGGATCTACTTCCTAACTTATGCTTTGAGATTAGCTTCGCTGAATCTTCGATTTCCTGCCGGAGTTTATCTTGAGCGTTTGTCGAAAGGCAGGAATTGGGTTTGGTGTTTTGTAGGATTTTTCGATAGCTGACCCGAAGCACACCCGAAGGAGACCGCAAGGAGCACCTAGGGAACCCGAAGTAGCTCTATGGGAAACCTATTTAAACAACTTGTCATCCTGAACTTGATTCAGGATCTACTTCCTAACTTACGCTTTGAGATTCCTGCCTTAGCAGGAATAGCAACGGTTTGACCTTAAGGAGACCTTAATAAAACCTGACGCAGACCTTACGGAACTTTTAAGCAAAATTACGTACAAGTACGTATTTTATTTTTGGTTTTAAAAAGGTAACTTACTTACTTGTGCTGAACGAACTTCAGTATCGAAACGATTTCATATCAAGTGTTATCCAACGTGCAGGAAACAAAAAAATAACTAACTTTAAAAAATCTGAATTATGAAAAAACTAGTACTCGTGATTACTCTTCTTACATTGACAACAGTTTCAATATTTGCACAAAGCAACTATTACTACTATTACAAAGGAGGGAAAGTTTTTTTAAATTTAGATAAGTCCTCATTATACATTAATACTGACAATACATTCCTAAAATCCTCTGTGGATAATCAGAATCTTTTAGACTATAACTTAAAAACCGAAAGTAGTCCAATAAATGGTGAGATAAACAAGTGGTCTATTATCGATTTTGCAACCATACCGACTGATATAGAATACTACCAAAAAATAAACACCATAAAAAGTGTAAGTACCGTAAATGTAGTCGCGCCAAGTTTTACAACCATGACTGGAAAGAGAATAGTTTTGTCCAGACATTTTTTCGTAAAACTCAAACAAGCTAGTGACTTAAATTTATTACAACAAAAAGCAAGTGAAAACAATATACTTATTAAAGGCCAAAACCCTTTTATGCCACTATGGTACACATTAGTTTGTACTAAACACACATTAGAGAATTCTTTAGATATAGCAAATCAATTTCATGAATCCAATTTTTTTGAAACAGCCATTCCTAATTTTATTTCAAGACAAAACCAACTCAATTTAGACGCAGCAGAAGAACCTTCTAATTCTGCAAGTACATGTGTCAACGACTCATATTTTGGTAATCAGTGGAATTTAGAAAACACTGGGCAAGTAGTATCTACAAATCCTACAATTAACGCAGTAGCAGGAATTGATATAAATGCCTGTGATGCTTGGACATTAACAACAGGAAATAGTTCTATAAATATTGCTGTTTTAGATAGTGGTGTAGATTTAAACCATCCTGATTTAATCAACGCAATTAACGATACTTCTCCAAGTATTTTTGATTGGTTTCATGGCACAGCATGTGCGGGAATTATTGGAGCTACTCAAAATAATACTATTGGTGTTTCTGGTATAAGTCCTGATTGTAAAGTGATGTCAATCTACATCTCACTTTTTGACCAAGAAAGTATTGCCAATGGTGTTAATTGGGCTTGGGAAAATGGCGCTGATGTTCTTAATAATTCATGGAAAACATTTACACAGTCGGATTTGGTTGATGAAGCATATGAAAATGCTTTAACACAAGGTAGAAATGGAAAAGGATCTATCATTGTTTTTTCTTCTGGAAATAATGAAGGCCTTATTACAGAATATCCTGCCAATTTAGATGAACGCTTTATTGTTGTTGGTGCAATATCTCCTTGTGGTGAAAGAGCCAACCCAAATTCATGCGACCAACAAGATTCTTGGGGAAGTGCTTATGGAATAGAATTAGATGTAATTGCTCCTGGCGTTTTTATACCAACTACAGATATCTCAGGAACAGATGGATTAGATAATGGAGATTATATCTTAACTTTTAACGCAACTTCTTCTGCTGCACCACATGTAACTGCTATTGCAGGCCTGATTCTGTCTGTTAATCCTTGCCTAACCAATATTGAGGTTAACAACATTATAGAAAGTACAGCCCAAAAAGTGAATGAAAATGCTCCTTATTCCTATCAAAACCATCCTGAAAGACCCAATGGCACATGGAATAATGAAATGGGTTATGGTTTGGTTGATGCTCATGCTGCCGTGGTCATGGCGCAAAGTATGTACTCAACAGATTTGGATTTATATGTTAAGGACAGTCCAGACGATGATGGTTCAGAACCCAATTCAGTCACCCAAAATATGTGGACCAGTCAGGATATTTGGGTAAGAAATGTCAATGATGATGGTTTAACCCATCAAAATCCCGAATATAAAAGTAATAATGAACCTAATTTTATAAATGTAAGGGTTATTAACAAAAGTTGTGTAGCTTCCACAGGCAGCGAAACACTTGCAATAAATTGGGCTAAAGCCAATACTTCTCTTGCATGGCCTGAAAATTGGGATGGTACTTTAACTAATTCTGGAAATTATTCTTTAGGTGGAGCATTACCAGAAGTTTCCATTCCTGTCATTCAAGCAGGTAGCGAAGCCATTGTAAAAATTCCTTGGGTGGTTCCCGACCCAGAAAATTACACAGATAACCCCAACCCTTGGCATTTTTGTTTATTGGCTAAAATTAATGCAACCGACGACCCACTCGCATCTCCCATGACATCCAATCCCAACTACATGGTTAGGAACAACAACAATTTAGCCTGGAAAAACCTAACGGTTGTAGATTTGGAAACAGAAACAACAAGTGCTATAGTCATGGTATCCAACCCTTTAAACATACCTAAAACATATTATTTTGAACTTCACAAAGAAATCAACGAAGGAGGTAAGGCTATTTTTGATGAAGCAGAGGTCACCTTAAAAATGGATGATGTTTTATTTAATGCTTGGGAGCGTGGTGGCAAGAAATCACAATTGTTGGATGATAAGCCAGATGAAAAAGTTAAATTGGTAAAAGGTGATAATGTTGTATTAGATGATATATTGTTCGAACCCAATGAAATGGGATTGTTAACACTGAAATTCAATTTTTTAACCGAAGAGTTAACTGATAAAACAAAATATACCTATCATATAATACAAAAAGAAAAATCTACAGATGAAATAATTGGTGGTGAAACCTTTGTAATTAAAAAAATACCTCGTCCACTTTTTTTGGCCAATGCTGGCGATAACCTAGCAATAAACCAAAACGAAACCATAACCTTAAGCGCAGAACAGATTAATGAAGCTGCTGTTTATAATTGGTATGATATGGAAGGTAACTTAATTTATCAGGGTAAGGATCTAACGGTTTCGTCAGATGTTACAAAAAAGTATAGATTCTAGGTGGTCGCAGAAACTGATGGTTATAAGGACTATGATGACATAGAAGTAACATTAAATCCAAGTGTTATAGAGATGATTTATCCTAACCCATCAACCAGCGAAATACAGATAGATTATAAGCTTAATGGTGTGGATTCTGCCTATTTGATGATAATTGGCCAATACGAAACCAATGGAGAATCAAACAATTACATATTGGAACCAGACTCTGCTCAAACTGTTATCAATATTTCAAATTATTTACAGGGTTTTTATACCATTGCATTGGTTTGTGATGGTACAATTGTTGATGTAAAAACATTACTTAAAAATTAGAACTTATGAAAAATTTACTTTCTACTTTATTTATTTTATTTAATTGTTGGTTTATTAATGCACAACTTATATCTAGTTTAAATATTTCACCGACTGTTGATGATGCAATTGTTGATGTGAATATAGACGTTTTTATTAGTACTAGTCCATCATCATTTATTATTAAAGAACATTCAATAGAGAACAATATTATCACTATGAATATCTGCTATTTTGTAAATGGATTTCAAGTTCCAACGCCAGTCTACAACCATACTTTCCCTGTTACTGTGCCTACAAACAACAATTACAGTATAATTATAAATTTATATCGGTCTGAAACAGAAACTGTTTGCGATTATACAGAACTAACAGACACGGCAACAATGCAGTTTACAACCCCTCTAACCGAAACTATCTATTTGGGCATAGAGGACTTTGAACTTTTGGAAAACGAAATTAGTTTATATCCAAATCCAGTAAAGGCAGTATTATTCATAGATACCCCAGAGGATTTAATTGTTAGCAAAATATCTATATACAATATACTTGGTACAAAAATCAAGAACTATTTCACCGATTTTGAGAGTCTGGATTTTAGTAATTTTAACAGTGGAATATACTTCTTGGAACTCAATACAAACAAAGGAATGATAACAAAAAAAATAATTGTGAACAACTAAAAAAATGAGTTGGGTAACAATATATATAATTAATTACTTCTTTAAGGCTTATACCTTTGGCTATTGTGTAGTTGAAAACCGATAAGCTTAACACTAAAAACTACTCATTAAACTTCGCCTTTTTACTCCCTTCGTACATGACGTACTTAACCAAACGGGATTCCAGTTTGGCATTAAACAAATGGATTTTTCGGGAGGGTCGCAACCCTACATGTTTTAGAGCATCGAGATTGGAGGTAATAAACCAGGCATCGGTACCTGGGTAGCCTTGTTTAAGGGTATCGCCAATGTCGACATAGAATTTTTCCATATCAATATCCAGACGCTCGCCATAGGGTGGGTTAAACAGCATATGCAGCTTTCCCTCACCTGCTTTTTGGGTTTTAAAGAAGTCTTCGTGCTGGATGGTGATAAACTCGTCTAAATGGGCATTTTTAATATTGGCTTTGGCTTTGGACACCGCAGATGGTGATTTGTCATAGCCTATCATTTTATAATGGAAATCGCGTGTTTTCTTTAATAGGGATTCTTCAATGGTTTCAAATAATTCGACATCCCAATCTTGCCAGCGTTCAAAGGCAAACTCTTTACGCATGAGGTTTGGTGGAATGTTACAGGCTATCATAGCGGCTTCTGCTAAAATAGTACCACTACCACACATGGGATCCATAAAATCACACTGGCCATCCCAACCCGACAACATGACCAAACCTGCTGCCAATACTTCATTTATAGGTGCTATGTTGGTGGCTGTTTTATACCCACGTTTGTGTAAGGACTCACCAGAACTATCTAAAGATATGGTGCATTGTTGTCTGTCTATATGCACATTGATTTTTAAATCGGGGAAGCGTAAATCAATATTAGGACGTTCTTTGGTGGTATCCCGAAACTTATCGACAATAGCGTCTTTGGTTTTAAGGGCTATGTATTTGGAGTGGGTGAATAATTGAGAATGTATCGTAGCGTCAATAGCCAAAGACCCTGTTGGTTTGAGGTATTGTGACCAGTCCATCTTATAGACCTTGTCATATAAATCCTGTTCGTTATTAACCCGAAAGGATTCAATAGGTTTTAAAATTTTAATGGCTGTACGCAGGCCTAAATTGGTTTTGTACATAAAGCCTTTGTCTCCTACAAAGCTCACATTTCTAACTCCTTTTTGGATGTCTTGAGCACCTAACTGCAAAAGTTCTTTTTCTAACAATTCTTCAAAACCAAATAAGGTTTTTGCCACCATTTTAAAATTATTCTCCATCACGACTATTAAATAGATTGCAAAAATACAGTATTTTTGTTGCAACTTTAGAGTATCTAAAATTAAAAGATTCTCATTTTTGTGGGACATACTATGACAAAAGACACAACAGCTTGGTTTGCATCTTGGTTTGACACACCTTTTTATCACATTCTTTACAAGGATAGGGATTATGAAGAGGCGCAATTGTTTATGGACAATCTTACGGAATACCTGAACATTCCTGAACAGGGCTCTATTATGGATTTGGCTTGTGGCAAAGGGCGTCACTCGGTGTATCTCAATTCATTAGGTTATGATGTTACTGGTGTTGACTTGTCGGAAAACAGTATAGCCCATGCCAAACAATATGAGAATGAGAGCTTACACTTTCAGGTGCATGACATGTGCAAACCGTTTGGCAAACGCTTTGATGCGGTTTTTAATTTGTTTACCAGTTTTGGGTATTTTGAAAACGAAGTGGATAATTTGAAGACTATTCAGGCTATTCAAGCCAATTTGAAACCTTTTGGATTTGGCGTGATTGATTTTATGAATACGGATTTTGTGATTGACAACCTGGTACCAAACGAAACTAAAACGGTTGATGGTATTGATTTTAATCTGAAGCGAACTGTTGAAAACGGCTATATTATTAAGGATATTTCATTTATACATGATGGCGAAGCATTTCATTTTCAGGAACGTGTGAGAGCCTTTACACTAGATGACTTTGAAGCTTTATTTGAGCAAGCAAACGTTTATTTGCTGGATGTTTTTGGCGATTATAAATTGCGTAAGTTTGACAGGAAAACTTCTGAACGCCTAATCATGATTTTTAAATAAACATGCTCAATTACTTACTACCCATTATTTCGGTGCTTTTAGGCTTTTTTGTGGTGCTTGTTTTAAAGCCTTCAGATGTTAGGCATTTAAAATTGTTATTAGCCTTTAGTGGTGCCTTTTTATTATCTATTACGGTATTTAGTTTTTTACCGGAAGTTTACGAACACAAAGATTCCAACGTGGGCATTTTTATCATGATGGGTATTCTGTTCCAAATTATTCTGGAGTTTTTCTCAAAAGGTGCCGAACATGGGCATATGCATCTGGATAAGTCTAAAACTATTTTTCCTTGGGTATTGTTCATTAGTTTGAGTATTCATGCCATTTTAGAAGGTATTCCTATTGAAGCGCATGACAATTTGGTATATGGTATTATTGTACATAAGCTTCCTGTTGCTATTATATTGGCAACGTTTTTTATGCAATCGCAACTATCAAAGCTTAAAATAGCCTTGTTTTTAATCTTATTTGCATTGATGACACCTCTGGGTGTTTATATGTCAGATTCCATTGGTTTTATAAAAGATTACTACAATGAGATTTCGGCTATTGTGATTGGTATCTTTTTGCATATCTCTACAACTATTCTTTTTGAAAGCAGTGAAGGACATAAATTTAATTTAACCAAAATTCTAACCATTATATCAGCGATCATTATTGCCTATTTTATCTAAATCATGTTTAGTAAAGAAGAAAGTCGGAAATTACGCGAAACGTTTTGGATAAGCTTTGGAAAATCATTCCCGAGAAAGTGGCTGTTATACAATACCAAAATAAAAGGCTTTAGTTTTAAGTTTCATTTTGATACCAAAGAGGCTTTGGTGGCTTTGGATGTAGAAAGTGATTTGGAAAACCGTATTAATTATTGGGAAAAACTACTGGCATTAAAAAGTATTCTCAAATCTGAATACCTTCCCACTGCCCTATTTGAGGAAATCTATTATTTGGAAAACGGTAAGGAAATATCACGTATTTATGTGCCGCTGGATGCCAAGGTGAGTATTCATAATAAAAATAGCTGGCAACAGGTGATGGTGTTTTTTAATGAAACGATGGGTTTGTTTGAGGCGTTTTTTGAGGAGTATAAAGATGTGATAAAGGGTTAGATTTGTTCTTGATGCATGCTAATGATTGTGTGGATTTTTAATGTTCTTTTATAAGCACACAAAAGAACCAAAAGGTGCTTTTGCTATCGTAGGTATTTTTTCGGTAAACCGAAAAACCAAGCATCCATACCTAAATTTTACTCATGAATGTTTATTTAATAAGTATTCGTGAATCTTCGATTTTTCCAAGGCTTCAAAAATTATTAACGGTATGTATGCTTATATACTGACGATAGCATGGGTTTAGTCTTATTGGAATACCTAGATAGGTTGATTTATATTTAATAATGCGCTCCGCAGGAATTAGTGTTTTGTGTTATCTATACTGACTACAGCGGGTTCCTGCTTCGCAGGAATTAGGTTTTAACTTACTTCTCATCCTGAACTTGATTCAGTATCTAAAAATGGATTAGCTTAATTGTATGTTCGATCTTCAAAACTGATTTGTGTTTGTAACAGACCACTCCAAAAAACAAGTAAAAGAAGGCTATTTTGTTTCATAAATTTTTAATTTACCGAAAATTAAAATTGTTTAACTCAATGATAAGGGATATCCGCTAATTATTTTTAAAGTTGCATGATATGAGTCTTCAGATTAATGATTCCGTTTTTGAAGCGTTTCCCGAATTGGAAAGCGAGAGACTCCTTTTTCGTGATTTTCAGGCACGTGATGCTGAAGATCTATTCTTTCTGAAAACGGATGATCAGGTTATGGCGCATATGGATTCTAAAAAGCATCAAAGCCTTGAGGACACTTTAGAGCTGATTCGTAACAATCAGACTTCATTTGTTGAGCAAACTGGCCTTAACTGGGCTATTATTGACAAGGCTGCGAATAGATTTATTGGTTATTTTGGTTATTGGCGATTAGACAAAGCCAATTGTCGTGGTGAGATTGGGTATAGTCTGCATCCCGACTATTGGGGACACGGTTATATGAAGGAAACCTTTTCAACCCTCATTCCATTTGGATTTAAAACCTTACACCTGCATAGTATTGAAGCCAATATCAATCCTAATAATGCAAACTCTGAAAGGCTTTTAGTTAGTTTTGGGTTTCAGAAAGAAGCCTATTTCAGAGAAAACTATTTGTATAATGGGGTGTATTTAGATAGTATAATTTATTGCCTGTTGGAAGAGGATATAAAATAACTAAAAAACCACCCTTTCAGGTGGCTTTTCAATGACATTGTTTGCTATTAATTAGAATTGCAAGTCAGCTATGATATCAAATTCATCATAGATTACTTTGTCCTGTAAATTGTCAAAAAAGCTACTAGATCCGTATCTAACATCATACTTGCTACGATCAATTTTTAAGTTTGCTGTAGCTTTACTTCCATAAACCGAAAGTGTAAATGTTACTGGATGCGTTGTTTCTTTAATTGTTAAATCACCTGTAATTTGGTAAGCGTTTTTCCCACTTGCTTGAACTTCTGTAAAAATCAAACTTGCTGTTGGGTATTTTTCTACACCAAAAAAATCATCGGATTTTAAGTGTCCATCCAATTTACCTTTATACTCCCCAGATAAATCAGTTGATCCGATAGTGGTCATATCCATGACGAAATTTCCTCCTGTAAGAGTTTCACCATCAAATACCAAATTACCTGATTTAATGGCTATGGTACCTTCATGTGAGCCAGTAACTTTATAACCTTTCCAGGCTACTTCACTTTCTGATTTCTTAATATCTTTTTTTTGAGCATTCATAGTTGCTGTAAAGGTTGCAAATGCAACAATAATTAAAGTTGATTTTTTCATTTTATTTTTATTGTATATGATTTTACCTTACAAAGGTGCAACAAGAGTAGACTAAAAAAAATGAACTGGTTTATTAAAAAATATTAAACTAGTTTAACTAAATTATAAAACAGCCTATTGGGAAGCCAATTGGCTTTTAATTTTACTCAAAAACTCTTTGGTTATACCTAAATAAGATGCCAATAAATATTGTGGAATACGTTGCTCAATGTTTGGATAGGTATTTTTGAAATATAAATAACGTTCTTTGGCAGTCATACTGAAATTTCTAATAATACGCTTTTGGGAAGCCGCCAAACCACGCTCCAGTAATTTTCTGAAAAAGCGTTCCAATGCTGGTATTTTATGTAAGACTTCATCAATAGTATCGACATGAAACTGTGCCAGAACTGTATCTTCTATGCATTGTATATTGAATTGGGCTGGCTTTTGTTCAATAAAACTACCAATATCCGAAACCCACCAATCTTCGACGCCCAACATTATGATGTGCTCCTGACCTGTATCATCAACATAGAACATTTTAGTACAACCCTGTAGAATGAAGCTGCTATGCTTGCAAACGTCTCCTTGCTGCAAAATATATTGTCCTTTTAAATATTTCCTTTCAGCAACATAATTGGATAAGGTATTGATCTCCTCTGAAGTCAAATCAATATATTGTCTGATATAGTTTAGTAATGATTGAATAGTAGTGAGCTTATTTTATATTATTTCAAAAATAGTAAAATAACATGATTAAAAATCAAAGTTTTTCTACCGCTATTTACGTAAATTCATTAATTCTAATTTTGATGTTTTAAATAAGATTCCAAATGGTTACTAGTTCTTATATAGTCGTTTTGAAACTTTCGTAAATGGGTTAAATTCGCTACCCAAAAAGGAAGCCTATTTTAGAGAGAATTATCTTTTTGAGGGACAATTTCTAGATAGTATTATTTATTGCCTGTTGGAAGAGGATAATACAGAATTTCTATAAACAAAGTATATTGCAAGTAAGTCTTAAAGGCATTCCACTCTTTTTATTTTTGAACTGAAGGTCATAAAACGACATTCTGTTATTTAGATTCCTGCCGTCATTTCGACAAGCTCAATATGACAGGCAGGAATGACAGTTTTATCGCAAACCACGACGCAAACGTCGAGGAATTCTTTTCGATTAAATGATATATAGAAACACCATAAAGAAATGGCTAATAGCACCACCTAAAACAAATAGGTGCCAAATGACGTGGTTATACGGAATGCGCTCAATGGCGTAAAAAACAATTCCTAAAGTATAAAACAAGCCACCAGCAAATAACCACAAGACACCATTGGGACCAATAGATTCTGATAAGTAAGTGAAATCAAAAACCACCAGCCAGCCCATAGCCAAATAGAGCAATACCGATAAGAACTCAAATTTCCCTGTAAAGAAAATTTTTAAGATAAGCCCAAAAGCTGCGATACCCCAAACAACCCAAAACATTGACCATCCGTGACTGTTTTCAAGAGCAATGAGCGTAACTGGCGTATAGGTTCCCGCAATTAATAAGTAGATACTTATGTGGTCTAAAATTCTAAAATAGTGCTTGTGCTTTTCACGTTTAATGGCGTGATATAATGTAGAGGCTGAAAAGAGTACCACAATGGAAATACCATAAACTATCACACTAAATAAGCTCCAATCGGTTTTATTAGTGTTATAAACCACTAACAATACTAATGCAAGAATACCCAGAAGCGCACCTATGCCATGGCTCCAAGCATTCAGGTTCTCTTCAAGTTGCGTTTGCTTTCGCATTAGGGTTTGTTCTTTTCATTCATCCACTTTTCAGTCAGTTCCAAAAAGTCAAAATTTAAAGCCGATTGTTGTTCTTCCAATCGCCCACTCTGAAAATTTCGTTGTAATATATCTTCAATTAAGTAGTCTTCTTTGTTATTTAAAGGATCAAACTCTTCCTTTAAGGAAATATCAAACAAACGCGCTGTATTGTTAAACCAAAACGCACGCCAGCCACTTCGCAAATCTTTTATTAAATCGAATGTGGTTTTTCCTGTTTGCCTGTGAATAAGCTTTACAAGAATTTGTCCTTCGGTACGGGTTAACTTTTTCAGTTCTTCCGAAAACTCTTCCTCAATATATTTCTGAATGATTTTGGTGTATTTCTTTTTGTCACTCTTGCGCTCCATGGATTCAATGCGCTCATTAAGTGCCTCCAAACGTTCAGCCGCAAGCTTGGCATACGGATAGACCTTAATGGTTTTTCGTCTTAAAATCAAGTATCTTCTTCGGTCTTCATTACTATCAAACTTCAGCTTGTGTAATAAGGTAATTTCATTGAGGTTTATAGCTGTTTGTGGTATAGAATCGCCTTCAATAATTATATACATTACATCCGTGGAATCCTGTTCAACTGTATCCACTTGAGCAAACAGTAAACCTGGTATTAAGTATAAGAAGTAAAAGAAATATTTCATTAAAAACTAGCTATCTAAAATCGTTCCAAGATGAACGTCAAAATTAATAATTTACAACCTCTAAAACCTTAAAATCGTATTAATATTATTATTTTAGTGCAAAATATTTAAACATGGCAAAAAAGAGTGTATTGAATAAGAAGTCTATGGACTTTTTAGAGAAATATTTAAATAATGCATCACCTACTGGATATGAGTGGGATGGGCAAAAACTATGGATGGACTATTTAAAACCTTATGTTGATGAATTTATAACCGATACCTACGGAACGGCCGTTGGCGTTATTAATCCGAAAGCAAAATATAAGGTAGTTATTGAAGGCCATGCCGATGAAATTTCATGGTACGTCAACTATATTGCTGATAATGGTTTGATATATGTAATACGAAATGGCGGTAGTGACCATCAAATTGCGCCGAGTAAAATTGTAAACATCCACACCAAAAAAGGCATCGTGAAAGGTGTTTTTGGATGGCCAGCTATTCACACCAGAAACAAAGCAAAAGAAGAGGCACCAAAACCAGATAATATTACGATAGATATTGGTGCAAAAGATAAGGCTGAAGTTGAAAAAATGGGTGTGCACGTAGGTTGTGTGATTACCTACCCTGATGAATTCCATATTTTGAACAAAGATAAGTTTGTCTGTCGTGCTTTAGATAATCGTATGGGTGGCTTTATGATTGCTGAAGTGGCTCGTTTATTACATGAAAATAAAAAGAAACTACCGTTCGGTCTTTATGTCACCAATTCTGTTCAAGAAGAAATTGGATTACGTGGTGCCGAAATGATTACACAAACCATCAAACCCAATGTGGCTATTGTAACTGATGTGACGCATGATACTACAACACCCATGATTGAGCGTAAAAAAGAAGGGCATTTAGAAATTGGATTAGGGCCTGTAGTCGCCTATGCGCCTGCTGTTCAGCAAAAACTACGTGATCTGATAACTGATACGGCTGAAGACAAGAAGATACCTTTCCAAAGATCGGCACTATCACGTGCCACAGGAACAGATACCGATGCCTTTGCTTATAGTAATGGTGGTGTGGCATCGGCTTTAATATCGTTGCCTTTACGCTATATGCATACAACGGTTGAGATGGTTCATAAAGATGATGTGGAAAACGTTATCCGCTTGATTTATGAAACCTTGTTGAAGATTAAAGATGGTGAAACGTTTTCGTATTTCAAATAACATAAAGCCTCTACAAGAGGCTTTTTAATTTATGGATGAATTAATTGACATTGTTGACGCCCTTGGAAAGCCAACAGGACAATCTGCTTTAAAATCAGCTATTCACAAGCAGGGTTACTATCACAATACGGCACACGTATGGTTTTACACCAAACATGGTGATATATTATTGGCTCAACGTGCCGCTACGAAAGCTATTTGCCCCTTGCTTTGGGATGTTTCTGTCGCTGGACATGTTGATGCTGGTGAAACTATTGAAAAAGCCGCAACTCGAGAAACACAAGAAGAAATAGGATTAACTATTAATGAGTCTGATTTAAAGAGAATAGGTGTCTTTCCTTGTTTTCAAACATATGATAATGGTATCATAGATAATGAGTTTCACTATACATTCATCGCTTTATTAAACGATCCTATCGCATCACTAACGCCTCAACAAGGTGAAGTTGAAGCACTAAAACTTGTTTCAATTACTGCATTTAAGTCACTATTGAAGGATAGTGAGAATAATAATCATTTTGTAGCAAGCAATCGCCCCTATTATCTATCGGTTTTAGATTCCATTCAAAAACAATTATTATAACATTACTTTTTTTATTAATTTCCATTTATGGATTTAGCTTTACTTTCAATAGCGCCAGTCATCATCATTATTTTATATGTTTACTTAAAGGACAAGTATGATAAAGAGCCTAAACTCTTACTGTTTTTTTGCTTTTTATTTGGTGCCTTTGTGAGTATTTTTATCACAACCTTATTATACATCCTCTTCGATTATATTATCATTCCAGAAGAAAATAATATTGTTGAACAATTTATTAAGGCCTTCTTCATTGTTGGCTTTACCGAAGAATTCAGCAAGTACATTATTGTACGTTACTATGCGCAAACACGGGAAGCTTTTAATGAACCCTATGATGGTATTATTTATGCCGTAATGGTTTCTATGGGTTTTGCTGCCACTGAAAACATTTTTTATGTTATGGCTGGTGGTTATGAAGTCGCTTTATTAAGAGCTGTAACTGCTGTTCCAGCCCACGCTACATTTGCCATACTAATGGGTTATTATATGGGAAAGGCCAAATTTTCCAAAAATAGGATGCAATTGAATTTAATAGGCTTACTTCTTGCCATTATTTTCCATGGTGCTTATGATTTCTTCTTGTTTATAGATTTTATACCAGGTGTTTGGATTGGCGCCTTTGTTTCGCTAGCTTTTGGCATAGTGCTATCAAGAAATGCCATAAAAAGCCATCAAAACAACTCCCATTTCAAAGCTTAATAATTATTATCTTTACATCTCAAAAAAAATAATTTCATGACAAACTATAAAGCATCTGTAAACAATACAGATCATTTTGAAATTTCCGCAGAAACCATTCATAAGTTAGATGCTGTAGCTACTTCAAAAAACACCTATCATGTTTTAGAAAATAACAGCTCATACAAAGCAGAAATATTGAATGCAAACTTCAATAATAAAACCTATGAAGTTAAAGTCAATAATACAGTTTACAATGTTGAAATAAGTGATTTTTTAGATCAGCTTATTAAAGACATGGGCTTTGAAATTGGTGCTACAAAACATGTAAATGACATTAAAGCGCCTATGCCTGGATTGATTTTAGACATCAACATACATGTAGGACAAGAAGTAAAAGAAGACGACACGCTCTTAATCCTTGAAGCTATGAAAATGGAAAACGTACTAACATCACCTCGTGATGGTGTTATAAAAACCATATCTGTAGCAAAAGGCGATGCTGTTGATAAAAACCAACTGTTAATTGAATTTGAGTAATTGTTAAGACAAAAGACTGAAAGAGTCAAGAACCAAGACATCTTTACAATTGAATCTTTATTCTTTTATTCAGAGCCTAAAAAAAATGACAAAGTAAATCTCAAATAGGGTGACACAAAAAATTTATAAAACACAAAACCAAGAAATCTTTGTTCTTGCAGCAAAGCAGTCTTTGTTCTTTATTCAAGAGAAAATATGAAAAAAATACTAGTAGCAAACCGAGGCGAAATTGCCATTCGTGTGATGCGAACTGCCAAAAAAATGGGTATTAAAACGGTTGCCGTTTACTCTACTATAGACCGAAATGCACCCCATGTAAAATATGCCGATGAAGCTGTTTTAATTGGAGAAGCACCTTCTAATCAATCGTACCTATTAGGTGATAAAATTATACAAGTTGCTAAAGACCTGAACGTAGATGCCATTCATCCTGGTTATGGATTTCTATCTGAAAATGCTGACTTTGCTGAATTATGCGAAGCCAACAACATTACGTTTATAGGACCAAAAAGCAAAGCCATAAAAATTATGGGAAGTAAGCTTGCAGCAAAAGACGCTGTAAAAGCTTATGATATTCCTATGGTTCCCGGAACCGATGAAGCCATTACAGATATTGCCGAAGCCAAAGACATTGCCAAAGGCATTGGGTTTCCTATCTTAATAAAAGCCTCTGCTGGTGGTGGTGGAAAAGGCATGCGTATTGTTGAAAAAGAAGCCGATTTTGAATCGCAAATGGATCGTGCTATTAGTGAAGCTGTTAATGCCTTTGGTGATGGTTCCGTATTTATTGAAAAATACGTGGCATCGCCTCGTCACATTGAAATTCAGGTGATGGCAGATACGCATGGCAACGTGATTCATTTATTTGAGCGCGAATGTAGCATTCAACGTCGTCATCAAAAAGTGGTTGAAGAAGCGCCTTCGTCTGTACTAACTCCAGAATTACGTGCTAAAATGGGTGAAGCTGCTGTAAAAGTGGCAAAAGCCTGCGATTATATTGGTGCTGGAACAGTTGAGTTTTTATTAGATGAAAACCACAACTTCTACTTCTTGGAAATGAATACGCGTTTGCAAGTAGAACATCCTGTTACCGAATTAATCACAAAAACCGATTTGGTTGAACAACAAATTCGTGTGGCTCGTGGTGAAGTTTTGGCCATAAAACAAGCCGATTTAAGCATTCATGGTCACGCTTTGGAGCTACGTGTTTATGCCGAAGATCCGCTGAATGATTTCTTACCAAGTGTTGGTCATTTAGATGTGTACCAATTGCCAGTTGGTGAAAACATTCGTGTTGATAACGGTTTTGAACAAGGCATGGATATTCCTATTTATTATGATCCTATGCTTTCCAAATTAATCACTTACGGAAATACACGTGATGAGGCTATTCAATTGATGATAAAAGCGATAGAAAACTATAACATTGAAGGTATTCAAACCACGCTCCCATTTGGTACGTTTGTTTGTGAGCATGACGCCTTCCGTTCAGGAAATTTTGACACACATTTTGTTAAAAAACATTACTCTCCTGAAGCCATTAAAGCCAAACAAGAAGCTGAAGCTAACATTGCTGCACTTATTGCTGTAAAACAGTATCTGGAAGACCAAAACGTATTACGATTACCGATTAATTAGTTGTTAGTATTTAGTGATTAGTAATTAGAATAATTTAGACCACATAGATTGCAAAAACAAAAACTATGCAAGACAAAATAAAAGACTTAAACGAAAAATTAGCCCAAGCCTATTTAGGTGGTGGCGAAAAACGTATAGCAAAACAGCATGCTAATAAAAAACTTACCGCTCGCGAACGTGTACAATATGTGCTAGATGAAGGCTCGTTTGAAGAAATTGGTGCTTTAGTTACGCATCGTACCAAAGACTTTGGTATGGATAAACAACAGTTTTATGGCGATGGTGTTGTAACAGGGTATGGAACTATTGATGGTCGCTTGGTTTACATCTTTGCTCAAGATTTTACGGTGTTTGGTGGTTCACTTTCTGAAACTCACGCCGAAAAGATTTGCAAGATTATGGACCTAGCTGTAAAAGTTGGCGCGCCATTAATTGGATTGAATGATTCTGGTGGTGCACGTATTCAAGAAGGTGTGCGCTCTCTTGGTGGTTATGCTGATATTTTTTACAGAAACGTACAGGCATCAGGCGTTATTCCGCAGTTATCTGCCATTATGGGACCTTGTGCTGGTGGTGCTGTATATTCTCCTGCCATGACCGATTTTACCCTTATGGTAGAAAATACCAGTTATATGTTTGTTACTGGCCCAAATGTTGTAAAAACGGTGACTAATGAAGAAGTCACTAGCGAGGAACTTGGTGGTGCTTCTACCCATGCTACCAAATCTGGTGTTGCGCATAAAACCGCATCAAATGATGTAGAATGTTTAGAAGACATTAAAAAACTATTGAGCTATTTACCACAAAATAACCAAGAAAAACCTAAAACCTTACCCTTTGAATTAGGTGATGAATTACGAGAGGAATTATCTGACATTGTTCCTGATAATGCCAACAAACCTTATGATATGCACGAGGTGATTTCTGGTATTATCGACGAAGATTCATTTTACGAGATTCATAAAGACCATGCCGAAAATATTATTGTAGGTTTTGCTAGACTAGGCGGAAAATCTATTGGTATTGTTGCCAATCAACCCATGTTTTTAGCTGGTGTATTAGATGTAAACAGTTCTAAAAAAGCAGCGCGTTTCGTGCGCTTTTGTGACGCTTTCAATATTCCGTTGTTAACGCTTGAAGATGTTCCTGGATTCTTACCTGGAACCGACCAAGAATGGAATGGTATTATTGTACATGGTGCTAAATTATTGTATGCCTTTAGTGAAGCCACTGTACCAAGAATAACGGTTATCACACGAAAAGCGTATGGTGGTGCTTATGATGTAATGAACTCTAAACACATTGGTTCTGATATGAACTTTGCCTGGCCAAGTGCTGAAATTGCCGTGATGGGTGCCAAAGGTGCTGCGGAAATCATCTTTAGAAAAGAAATTAAAGACGCTGATGACCCTGAAGCAAAGTGGAAAGAAAAGGAAGCCGAATATGCTGAAAAGTTTGCCAATCCTTACAGCGCAACAGAACGTGGTTTTATTGATGAAGTCATTCTACCCAAAGATACACGTCGTAAGCTGATAAAAGCCTTTGCCATGTTGGAAGATAAAGAGGTAAACAGACCCAAACGTAAGCATGGTAATATTCCACTGTAATTTAGTATCTTTATTAAACTAATTAATCTATAAACAACATGAAAAAACTAATCCTTTTAAGCTTGGGCTTATTTTTAAGCTTCACAGCTTTTTCACAAACCCCAGAAGAAATGAAAGCCTGGCAAGAAAACATGACACCAGGAGAAAACCACAAATGGTTAGCCTCGATGAATGGTGATTGGGATGCCACTGTAACTATGTGGATGGATCCGTCACAACCACCAAACATATCAACAGCTACTACTAAAAATGATATGATAATGGGCGGTTTATATCAACGTTCACAACATTCAGGAAACATGATGGGCATGCCATTTATGGGTGAGAGTATCACTGGTTATGATAATGCCAAAAAAGAATTCATTGCCACATGGATAGATAATTTTGGAAGCAGCATTATGCTTTTGAAAGGGCAGCTAGATAAAGATACATTGACTTTGCGTGGCTCTATGTTGGATCCTGCTAGTGGTAAGGATATGCAAGTTAAGGAAGTATTTACCAAACTTTCTGAAGACTCTCATAAATTTGAAATGTTTATGGTAGTTGACGGCAAGGATATTAAAAACATGGAAATTAATTATACCAGAAAAAAATAATACTCTAATTTTCTACTATTAAACGCCTTAATCACGAATTAGGGCGTTTTTATTTTTAAGAATCCTTTAATATTTTACTTGGTGAGATTACAATTGAAGGGAGTACCTTTGTGCCATGCTAAAAACATCATCTCCCAACGGTTCCGTTAATATTGAGTTTATTGCCTTAATGGCTTCATTGATGGCCATAGTTGCTTTATCCATAGATGCCTTATTACCTGCTTTACCCGATATTGGAAACGCTTTAGGCGTTGTAGATGTCTCCAAAAATCAGCTATTGGTCACCATGATATTTTTGGGATTAGGTTTTGGTCAGCTTATTTTTGGTCCTTTGTCTGATAGTTTTGGGCGTAAACCCATAATTTATACTGGTTTTATGCTGTTTGTGGTTGCTAGTATTATCTGTGTGACAACTAAAAGTTTTGAAATAATGATTTTAGGACGCATCCTTCAAGGTGTCGGGTTGTCTGCTCCTCGTACTATAAGTATTGCTATGGTTCGAGATACTTACAGTGGTGATTACATGGCAAAGGTGATGTCCTTTGTCGTGATGATTTTTATTCTAGTACCTGTTGTTGCTCCAACCTTCGGACAGTTTTTAATTACTTTCTACGACTGGCAATCTATTTTTTATTTTAATTTGATATTTGGTGTTTTAGTGATGCTTTGGTTTTGGAAGCGACAACCTGAAACGCTTCCAGTACAATCACGAAACAACATATCAAACAAACAACTTATAGCTGGAACCATTACCTTTTTTAAACAAAAAGACGCAGTAGCCTACACGTTTATATCGGGATTAATTACAGGTTCGTTTATGGTGTATTTAAGTACCTCCCAACAAATATTTGAACATCAATATGATCTGGCAGATTTGTTTCCCTATATTTTTGCTAGTCTAGCAATTGCTATTGGCTTTTCAACATTTATAAACAGCACATTGGTATTACGATTTGGTATGAAACGTATTGCCATCATTGCAGCTATCGCCTATTGCGTAATTTCTATTTTATATGTCATTCTATTTTCATCAGGTATAAACCCTGATTTATCGGTATTGGTCATGTTTTTTGGACTTCAATTTACTGCTATAGGTTTTCTATTTGGTAATCTGCGTTCTTTAGCTATGGAACCACTAGGCCATATTGCAGGTATAGGTGCTGCCTTAAACGGTTTTATTTCAACTATCATGGCTGTTCCTATTGCAAATTTTATAGGTAGCTTCGTAACAGATAGTGTACTACCGTTGTTTATTGGTTTTTCAGTATGTGGGTGTTTATCTGTTCTCCTATTCTTTACAGTAAAAAACAGTTCTATAAAATCGCCTGCGACAAAATAGCGATTACAGAGCCAATAATGTATTCGACACCAATGGCTATTACTATAAACCCAATAATACGTGATAACGCGTTGATGCCAGAAGCTCCTAAAAACTTAACAATAACATGTGCCGATTTTAGAATCAGATAAATGGTTACTGTTACTAAAACCATGGCGCCTAAAATGGTGCCTATTTGAAAAGCTGTTTGATACTCTTGATTATAGGTGATTAATAATGAAATAGTTCCAGGTCCAGCTAACATGGGTATTGCCAAAGGTGTTAGAGAAATAGCATCACGTGTTTGAATATCTTTTTGTACTTTTTCACGTTTCATTCCTTTGTGCTCTTTAAACTTGCCTGTTAAAAGCGCAAAACCTGATGAGGCTATAATTAAACCTCCGGCAATTTTAAGAGCATTCAAGCTTATTCCAAAAAAGGATAAAATGTACTTACCAGCGAAAAAGGATAAGAGTAAGATTACAAACACATCAATTGCTGTCCAAAACGCGGTGACTGCTCGTTCTTTCTTTGTGTTTTCTTGAGTTAATCCTACAAATACCAGAACAGTTCCCAAAGGGTTCATGATGGAAAATAAAGCACCAAAACTAATTAAAAATAAGTCCATAGTTTTTGATGCAAATTCCGTTCTTTTTGCTAAAACAAACGTTACCAAATATTTAATCTATGGTGAGCAAATGGTCAATTATTTACTACTGAATGTTACCGATTTGTATTCGGATTCATCTGGCGGTCCTGCCGTAATTTGAAAATTGAGATCGCCCGTTAAGGTCATAATTACCGATGCAAAGGTAAAGCCACTTCCATCCTGATTATTAGTATTACAAACCGGGTTATCTGGGTTGTCTTTAGAACGTAAGGCTTCCATAATAATGTTGTCATCAATAAGCGGATTTCCTACCATGCGTTTTTCTAGAGCTGTCAATCGCAAATAGCTATTGGAATTCTGTAGTAGTTTGCTTTTATTTTCTTCGGTTGGCTTATAGTCAGTGTACCATTCTTTTACATCGGTATTTACAATGGGATGATTGGTGTGATAAACTGTACCATTGGTGTTTTTGGGGTTGAAACGAACGACTTGATTTGCCGATGCTTCAAAATCATACACATCGCCTCGAATTCCTATAATATAGTTTTGTCCGGAAGCATGATTAACCGTTTGTATAAAGTTGATTAAATCATCTTTTTCCGTTGAATTGATAATGCGTCTGACCACAAAAGCCACTGGTAAACCGGAAGACGACGCATTCAGTTGCATGATAGTATTAACGACTACACCTACCCCAGTTTCGTTCATGCCATTAAGAGCAATTAAACCTGGATGCGTTAATATTAATTGTTCGGGTCTGCTTGCGGTTCGTTCCAACCGTATTAGGGTTTGATAACCATCGGTATAGTTTTCAATATCCATATTTTGGGCAATATAGCTAGTACTACCATTAATAGATGGAACTCCAACATCACTACAATGGTGATTGTATAACTCGTCAATATATACCCAAAATTCATCTAGAAGATTTAGAACTAAAATATCTCTAAAGGCTTGACCAGAACCTTCTGCAATACCTCTCACCTCTTCGTATAAATCGGGAGTCCATTTTTTTATGGCAGCTTCATAATTGGCTTGCTTATAAAAGTCGTCCAATGTTAATTCAGCATCCTTTTTAAAATATTTTGTGGTATTGGCTTTCCATTTGGTAACAATCTCACCAATTTCAGTCTTAAGCATTTTACCATGTTGTAAGCCTAATTCGTAGCCTGTTCCTGTGAGGGTCATTTCTTTTAAAACGCGACTAGTAGGTTGTTCTTGAGCCACCATATTCAATGTACATATGGCAATTAGTGAGATTACGATTCTTTTAAACATGGTTTTTCGTTTTATGTTAGATTACTAGTTTATTAAACGACGATGGTAATTTATTTGCCCTAAATGATACGCTAAATGCATACTTAAATGTATTAAAAAAAACTCGGTTGTCATATAATCCTCAAAAGGGCGACGCTTGTATTCTTTTTGTAAATCTTCTTCAGAAAGGTTTTGGAGCGTACTTTCAATCATGGTTTTAGTATTTTCTATTTGATTGACAAGCGTATCTCGCGGAATGTTTTTACTTGAAAACTCCAAATCTCGCTGTCGTACATAACCAGTAGCGCCTAATTCAGCACCAATAAAATGATTCAGATTGCCTACTAGATGTAAGGCTAAATTTCCTGCGGAATTTGAAATGCCACTTCTAATAGTCCAGAGCTGACTGTCATCTTCATACATTGCTATTTCCTCTTGTAACTTGGTAAGATCTCTTTGAAAAAGCTTAATGAGTGTATGGCTTAACATATTACTTTCTGTTTCTACGGGTTTTACGTTGTTTTTTGCGAACATATACCAATTTAAAACGGCCATTACCACTCTCGCGTTTGTCTATCTCAAAATCCTTTATAGATTCAATAAGTGGTGTGAGTTTTTGAAAGCCATAATTACGCGAATCAAAATTGGGTTGCTTTTTTTGAAGCAAGCTACCTACATCACCCAGAAAGGCCCAGCCATCATCATCAGCTAAATCTTGAATGGTATGTGAAATAAGCTGAATAACTTTTGGTGTTACTTTATCATAATTAGGTTTAGAAGCCGTAGTTGCATCTTTGGTTCCAGAATCACTATCAGTAGCTTGTTGTTTTAATATTTCAATATAAATAAACTTATCACAGGCTACAATAAATGGTTCGGGTGTTTTTTTCTCACCTATGCCATACACTTGCATACCAGCTTCACGCAATCGGGTTGCCAGACGTGTGAAATCAGAATCGGACGAAACAAGACAAAAGCCGTTAACTTTCTCACTATAGAGAATATCCATAGCATCAATAATCATAGCAGAGTCAGTGGCATTTTTACCTTGGGTATAGCCATATTGCTGAATAGGTGTTATGGCATTTTCTAATAGCATGTTTTTCCATTTGGAAAGATGTGGTTTGGTCCAGTCGCCATAAATACGTTTGATTGTTGGGTTGCCATATTTGGCAATTTCTTCCATCATTTCTTTAACGTAAGCCGATGGGATGTTGTCGCCGTCAATAAGTACGGCCAATTTAATATCCATAAGGGTATTTTAATTTTGTTGGTTTTGGTAAAGTTAGTGAACTGTGATTAAACCATTAATACTTTGCACAGAATGTTTTGCATGAACAGCTTTTACTCTTTAAAGAGTATTATTGCTTTTTAACAACTTTTTATGGATAATAACTTTGTGGTGTTCTATATTGGCAGTACCATAACATAAGTAGGTTAAGTTTATGGTAGATTTGGGGCAAAAGGTAAGCACACGTGCTTACCTTTTTTTATTGGTATTTTTTCGATAACATCTGAACTAAGAAAGATTGACCTATAGTTAACCCAAAAAAGATTTCAAGTAGCTTTTGGCGTCCTTTACTGTAAAAATGTGGATAGTTCAACATGACAGATTCCCTAGCTTGAATTGTTTTGACTTATACCTTACTCAATGTCTCTCAGGTTTTTTATTCAGCTTTTATTTACTAAATTAGTTGCTACAAAACTCAAAAACTTTAGCATCAATTAATTACAATAAAAAATGAAAGTAACAGCTAAAAAAAATGAACAAGTTGCTAATATGATTTTTGGATCTATTTATCCACTTTACTTGAATAGATTGGAAAAAAATGGCAGAACGAAAGCAGAACTCAACGAAGTCATCGAATGGTTAACTGGTTTTGATGACAGCAAAATACAAGCTCTAATTGATGAGAAAGCTACTTATAGAACATTTTTTGAAGAAGCAAACATGCATCCTAATGCCCACATGATTAAAGGCGTTGTTTGTGGTTATCGCATTGAGGAAATAGAAGATGAATTTGAATTGTACAAACAATGTAGGCAAATGGAAAAGCTGATTGATGAATTGGCAAAGGGCCGGAAAATGGAAAAAATTAAACGCACGGCTTAACCAACAAGATTCACATCATGGCTTATGACGACTATCTAGCTGATAGAATTAGAAACCAACTTAAAGAAAAGCATCAACATTTTTCTGAACTTAAAATGATGGGTGGACTATGCTTTAAGGTAGATAACAAAATGCTTTGTGGTATTCATTTAGACAAAAAGTATGGTGACAATTTACTTATGGCTAGAATTGGTGAAGATGCCTACACCAAAGAATTGGAAAAAAAGCATTGCCTACCTATGGACTTTACAGGAAGGCCTATGCGTGGTTATGTTTTTGTGACGCCTGAAGGCTTTGATACCGAAACAGATTTATCGTATTATTTAGATTTGTGTTTGGCTTTTAATCCGCTAGCTAAAGCTAGTAAGTCTAAAAAGAAGTAATTAGGCTTTTAAATACAACTGAACGTTGTGCTCAATCCGTTTTTGAATATTGGACACATCTGCCTTAATAAAAGTTTCTCCCGTAATATTTTCGTATAATTCAATATAACGTTCACTAACGGAATTAATATATTCATCAGACATTTCAGGAACCTGTTGTCCTTCCAACCCTTGAAAACCATTGGATATTAACCATTGGCGTACAAACTCTTTAGACAATTGTTTTTGAGTCTCTCCACTATCTTGACGGTCCTGATAGCCATCAGCATAAAAATAACGCGATGAGTCTGGTGTGTGAATTTCATCAATTAATACAATTTTACCGTCTTTGGTTTTTCCGAATTCGTATTTGGTATCAACTAAAATTAAACCGCGTGAAGCCGCTATTTCTGTTCCTCGTTGAAAGAGTTTTCGCGTATAATCTTCAAGCACCAGATAATCTGCTTCAGATACAATTCCTCTTTTTAAAATGTCTTCTCTTGAAATATCCTCATCATGGTCACCCATTTCTGCCTTGGTAGCAGGTGTAATGATAGGCTCTGGAAACTTATCGTTCTCCTTCATACCTTCAGGCATTTCAACACCACACAAAGTACGCTTTCCAGCTTTATATTCACGAGCAGCATGACCAGACATATACCCACGAATGACCATTTCCACCTTAAAAGGTTCGCATAAATGACCTACAGCTACATTCGGGTCTGGTGTTGCTGTTAGCCAATTTGGCACCAAATCTTCGGTAGCCTTCATCATTTTTGTTGCAATTTGATTTAGTATTTGTCCTTTGAATGGAATACCTTTAGGCATCACCACATCAAAAGCACTTAACCTATCGGTAGCAATCATGACTAGTTCCTCATCATTTATGTTGTAAACTTCTCTGACTTTTCCTTTGTAAACACTTTTTTGACCTGGAAAATTGAAATTGGTATCTGTTATGGTATTATTCATTACTCTCTATTCTCAATGCTTTTGTAGGCTTCAATAACTTTCTTAACTAATTTATGACGAATAACATCTTTATCATCCAAAAATATCATTCCTACGCCTTCTACATTCTTTAATATCAATAAAGCTTCTTTTAGTCCAGAAATGGTACGTCTTGGTAAATCAATCTGCCCTGGATCGCCCGTTAATAAAAACTTGGCGTTTTTACCCATACGTGTTAAAAACATCTTCATTTGCGCATGAGTCGTATTTTGACCTTCATCTAAAATCACGAATGCGTTGTCTAAAGTACGGCCACGCATAAATGCCAATGGTGCAATTTGAATAGTTCCATTTTCTATGTAATGAGCCAACTTTTCAGGGGCAATCATATCGCGTAAAGCATCATACAATGGTTGCATGTAAGGGTCTAACTTCTCTTTTAAATCACCTGGTAAAAATCCTAAATTTTCACCTGCTTCAACGGCCGGACGTGTTAAGATAATACGCTTAACTTCCTTGTTTTTCAAAGCCTGAACAGCCAATGCCACACCTGTGTAGGTTTTTCCCGTTCCAGCAGGTCCTATAGCAAAAACCATGTCGTTTTTACGCATGCTCTCAACCAATTTGCGTTGGTTGGCAGTTTGCGCTTTTATCAATCTTCCGCTAACACCATGGACTATAACCTCACCACTAGCCTCACTAGTTGTATAATCATCTTTACTTTGACTGGTTAAAACACGTTCAATTGTATTTTCATCTAGTTTGTTGTACTTCATAAAATGCTCCATAAGCATATTAAATCTGCGATCAAATTCCTCTAGCAGGTCTTCATCTCCGTAGGCCTTTATTTTATTGCCTCTGGCTACAATTTTTAGTTTTGGAAAATATTTTTTAAGGAGTGTAATGTGGGCGTTTTGAGCACCAAAAAAATCTTTTGGTGATACCTCTTCAAGTTCGATTATGATTTCGTTCAAAAGCTAGTTGATTTAATTAAAAATATCTATTAAGTTTTATTAGATTTGTGTTTAAACAAAACTACACATTTTTAATATGTGTTAGGTTAAAAAAATATCAACAATTCCTATATGGCAATAATCACTTTGACGACTGACTTTGGAGAGAAAGATCACTTTGCTGGTGCGACAAAAGGAGCTATTTATAATGAATTACCTGATGTAAAAATTGTTGATATCTCTCATTCTGTTTCTCCTTTCAGTATTCCAGAGGCAGCTTACATCATTCAAAATGCTTATGTCAGTTTTCCTAAAGGAACGATTCATATTATTGGTATTGATTCTGAAATTAATGTTGAAAACAAACATATTGCTGTTTTACTGGATGGCCACTATTTTATTTGTGCCAACAATGGTATTATGAGTATGATTTGTGCTGAAATAGCTCCTGAAAAAATTGTTCAAATAAACATTCATGATAAAATTCAAACCAGTTTTCCGGTACTGGATGTTTTTGTGAAAGTGGCTTGCCACATTGCTCGTGGTGGGACATTGGAAGTCATTGGAAAAGTTATTGACCATATTAAGCCAATAAAAAACATCATTCCTTTTGTTAATGACGATCAGACCCAGATAATAGGAAGTATTATTTACATTGATAATTACGGAAACGTTATTACGAATATTAAAAAGCCATTTTTTGAGACTATTCAAAAAGGACGCTCATTTATTATTTCAGCAAGGAATAATAAGTTTAAAAGGATTCATGAAAAATATAGTGATATAGTAGATTTTACTATACCTCACGAAAAAAGAAACGATGAAGGTCGAGGACTTGTGGTTTTTAATGCCTCCAATTATCTTGAAATTGCAGTTTACAAAAGTAACATGGCTACCGTAGGAAGTGCCTCAACGTTAATGGGATTGAATTTGATGGATACGGTAACTGTTAACTTTGAAAAAATTTGACACACATGTTTGTACGCATTGTTAAAATGAGTTTTGAGCCAAAACATATTGATGAGTTTTTGAAAAACTTTGAAATGAACAAAACTAAAATACGTCAGTTTGAAGGTTGCCAATTTCTGGAATTATATAGAGACAAAAACAATACAAACGTGTTTTTCACGTATAGTTATTGGAATTCTGAAGCCGATTTGGAAAGTTACAGACATTCCGAATTATTTAAAAATGTTTGGTCTAAAACGAAACCACTGTTTAATGCCAAACCCGAAGCATGGAGTGTTGATAAATTAGTTTCACTTACATGATAACATAATAATAGTCTATGTCATTTCGAACTTGTTTAGAAATCTCATAGCATTTTAAATTAGAATTATATATGCTTGCCATTTTAAGAAAAGAAATCAATAGTTTTTTTGCCTCACCAATAGGCTATTTGGTTATTGCCATATTTCTAACTTTAAATGGGCTTTTTCTTTGGCTTTTTTCTGGAGAATTTAATATTCTTTATACCGGTTTTGCTGATATGTCTAGCTTTTTTCTATTAGCTCCATGGATTCTTATTTTTCTTATTCCTGCTGTTACCATGCGAAGTTTTGCTGATGAAAAGAAACAAGGCACTTTAGAATTGCTTTTAACCAAACCTATCAGCGAGCTAAAAATAGTTTTTGGTAAATATTTTGGAGCCATTTTGCTAATCATTATCGCCATATTACCGACGCTTCTTTATGTTTATACTGTTTATAAATTAGGAAACCCTGTTGGAAATATTGATTTTGGTAGTACATTGGGCTCTTACTTCGGATTGCTTTTTTTAATCGCCGCATATACTGCTATTGGTGTGTTTTCATCCAGTATTACAGACAATCAGATTGTCGCCTTTATTACAGCTGTTTTTCTGTGCTTCTTATTCTACATTGGTTTTGAGGGTGTAGCTGATATTCTATCGAGTAATTTTGTAGAACAACTAGGTATGAGTGCCCATTATAAAAGCATGAGTCGTGGTGTCATTGATACTCGAGATATTTTATATTTTGTGAGTATCACCTTGTTTTTTATATTGTTGACAAACCTCAACATTTCTACCAAAAAATTTGATAAAAAAAGACTTACAAGCATCGTTATCTTGTTTTTGGGGTTATTGGTTCTAAACATTTTCACACAATCTATTTACAAACGATTTGATTTAACTTCAGATAAACGCTATACCTTAAGTGATGCTGCTAAACAAACTATTACAACGGTTGAATCACCAATTGTTATTGATGTATTTTTAGACGGAACCAATTTACCTTCGGAGTTTAGAAGACTCCAAATGGAAACTAAACAACTATTGGATGAGTTTGTTTCAGAAAACAACCAAATCATTTACAATTTCATTAATCCATTAGAAGACGATAATTCCAGAGAGCGTAATATTCAGCAGTTAACCAACCGAGGGTTAACACCTATGCAGGTGACCGTTCAAGAAGCTGGAAAAAGTAGCCAAGAGGTTGTTTTTCCTTGGGCATTGGCAAGTTATAATAATACAACCGTTAAAATACCTCTAGTAAAAAATAAAATTGGAGCAACAATTCAAGAAATAGCTATCAGCTCCATTCAGCATTTGGAGTATGCTTTTGCAGATGGGTTTAGCAAGCTCGTAAACCCTAAACGACGTAAAATTGCTATTTTAAAAGGCAATAATCAACTTCAGGACCCTTATCTATTTGATTTTGTAAAAACCTTAAAAGACTATTATTTTATTGCGCCATTTACCCTTGATAGCGTTGCTAAAAGCCCTCAAAAAACCTTAAATGAGCTCAAGGCTTATGATTTAATTATTTCGGCAAAACCTACAGAAGCATTTAGTGAAAAAGAAAAGTACACATTAGATCAATACACAATGAATGGTGGAAAAAGTCTATGGCTTATTGATGCCGTTGCCATGGAACAGGACAGTCTTTATAATGCTTCTGGGAAAGCCATAGCCACTACTCGAGATTTGAATTTAACCGATTTCTTTTTCAAGTATGGGATTCGTATTAACCCTGTTTTAATAAACGATTTATATTCAGCCCAAATAACTTTAGCCACTGGTGAGGGTAATCAATCACAGTTTCAGCAATTTCCATGGTTTTATTCACCTTTGGTAAATCCCACACTGAAACATCCAATAATTAACAATCTCAACTTAATTAAGTTTGATTTTGCTAATCAAATAGACACCTTAAAAAATCCAACATCTGTCGATAAAACCATCTTATTACAAAGTTCAATCCTTTCTAAAATAGATGGTACCCCTCGAGAAATTAGTCTGGAAATGACTACTCAAGAACCAAACCCTGAACTCTATTCAAAAGGAAACCAGAATTTAGCTGTTTTATTGGAGGGCGAATTTACTTCGGTTTATAACAACCGAGTGAAACCTTTTGAGATATCAAATGACAAATCAAGCAGTATGCTTACAAAAATGATAGTCATGGCAGATGGTGATGTTATTAAGAATGAAATTGGCAGAAATGGCCCACAAGAACTAGGGTTTGATAGATGGAATGGGCAAACTTATGGTAACAAAGAACTTTTGTTGAATGCGGTAAATTATTTATTGGATGATGATGGACTTATAAACATTCGTTCCAAAGAAGTCGCAGTAGCTTTTTTGGACAATCAGAAAATAGCAGCTGAAAAAAGTAAATGGCAAGCCCTAAACATAGCATTACCATTAGTGTTTTTGGCTATATTCGGATGGTTATTCAATTATTTCAGAAAGAAAAAATATGCGCACTAAATGTTAATAAGTTTGTTTCCTATATTAATAGCTTTAGGATATATTTGTAGTTATTAAACTATTGAACGTTAAACGTATATTATTTAGATGAAATTTATAGTATCAAGTACCTATTTACTAAAACAATTGCAAGTTCTTGGTGGTGTTATAAATAACTCAAACACCCTACCAATTTTAGATAATTTTCTTTTTGAATTAAATAATACTGAACTCATCATATCGGCAAGTGATTTAGAAACCACTATGTCAGCTAAACTAGAAGTAGAAAGTGATAATTCAGGTAGCATTGCTGTTCCTGCTCGATTATTGTTGGATACTTTAAAAACTTTTCCAGAACAACCCCTAACTTTTGTGGTTGAAGACAATAATACTATTGAAATAAGTTCTAACCATGGTAAGTATGCTTTGGCTTATGCTGATGGTAATGAGTTTCCAAAAGCTGTTAGTTTAGAAAACGCTAGCTCTACAACTTTAAATGGTGATATTTTAGCAACAGCAATAAACAAAACTATTTTTGCTGCAGGAAATGATGATTTACGTCCTGTAATGAGTGGCGTATTCTTCCAGTTTTCGACTGAAGGATTAACCTTTGTGGCTACTGATGCTCACAAATTAGTTAAATATTCGCGTGAAGATGTTAGTGCCAGTGAAGTAACAGAATTCATTATGCCTAAAAAACCTTTGAATCTTTTAAAAGGGATTTTATCAGCAAGTGATGAAAATGTAACCATTGAATACAATGATTCTAATGCTAAATTTTCTTTTGAAAACGTTGAATTAATTTGCCGTTTGATTGATGGAAAATACCCTAATTATGAAGCAGTTATTCCAAAAGAAAACCCTAATAAGCTAACAATAGATCGTACACAATTTTTGAATTCTGTAAGACGTGTGAGTATATTCTCTAATAAGACCACTCATCAAATTCGTTTAAAAATTGCAGGAGCTGAATTAAACATCTCTGCTGAAGATATTGATTACAGTAATAAAGCTGAAGAACGATTAACTTGTGATTATCAAGGTGATGATATGCAAATAGGTTTTAATTCGCGTTTTTTAACTGAAATGTTGAATAACTTAACATCAGATGATGTACAGCTTGAAATGAGCTTGCCAAACCGTGCAGGTATTTTAACACCTGTTGATGGCCTAGACGAAGGTGAGCAAGTAACTATGCTCGTTATGCCAGTAATGCTGAATAATTAATTATAATATCACTTAAAGAGATATTATATCAAAATAAGTAAACGCCCACAATTGTGGGCGTTTTAATTTACTGAAATATCAAAAATCAACTTTCATTTTTAGGTTCATGATTTACCGTTACTGGTATGCTTGTTTGCGAGCCATAAAGTTTTATTTCCGTAATATCGGCAGGCATATTTAAGCCATTTTCAATTATTACGTTTTTGACGTTTCTTATGACATCACTTCGCACATCCAAAGCTCGTTTTCGGTATTCTTTAGTAAGTGTCCAAAATAACACCTTTAAATTAACAGTACTTACTCCTAGCGAATCGACTGCAACGAAACATTCGTGCTCTTCATCTTCAATGACACCTTCGGAGTTTCTTACTGTTTCAACAATGACGGTTTTGGCTAATTCAATATCGTCTTCATAATCAATTCCCACTATAAAATCCAATCTAAAGAAGCCATCTTCGGTATAATTATAAACGGCTTTTTTAATAATATCACTATTTGGAATGTAAACATCGCGACCGTCAAAAGTTTTTAATTTCGTATACCGAAATTCTAGAGCTTTCACCTTTCCGAAAATATCATCTACCTTAACCGTATCATTAACATCAAAAGGCCTATTAAATGAAAGAATAATGCCTGAAATAAAATTCTCACCAATATCCCTAAAGGCAAAACCAATAACCACAGCAGATGCTCCAGCAGCTGTTAATACACCTGCTGCTACACCACCAAGACCAGCAATTTTTAAGGCAAACATTATAACCAAAAGCACCACACAAAACTTCACTGCTTTGGTTAAAAAATTAATCATTAATGGATCACTAGCTCTTATGGAAATAGCTTTTTTAAACAATCTTGATATAAACTGCGATAACAGAAAACCGATTACCACAATTACAATGGCAAGGATAATATTAGGAACACTCTGTATAAACTCGTTCCAATAAGTTACGAGTGATTCTTTAAGCGTGATAATACTTTCATCGCTCTGTTGGACATTATTAAGTGATACTATCAAAAATTTGTTTTTTTAGTGTTTTATTAGAAGATAAAGCTTGTTCAATATATGGTATGCTTGGTGCTATTTTCATTTGTTTGACATTTTCTAAATTGGCAATTTTATAATTCAAAAGTCTATTTAAGGATGCCAAAACGCCTTGACCTTTAACAACAGATTCTATGTTTTCACGTGATGATTCAATTATGTTTTTTAAAATTTCTTCAGCAACACTATCTTTGGTGTTTCCTAAATTATAATTGTTATCACTTACCGATTTCTTAAATAAATTAATATCTCGACTATTTACCGAATTAATTGCAGAAACCAATTTTTCTTCTTTATGTGTAAGAAAATCATCTTTTAATTTGGCTAGAGCATCCTCAATTTGTTTACACAATGCTAATAAATTTAAGAGTTCTTTTCTATATAAATCGTTTTTATCCATTATACTTAATGAATTTGGTATGTTTTAGATAATTAAGCACTTGCTTGTCGAATTCTATTCAAATATATTGAGCTATTATAACTGTTATAGCTAGACTGAATTTTAATAACATGCTTTTGCAGTAGCTTTCTTAATTCTGGATAAAATTCCAATTCATCAATTAATATTTGATAATCTCTAATCGTTCTTTTATCACTCTCTTTTACAGCTGCCATAAGAGTCTCCTTATTTTGTATCTCATGAAGAATAGGGAACTGTAACCATTGCATTTCAAACATTACGGAATCTGAATCTGAAATTTCTATAGCTATATCAGATTTTAAGAAGAAATTTGTTAATTCTATTCTAAATTTAAATCGTTCCAATGCTTTTGCTACAAAATATTCACGTAAAATAGAATATTGAATGTTTTCTGACAATCGCAGTAAACCCATTTCTGCCTGATAACCTTGTATTTGTAACTGCCGAAGTTTAGTTTTAGAAGTTTTTAAAAGTGAAGTCATAGCATTACAATCTTTTAATTATAAATTTTAATACTCTAAATTAAATTTTGAAGATTTAGGATGAGTGCTTAGATAAAATTTTTATTAACTCAAATAAAAAACGCTCACCATGCGGTGAGCGTTTTAATTATCTCGATTTAATCTAACTAACTAATAAAATTAAGAGATAATGGGTATCGTGGCGTTTCACCATTACTTGCTTTAATGGCATTTATAATTGGAAATGCTAGGGAAATTAAGCCAATTATTATTAAACCAATTATTCCAAGACCTAAAAGTAAAATAGCTGGAATACATATAATGGCATATACTATTAAGCTTAATTGAAAATTAATAATTCGCTTTCCTTGCTCATCCATGGCATATACATTGTTTTTTTGAGTGGCCCAAATGATTAACGGTACAATAAGACCTCCAAAGCCAGTTATAAAAGTCAATAATTGACTTAAGTGTGTCAAAACCAAAAGTTGATTGTCTTGTCTCATGATAATATATTTAAAAAGATTGATGTACTTATGTGACGCTAGAATCTACAATTCGTTACAAAACATCAAAAAATTAATCTTGAATACCATGATCCTTCAAAATTTTAATAAATCTCGGGTCATCCTGCAAATAATCAAAAAATGCCTTTTGTTCCCTTTTAAATGTTCGAGTTTGTTTATTCCTAATCGTGTCTAAATAAAACAATACACTATCGGTTTGTTTTAAACTGGAATACACCACAGCTAGTTGGTGGCTCTTTTCTCTTTCGGTTGAATTTTTTCGTATAGAATCTATAATCCTATATGTACTAACTGTATCACCAACTTTTGTATAACAATATCCTAAAAATCTATTAAATACATTTTGCTTTTTGACCAATTCACGTAATGGAACAATGGCTTCATTATATTTCTCTTGATCCATATACAATCTGAAAAAATTTCTGTTAATGACAAACTCGTTATTGCCCGAATCTTCCTTTTGAATCTTTTTCATAAGTTGCTCGGCCTCGTGGTATTTATAATTCGACATTAAAGCCGTGAAATATCCGCTAGCAGTCGCAAATGACAATGGATCCAACCTATAGGCTATTTCTGCTTGCTCCAATTGTTTTTCATATTCTTGATTGTAATAAAAAAATGTAGAATATTGATGTCTTGCTGTTAAATCATTAGGCGATAAAGCAATGGCTTTCTCAAATGCAGCCTGTGCTTCTTCTTTTTTACCTTCAATATTATAAATCAATCCCTTTACAGAATATATTCGTGACACTTTATTATTTATTTTTTCAGCTTTGTCCAAATACTCATTTGCCAGGCTAGAGGCTTCTTGTGGATCTCTGGAAGAGTAATAAGTTTCTAAATAAATAGAGTTCGCTATTTCAGCATAGGCTTCAGCATAATTTGGGTCAATCTCAATAGCTTTTTCGTATAATTCAATACTTTTTGCCAAACTTTCACTGTTTCGCTTATCAGCCTCCTTTTTGCCCATTAAAAAGAGCTTGTAGGCCTCAATATCACGTATAGGAACCGTTGATAATTCCTTTTGTTCCTCAAAGGAAATACTCATGTCCAATGCTTCAACAATTTTTTGAGAAACTTCGGATTGAACTTTAAAAATATCCGTCAAAACGACATCGTATTTATTACCACTGATAATTTTATCGGTATTAACTTCAATCAATTGCGTGTTAATTCTCACATCATTACCATATTTTAAAATGCTACCTACAAGAACATAGGAAACCCCTAATTCTTTGGCTATTTTATCCAGACTCTTGTTGGTGTCTTTATAACCCATTACAGAATTTCTGGAAATAACATGCAAATCCTTAATTTTAGATAAATTGGTAAGAATGTCATCTGTCATACCATCCCTAAAAATTTCAGCGTCGTGGTCATCACTCAAGTTATCAAATGGCAGCACAGCAATAGACTTATCTTTAGCAGGAATGGTGCCCTTAAGAATATCCAACTTGTAAAACGTAAAAACTAAAGCTAGTATAACCATTAATGCTGCCAGAATCTTTACTCCCAAGTGTTTCTTTTTTTGAGGAACAGAGGCTTTTAATTTTTCTTTTATTGTTTCCTTTTTGGGTATTACCAAACCTTTATTGGATATGGCAAATATGGGAACCGTATCATTAACGTTCTTCAGTTCGAAAGCATCAAGAAATTTAGTTTCAATATGGCTATGGCTTCTTATTTGGTCGTGTACCCTATCAGAAATCAATATGCTGCCAGGCAATGCACAGGACTCAATACGAGAAGCCACATTTACCGCATCTCCTATGATATCGTCTTTAGAGTATACAATGTCCCCTACATGAATACCAATCCTAATTGGAATTTTGGGTTCTTTTAAAAACGCCATCTGCAATTCAATGGCACAGTCTACAGCTTCAACAGTGCTTTTAAATGTACTTAATGTACCATCACCAAAATACTGAACAATATGGCCATTATGCTTTGCAGTAATTTTTTTAAAAGCTTCGCGATGTCTATTTCTAATCAAAATTGTTTCGGCCTCATCACGCTGCATTAAGGAAGTATAACCCTCAATATCCGTAAACATGATAGCGGCAAGCAACCTTTGTTGTGACATCTATATGAAGAATTAATTAATCGATTAAATTTAAGTAAATATTCTGAAACTAAACTTTCTAATTATGAGATGATGAAATAACTACAATAAATATTAATATATTTATGGTACAATTTTTAGAAAATGTCTAAACCTGCAACAGAAAGTTTAATTGAGTTTTTATCAAACATCCCTATCTTTTCTGAAGTTAACAAAGAATCGCTCAAGCATTTATCAATAGTACTTGAAGAAGAAACTTTTAGAAAAAACAAATTGGTTTTTGAAAAAGACAGCATAGGTGAGTACATGTATATAATTGTTTCAGGAAGCGTGAAGGTTCATGAGAAAGATCATGTATTTGGCCATATGCATGCAGGTGAATGTTTTGGAGAATATGCCTTGATTGATAACAACAAACGCTCTGCGTTTATTACAACACTTGAAGATACCACTGTTTTAAAAATTAACAGAGAACATTTTTTTAAACTTATTTCAAATGATATCGGCTTTTCGCAAGGCATTCTCTCTGTACTCATTAAAAGGCATCGCAACATCGATATCATTCAGGAAAATTTAGCCTCTTCAAAAAAAGCCCTTGAAATAGCCAACTCTAAATTAAGCGGCTTGATTAATGGTGCCATGGATGGCATCATCATGTTTGACGAAAAGTTTAGAATTTTATTGACGAATCCTTCAGCCAATGTGTTGTTTGAAAACAATGATGTAATTCAACGTAATCTCCTATTCTTTTTGGATGACAGTAGTGCCGATCGTATTCAGAATCTTATAAAAAACGATTTGAATAACGATCAACCCTTAAGTAGCAATTATTTACCGGATATCATCAAGGTCATAGGATCCAATGAAACGGAAACCTTAAACGAAGGAACTATAAGTAAATGGGGAGATAATACAGCTTCGTTCTACACATTAATCTTAAGAAACATACAAGATAGGCTTCAAGCTGAAGATAAAATTGAATTTTTAACGTCACAAACCGAGTATCTCAAGGAAGAAATTAAAGAGCTCACTAGTGATCATGGTATTATTGCAGAAGACCAAAGCATGAAGAAAGTGATGCAATTGATAAACAAAGTGGCTGGCACCCATGCTACGGTCCTCATAAATGGCGAAACAGGCACTGGAAAAGAACTTGTTGCCCGTGCCATACACCAATTAAGTGATAGAAAAGATAAACCATTAATACGTATTAATTGTGGTGCCATACCAACCAATTTAATTGAAAGCGAACTCTTTGGTCACGAAAAAGGAGCGTTTACAGGTGCTACCACAACTAGAAAAGGCCGTTTTTTGTTGGCTGATAAAGGAACCATTTTTTTGGATGAGATTGGCGAATTACCGTTAGATCTGCAACCCAAATTATTACGGGTCATTCAAGAAGGCGAATTTGATGCCGTTGGTAGTTCAGAAACCATTCAAGCTGATGTACGTATCATAGCTGCAACACATCGTGATTTAATGCAACATGTTAAGGATAAAAAGTTCAGGGAAGATTTATTTTATAGATTAAATGTGTTTCCCATTACGGTTCCACCTCTTCGGGATCGTGGTAATGATATCTGTTTAATTACCAATCACATGATTTCAGAATTTTCACGTGAGTTGAATAGACCCATCAATCTATTGTCTGAAGATGATAAGACTGCCCTAATAAACTACAATTGGCCAGGCAATGTTCGTGAACTTCAAAATTTAATTGAACGCGCTATTATTATTTCACAAAACAATACCATTTCTTGGCAATCTATCATCCCTCAAGGTGGTATTGAACAGGAAGTAACTACGCTACAAACATCCAATACAATCTATACAGCACCAGAACTTATAGAAATTGAAAAAGCCAATATTGAACGTGCACTTAAACATACCAAATGGAAAATCTCTGGCGAAAATGGTGCCGCCAAACTATTAAAACTACCACCAACCACACTTTCTTCAAGAATAAAAGCTTTAGGTATCGAGAGACCCATCTAAACCTCTCAAAATTCACGAAATCTCGGAAATAAGTTCACGAAAATTCGTTAATAAACGAAATGTCGTCATAATTCAATATAATAAAACCTTATATAAATATTTGATTATCAATTATTTACAAAATATGGCACAGTAACTGCCTATATATTGGCAACAAAAATGTTTAACAATTTAAATTTTAAAAAAATGATTACAACAGCAAATGTTAAAAACGGAGTAAACGTTGACCAATTAGTAGAAACAATTAGTCACATTCAAGAACAACCAGAATTAGCTAAATTTCAATTTAGAGCTAAAAACAACTGGATTGATGGCGGACATTGTGTATCGAGCATCAAAAGCTTTTACGGTGCAGGTGCAGAAGATTCATCACGTGAAGAAACCTTCACCATGGAATGCAGTCACCCACAAGTCCTTTTAGGCCAAGACGAAGCAGCTACACCACCAGAAGTATTATTACATGCTTTAGGTTCTTGCTTAACTGGTGCTATGGTCTACCATGCAGCCGCAAACGGAATTGACATCGAGAGTGCTTCCTCTTCTTTAGAGGGTAATGCCGACTTACACGGATTCTTAGGATTGGATCCTGAAGTACGTACAGGATTTAACGGTATTACTTTTAAATTAAAGGTAAAATCTGATGCTTCAGCTGAACAATTGGAAAATTTAGCCAAATTTTCTCCAGTGTTCGACATGATTACCAATCCTACTCCAGTTTCGATAGAAATTGTCAAGGAGTAACAAATCTCTAAAAAATGGCTGAATCGAGACTTTGATCAGCCATTTTTTGTTTTAACCTTCAGTCATTCCATAATTCGAAAAAATGAAAACCGTACTTCAAGCTATATTAAATGCCAATCAAGCTGTAGCACAGATAGCTTTTAAAACAAACGATATATTTCCAATATACCCGATTACGCCTGCTTCGGAAATGGGTGAATTAGTAGAACAATGGTGTGCAGAAAATAAAGTAAACCTGTTTAACAACACACCTTTAGCGTTCCAAATGCAGAGTGAAGCCGGAGTTGCCGGCACTATGCATGGTGCGCTGCAAACAGGTTCATTAGCAACAACATTTACAGCGTCACAAGGTTTACTATTAATGCTTCCAAACATGTTCAAAATTGCTGGTGAATTGACTCCAAATGTTATTCATGTTGCCACAAGAAGCATTGCTACCCATGCACTTTCTGTTTTTGGTGACCATAGTGATATTATGGCTGTACGTCAGTCTGGTTATGGCCTATTAGGTAGCTCAACAGTTCAAGAAGCCCATGATTTTGCCCTCATAGCACAGACAGCAACATTAGAATCCAGAATTCCTTTCGTGCATTTTTTTGATGGTTTCAGAACCTCCCATGAAACGAATACAATAAGCTTGATATCGGATGATGTTATTAAGAACATGATAGACAATGACCATATAGAACAACATAGAAACAGGGCTTTAAACCCCAACAAACCTGTTATTAAAGGCACATCTCAAGGTCCCGATGTGTTTTTTCAAAGCCGAGAAGCAATAAACACATACTACAATCGATGTCCTGAAATAGTCCAAAAACATATGGACACATTTGCCCACTTAACTGGCAGACATTACAAACTTTTTGACTATGTAGGTCATCCCCAAGCCGAACATATAATCATCACAATGGCTTCATCGTGTTCTACAATCGAAGCAACTATAAACCAATTAAACAACAGTGGCAACAAATTAGGACTGATTAAAGTGCGTTTGTTCAGACCTTTCAGCACAATACATCTCTTAAAAGCCCTACCCAAAACTATAAAATCCATTGCTGTTTTGGATAGAACCAAAGAACCAGGCTCAACTGGTGAACCCTTGTATTTAGATATCGTACAAGCCTTAAATCAGGCTTATCAAGAAAACAAAATCACATTAATGCCTAAAATTGTTGGAGGTCGTTATGGACTATCCTCAAAAGAATTCACACCACCTATGGTCAATGCCATATTTCAAAATTTAAAACATGACCAACCTAAAAATAATTTCACCATTGGAATAACCGACGATGTCACGCATTTAAGCTTGGATTATCCAAAAACCTATGATTTAAATAACAACTATTACGAAGCTATCTTCTACCAGGAAAAAACCAAGGATAAAATCCAAAGCTTCAATATCATAACCAAGCTTTTAGGTTATCAAAAAAACGTCTTTGTTCAAAGCTACACGACTACAAGCTATAAAAAATCAAACACTTACAATGAAGCAAATTTAAGAATTGGCAACAACCCTATAAACTTGCCTTTTCTCATAAATAAAGCCAACTTTATAAGCTGTACTGATAAACAAATATCCCAAAATGATTCCATCATTACAAAAACCAAAATAGGCGGAACAATTTTGGTCAATACACTGCAATCCACAAAAGGGCTCTGGCAAATGCTATCAGCCAATAAACAATATCAAATCATTGAAAAAAACATCAATCTATTGACAGTTAATACCGAAGAAATTAAAGTTTCCGATGTACTAAAAAACAATTCGGTTTCTGCTATTCATTCCTGCTTTCTCGCGTTAAAATATGATTATGCGTTTAAAAATGAATTTTCAAAATATAAGGATTTCATCTATGAAGTAGACAAAACAATAGATAACAAATTTGATGATATTACAGCGGATTTTGACACAAACTTCAACCAAACACTGCTAGGCCAACTATTACTAAACAAAGGCAACGAGGTTCCAGTAAGCCTACTTCCTACTAATGGTACCTACCCAACAAACACCTCACAATTCAATTTCCCAGTAGATAACCAGAAAACCATTTCATGGCATGCTGATGCTTGCACCCAATGCGGTGCTTGTAGTATGGCTTGCCCCTTATCGGCATTACGTATTAAAGTATATGATGATACATACCTTAAAGGAAAACTTGATACTTTAAATCAGGCGGTATCCAATGAATTTGATTTATTAAGCTATACCATTCAAGTAAATCCATCCCAATGCAATAATTGCAATAACTGCTTGGATGCTTGTCCATCAAATGCGCTTTCAGAAACCAATTTGTATACAAGAGAATTATTCAATTGGAAACATTTTGAAACTGTTCCAGAATTTGATAGATTAAAGATCAATACAGAAAAAGTCAGTCAGCAACAATTACAGGAACCTTTGTTCAAATATGCCAATGGCGACAAAGGCTGTGGCGAAATGGCTTACCTAAAAGTAATGTCTCAATTATTCGGTGATCGCTTACTAGTTGCCAATGCCACAGGTTCTAGCTCCATATTTGGCGGTGCCTTACCCACTACACCATGGTCAACAAACAGTAAAGGACATGGACCTGCTTGGTCAAACTCCCTCTTTGAAGATAATGCCGAATTCGGACTAGGCTACAGAATGTCCATAAACCAATTGGAAAAACAAGCTAAAAATCTATTGGAAACCTTATTACCAGTTTTAGATTTAGATTTCGATTTGGCTTACGATATACTAAAAGCAACTCAAAACAACGAAAAGGAAATTAACGAACAACGTGAACGCATTGATGTTCTAAAAGAAAGGCTACAACAAATCAATTCACCAGACGCAAAAAGACTACTGAACATAGCTGATAACTTGGTCAAAAAGAGCATATGGATTGTAGGTGGCGACGGTTGGGCTTACGACATTGGCTTTGGCGGATTAGACCATGTTATGGCATCTGGCGAAAACGTCAACATACTCATTTTAGATAACGAAGTTTATGACAATACAGGTGGCCAAGCCTCTAAAGCCACACCACTAGGAGCACAAGCCAAATTTGCTTTTGGTGGCAAACACAAACAAAAAAAGGATTTAGGCTGGCATGCCATGAATTATGACAATGTATATGTGGCATCGGTAGCCATAGGTGCCAACCAGGAACAAACCCTTAAAGCCTTTAACGAAGCCGAAAGTTTTAACGGACCATCCTTAATAATAGCCTATTGCCATAGTAGCAATCATGGTATTGACATGAAAAGCACTACCAAATATCATAAAGCTGCTGTAGCTTCAGGACAATGGTTGTTATATAGAAACGACCCAAGAAGAAAAGAGCAAGAATTAAATACCTTACAATTGGATTCTCAATATCCAAGCATACCAATTGAAGATTATTTAAAACTAGAGAGCAGGTTTTCTAAAATAGCAGACAATAAGCAATTTATTCAACAATTACAAAAAGCCAGTATTACACGTTTTCATAAATATACTGCATTGGTGTTATCCAAACCCCAAAAAAGTATTGATTATTAAGAATAGGAGAGATTACTTACCGATACAATATATAATTATCCTTGATTTTACGATAGTTACAGCATTTGGGCAACAAATAGGATACAAAAAACACATAAAAAGAGCAAATCAAGAGCAATCATTAATAAATTCATTTACGAATATAGCATAAAAAAACCGCTCGAATTGAGCGGTTTTCAAATAAAAGCACCAAGCTATTAATTGGCTGTCCCAGACCCTAAATAAGTACTGTTTGATACTTGATAACCATCAGCAGTTACAAATGCCATAAAAAGCCCTACTGTGTCCCCTGCATAGGTACTCGGGATAGTAACTATCTGGGATCCCACAGTTCTATCTGCCCCATCAAGAATATAAATTGATTCTTTCTTACTTGGATTGTAAACCAATAACATTGCTTTATCAGTAGCAATGGCGTTACCTTCGGCAGAGTTATCATCCCAAGTAAATTCAACTTGTCCAGCAGTGGCTAAATCAGTTGCAGGGTTTAATGCACCGGAAAGATTTCCTCTACTTAACAGAGCTAATGAATAATCAACTGTAAAGTTTGGTGCAGTACCACTAATCGCATTATTTAAAACATAGGACATTGCAGCATTAAAAGCAGACTTCTGTACTGCATAACCCTTATAACCTACTTGTATGAAGCCCAAGTTTGGCTGTAAATACTCCAAAGTAACAGTAAACTTGTTTCTTTGGTTAACCTGTCCTTCTGTGCGTGGATTTGCCACATGAGAAGGCTTAATTCTCAAGTAATCGATACCCTTCCAAGATGCACCGACTACGTTTCCTACTTTACCTGAAACACCGCCCAGGATTCCTTGTGAAATAATACCCATAACATAAATATTTAAAAGTTCATAACTATTCGAAGTTGGTACGGACTTGGTAATAAGCTGTACCTCCTACTGAAATATATGGCAACTTTTATGCTATTCGTTTGATGTGGATTATGTTGCTTTAGATTGCTTCCTTTTGCATCAGAAATAAAAAAAATGATTTTTTTTTACAAAGAAAAAGAGAAAAAAGAAAGCCGTTACTTTGATGGCGTTGACATACTGTCAAGTTTTTTGGAAAAAATATTGCTGACGGAAAGGGTTTTGAAATTTGCGCCTGACCAAAGGGGCAAGATTTTTTTCAAAACCCGTAGGGCTTGAACTTTATAGTATGATGAGCGTGGGATGAAGGAAGCCAGCTAACTTTGCAAACTTTTTTCTTCTTGTTTGTTCAGATAAGGGTGTTTAAGTCGCTCAAACATTAGTTGTCTAAAAGGTAAGGTTTCTTCAGTTGGATATGCATCTAGGTAATTATACATTGCAATTGCCATATTCTTTGCAAAGCGATTGTATCTTCTAATCGGAATAAAATAAACACCTTTTAGATGTTCAAACTTATATATGAAGCCTTGAAGTGATAAATGACCTTTATTATACTTATATGCGATTAAAACTTCATCTGAATTTAAATCTGATTCTTCAAGGTATTTGAAATTATCTGCTATTAAATTCCAATCGAAATTTTCTCTAAATTTCCACGGTCTGCCTTTTCCTTTACGTTTTTGATAAATAATTTTTTCTTCAGAATCAACCGAATCAGTAAAAGTATTAATGATTAGTTTATGCTTTTTTAACTTTCCAAGATTAGTTTTGGATGATAGGATAAGGTTGACAATACTTTGATTGTAGAATACTTCAAAACGTTTTAAAAACAAGAAAAAACGAAAAGCAGACATTGCAAATATAAACTCCCTTCGTTTTGCACCTGGTTCATTTATGTTTTCATTGGTAAAATGAATATTGAACTCTTTTCTTTTATTATCAAAACCCAATGTTAAGTGTTCTCCATTATTTAAAGATGGAACATTAAGGATGAAACCTTTTTCATCGGTATAATTAAAACGTAGAAATAGCTTTTTTAAATCATCAATCATATTTCAAAGTTACTCATTTTAGGCAGGTAATCGCGTAGCGTATGGCGATAGCCATAATAGCGAGCCGCCAGCGAGTTGAGCAAGGGTGGTGTGGGAAAATAGCCCGATAGGGCTACCACGCCTACGTTGAAAACGCAAGGGTGGCGCAGGTTTTTGATGCCGTTGGATAAATCTTGGGTGCAGCGTTGGGAAGCAAGTGTAACAATTGAATGAAGCTATTGAAGGATGGATACCGTTTTTAAATTTTAGCAATTGTGAGAGTGCTTATTGTTATTTAATATTTAAGGATTTAAGTATATTAAGGAAATTGAGGGTTTTGGATTATACAGACGAGCAATTGCCAATTTAAAAATGGGTTGTATGGTGGCTGAAATAGCTGACTGAATGCGTTACTCTTGCAGTGCGTTTGCAATATAGAATAATCCGCTTTGTGATTTAAAGACTGTTTAAACAGCATTTAAAGAGATTTTAAAAGTATTCGAATACTTCAATTTACTTGAAGCGGTTATTGTATATGCAAAATGGCTGCGATCAAAAACTGTGACACCCGTGCATGCCCGCAGCGAACAGCAGGCGAGCCAAATTATTAAGCAGCGGTTGTACCCTAATTATTTTTATATGCGCCATAAGCGCATACATTATTGGGTTTTAGGGTGCAAGAGTAGCTGCGGGTGAGGAAGTTGTGTAGTGTGTGAAGTAAAGCAAATATATAGTGCTAACGAGGATGTGTCACCGCAGTAGTGCTATGTATGGTAAGCACCAATGCAACGCATTTGTGATTATGCTTTATGGAACAAAATGGAACAACTGACGAACACCTTATTACCTGCTATTTATATTAATTAATACCAGTAATTCTTTTTTGATTTTAACGTGTCTCGATCTATATCTTCTAATAGTTTTACTTCTCTTTCAATGAATGGGTCGTACCAATCTGCTTTTTCCTTTGCCCATTCTATCCATTGATGTTTTTCTTCATCTAACGTATTATTTTTCTCATTAAATTCTTGAAACTCTCTGATGTAATTCCTTAAATATTGTGCCTTGTGCCATCTAGTAGCCTTGCCAAAGAGTTTTTCGAAGCCTTTAAATTCGTTTTCTTTTAACTTTTTATATTCTTCTTCCTTTTGGCGTTGCTTTTCCCACAGTTTATGCTGAATTTCTCTTTCTATTCTTCTTTCTTTGTTCTCTTTAGCTTTTAATTCAAGGGTGGCAAGTATAGTTGATAACTTCGTTTCAATTTGAGAGTTTTTTCCATCTCTCCATATTTTTTCAGGATATGTATCTTCTAATCGAAAAGACAACTCCCCTGTTGGTCTATAACCTGAACGTTTCCAACCGTTATCATTGATTTCTTCTCTTTTTACAAATTCTCTTATTCTAATTTTTAAGTTTTCTCCATTGATAACTACAATTGTTCCATCAGTCACTTTAATACCATGGCCTCTTTTTTTGATTAGCTTAATAAAAGCATCCATAAAACGTAATGCTCTCGATATATTAGACTTTGAAACTTGTAGATTAATAATTCCTGATGATGTAGATAATAAACCTTCAGAAGTACCCCAAGTTGATGGTTGTTTTTCTTTCAAATCTTCCCTTGCCTTAACAATCAACTCATCAGGTTTTGACAACCTATCTTGAACTACTAAAGGCAATTCACTATTTTCAATTTCTTGTTTGATTTTTGCTCTTTCGGAATTTGGATGATTAATGAATTCTTGACCTTCTTTACGAATGTATAATTCAATTTCATGAGATTCATTTGCTTTAGGTAGTTTCTCCTTTTTTACTTTTTTATTGAATTTTATTTTTGACCAATAACCAGATTTGGGTAATGGGATATTATGCTTAATACAGATTTTACGCAAGCCATTATCTGAATAAGCATATTCTTTGGCTAAAGTTGTTAATGGTTTAGACCAAACCAAATTATATAATTCTTCTCGTGATAGTATTTTAATCTTTTCGGACATAGTTATAACTTTAATGTCATTCCATCATATTCAATTGGACTATTACCAAACCTTTCAATAAGTGTTTCCCATAATACTATGAGAAACAACTTTTTCATCATAACACTTACAATACTCATTTTTAAAAATTTTTAAATCAATTACAAATAAGTTTTAATACGTTCTGCTACGGTTTTAATTATTTCATCTGCCTCTGGTTGATGGTCTTTTTTTATTTGATGCTCTACACTATTTTTCCAAGCCCGTTCTGCATTGGCCAATTTAGAATCGTCTATTAAATCTTCCGGTGCTTTGTACTCCAGATTTTTATGTTCCATTTTCTTTAGAAATATAGGCTTGATGTTTTCCCAATCTGATTTAGCAAACTCTTGTGTTAGATGGTAGAGGTCATAAAAATCTCTTGGCGCTGTATATGAACGCTGAACCAATGCTCTTAATTTTTCGCTGACTATTTCGTTAATACTATAGCAACTACATTGTTTTTCGCCTGTTAATTCATCAGAATACGGATGCATTATGTTTCTCATTTCGGTATCCAACAGCATTAGCTCATCGGTACTGACTTCCAGTTTTATTTTGGTGTTCCAACGGTTGAGTGGTGGTGGTAGTTGGTTCCTGGAATGGTTGGCTCCCCAATATTTTATTTTTACTTGAAAGCCTTTAGGTTGGTCTTTAAAAAGTACTGGCCTCACAGGTTCTATAAAGAATTGGATACCTGTTTGTTTTGTTACTTCTTTAGCCACCGCTTCCAGTGTTTTTTGTTCCAACACAAAATTCTTATTTACTGCTGTAAAATCTAAATCTTCGGAAAAGCGGTAGTTTTCAATGTAACACTTGCGCAAACACGTCCCTCCTTTAAATATCAAGGTGTCTTTATGGTATTTTACAAATACCGATAAAAAATGTCCCAATGCATAGTCTTTATCTACTGTATCTGAAGGCACTTTCCATTCCTGGGCTTTGTCTGTTATTTCTTTTTGAAGAATCATTTGATGAACTCATTTAAACTTTTCTAATTGGCTAAAAATTGGCTCTTTCACGCCTACTTTTCGCTTTTTTTTCTTTCCGTAACGCTGCTATGCAACTCAAAAAAAACCTTCAACTAAACGCAAAATATCTCATTTTCGTTTCAATAAAAAAGGTTAATTGAGTTCAATAGTCATTTTGAGCCATTTGCAACAGGTCATTATAATCAACGTTCATCCGCAATTTCCAATCGCTTACAAACTCTCCTTGTTGTAAACCACCTGCATCTATTAAACTGTATTTTTTGTTTACCTGTGTTTTGGCATAATTGATAAAGCTATTGAGCCTATTACCGTGAAATACCTCTGCCAAAAAACCCAATCGTTTTGTGACTGCTATATTATTGTAGGCTTTGGTATATTCAATTAGCTTGTTGTTGGTAAGATTTGCTGTAGCAAATGCCTTTATCAAGTCTGCAAAATCGCCTGCATAGCGGGTTTGGTCAAAACAATCTATCAATGTCATTTCTATATCGGTTATTGCAAAACTATTATCACCATAACCTTCCTGTATTGTACCCTTATTTTTATATTCTTTAACCGTTACGAATTTTATAGATGTGCCCAGTATTTCTGTACTTCTTTTCCGTTGGGTGGTTTTTACAAACACTGTATTAGGGAAACGTTCTGTAAGCCCATGGTAATGCAATGCCGACCAATAGGCAATGGCACTATTTTTAGCAATAAAGGTTGCCAGTACGTTTATATTGGTATAATTACTCAAGGCATAGACGCCTCTTTCTATGCGAACCAGTAATTCCTTATCTACTAAATTTTCGAGAATTTCGTTTAGGTTTTCAAACTTTTGGTTGAGCTGTTCTTCAATAGCTTGCATGTTGAAATATAATAGCTCATGAGCTTCCAGCAACTTCATGAACTGAAGTTGATTAGCATCTAAATTTTTGGATATGTATACACTGTCTGCCATTTCTTTTTGTGTAGCGATAAGACCCAAAAATTAGGTCTTTTTGTTACATGAATGGTAAAGTTACTAAAAACCAACATCATTATCAAAAAAAGCAGCTATCAAATTACCTTTTACGTTGTAATAAACCCTAAAAATGGGGCCTGTTGTTTTATGTAAAAATTCTTTAATATCATTTATTCCATATATGGTCAAAGCCGTAGACGTAGCATTATTTTGAGATTGCTTCACTATGTTCGCAATGACATTGCGATTAGTTGCGAGATTTAGCTTCGCTGAACTTACGTTTTTCTCGTAATGTCCTTATATGCTCCCCGAAGTTTATCATAGGAATAAATTAGACTTGTCGATATTTGTCTAATTTAAGAAAAGCCAAGTAAAGGAAAAGAAAAAGATATTAACAATTTTACATTCTTAATGAATTATGATTTTTTGAATGTAATGCAGAGTAAATTAGCAAGTTAATTCTTTTTAGTATTAGTGTCATTAAATTAATAACCCTGTAGTTTTCTATTCATTTTCTTTGCTCGTCCAAAGAAAACGAACCAAAAGAAAAGACGCCTTGTCGAGAGGTATTTTTGCTTCGCAAAACCATAACCCAATACCTAAATTTTTCCCAAGGCTTCAAAAATTTTAACGGTGCCTTACCATTATACTGCCGACAAGGTAAGACATCGAAAACGATATGAACTTACTAAAGCAATTTTAACAAATACTCAATTTCCTTAATTTCCTTATTTATGCTTTTGTAGGATTTGAATACCTATTATGAGCTTCTCTATGTATTAATCCTGCTTCTACAAATTTGGTGATGTAGCTTTCTGCTGATTTTTGTGAAATGTTTTGTTTGGTTGCTAAATCTAAATACTCCTGCCTATTGAATTGCTTGGGTAGGCTTTCTAAAAAGCGTACTTTACAATTCAAACATTTTACAGCTTTTGTTCAATGGGTAAATCATTAAATAACTTACTATTATGTTTTACTAAAATAGAAATAATAGTTAGCGCATTTTGAAAATCATTATTCTCACATTCTTTTATTGGTTGACATCATCATCTTCTATAATGCGAAATGCTGTGAATAGCATCATTAGCCTAAATGCTATCAAACCTAATCGCCTTATGGCTGCAATATACTCTTCGGGCTGTAAGTTGATGTATTAGTCTATACGGATTCAAAAAACGTATTGAATTGCTGCTGCTGCGATACTGAAAGCCTTACTTCAATTTCAGGACTACTTTTTACGAACTACAACGTTAAGTAATTAAAACAAAAGTCCTTGTATTGCGTCTTGTGATTCTTCTCCTAAAAATGAAAAAGTAGCGATGACATGAAATTGTTTACGTTCCTCGTTGAAACAGCGTAAAGCAATTGTATCACAAATAAAGCTAATGTTTGGATTTTTAGAGAATAAACTTTTTGCGACTTCAATATTTTCGGGTTGAATCCTTCTACCGATTGACATATGTGGTTCGTAACTTTTAATATTTGTAGGATATGAAAATTATTGATGAACCGAAGTCATAATTTCTTTTAAATAGTGTCTTGAAGTCACATTAGGTTTCAAAAAGAAAGCACCATTTGGAAAAACATCAAAACTGGTAAACTGAACTTCTTGAGATTTTAAATAAGTAGTAATCTTTGTTAACTTACCGTTTATATGTTCTAATTCTATTTCTTCTCGTTCAAATTCATTTATAGTAATATGAGCTAAAGAATTTTTACTGTTATACCAACCAATTTTTGAAGCCAACAATTCTTTCATCTGCTTTACTTCTTCAATAACTGAATTACTTGGTTGAATAACCATTGAGTATCTTTTCATTTATTTCCCGATGCAAAAGTTAGCAAAAATATTACCTAATAGGTCGTCATTGGTAACCTCACCGGTTATAAGCCCAAAATAATATAAAGCCTCACGAACATCAATAGCCATTAAATCACCAGATAATCCAGAATCTAAACCGTGTTTTACCTTTTGTATTTCTTCAAAAGCTTTTAGGAGCGCATCATAATGACGTGTATTAGTTACAATGGTTTCATTATTCCTTAAAGCACCTGTATTAATTAATTTCAATAATGAATTTGTTAATTGCTCAACACCAAATCCTGTTTTAGCTGATAGTAGTTTTACCTCTGGAATGGCTTCCTGCAAAGATGCCAATTGGTTGTCATCTAGCTTATCTATCTTATTGGCAATAATCAATAAAGGTTTTTGCGGATATTTGTTTTTAATCTTTTCAATTTCAATTTGAATAGTCTTGAGATCAGAAATCCCTTTTTCACTATCAAAAAGATATACTGTTACTTGCGATTGTTCTATTTTCTCAAAGGTTTTTTTAATACCAATACTTTCCACCACATCTTGTGTTTCTCGAATACCTGCTGTATCAATGAACCGAAATCCAATACCACCAACGGAAATCTCATCCTCAATAGTATCTCTGGTTGTGCCTGCTATTTCACTTACTATTGCTCGCTCCTCATTCAACAAGGCATTCAATAAGGTAGATTTCCCAACATTAGGTTCACCAACAATAGCAACTGGAATACCATTTTTAATCACGTTACCAACCGCAAAGGAATCGATTAAGCGTTTTAACACAAATATGATTCTATCAATAAGATCCCTGAATTGCGTTCTATCTGCAAATTCAACATCTTCTTCTGCAAAATCTAATTCCAATTCTATCAAGGATGCAAAGTTCAATAGTTCTTCACGAAGTTTGGCAATTTCAGAAGAAAAACCACCACGCATTTGCTGCATGGCTATTTGATGAGAGGCTTCATTATCACTAGCAATTAAATCGGCTACAGCTTCTGCCTGGCTTAAATCTAATTTACCATTGAGAAAAGCACGCAAAGTAAACTCACCAGCATTGGCCATTCTACAGCCTTTACGCAAAAACAACTGAATTATTTCTTGTTGGATATATGGCGAACCATGACAGCTAATCTCTATCACATCTTCACCTGTATAGGAATTGGGGTTTTTAAATATCGATACCAATACCTCATCCATGGTTTTGTTAGCATCTACAATGTGCCCTAGATGAATGGTATGTGTTTTTTGAGAAGATAACTTCTTACCATCCGTAACTGATTGAAAGTTTTCGGATACTAACTTGACAGCATCAATACCAGATAAGCGTATAACGGCTATGGCTCCAGCTCCTGATGGCGTTGCCAATGCAATAATAGTATCATTCTGAATCATGCCACAAAAGTAGTAAATAGATTGCATAAAAATCTCCTGTTTATTAGGTTAATCTTAACATCACATATTGGCTTTATCTATTATATTTGCACATCTAAAAAAAGATATTATGATTAAAAAGCTTTTGATTTTAGTTTTAGTAATTGGTTTTGTATCCTGTGAAAAAGAAAGCAAACCTGAAGGATTTGTTGTTAATGCTAGTATAGATGAATCAGTAAATGGCAAGGTTGCTAAACTAACTAATGTAGACCCCAAAAACCCGTATGTTTTAGATACTGCGTTAGTAAGTAATGGCAATGTAACTTTCAAAGGGAACGTAAAACAACCAGACATGTTTGTTTTAACTATTGATGGTGTTTCTGGTTCTCTACCTATGATGATTGAGAATAAATCTATTGAAGTTAATTTATATGAAGGTGAATTACACAACTCAATAATTAATGGTAGTAAAGAAAATGATATTTACAAAACTTTTAGAGATAATACAGGTCCGCTTAGAGAGTATAATCAAACATTAGGTGAGACATATAGAAAAGCTCAATTAAGTGATGATAAAGCCACTATGCAGGCAGTTAAAAAGAAATTTGACAGTTTAGTTGAAATAAACACACAAGAAAGCATAAAAATTATAAAAGAAAACAACGATTTAGTTATAAGCGTTTTTATGCTTCAGAACTTTTTGCAATCAAAAAAGATAGATTCTAAACAAGCCAGTGAAATATTAAATAGTTTTACCGATGAAGTGAAAAAAAGTCGTGCTGCCCAGGAAGTAAAAGATATAATTGAAGCTAGTCTAACAACTGAAATTGGAAGTGTTGCCCCTAACTTTTCTGCTCCCGATCCAGATGGTAAAATTATTTCGCTACAAGATATTAAAGGAAAAGTAACCATTATTGATTTTTGGGCAGCTTGGTGTGGACCTTGTAGAAGAGAAAATCCAAATGTGGTTAAAGTTTATAACAAATATCATGACAAAGGTCTGGAAATTATTGGCGTGTCTCTTGATGGAACTAAAAGACAAAATAATCCTAAAGACGCTTGGGTTAATGCTATTGCTTCAGATAGCTTGAATTGGCATCATGTTTCTAACTTAAATTATTTTAATGACCCTGTTGCAAAATTGTATAATATCAACTCAATACCTGCTACATTCATTCTTGATGAAAATGGTAAAATCATAGCCAAAAATTTACGAGGTAGCGCATTGGAACAAAAAATTTCAGAACTTCTGGATTAATTGAACAAGACTAATTAAAAAAAGCCTTTCTAGTTAGAAAGGCTTTTTTATTTATAGCTTGCCGAGTTTTTTCAATACAAATAGTAAGATAATTGGCAAAGCTAGTAAACCAATCATTAAAAGGTTTTCTTTAAATAACCATGAGGCTAAAATTAAGGTGATAACATATCCACCTATTGCGCCACCAAAGTGTGCATCATGACCTATATTACCAATTTGTCTTTTTATACCATAAATGGAATACAGTAAATAACCTATACCAAAGATATATGCGGGAATTGGAATAGGTATAAAAAACATATACAAACTCATATCCGGACGTAAAAGAATAGCGGAATAAATAATACCTGTAACGGCACCACTTGCTCCTACTGCACTATAATGGTATTCGTTTTTATGAAACACCAAAGACAATAAATTACCTAATAATAGACTCCCTAAATAAACAATTAAAAACTTAAAGTTTCCTAAATAAGCAATAACAACATCTGCAAAAAAGTATAAGGTAAACATATTAAAAAAAAGATGTGCATTATCCACATGAAAGAATCCTGAACTAAACAATCTTATTTGCTCACCGCGTCTAACTCCTCCAACATTAAATTTATATTTATCAAAAAAACCATAATCATTAAATCCCTTAAACGAGATTATCACATTTGCAGCTATAATGATAATAGTAACTAAACTTAAATTGCCCATAAATAGTAAACGTATAAATAGAATATAATATATATTTGTTCCTGCAAATCTATAATTAATTCATGCAATTTCTTATTTACATCTTAATTTATCCTTTTTTATGGCTTATATCCATATTACCTTTTAGATTGCTTTATGCTTTTTCTGATGTATTGTTTGTGATACTTTACCATATTGTAGGTTATAGAAAATCGGTGGTAAAGGAGAATTTAAGGTTAGTGTTCCCAAATAAATCTAATGATGAGCTTAATGCTATAAGAAAAAAGTTTTATCATCACTTGTGTGACATGATTCTAGAGTCAATTAAGTCCATGACTATTTCTGAAAAAGAAATGAAAAAAAGGTTCACATTTACCAATGTTCAATTACTTAAAGATATAGAGAGTCAAGACAAAAGTATCGCCTTAATGTGTGCCCATTATGGTAGCTGGGAATGGATATTTATTTTACAAACTTACATAGGAACTAAAGGCTATGCTATTTATAAAAGATTAGAAAATAAGTATTTTGATAAATTAGTCAAAAGAATAAGAGCTAAATACAATAGTCATTTAATTACTACCAAAGAAAGTATTCCAATTTTAATGCAGGCAAAAGTTAATGGAGATTTAACCATCTGTGGTTTTGTATCAGACCAATCACCAAAAGCACATAAAGCCTTTCACTGGCAAGAATTTATGGGAATAAAAGTTCCGGTACACACAGGAGCAGAAATGCTATCAAAAAAATTAGATATGGCTGTAGTATTCTTCGGTGTAAAACGTTTAAAAAGAGGCTATTATGAAACCTCTTTCAAAACTATTGCATTAAATCCTAAAGAATATCCTAACTATCAAATAACAGATATGTTTTTAAAGCTCGTAGAAGAACAAATTTACGAAGCGCCTGAATTTTATTTATGGACACATAAAAGATGGAAACATCGACATATTGTACCAAAAGAATTTCAATAATTTATAATTGAAACCAATCTTTAATAATTACATCAGCTTCAGATTTACCGCTTAATGATTTATGATTAAACTCATTTGAGCTTTTATCATAGTCATAATCTAAAGCCCACTCTGTATGCTTTTGAGCGAGTTCAATAATGCTATCACAAACATACTTTATTTCATCATCTGTTGTAGTTGGGTGAATAGACATACGTATCCAACCTGGTTTACGTGTTAATTCACCAAGAGAAATTTCTTGAGTCAATTCGTGAGACGTTTCATAATCTACATGTAGTAAGTAATGACCATAAGTACCTGCACAACTACAACCACCTCTAGTTTGTATTCCAAAACGATCGTTCAAAAGTTTCACACCCAGATTATAATGTAAATCATCAATATAAAAGGAGATTACACCCAACCTATTTTGATGTTGACCTGCAAGGATATTGATATTATCAGTTAATCCTAAAGCCTTAAACACATAATCGATTATTTGATGTTCTCGTTTAAGCATTTTGTCAACACCCATTTGTTCTTTCAACCTAATAGCTAAAGCAGTTCGCATAGTTTGTAAAAAACCTGGTGTTCCACCATCTTCACGATCCTCAATATTATCGATATACTTATGTTCTCCCCAAGGATTAGTCCAACTCACTGTTCCCCCTCCAGGACAATCTGGAATCATGTTCTTGTACAACTTCTTATTAAAAATCAATACGCCTGAAGATCCTGGGCCACCTAAAAATTTATGCGGAGAAAAGAAAATAGCATCCAATGCTCGGTCGTCGTTTTCAGGGTGCATATCAATATTAACATAAGGTGCGGAACACGCATAATCTACAAAACAAACGCCACCGTGATTATGCATAAGTTCGGCTACATCGTGAACAGGATTTTGAATGCCTGTCACATTGGAACCATGAATAATTGAAGCAATTTTTATAGTACAATCTTTATGTTCTACTAAAAGTTTTTCTAAATTTTCTAAACTGAATAAACCATCTTCACCTGGAGGAATGACCACAACTTTGGCTATAGTTTCGAGCCATGTTGTTTGATTAGAGTGATGCTCCATATGCGTAATAAACACAACAGGACACATTTCTTCTGGTACTTGAGTATGTTTACTCAAATTCTCGGGGATTTTTAAGCCTAAAATTCGTTGAAATTTATTAACAACACCTGTCATTCCATTACCTGAAACAATCAGAACGTCATCATCATTGCAGTTTACATGCTTTTTAATAATGTTTTTAGCCTCATGATACGCTTTTGTCATCGCTGTTCCAGAGACTGTGGTTTCAGTATGTGTATTAGCGACATAAGGACCAAATTCATTGCACATTTTCTCTTCAATGGGTCTATATAAGCGACCAGAAGCTGTCCAATCAGTATAAAGTATTTTTTTCTTACCAAAAGGCGATTCAAATTCTTGATCAATTCCAATAATGTTATTTCTAAACGTTTTGAAATAGGATTCTAAATCTGTTGACTTTTTACTATCTGACATTGCAGTAATCATGGCTATTAAATTATAAGGCAAAAGTACTAAATATTAGCGACAGCTTCTATTTCTGAAATAATTTTATCTGCTAAAGTATCTGCCTCATTTTGTGAAGATGCTTCGGTATAAATTCTAATTATTGGTTCTGTATTACTTTTGCGTAAATGCACCCAGCTATCGGCAAAATCTATTTTCACACCATCAATAGTTGTTAAATTTTCATGTGCATATTTTGTCTCCATAGTCTTAAGAATACCATCAACATCCAAAGATGGAGTTAATTGAATTTTCTTTTTACTCATATAATAATTAGGATAGGAAGCACGTAACGCACTAACAGACATTTTTTTATCTGCCAAAAGACTTAAAAACAAAGCCACACCAACTAAAGCATCACGACCATAATGTAATTCAGGATAGATTATACCTCCATTACCTTCACCTCCTATTATCGCATTGTTTCGTTTCATGAGTTCAACAACATTAACTTCACCAACTGCACTGGCTTCATAGGTACCTCCATGTTTTTCAGTAACATCACGTAAGGCTCTAGTGGAACTCATATTACTGACTGTATTTCCTGGAGTTTCTGAGAGTACATAGTCAGCACAGGCTACCAACGTATATTCTTCACCAAACATTTCGCCTTTTTCATCCATAAACGCTAACCGGTCAACATCTGGATCAACCACAATTCCAAAATCAGCATGTTCTTTTACAACCGCTTCAGATAAATCAGTTAAATGCTCCTTTAAAGGTTCTGGGTTATGAGGAAACTGACCATTAGGTTCACAATACAATTTCACAGGATGAACACCTAATCTTTCTAATAGCAATGGAATTGCAATGCCACCTGTTGAATTTACACCATCAACAACCACTTTAAACTTTGCATCTTCTATGGCTTTTTTATTTACAAGAGGTAAATTTAAAACCTCATCAATATGCATATCGATATAAGCTTGATTTTTAGTAATCTTACCCAAGCTATCAACATCAGCAAAGGACATATTATCAGATTCTGCTATTTCTAATATTTTCGCACCTTCGGCACCATTTAAAAATTCTCCCTTTTCGTTCAACAATTTAAGAGCATTCCATTGTTTTGGGTTATGGCTTGCCGTTAGTATTATACCACCATCAGCATGTTCCATGGGAACTGCAACCTCTACAGTTGGAGTTGTGGACAACCCTAAATCAACCACATGAATACCTAATCCAACCAAGGTGTTCATAACCAAGTTCTGAATCATTTCACCAGAAATTCGAGCATCACGTCCCACAACTACTTTATGATTATCTTTATTTCGTTGCTGTTTTAACCAAACACCATAAGCCGATGCAAATTTTACGGCATCAATTGGTGTTAAGTTCTCTCCTACTGCTCCACCAATAGTGCCTCGTATTCCTGATATAGATTTTATAAGTGTCATGTTTTTTAAAAATTTGAACAAATATAAGTTTTCTGTATGTTTTCTATATTACGAATTTGTAAATTCACAGAATGAATTTTCTAGCGCATATATATCTTTCAGGAAACAATGAAAGTATTACAATTGGTAATTTTATTGCTGATGGAATTCGTGGAAAAAAGTACAAGAACTACCCTAAAGATTTACAAATTGGAATCCTGTTACATCGTGAAATAGACACCTTTACTGATGCGCATCCTATTGTAAGACAAAGCACAAAGCGCCTTCACAAAAACTATAGTCATTATTCTGGTGTGATTGTAGATATTCTTTACGACCATTTTTTAGCGAAAAACTGGCAGAAATATTCCGAAACACCGTTAGACATATATGTTGAAAAATTTTACAAATCGTTAGAAGACAATTTTGAAATTTTACCTGAACGCACAAAAAAAATGATGCCATTTATGATTGCAGATAACTGGTTATTAAACTACGCCAAAATTGAAGGCATCCAACGCGTTCTAGACGGTATGAACAGACGAACTCAAAACAGATCAAAAATGAATAAGGCTACCACTGAACTTAATACTTACTATTCTGAATTTGAGAACGAATTCACGTTGTTTTTTGATGAACTCATTTTGTTTTCTAATAATAAACTTATAGAATTAACTAACAAGCTAAATAACCAACCATGAGAAAATTACTTATAATATTTTGTTTTATTAGCATAGTTTTTAGTTGCAAAAAGCGAAACACGTCATCTCAAGAGAGTCAAACTCATGAATATGGCGTTATTACTGAAAAAGCCATGGTGGTTTCAGCCAGAAAAGAAGCCTCAAAAATTGGTAGTGATATCCTTGAAAAAGGCGGCAATGTGTTCGATGCCATGATGGCAACTGAAATGGCGTTAGCTGTTTGTTACCCATCTGCTGGGAATCTAGGTGGTGGTGGTTTTATGGTATACCGCATGAGCAATGGTGATGTTGGCGCTTTAGATTATCGCGAAAAAGCACCATTGGCAGCTTCAAAAAATATGTATTTAGATTCTTTAGAAAATGTCATCCCATTAAAAAGTATTCTTGGTGAGCTAGCTGTTGGTGTTCCTGGTACTGTGGCTGGAGTTTTTGAAGCGCAACAAAAATTTGGAAAATTATCAGTAAGCGAAATTTTGGAGCCTGTTATAGAACTTGCTAATAAGGGCTATAAAGTGACTGAAAAACAAGCGGAAAGATTTAACTTACACGATAGCATATTTAGGGCTGTTAATGGCAAAGAAATTCTTTATTCAAAAAATAAAAAAGCTGGTGACACTATAAAAAATATTCAACTAGCAAAAACATTGCAACGGATTGCCTTAAATGGTAAAGATGAGTTTTACAAAGGTGAAACAGCCAAAATATTGGTTGAGTACTTATCTGAAAGAGGTGGCATTATTACTTTGGAAGATTTAGCTAATTATGAAGCCATATGGCGCGAACCTATTACGTTTAAATATAAAGATATCAACGTTATTTCCATGTCTCCACCATCAAGTGGCGGAATTTGTTTAGCACAAATCATGAAAATGATTGAACCCTACGAATTAAAAAAATTTGGTCATAATTCTCTTAAAACCATTCAACTACTTTCAGAAGCTGAAAGACGTGCTTATGCCGATAGAAATTATTTTTTAGGTGATCCTGATTTTGTTCAGATTCCAACAGATACCTTGTTGAGTGACACGTATCTTTATAATCGTATGCGTGATTTTTCGTTTGAAAAAGCTACACCTTCTAGCGAAGTGTTTCATGGAAATATTGAATTTGTTGAAAGTGATGAAACAACCCACTACTCTATTGTAGATCAATTTGGAAACGCTATATCAGTAACAACAACATTAAACAACACGTTTGGCTCCCAATTGTTTTGTTCAGAACTTGGCTTTTTTCTAAATAACGAAATGGACGATTTTAGCAGCAAAGCTGGTGTACCCAATATGTTTGGTTTAACTGGTGCAGAAGCCAATAGCATTGAGCCAGAAAAGCGTATGTTAAGTTCTATGACACCGACAATTGTTGAAAAGAACGGAAAACTCTTAATGACTCTAGGAACTCCTGGTGGTTCTACTATTATAACATCCGTATTACAAACCATTTTAAACGTTCAAGAATTTGACATGACCATGCAAGAAGCCGTTAGCGCACCAAGATTTCACCATCAATGGTTGCCAGATTACATTCGTATGGAACCTAATAAATTTAGTAAAGAACTAATTGGCCAATTAGAAGAAAAAGGATACACAATTAATGAAAAGCGTTCACCAGTTATTGGTATTGTTGATGGTATATTAGTGACTGATGACGGTAAACTAGAAGGTGGTGCCGACTGGCGTGGAGATGATACAGCTATAGGGTTTTAAGATGGGTTTTATAACTGAATTAAAACATACATTTCAATCTCATGCTAATCATGATTATGCAGCACAAATGTCTGCATACATGCTAAATAAATTTACATTTTATGGTATAAAGGCACCTTTCCGACGTTCGCTATCCAAACCTATTATAGAAAAACATAAACTTGAAATTCGCGATACAGTTAGAACACTTGCTTTCGATTTATTTGATATGCCACAACGTGAGATGCACATGATTGCTATTGAATTATTTGAAAAACAATTACGCACATCATACAAAAAAGAAGATATAATACTCATTGAAAAACTTATTACAACTAACTCTTGGTGGGATTCTGTTGACTTTATTGCTAAACAAATTTTAGGCAAATACCTGCAACAGTTTAAAGAAGAAAAACCTGAAGTTATATCAAGATTTTCAGGCTCAAATAACTTATGGTTGCAACGAAGCAGTATCATTTTTCAATTAGGTTATAAAGAACAAACTAACCAACAGTTTTTATTTAAACAATGTTTGACCCATAAAGATTCAGATGAATTTTTTATTCAAAAAGCTATTGGTTGGGCATTAAGAGAATACGGGAAAGTGAATCCAACTGCAGTATTAGATTTTGTAAATTCCAACACTTTAAAACCCTTAAGTAAACGCGAAGCTATTAGACGATTAATATGATAGATATTGTAATTCTGACTGACAAACGCTATTTAAAAGATTCTAAAAACGACGCATACAAACACAATGTGTTTTATGAAGATTTCTTGGTGCAAGATGCTTTAAATAAGCACGGTTTAAAAACTTTACGATTAGCCTGGGATGACGATAATTTTAATTGGTCAGAAACCAAAGCAGTTTTATTTAGAACAACTTGGGATTACTTTGATAGATTCAACGAGTTTTCAAAATGGTTAACTAAAATATCCAAAGTAACCACCTTATTTAATTCTGAACACATTATCCGTTGGAATCTTGACAAACACTATTTATTAGATTTAGAAAAAGCTGGTGTACACGTTGCCAAAACCCATTTCATTGAGACGGGAACAAATACAACTTTGGCTCAATTACATGAACATCTCAGTTGGGAAGAAACGGTTTTAAAACCCTGTATTTCTGGTGCTGCAAGACATACCTATAAACTCAATAAAAATAATTTATCAGAACACGAGTCTATATTTAAGGCTTTAATCACTCAAGAATCAATGATGCTACAACCCTTTCAGCACAATATTGTATTAGAAGGTGAATTGTCGTTAATGGTTTTTAATGGTCATTTTACACATGCTATTTTAAAAAAAGCAAAACCTGGTGATTTTAGGGTTCAGGACGATTTTGGAGGAAGCGTTCACGACTATGTGCCATCGAAAGAAGAAATTACCTTTGCAGAAAATGCTGTAAAAGCATGTAAGGAGTTGCCCATTTATGCTAGAGTTGATATCTTTACAGATAACCAAGGGCAAATAGCACTTTCAGAATTAGAACTTATTGAACCTGAATTGTGGTTTAGAAATCACCCTAAAGCTGCTGATGTTTTAGCTAGAAGTTTAAAGGCAAAAATCTAATAAAATGACGTTTAAGAGAGTTCTTAAAATAACTGCTGGATTAGTGATATTTTTCACCTTGCCTAGTCTATTATTTTTTGGGTTTGTCTATTTTAAATACAATGAAGATTTACCTCAAGGTAAACAAGGCGAACAAGCTGAAGCGCTTGCGCAATCTATGCTCAATGCACTAGACTATGAAGCCTATAAAAACACGAATTATATAGAATGGACCTTTAAAAATCGTCATCATTTTAAATGGCAAAAAGACCAAAACACGTGTGTGGTATATTGGAAAGAATATAAAGTAGATTTAAACTTAAATAGTCCTTCAGAATCTAAAGCTTATGTACATAATTTTAAGGTTGAAGGCGAACAAGCTAAAGAATTAATAAGTGAAGCGACTGATTACTTTAATAACGATTCCTTTTGGCTTGTGGCTCCTTACAAGGTTTTTGACCTAGGAACTCAAAGAAGCCTTGTAAAAACAGAATCTGGTGAAGAAGGTTTAATGGTAACATACACATCTGGAGGCACAACACCAGGTGATTCCTATGTTTGGATTTTAGACAAAAACCATAAACCTACAAAGTTTAAAATGTGGGTTGATATTTTACCAATTGGCGGACTAGAAGCGTCATGGACAGATTGGACAACCACTGAAAGTGGTGCGCAGTTGCCAACATTTCATGAACTACTTTTTTTAGGTATTGAAATGGGTAATGTTAAAGGAACCAATTAATCTGAAACTCACTTACTACTCTGCCCTTTAAATTGTTGGTCTTTTAATTTAAACATCACATTAAACGTGGTTAAACTACCATAACTTCTAGTAATATATTGTTGTAAATCTATTTTTTCCTGTTCATCTAAATTTTTACTAGAATTTATTTTTTGCTCCATGACTCGCAATCTATCGCGAACCATAGTTATTTTATGAAAAAAACTATCAATTGGCACTTCTTTACTTTGCAATGTCGTATCGCCTGGCTCTAAAATCAATTTACCACCTTTCCATTTATCTGCAATATGAACAACTTCAGACACGTCACTATACTTCTTTAAAATCTCCACCAGACTGCTTTCTACATCAAAAAAACTAACCGTATCCACATCATCTTCAGCAGCCTCAATAACTTCAAATTCTGAATCAATATCAATAGTTTCCAATCCGTTATCTATAAAAGTAACCCAATAATGTTTCGAAGTTACATTGGTAACAACTCCCTTACCATATTCGGGATGATTAATTCGTGAGCTTATTCCGAGTAATTTCATGTTTTTTAATTTTATTTCTTATACAATAATAATAAAAATCATGAATAGTAGGTCACTAAAAATTAACATCTAAAATTGTACCTTTGCAACTTTGCAATACTATGGGTCATTTTGAAGAACATATTGAAGTTAGAGGTGCTCGCGTCCATAATTTAAAGAACATTGACGTAACCATACCACGAGAGAAACTAGTGGTTATTACTGGTTTGTCTGGCAGTGGTAAATCGTCATTGGCATTTGACACTATTTATGCTGAAGGACAACGCCGTTATATAGAAACCTTTTCGGCATATGCCAGACAGTTTTTAGGTGGATTAGAGCGTCCAGATGTTGATAAAATTGATGGACTTTCTCCTGTAATTGCAATTGAGCAAAAGACTACGAGCAAATCACCACGTTCTACGGTTGGTACTATCACTGAAATTTATGACTTTTTAAGGCTTTTATTTGCTAGAGCCAGTGATGCCTACAGTTACAATACTGGTGAGAAAATGGTGAGTTATAATGATGAGCAAATTAGAGATCTTATTAAAGAATCGTTTGATGGAAAGCGCATCAACATCCTAGCTCCTGTAATACGTTCAAGAAAAGGACATTACCGTGAATTGTTTGAGCAAATAGCCAAACAAGGTTTTGTTAAGGTGAGAACCGATGGTGAAATCCGTGACCTGGTAAAAGGCATGAAATTAGATCGTTATAAAACACATGATATTGAAATAGTCATTGACCGATTAAAAATTGATGATGTAGCAGATAATGATAAGCGTCTAATGGAAACCATAAACACAGCCATGTATCATGGTGACGATGTACTTATGGTTATTGATCAAGACACCCAAGAAGCAAGATATTTCAGTAGAAATTTAATGTGTCCCTCAACGGGTATTTCTTATCCCAATCCTGAACCAAATAATTTTTCGTTTAACTCACCTAAAGGTGCTTGTCCAAAATGTAATGGCATTGGTTCGCTCTATCAAATAAACGAAAATAAAATTGTTCCTGATACCAAGCTATCCATCAACGCAGGTGCATTGGCTCCTCATGGACCCAAAAAAAATAGTTGGATTTTCAAGCAGTTTGAAACTATTGCACAACGCTATAATTTCTCACTAAACGACCCCTATAAAGCTATTCCCGAAGAAGCCAAACAGGTTATTCTTTATGGTGGTAACGAAAAATTCTCTGTTGAAAGTAAAACATTAGGTGTTACACGCGATTACAAAATAGATTTTGAGGGTGTTGCTAATTTTATAGAAAACCAATATAAGTCTGCCGAATCAACCTCATTAAAACGTTGGGCCAAAGACTATATGGATAAAGTAAAGTGTTCCGAATGTGAAGGCTCTCGTCTTCGAAAAGAATCACTATACTTTAAAGTCAATGGTTTAAATATTTCAGAATTAGCTGAAAAAGACATTGTTGATTTGGCTGGTTGGTTTGATGATTTATCAAACCATCTTTCAGATACACAATTAAAAATTTCTGAAGAGATCAATAAAGAAATACGTAGTAGGTTACAATTTTTACTAGATGTTGGATTAAATTATCTATCCCTAAACCGAAGTTCAAAATCTTTGTCTGGCGGTGAAGCCCAGCGTATTCGTTTAGCTACTCAAATTGGCTCACAGTTAGTTGGAGTACTTTATATTTTGGATGAACCTAGCATTGGCTTACACCAACGTGATAATGAAAAGCTTATAAAATCGCTCATATCTCTGCGTGATGTTGGCAATTCAGTAATAGTTGTTGAACATGACAAGGATATGATTGAGCATGCAGATTATGTAATTGATATTGGACCAAAAGCAGGAAAACATGGTGGTGAAATAATTAGTATTGGTACGCCAGAAGAACTAAAGACCCACAACACGCTCACTGCTGACTACCTCAATGGTACTAAAGAAATTGAAGTTCCCAAAAAACGGCGTAAAGGCAATGGTAAAACCTTATCACTGAAAGGCTGTACAGGTAACAATTTAAAGAATGTTTCAATTGATATTCCTCTTGGCAAAATGATTGGTGTTACTGGTGTTTCAGGAAGTGGAAAATCAACATTAATCAATGAAACACTTTACCCTATCATGAATGCCCATTATTTCAATGGTGTAAAAAAACCAATGCCTTATAAAAGCATAAAAGGGTTAGAACATATTGATAAGGTTATTGATATCAACCAATCACCAATTGGAAGAACACCTCGCAGTAATCCAGCAACTTATACTGGTGTATTTAGTGAAATACGTAGTTTATATTCAAAAATTCCTGAAGCCATGATTCGTGGTTACAAACCAGGTCGTTTTAGCTTTAACGTTAAAGGCGGACGTTGTGAAACCTGTCAAGGAGGTGGTTTACGAGTTATTGAAATGAATTTTTTACCAGATGTTTACGTGGAATGTGAAACTTGTCAAGGTAAGCGGTTCAATAGGGAAACACTTGAGATTCGTTATAAAGGAAAATCCATCAGCGATGTTCTAGAAATGACTATTAATGAAGCTGTTGAATTCTTTGAACATATTCCAAAAATTCACAAAAAACTAAAAACCATCAAAGATGTTGGTTTAGGGTATATAACACTAGGTCAACAAAGTACAACGCTTTCAGGTGGTGAAGCTCAAAGAATTAAATTGGCAACAGAGTTGAGTAAGCGTGACACCGGTAATACTTTCTATATTTTAGATGAACCAACAACTGGATTGCATTTTGAAGATATAAGAGTATTGATGATAGTGTTAAATAAATTAGTAGATAAAGGCAATACCGTTTTAATTATTGAGCATAATTTGGATGTTATTAAAACAGTCGATTACATTATTGATATTGGCTATGAAGGTGGTAAAAATGGTGGCGAAATTGTAGCCAAGGGAACTCCTGAAGAACTCGTAAAAAACACTAAAAGCTATACAGCAAAGTTCCTTAAAAAGGAATTAAACTGAAAAGAGTGATTTTTAATTAGTATATTTAAGACTATAATCTTAAACAATTCTAATTATGAGAAGTTTACTTTGGTTAGTTGCCGTAATATGCATAGTCATATGGCTTTTAGGTTTTCTAGGTATAGTACCTGGAATTGCTACTGGAAATTTAATTCATATTTTGTTGGTGATTGCTGTAATTGCAATCCTTTATAATATTATTTCTGGTAGAAACCCTTTGAAATGATTTAAATTTAAGAATGAAAAATAAATAAGGTAAACTGCTTGTTTACCTTATTTTTTGCACAATAATTAAGAATTAAGATAGTAAAAAGGAATTATTTCTTCATAAATTTGCAAACTTCGGACTAAAATCCTGAAATTGAACTTTCTAATTTTTAAACAGAAAATTAATGAAAAAAGAACAACACCATAAACGTTGGAATGAAATAAAAACAAATGACTCATGGGCTATTTTTAAAATCATGGGCGAATTTGTTAATGGTTACGAAAAATTAAGCAGGATTGGTCCTTGCGTTTCTATTTTTGGATCAGCAAGAACCAAACCGGATCACAAATATTATAAGTTAGCTGAAGAAGTCGCAAGCAAAATAGTTGAACACGGTTATGGAGTTATTACAGGTGGTGGACCTGGTATTATGGAAGCAGGAAACAAAGGTGCTCATATAGCTGGAGGCACATCTGTTGGATTAAATATTGAATTACCTTTTGAGCAACATGATAATCCGTATATAGATTCTGATAAAAGTTTAGATTTTGACTATTTCTTTGTTAGAAAAGTTATGTTCGTAAAGTATTCACAAGGTTTTGTAGTGATGCCAGGTGGTTTTGGAACTTTAGATGAGTTGTTTGAAGCAATCACACTTATCCAAACTAATAAAATTGAAAAATTTCCAATCATCCTTGTAGGTACCGATTTCTGGACTGGATTAATGGATTGGGTGAAGGAAACACTTTTGGACAGATTTACAAATATTAGTGCAAAAGATTTAGATTTAATACATCTCGTTGATACTGCTGATGAAGTCATTACAATATTAGATAGCTTCTATAAAGAATCTGGCTTGAGTCCTAATTTCTAATACAGTAAAAATCCCTGAATTAATAGCATGAAAAGAAAAATTCAATATATATGGTTTATTGCCATACTAAACATAACAGGCTTGTTTGCACAAGAAACCTTCAATGTTATGTTTTATAATTTATTGAATTTTCCATTGGAGGATGCTGTTCCAAATAGATTGCAATATTTAGAAACTATTTTGGATGACTATCAACCTGATGTTTTTATGGTTTGTGAACTAAATAATGAGTCAGGAGCCAACAGTATTCTGAATCTTATTCAAAATAGTATCAATCCAAATTTTGAAAAAGCAAATTTCACTCTAAATTCATCAGATGACACGATTGGTAACCAAAATGATCTTCAGAATTTGTTGTATTATGATAGTTCAAAATTTATTTTAGAAAGTCAGAATATTGTTACTACAATTTTTAGGGATTTCAACCATTATAGATTAAAATTAAACACTATTAATCAAGACACAGAACCTATATTCATTGACTTTATTGTTTGTCACTTAAAAGCATCTAGTGGTGAAGAAAATCAGGAACTTCGATTAGAAATGGTCGAAGACCTCATCATTTATTTAGAAAACTTCCCTGTGGACAGCAATGTAATTTTAGCTGGAGATTTTAATGTTTACACAAGTTCAGAACCAGCTTTTCAAAGGCTTATTGATAATATTAATAATATTGTCTTTATTGATCCAGCCAATCAAATCGGGAGTTGGCACAATAACACAAACTATATTGATGTTTTTACGCAATCAACGAGAACCCAAACTGGTATGGGTGGCACTACTGGAGGATTTGATGATCGTTTTGATTTTATTATGTGTTCAGAAAACATGATCAATAACACAGATGTTTACTATAGATCAGATTCCTATCAGGCGTATGGAAATAATGGCAATATTGATTGTTATAACAATGCTATCAACGATACGGAATGCGATGGAGCTACTTTTTCTTTTGAAATTAGAGATGCCTTGCACAATTTTAGCGACCATCTTCCCGTTACACTACAGATTGAGACCACAGAAACGTTATTGAGCACTCCTGAATATAATAACGGTTCACTTTTTGAAATTGTAGGCACAAACATTGTCAAAAGTAATATAAGAGTCAAATTTAATAATCAATCAAACCACACTAAAAGACTTAAAATTTATGATGTATTAGGTCATACAGTTAAAACCGTTGCTATAAATTCTTCGTATGAATATACGATACCAGTAGCAGGCCTATCAAGTGGCATCTATTACATTATGCCACTCAATACTCATGTTGAACCTTTAAAGTTTATCAAAATAAATTGAGAATACGTTATTTTTTAAATGTCTTATTAACAGTTGCTTGTTTTTATTCCTATAGTCAAAATACTATTGATATAAAGGCAAAACTCAATACTGAAAACAATCAGATAAAAATATCTCAAACAATAACCTATCAAAACACCAGTCAAGACACCTTACAGTCTATATATTTGAATGATTGGAGTAATAGTTATTCTACCAAAAGTACGCCATTGGCCAAACGATTTTCTGAAGAATTCAAAACTGAATTTCATTTTGCTAAAAATGAAGATAGAGGCTATTCAGTAATTACTTCAGTAAAACAAAATGAAACTGATTTAAATTTTGAAAGAGTCAAAGAGCAGATTGATGTTTTAAAAGTTAAATTAAGCGAGACATTACAGCCAGGTGATTCCTATACCATTCAATTAAATTATATTGTTCAAGTACCTAATGATAAGTTTACAAGGTATGGTGTGACTTCTAATAGTGACTACAACTTAAGGTATTGGTATATAACGCCCGCAGTTTATAATGGTGAATGGCAATACAGTAGTAATAAGGATTTAGATGATATGTTTGTTCCTAAATCTGATATTCGTATTGAATTAACCTGTCCTTTAAAATATCATGTAGTTTCTGAGTTAAATCAATTTGATTATAACCAAATTGATGGTAATCAAGTCTTTGTTTTTACTGGTGAAAATAGAGTAAATTCAAAGTTATTTATAAATAAAACCTCTCATTTTAAGCAAATTGAAACTGATTTTTTTACTGTAGTTTCCAATATTGATGATGAAGAATTAAATCCCTTGAGTAAGGCATTGATAACAGATAATATTGCCTCTTTTCTATCCAAAACATTGGGTTCTTATCCACATAAAAAATTACTTGTAACTGATATTGATTATAAAAAAAGTCCTATTTATGGATTGAATTTACTGCCAGATTTCATAAGACCTTTTCCCGATAATTTTCAATATGAATTAAAAATATTAAAGACCGCTTTACATAATTATTTAGAAAATACCCTACTCATAAATCCACGAGAAGATCAATGGATTCTTGATGGCATTCAAACATATTACCTCATGAAATATGTTGATGAGTTTTACCCAGAAATGAAACTTGCTGGTACGCTTTCACGTATTTGGGGACTAAAATCTTTTCATGCAGCACAATTAGATTTTAATGCTCAATATAGTTTTCTTTATATGCATATGGCCAGAGGAAATATTGATCAGCCTTTAACCATGTCTAAAGATTCACTTTTAAAATTCAATGAAAATATTGCAAACAAATACAAAGCTGGTGTTGGATTGAAATATTTAGAAAATTATATTAATTCTAACACTGTTGAAAACTCTATACAAGAATACTTAACATCTAGAACCTTAAAACCCACTAACACCAAGGATTTCGAAGTGTTTTTGAAATCTAAAACAGAGAAAAACATAGACTGGTTTTTTACCGATTATCTACAAACAGATAAAGTTATTGACTACACCATTTCAGAAGTTGTAAAAGCCAATGATTCAATCAAAGTAACCATTAAAAATCGAAATGAGGCTGTTGTACCAATATCGTTATTCTCTATGATTGATGATGAGGTTAAATCTAAAATTTGGATTGATCCTGTAAAAGATTCAATCGTTGTTGTTATTCCTGATAATGGTTACACTAAACTTGTTTTAAATCAGGATCAGATTGTCCCAGAGTTCAACTTAAGAAACAACACCAAAGATTTAACAAATGCTGTATTTAATAGACCTTTACAAATACGTTTGATTAAGGATATTGAGGACCCAAAATACAATCAATTGTTCCTCATGCCAATTGTAGAATTCAATAACATTTATGACGGTATTGTACTGGGTGTAAAAGCATATAATAAAACTGTATTAAAAAAAGCCTTTAATTATAAAATATCACCTCAATACGGTTTAAAATCAAAATCATTAACAGGAGGAGTTTCTTTAGATTACAATCAATATATTGACAATTCTCAAAGCCTATTTTTAATTAGATATGGCATAGGTGCTGGCTACCAAAGCTATGCTGATGATTTATTTGTAACAAAATTCACGCCTGGTGTTCAATTTCAATTCAGAGATAACGACAACTTAAGGTCTAACATGCGTAACTACTTATCCTTACGCTATATTGATATTAATAGAGACGAAGATCCAAATGCTGTTTTAACATCTGAAACTCTAGAGCCAAATTATAGTGTCTTTAATGCGCGATTTAATCACGTAGATAAAGATTTAATAGATTTCTCTGCTTGGTTCGCAGACTTACAAATAGCCAAGAAATTTGGAAAAGTAGCTTTGAACTATGAATATAGAAAACTGACTGCAAAAAACAGAAGATATCACTTAAGATTGTTTGCCGGAGCTTTTCTGTATAATAAAACATATCAAGATTCTGATTATTTTAGTTTTGCTCTAGACAGACCAACAGATTATTTGTTTGATTATAATTACTATGGTCGTTCGGAGAGTGCTGGATTATTTAGCCAACAGTTGATTGTAGCTGAAGGTGGTTTTAAATCACAATTAAATCCTGGCTTTGCCAATCAGTGGATAACCACCCTAAACGGTAGTACCACCATTTGGAAATATATCATGGCATATGGTGATGTTGGATTTGTTAAAAATCATGGAGCAAATGCCGAATTTGTCTATGATTCTGGTCTTCGGTTTATTTTGGTTGAAGATTACTTTGAAATTTTCTTCCCTGTTTATTCAAATTTAGGCTGGGAAATTGCGCAGCCAAATTATGATCAAAAAATTCGTTTTATAGTTACTTTAGATTTTAAAACCCTATTAGGTCTATTCTCAAGACGTTGGTATTAAAAAATATTTTCTATCAATACATTATTCTTAATGAAATTGCCGAATTTTTAATTTTATTGAATAAATCTGAATTTCATTAGCTTTTTATTGAGTTATTTTCAATTTTATAACAGTTTTCAGCATTGCAAATCTTCTCATTATTAGCTATCTTTGCAAAAATACCATGAACTCTATGCAAACAAATCCTGAAACAAAAAAAGACCTGTCTTTTGAAGATTTTAAAACAGAAGTTTTAAATGATTATAAAATTGCTGTTACCTCCAGAGAATGTAGTCTCTTGGGCAGACGGGAAGTTTTGACAGGAAAAGCCAAGTTTGGAATTTTTGGAGATGGAAAAGAATTGCCTCAATTAGCCTTGGCAAAAGCTTTTGAAAATGGTGATTTTCGTTCGGGTTATTATCGTGACCAGACGTTTATGATGGCTATTGGAGAATTGTCTATTGAACAGTTTTTTGCAGGATTATATGCCAATACAGATTTAAGCGAAGAACCCATGTCAGCAGGTCGTCAAATGGGTGGACACTTTGCTACGCATAGTTTAGATGAAAACGGTAACTGGAAAGATTTAACAGCTCAAAAAAACTCAAGTGCCGATATTTCACCAACAGCTGGTCAAATGCCTCGTCTATTAGGTTTAGCTCAAGCTTCAAAAATATACAGACATGTAAAGGGCATTGATACTACTAACTTTTCTGTAAATGGAAACGAGGTAGCATGGGGAACTATTGGTAATGCCAGTACTAGTGAAGGTTTGTTTTTTGAAACCATAAATGCGGCTGGTGTATTACAAGTTCCTATGGTTATGAGTGTTTGGGATGATGAATATGGTATATCTGTTCATGCCAGACATCAAACTACAAAAGAGAATATATCTGAAATATTAAAAGGATTTCAACGTGATGATAACCAAAAGGGTTATGAAATATTACGCGTTAAGGGCTGGGATTATGCTGCCTTAATTGAGACCTATCAAAAAGCATCTCAAATTGCTCGTGAGGAACATGTTCCAGTATTAATTCATGTACGTGAGTTAACGCAACCGCAAGGGCATTCTACGTCTGGTTCCCATGAACGTTATAAAGATGAAAACAGATTGGCTTGGGAAGCAGAATATGATTGCAATGCTAAATTACGTGAGTGGATGATTGCTAATAGCATTGCCACAGATGACGAATTAAATGACATTGAAAAAGACATAAAAAAACAAGTTAGTAATGGAAAAAAAGCAGCTTGGACAGCTTTTACAAAACCATTAAAAAATGAACAAAACGAGCTAGTTTCTATCTTAAAAGAAGTTGCAAATTCCAGTTCAAATAAAGTTTTTATTGAAAAGCTATCAAATGATTTAGCAGGAATTAAAGAACCTATTAGAAAAGAAATTCTTTCAACTGCAAGAAAGGCTTTACGTTATGTAATTAGTGAAACCTCAAACGCCAAAAGTAATTTGGTAAATTGGATAAACACTTACACAGCGACAATTCAACCTAAATACAGTTCACATTTATATTCTGAATCTAATAATTCAGCTTTAAATATCTCTGAAGTTAAACCAACTTACGACAACAATGCCGAAGAGGTTGATGCCAGATTGGTAATTCGTGATAATTTCGACGCCATATTTAGCAAGTATCCTGAAACATTAGTTTTTGGAGAAGATGCTGGTCATATTGGTGATGTCAATCAAGGATTAGAAGGTATGCAGGAGAAGTATGGTGAGTTACGTGTTTCTGACGTAGGCATTCGTGAAGCAACCATTCTTGGTCAAGGTATTGGTATGGCTATGCGTGGATTAAGACCAATAGCTGAAATTCAATATTTAGATTACATATTATATGCGTTGCAAATTATGAGTGACGATTTGGCAACCTTACAATATAGAACCAAAGGTCGTCAAAAAGCTCCATTAATTATAAGAACTCGTGGTCATAGATTAGAAGGTATTTGGCATTCTGGTTCACAAATGGGAGGCATTATAAATTTGGTTAGAGGAATACACGTGTTAGTCCCAAGAAATATGACAAAAGCAGCTGGATTTTACAACACCCTTCTAGAAAGTGATGAACCAGGTCTTATTGTTGAATGTTTAAACGGCTATCGATTAAAAGAAAAAATGCCAACCAATTTAGGTGAATTTAAAACACCTCTAGGTATTGTTGAAACCATTAGAGAAGGTCAGGATATTACTTTGGTTTCTTACGGCTCAACGCTGCGCATTATTGAACAAGCAGCTAAAGAATTGCAAGAGGTTGGTATTGATGCTGAAATCATTGATGTACAATCTTTATTGCCTTTTGATTTAAATCATGATATTGTAAAAAGTGTTTCAAAAACTAATCGTTTAATGGTTATTGACGAAGATGTTCCTGGAGGTGCTTCAGCATTTATTTTGAATGAAATTTTAAATACTCAAAACGCATACGAACATTTAGACAGCAAACCACAAACACTTGCAGCACAACAGCACAGACCAGCTTATGGAACTGATGGTGATTATTTCTCAAAACCATCAGTTGAAGACATTTTTGAAGCTGTTTATCAAGTCATGCATGAAGCTAACCCAAGTGATTTTCCGAAATTGAGATAATCTACGCAATTTGTTAGATACCACAAACCTTTCAGCAATATGTTGAAAGGTTTTTTTATATTTATAATCTAACCGACATGTCATGCTTTCCAAAACAGATAAAGAACAACTCCGTGGTATTATTTTTAGACATCTAGATGGTATTGCAACAGCAACAACAGCTTACTCTTTATACAAAAAAGGTGTTTTAGATTTTCTTCTTAATAATAAATTGGTTTCTTTAGAAAAACTTACACAAAATTTTAAGACTAATGAAGGCTATTTAAATGTAGCACTGCGAATATTATGTTCTCAAGGTTGGTTAATCCAACATTTAGACAACAAAACCAATACAATATCTTACGAAACAAATGATTCAAGTAAAAGCGCTTTTGAACTAGCATCGCTTTATGAAGACGTTGTAAAACTACTTAATTACTCTGTAAAATTTCCAGAAGAACGTATTGGAGCTGATGCTTTTATTGTTTTAGAGCGAATATTCAAAAAATATGAAAGTCAATTTGGATTAAAAAACACTCAAAATGATTCTGTTGAACACCAAATACTAAAACATATTGAAGGCTGTATAGTAGGTCCAATTATCGTTTTATTAGGTGTAAATGGTTTGTTTCAGAAGTATTTCATGGAGGCTTCATTTACGGCTGAAGAATATCATAAAGACCCTGAAAGCTTTAAAAAAATATTAGATTTCTTTGCACATTTAGGTTGGTTTGTCAAAAAGAAGAACACCTATCAATTTTCAGATGAAGGTTTGTTTTTTGCCAAACGTGCTTCAGCTTATGGTGTTACTGTTTCTTATTTACCAACGTTTGTAAAATTAGACGAACTTATTTTTGGCAATCCACTAATATTAAAAACAAATGATCCTGCTGAAACCGAAAAGCACGTACATCGTGAAATGAATGTTTGGGGAAGTGGTGGTGCACACTCAACCTATTTCAAGGTTATTGATCAGGTTATTATTGAATTGTTTAATAAACCTATCGACGAACAGCCTAAAGGTATTTTAGATATGGGTTGTGGAAATGGTGCCTTTATTCAGCATATTTTTGATGTTATTGAACATCAGACACTACGTGGAAAATATCTTGACGAACACCCACTTTTATTGGTTGGCGCTGATTTTAATAAGGCGGCATTAAAAGTTACAAGAGCCAACTTAATAAAAGCTGATATTTGGGCAAAAGTCATTTGGGGTGATATTGGCAGACCTGATTTATTAGCCAAAGACCTCAAAGAAGATTACAATATTGAACTTCAGGATTTATTGAATGTTAGAACATTTTTAGATCATAATCGTATTTGGGAAAAACCAACTCATATTACTGAGCGCACCAGTACATCGTCTGGAGCTTATGTATATCAAGGAGCACGCTTAAATAATAATTTGGTTGAAGATTCACTATTAGAACATCTTAAGAAATGGAAACCTTATGTAGAAAAATTTGGTTTATTAGTAATAGAACTGCATACCATAAACCCCAAGTTAACCGCTCAAAATTTAGGAATTACAGCAGCAACAGCCTATGATGCCACACATGGGTATAGTGATCAATACATTTTGGAAGTAGATGTTTTCCACAAAATAGCAATGGAAGCAGAGCTTATACCTGATGGTAAATACTTCACAAAATTTCCAGATAGCAATTTGGCTACAGTAAGCATAAATCTTTTAAAAGGTTAAAAACAAAGAAAAAATACAAAATATTAAATGAAAGCAGAATCTGTAGTCACTATAAGAAAAGAACTAAATCATCGTTCTCACGAAGAGCTTATGCAACTTTGTTTAAGGTTAGCTCGTTTTAAGAAAGAAAACAAAGAATTGTTAACCTATCTGTTATTTGAATCTCATGATGAAACACAATTTGTAGAAGGAATTAAAGTTGAACTTGATCAATTATTTGAAAACATAAATACTGATAGTTATTTCTACATGAAAAAAAGTGTTCGAAAGATACTACGGCTCATTAAAAAATTCGCTAGGTATTCATTAAAAAAAGAAACAGAAGTTGAACTCCTACTCTATTTTTGTGGGCAGCTTAAAGCGCTTAAACCTTCAATATTTAGAAATAAGACTTTGACAAATATTTACGAAAGACAAATATTTAGTATTCAAAAATTAATAAGTTCTCTTCATGAAGATTTACAATATGACTATAATCAGCAATTAGAATTAATAAACTCTTAATTTATGCGAGAAGAAACACTTAAAATCTATGATAGTCTCGTTGCATTATGTCCAAGATTTGAACTAAAAGGCAAAACCATGCCTTACACATCTGCTAATGGTTATATGTTTTCATTATTGAATAAATCTGGTGAACTTGGAGTAAGGCTGCCTAAAGAGCATTGTGATGCTTTTAAGGAAGAACACAATACTACAAAATTCATGTCGTATGGAGCAGTTATGAAAGATTATGTTCTAATCACTGATAAAATGTTGAATGATTCTGATTTTATGGTTAATCTATTAAATAAAAGTTTTGATTATGTTATGAGCTTACCTCCAAAATAGAACTAATTCATAATTCTAACAAGTAGTTCTTTCAACAAATCTTTTTGTGGTACAGCATTAGAACCCACTCCTTTACTTTTTACATCAAACTCCCTTAACGTGGAAATAATAGCACTTACATTTTTCATAGGGTAATTTCTGGCAGCTGTAATGTACTCTTCTGTAAAATAAGGTGATATTTTTAGAGCAGAAGCAACACTTCTAGGCGATTTATCCTTTAAACCATGTAAATGCAATAGCTTTGAAAAATAGGTGTGTAAGAAACCAACAGTTAGAACCATGGGATTATCCTTTGGGTTCTCACCAAAATATTTGATGATTCTATTGGCTTTCAAAATATCACGTGAGCCAATTGCTTTATGTAATTCAAAATTATTATAGTCCTTACTAATACCTATATTTTCTTCAATAAGTTCTGGTGTAATTTGCGTGCCTTCAGGTAAAACAATTTTTAGCTTATTTAATTCATTGCTAATCTTACTTAAATCTGTACCTAAAAATTCAGCTAACATCAAGGCTGCCTTTTGGGTAATAGTATAATTTTGACCAGCCAAAACACGACTAATCCAATTTGGAATTTGATTGTCGTAATATTTCTTACTCTCAAAAACAACACCTGTTTTTTTGAGCGTTTTGTATAATGCCTTACGTTTATCTAGAGTTTTATATTTATAATTAAACACCAAAATAGTAGAAGGTTGCGGCTGATTGGCATAATCAACAAGTTTCTCAATATTTCTTGCCAAATCTTGTGCCTCTTTAACCACAACAACTTGATGTTCTGCCATCATGGGATAACGCTTAGCATTTGAAATGACATCTTCAATAGAAACATCCCTTCCATATAATACCATTTGATTAAAGCCACGCTCTTCTTCAGTTAATACAGTTTCTTGAATGTAATCTGAAATTCTATCAATGTAATAAGGTTCTTCACCCATCAAAAAATAAATAGGCACAAACTTTCTACTTTTTATATCACTAACTAACGCTTTAACTTCATCCATTGAAAAAAAATCACCAAATTTGTGTTGTGCAAGAATTACAATTCCCTACATATTCATTTCGTTTCAAAAATAGCGAAAATAAAGTATCTATATTTGATTCTATTCGTAAAAAGTTTGTGGTTTTACAACCTGAAGAATGGGTAAGACAACATTGCGTTCAGTTCCTTATCAAGGAAAAAAAATATCCTGCTTCACTAATTAATGTTGAAAAAGAATTGCAAATAAATGATTTAAAAAAACGCTATGATATTGTAGTTTATAATACTGACGGATCCATTCATTTAATTGTGGAATGTAAAGCACCTAAAATTTCTATCGATCAAGACACATTTGATCAAATTGCACGTTATAACCTATCATTAAACGCTTCGTATTTAATGGTTACCAATGGTTTAAATCATTATTATTGCCAAATGGATTTAGAAAAAGAGTGCTATCTATTTTTAAAAGATATTCCATCATATCAAAGATGAAAATAGCTGTTGTCATATTAAACTGGAATGGGAAAAAGCTATTAGAGCAGTTTTTACCTTCGGTCATATCCAACTCTGAAGGAGCCGATGTTTATGTGGCTGACAATGCTTCTACTGATGATTCTGTTAGCTTTCTAAAAAATAATTTTCCATCAGTAACAATTATTCAAAACTCTGAAAATGGTGGTTATGCCAAGGGGTATAACGAAGCCCTAAAAAGTATTGAAGCTGATATCTTCTGCTTATTAAATAGCGATATTGAAGTAACCAAAAACTGGTTAGCACCTATCCAAGATACGTTTAAAAATCTGGAAGACACTGCTATAATTCAACCTAAAATTTTAGACTACAAAAACAAAACCTATTTTGAATACGCTGGTGCAGCAGGAGGTTTCATTGATAAATTTGGCTATCCTTATTGTAGAGGTAGGATATTTAACACCGTTGAAAAAGATAAAGGGCAGTACAACGATGAACAAAACATTTTTTGGGCTTCTGGCGCTTGCTTATTTATTAGAAAACCTGTGTTTGACAAATTAGGAGGTTTTGACGAATCGTTTTTTGCACACATGGAAGAAATAGATTTGTGTTGGCGTGCCTTTAATATGGGTTACAAAACGCAGTATATTGGGCTTTCAAAAGTTTATCACGTAGGTGGTGCAACACTACAAAACACCAATCCGAAAAAAACCTATTTAAACTTTAGAAACAGTCTTTTTACTCTTGTAAAAAATGCACCTGGTAATCTGTTCATCTTGATAGTTACCAGATTACTGTTAGATGGATTGGCAGGAATAAAGTTTTTATTTGAATTCAAGTTCAACCATTTATTCGCCATACTGAAAGCACATATAAGTTTCTACCTCAATTTCTATAAATATCTAAAAAAGCGAAAAAGCTCTCCAAAATGTCCTCAATACTACAAAACCACTTCTATTGTATGGGATTATTATATAAAAAACAATAAGTATTTTTGATTGTTTATAAAAATGTTAAAGTTTTTGTTAATAGAGTTAAGATGGATTATTCTTTTGTATAATTTTGATATGTTAATTAATAACAACTAAAACACATTAAAAAAATGAAAAAAATAATTTTATTTGGTATATCTGCTATGTTTCTTTTAGGTTCGTGCGTCTCCAAAAAAGAATATGCTGCATTAGAAGAAAAACAAAAAGAAACACAGGATTTATTAAATACAGCTACAGTAAAATTGAATTCATGTTTAGCAGACAAGGCTTCTGCTGAAGCGCGAGCAAAATCTCTAGAAGATCGTATTGCTGATTTAAAAAATTCTAACGAAAACCTAATTCAGAGTAATAAAGATCTTACTATGCTAACCTCTAAAGGTGCCTCTAATGTTGAAAAGACTTTAGAAAGCATGAAAGAAAAAGATTTAAAAATTTCAAGACTGCAAGATGCTATGAACAAAAAAGATAGCGTTATGCTAGCTTTGGTTACCAGTCTGAAAAAAGAAGTAGGTATAAATGATCCTGATATTGAAGTAAATGTTGAAAAAGGTGTTGTTTTTATCTCTATTGCTGACAAATTATTATTCAAGAGCGGTAGCTATGTTGTAAACGATCGTGCAAAAGAAGTTTTAGGTAAAGTTGCTAAAGTTGTAAAAAGCAAACCTAACTTTGAATGTATGGTTGAGGCGCATACAGACCCTGTACCTTATAATAAGCCACCATTAATTGACAACTGGGATTTAAGTGTAAAACGTGCTACTTCAGTAGTGCGCGTACTTGAAGATTTAGGAGTTAATTCTGGAAAACTTATTGCTGCAGGTCGCTCACAATATGTTCCAATTGATACCAATGATACTGCCGAAGGCAGAGCTGCCAATAGACGTACTAGAATTGTTATTTTACCAAAAATTGACGAATTCTATGATATGATAGAAAAAGAAATGAAAAGTCTTGAAGCTAACGGTGGATAAGATTAAAAAAATGAATTCAAAAAGAGCTCAATCGAAAGATTGGGCTTTTTTATTAGAATATCTCCAAACTGCCTTTACCTTCTCTAATAATAGTAGGCACATCTTCAGATAAGTCAATAACAGTTGAGGCTACATTATCACCATAACCAGCATCAATAACCAAATCAACAATATTATCCCATTTCTCTAAAATAAGTTCGGGATCAGTTGTATATTCAATAACATCATCATCATCACGTATAGAAGTAGAAACTATAGGATTGCCCAATTCTTTTACTATTTCTAAAGCAATTTGATTTCCAGGAACACGGATACCCACTGTTTTTCTCTTCTTAAAAACGGAAGGCAATGTTTTTGCTCCAGGTAAAATAAATGTGTAAGGTCCAGGTAGCGCACGTTTTAAAATTTTGAACGTAGCTGTATCAATTTGCTTAACATAATCACTCAAATTGCTCAAATCATGACAAACAAATGAAAAATTAGCCTTTTCAAGTTTTACACCTTTTATGCGAGCAATCTTTTCCAAAGCTTTAGTATTAGTAATATCACAACCCAATCCATAAACGGTATCGGTTGGATAAATTATCAAGCCACCTCGCTTTAATACATCCACCACTTTTTTTATTTCCCTTGGATTAGGGTTCTCTTCGTAAATTCTAATAAATTCTGCCATAGTGATTTGGTGAAATGATGTTATACAAATTAAATATTTTTATTATTAATCACCATTAAAACATTTCGGAAATTAAGCTTAAATTTATAATCTATCGGATAAATTCTGTAACATTTACTGGTTTTTTCAGTCTTAATAATATGCCAAGAATACTATTATTTATACTAATTACATGCTATTCAAACTTTTTGAACGCAAATGGTTTAAAGAATAAAAGGTCTATTATTTTTCCAAATTCTGAAAAAGTTAATGAATACACAACGCGAATTCCTTTTAAACTTGTAGATCATCTTATTGTTGTAGAAGCTCAAATTCATGGCCAAAATGGAAATTTTATTATTGATACGGGATCAGAAGCCATGATTCTGAACAAAGTACACTTTAAAAACCTTTATAAGCATCAGGAAAAAGACAATCAAACTTTTGGTGTATTGGAAGCCATTGATAATCCATATGAAAAACAGATAAAGGATTTTGTACTTCAAAACTTTAAATTAGAAGCTTTAAAGTCTGATGTTATTAACCTTTCCCACATAGAAAAAAGCAAAAAGATAAAACTATTAGGAATTATTGGCTATTCCGTTTTAAAAGATTATGAAGTGTTTGTTGATTTATATTTGAATCAAATTACATTATCAAAAGTTGATAAAGCTGGAAATAAACTTGATAAAAAAGTTTACCTCGAAGAAATAGTTGATAGTTTAAATTTCTCATTAAATAATCATACTATTGTACTCTTTGGCGACATCAATAAAAAGAAAGTGACGTTTGGACTTGACACCGCAGCAGAATTCAATCAAATAAGTAAAAACCTTAACAAAGAAATCCTTCAATATTTTATTCCAAAGAAACGTTTAACTTTAATTGATGCGAGCAACAATAAAAAAGAAGTAATTGCTGGAAAACTACATCGAGTGAGATTAAGTGAAACCATCTATTTTGGTCCTATGGACACTGTTTTAACCAACTTGCGGAGTATTAACCAAGCTTTTGGTACAGATTTGGATGGTATTTTAGGCTATGAGTTTTTTAAACAAAAAAGAACCATCATAAATTATCAGAAAGAGAAATTGTATTTTATAAATTATCCCATAGAAAAACATTGAAATTATTTATAAAACATAGTATTAGTATTTTATGCTTTATCACTTGCGCCTTAAGTTTTTCACAAGAAGAAAATGTTTTAGGTTACAAGATAGAAGGTGATGATATTGTATTTGTATTTGACATTAGCGATTACAACAGAATCACTTCTGATGAAATAGGCAGTATCAATGATTTTGACGATTTAAATATAAAAGAAGTTATAGTGTCTGGACAATTTAACAATTGGACTCGCGACAAATGGAAAATGAAAAAAATTGGTATCAAAACCTTTGAATTAAGAAAAAAAATATCTGATTTCACCAATGAATTTTCTTGGGAATTTAAGTTCCTTATTAATGGAAAATACTGGGCTGAACCCAATGATAATATTGCCAATATTGCTCCTGCAAAAACCCCAAGCGGAAGTCCTCTAAATGTTTATAATTTAAAATTTTATACAGCTTATCAAAATGAGGATGGCAATGCTTGTTTTAAATTATATGGACATAAAAATGCAAAAAAAGTAATTCTTGCTGGGTCATTCAATAAATGGGATGAAAATCTTTTCGCTATGAACAAAGTGGAGAATGGTTGGGAAATAACACTAGAAATTAAACCTGGATCTTATCAATATCGCTATATAGTTGACGGAAATTGGATTGAAGACCCTTATAATCCAGATAAAGTTGAAAACGAATACGGTGAATATAATTCGGTAATTAATATTACCAAAGAAGTAACCTTTGAATTACGGAATTTTTTGGATGCTGAAGAAGTCATCTTGTCAGGAAGTTTTAATAATTGGTCTGAAGATGCTGCGAAAATGAAAAAAACAGATTTTGGCTGGACTTTAAACTTGACTTTAACTGGAGGAAAGCATCATTATAAATTTATTGTGGATAATGAATGGATGGTAGATCCTGATAATCCTGTAAAAGAATATGACGGAAAAGGAAACATTAATTCTGTTTTTATGGTTAAATAGTTTCTTAACTAATAACCTCCAATTTAGCAAAGCGAAGTAACAACTTCTTGACGCCTCCATTATTAAATTTTATTTCAGCTTTAACATCACTTCCTGTTCCTTCAATTTTTAGGACTTCGCCTTTTCCAAATCGTAAATGCTCAACAATATTACCAACTGCCAACTTACTATCAAACAAATTGGTATTACCTGATGTTTTTGAAACTGGTTTTAGATTTTTCGGGGTTGAAATTGTTTTCTTTTCAATTTTATTTACTGTTCTTCCTTTTTTTATTGTTGGTTGAACTGGTTTTTTGAATCTAATTTTATTAGGTTCAACATCACCAAAAATATCGGCATCCAACATAGGGTTGAAGCGTCGCTCTTCAATTGGTGTAACAACATCGAGATATTGATCATCTATTTCTTCTATAAATCTACTAGGTTCAGAATCGATTAACTTTCCCCAACGATAACGTGACAAAGCATAAGTTAAGTAAGCTTGTTTTTCGGCACGTGTTAAAGCCACATAAAACAATCGTCGCTCCTCCTCCAACTCGCTACGCGTGTTCATACTCATTGCACTTGGAAATAAGTCTTCCTCCATACCAACAATATACACATATGGAAACTCTAATCCTTTGGCTAAATGTATAGTCATTAAAGCCACATGGTTACTATCACCTTTGTCAGCATCTAAATCAGTGGCAAGCGCTACATCTTCTAAAAATTCTGCTAATGAAGCTGTAGCATCAACGATTTCCTTTTGTCCTTCAACAAAATCTTTGATACCATTTAAAAGCTCTTCGATATTTTCCATTCTAGCAATGCCTTCAGGTGTACCATCTTTATTGAATTCCCGAATTAAACCACTAGCCTTCACAACATGTTCAGCTAATTCAAAGGCATTAGCTTTTTCATTCAATACCTGAAAACTTTTGATTAAAGTCACAAAGTTTTTGAGTTTTGTTTTTGTTCCAGAGTTTACTCCTATCTCTAGCTTATCGATATTTTCAAGAACTTCAAAAATGGTGCGCTCATATCCATTGGCTGCTACGATAAGCTTATCTAAAGTAGTTTGACCAATTCCTCGAGCTGGATAATTTATAACACGTTTTAAGGCTTCTTCATCGGCTGGATTAATAACCAATCGCAAATACGATAATACATCCTTTATCTCTTTACGCTGATAAAATGACAACCCTCCATAAATACGATAAGGGATATCACGCTTTCGTAAGGCATCTTCTATGGCACGTGATTGGGCATTTGTACGATACAGCACAGCAAAATCACTATTCTGAAGTTGATTTTGCATTTTATTTTCAAAAATAGAACTGGCCACATAACGTCCCTCGTCACCATCCGTTAAAGAGCGATTGACAATAATTTTAGACCCTTCGTCATTAGCTGTCCATACAACCTTGTCTAATTTGGTTTGGTTTTTATCAATAATAGAATTAGCAGCATTAACTATATTTTTTGTGGAACGATAGTTCTGCTCTAATCGAAACACTTTTACATCATCATAATCGCGTTGAAAATTGAGTATGTTATTAATATTAGCGCCACGAAAAGCATAAATACTTTGTGCGTCATCACCAACTACACAAATATTTTGAAATCTATCAGAAAGTGCTCGAACAATTAAATATTGAGAATGATTGGTATCTTGATACTCATCTACTAAAATATACCGAAACTTATCTTGATATCTAGCCAATACGTCAGGGAATCTTGTAAGCAATTCATTGGTTTTTAACAATAAATCATCAAAATCCATAGCACCAGCTTTAAAGCAGCGATCAACATAGTTTTTATATATTTCACCTAAACGTGGGCGCCTAGCCATCGTATCGGCTTCAATTAACTCCGGATTTTGAAAATAGGCTTTAACGGTTATTAGGCTGTTTTTATAAGAAGAAATTCTGGAGCGAACCTGTTTGTATTTATACACATCTTTATCCAATCCCATTTCCTTAATAATTGAAGCAATCAACCTATCAGAATCTTGTGTGTCATAAATAGTAAAATTACTAGGAAAGCCTAATTTATCCGCTTCAAAACGTAAGATTTTAGCAAATACCGAGTGAAATGTACCCATCCAAAGATTTTTGGCTTCACTCTCACCAACTATAGTAGCAATACGTGCTTTCATTTCACGAGCTGCCTTATTGGTAAAAGTTAGAGCCAGTATATTAAAGGGATCAATACCTTGACTCATTAAATAGGCTATACGATATGTTAAAACTCGCGTCTTGCCAGAACCTGCTCCAGCAATAACAATCATGGGCCCTTCTTTTTGTATCGTTGGTGCTAATTGCGCATCATTTAACTGACTTAAATACTTTTCCAAAACTCTCTTTTTTCAAAGTGTGAAAATAAGTATTGTAAAACGTTTATGGCTCGTGAATTATGAATAATTATAAACAATTTATGTCAAAAAATTTATTCAATTGTTAAGGCCTTTATCAGGCCTACTCTAGTACTAATCCATATATAGTTGAAAACAGATTTAGTTTTATCGCGCTCAATATTAGTTTTTGTGACTTCTTTAAAGCTACTATTCCCATTCATACTATTTTTTGAAACAAACAGATTAAATACTTTTGATAGAATTTTGTTTTTATCCTTTCCGTTCTTTTTTAAAGCAACCACATCAAAATGTTTATATTTTACTTTAAAATCAATTTTTGATTCTTGTGAATTGCCACTAATTGTTAAATAAGTTTTATCAAGCTCACCTTCAAGACGCTTATTAAAATTTGGTACTGTAAAATCATTTAAATTGTCAGCTTGTAAATTACTCGCTTCAGCCTTAAATAAAAATAAATCAGATTGATTATTTACATCAAATTGCCACGTAGCCTGTAAAGGTGCATGATTCATGAAATTGGCATCTATTTCAATTATAGTTTGAACTGGTGATTTATAGGTATTACTAAAGTTTTGAACTGTTGCATTGAAATCTGAAAATGTAATAATTCCAGCCATATTATCCGCTCTTACTTTTTCTTCGTATTGGATATTAGCATTATTGATACTAATGGTGTCTAACTTCAAATGAAAATTTAAATCCCTTAACATTTCGCTGTATAAAGGTTTTATTCTTAAGTCATCATTAACCAATTTATCCCTATACACATTAATTGTAGAATTATAAACAGTTGTTTTTGTTGAAGCTACTAGAGAAATTGAATCTATCAATCTTTCAAAATTAAAATCTTTTAACCATACCGAATCAGCTTCTATATCATAATGGTCACGTTCATTGATAATAATACTTGACAGTTTTTCCTTTGCATACTTTGTTTTTAATCTAAAATCTCTAATTACACTAGTTTCTTTTTTAAATTCGGAGTTTTTAGTAGTCAAATTTTCAAAATCATTTAACCTGTAAAACAATTCTTCAAATTGAAAACTGTAATCTTCATATTCGAAGGGTACTTTTTTTATAAAAGTTTCTTTATCAAAATGTATATTTCTTAAAGTAAACTCTGAATTCTTTAAATCTAAAAGCAATGAATCAGTTTGTGTATCATAAGCCTGGAATGTTCCGTTTGAAATAACAAAATTTCTTACGTTAATGATTTTTTTTACTTCTATTGTTTTAGGTAAATTATATTCTTTTTTTGGTACAATCTCATTATGATAGTAAGTACCTATGGGCTCTACAATCTTGACATTGTTAACATCAATACAGTCGTTAAAAAGGTAATCCCAATAGTCTATTTTGTAAACTCCTAATTTTTTGAACGAAACGCTAAAACTTGTTTCGCTTGTCACCTTTCCAACCCTTAATATTTCGACATTATGCATCTCAACATAGTTTCTAAATAGACTTAAGTCCAAGACAGAATAGTTAAGATTCACAGAATCTGGCAATCTTTCTCGCAGTGCTGTTTCTAACTTGTTTTTAAGAGAATTTTGAGCAATAAAAATGCCAATTATTAAGATAATCAGTGTGCTAATGACAAATAGAAAAATTAGCTTTATCGCTCTATGCATACAATAAATATATCCATAATTTTTAAATATATTTACTTTAAATTTTATTAGAATGACTGAATTTACTGAAATATTAAGCCATATCACATGGTGGATGTGGGCCTTAATTGTACTTTTAATTGTTGCAATTCGCGATATATTTTTTCAAAAACGACATACTATAAGCCATAACTTTCCAATTATTGGTCACATTAGATATTTATTTGAAAGTATAGGTCCTGAAATTCGTCAGTATTTTGTTGCCAACAATAGAGAAGAACTTCCTTTTAATAGAATTGAAAGAAGCTGGATTTATGCTTCTGCAAAAAAGGAAAACAATTATGAAGGTTTTGGTACAGATAGAGATATCTATGCGCATCAGCACATTTTTATAAATAATGCGATGATGCCTTTCAAAATTGATAAAAATCATCCCAATTATCTTGACAAAACATTTTTGCCTTGTGCAAAAGTTATGGGATTACACAATAAACGCAAAAAACCCTATAGACCAGCATCTATTATAAATGTATCAGCAATGAGTTTTGGTTCTCTTTCTGCAAAAGCTATAGAATCATTAAATAAAGGCGTAAAAATGGCTCATGCCTATCACAACACGGGCGAAGGTGGTTTATCTCCTTACCACTGTAACGGTGGCGATGTGATTTTTCATTTTGGGACAGGTTATTTTGGCGTGCGTGATGAAAATGGTGATTTTTCAATAGAAAAACTGGTGGACATGGTAGAAAAAACACCTTATATCAGAGCTATTGAAATAAAATTATCACAAGGTGCCAAGCCTGGTAAAGGCGGTGTGCTTCCAGCTGCGAAAATAACTAAAGAAATTGCTAATATTAGACATGTACCACTTGGAAAAGATGTTCTTTCCCCACCCAATCATTCGGCATTTTCTAATGTTCCTGAAATGTTGGAGTTTATAGAAATTATCGCTGAAAAAACAGGACTTCCCGTTGGTATAAAAGCAGCTATTGGAAAACTAGATCAGTGGATAGAGCTTGCAGATTTAATGCTAAAAACTGGTAAGGGCCCTGATTTTATAACAATTGATGGTGGCGAAGGTGGTACTGGGGCAGCACCTCCAAGTTTTGCCGATCATGTTTCACTGCCATGGGTTTATGGCTTTAGTGATGTTTATAAGCTTTTTAAAGATAGAAACTTAACAGATCGTATAGTATTCATTGGCAGTGGTAAACTAGGTTTTCCTGCAAAAGCTGCTATGGCATTTGCTATGGGAGTAGATTGTATTAATGTTGCAAGAGAAGCCATGATGAGTATTGGGTGTATTCAAGCTCAAGTATGTCATACTAATAGATGCCCAAGTGGTGTTGCAACTCAAAGCAAATGGTTACAAAGTGGTATCAACATACCATTGAAATCAGAACGGCTGGCGCAATACTTCAAAACCTTTAGAAAAGAACTTATTGAAATAACTCATGCAGCAGGCTATGAACATCCTTGCCAATTTCAAATGAAAGATATTGACGTTAATGTAGATGACCACAATCTGTCTGAAGATTTAAATAAAACCTATATGTACGAAAAAACTGCAGTGCCTTTCAATGGTATTCAAGCATTAAAATCCTGCAGTTTTTTAGGCGGAAATCACAAATAAAAATGCTCCACTTAATTAAATTAAAGTGAAGCATTTTACATAAACAACTCTGAAAAAATATTAATTATTCTTTTATTATTTTCTTAACGATACTTCCTTGATCTGAAATAAGCTTTAAAAAGTAAACGCCTTGTGATAAATTTGACATATCAATAGTATTATTTGTATATGTTAGTTGACCATTCAATAAGGATTGACCTTTCACATTGATTAAATTAAAATTTAATTCTGTGGTGCTTGAAACCGTTACACTATTCTTTACAGGATTCGGAAAAACAATCATAGTAGTTAAGTCATTATCATCAACTGAAAGGCTTGAACACTCTTCACTATATTCTGTTTGCTCATCTATGTCAGTCCAATTAGCTCTACTATACTGTGGGTTGTCAACCTTTACACACGATAATTGCGGATTACTATAAGCACTAAAATTTCTAATAAATGTATTATTACCATTAGCCGCATTTAAATATTCCAAATCATTGTTTTCACACAACAACCTTCTCAAATAGAAGTTATTTGAAATGTCTAATTCAGAAATGTTATTATTAATGCAATTTAAATAATTCAATGACCCATTTGCTGATACGTCTAATTGAGACAAAGCGTTATTACCACACGATAAATGAGTTAATGCAGCATTGGTGCTTAAATTTAATTCTCCTAGAGGGTTATCATAACTATAAAGATGTCTGATATTTACATTATTTGTTAAATCTATTTCATCAATTTGATTATTAAAAAAAGATAAACTTTCCAGATTTAGATTTTGTGAAACGTCTAATCTTCTTAATTGGTTTTGACTACATGATAGCTGAAGTAATTCGGTATTTGAGCTAATGTTTAAATTACCCATGCGATTAGCGTCACAATTCAAATGTTGCAACTCAATGTTTTGTTGCAAGTTCAAGTTTGATATTTGATTATCATTACAAAACAGCTTTTTTAAGTTTCCATTAAAATTTAAGTTGATGTTATTTATTAAATTGTAAGAGCAATCTAAAAACTCCAAAAGACTATTATTATTAACCTGAAGACTCTCAAGAAAATTGTTTTGGCATTGTAATTCCTTAATCCAAGGATTATTACTCGTATCAATTTGTGCTAAATTGTTATTGTTACAGTTCAACTTCACCAAATGCGAATTACTGCTTAAATCTAATTCTTCAATTAAATTATCTGAACAATCCAGTTCCTCTAAAGCATATAATTCAGAAATGTTTAGTTCTGAAATAAAATTGGAGTGACATATCAAACTCACAAGATTATGACTACTTGGTAAAGTAATGTTACTAATTTGATTATAGTGACACCTTAAATCTGTTAAATTTACATTTGACGATAAATCTAAATGAGATAAATTGTTAGCACTGCAATTTAGAACTGTTAAAGAGGTGAATCCTTCAATACCTGTAAGATCTTGAATTCCCTTGCCATAAACATTTAAATAAGTTACAGTATTGATGTTAGCCGTTGGGACTTGATTGTCAAGTGGATAATCATCATAACCCAACTGGACTAAAGTTTCTTCAAAATGCGTGTCAGGAATAGCTGTATATTGAGCATATGACGATATTGCACATAATACAAAGGTTACACATAAATAACTGCGCTTAAACCTTGATACAGCACTACATAGTATAGCATAACTAAAGTAGGTCTTATTTTTCATTAGATTTGGGGTTACTAATTTTAAAATAGTTGACTATTGGGTGCTAATATACAAAAAACACTCTATGAAATGCATATTTTTTCGATAAAATGCATTTTGATTTTCTATAATGCTGTTTTTCAAATACTTAAAAATCATTGAAAATCATTAAAATAAAGGCGATTTTACAAACTTATCGCTTGATTTTGTTTAAAATAAAAAACAGACTATGTTTGCTTATGAAAATATAAATTATGGAAACTGAACAGATTATTGGATTATTTTTATATGCTATTCCAGCTCTTATAACTGGTTTAATCGCTTATTACTTTTTTAAGGAACACACAAAAAATGAAGACGGTAGAAGACGTTTTTTATTACAAAAAGATTTGCAAGTAAACGCCATGCCACTACGGTTGCAAGCCTATGAACGTATGGCTCTTTTTTTAGAGCGAATTACACCATCAAAATTACTAATACGAGTAAGTCCAATTAATTCTGATAAAGACACTTACGAGTCTTTACTTATACAAACAATTGATCAGGAGTTTGAGCATAATTTATCCCAGCAAATATATTTAAGTGACGAATGTTGGAACATTATAACAGCAGCCAAAAATGCTACTATTCAACTCATTAGAAAAGCGAGTCTTTTAGAAAAAACAGATTCCGCCAATAAACTACGTGAAGTTGTTTTAACTGAAATGATGGAAAAAAGAGCACCTAGCGATGCTGCATTATCTTACATAAAACAAGAGGTTAGCGAGATGTGGTAATCAAATTATGCTTTGCTTTGGCATAATCATAACCCTGTTGCCACCATTTCACCATTAACCGTTTACTAAAAATCAAAGAATTTTCCGTCAATGATGTTGGGGTGTAATAAATATTCAACTTAACACCCTTGTTTTTTGCAGCCAACTTACCAATAATTATATCGTTACGCTCCACTTGATCCAGAAGATGCCCAAATAAATTCAATAATAACGAAAAGGGATTTTTACCCAACACCTTGTTGTGCTCCATATTTTCAGCCTCCAAAACCACAGCATCAATTTCTGTAGCACCACGTAAAATTGCTTCTCTAATAGGCACTACACATCCCAAACCACCATCGGCGTATTCATATCCATCCACTTTAGCAATTGACATGAAGGGTATATAATTACAGGAAATCCAAATCCAATTACAAAATTCTTCATAACTACAATCTTTAATGGACTTATACTCTACTCTATTTTTGGAAAGATTAGAAACCGTTACCACTAAATCATGCTTGGTTTTTTTTATAGAATTATACTCTTCTAAAGTAAAATTTCGTCTAATATTACGTCTTAAAGCCTTGCTCTCGCCAAACGTCCGCTTTAATCTAATAAATTGCCATAGCGAATTTATAAAATCAATTGACACATATTCTCTATTACCTTTTTTGCGCTGCACAAAAGGGCTCACACTAAAAATATCATGTTGTTGAACATTCGTAAAAAGGTTATACAATTTCGGAATATTGTTAACCGCCAAATGCGGAACAAGCAAACTCCCCGTTGAAGTCCCTAAAAACATATCATAAACCCTGCCTTGATCTTCCATCAAATATTGAGCAACGCCACCCGCATACGCTCCTTTACTTCCTCCTCCAGAAATCACTAATGCTCGCATACTAGTTTTTAGATTTTATTAGATTTATTTTACCCTGATACCTCACATCATTTGACAAGGCATCTAGCAAATCTTTAGAAAACGATTTAAATCGCCAATTAAAGTGTTTTGAAGCCTCATAAAGATTCTCAAGAGCGACATCATTAAAAATATCCAGTGCTTGCAAACAAGAAAAGGCGTTTTGCCTAACCTCAAACCCAAAATCACTTGAAGTGTAACTCACCAGTTCATCAAAAAAATGCTGCTTTCTATCATTTTGGTAGTCTGGAGTCACAAAGGCCAAAACCAACCATAGTTGACGAACATTTTTGTCACTGAAACCTTGAACATCTTTCATTTTATCTAAATACGAAGCCCTACCTTCAGGAAAGTTGAGCCATAGATTATACAAAGCTGCTTCTTGTGTCACATATGATGCGTCATCTAAAAGCGACTCATATTGAGCCTTAAGACTCCCGGGAATATTAACCACAGATTTTGCAATGGCCTGCCTTACTTTTATACCATCATTAAAAACATCAATTGTAATTCTTTCTGGGACTTGCGCTACGATTTTTGATTTAGCTTCAGCAGAAAGCGGTGCCGATAAGTAATAATCACATTTTGAATTTTTAGCCTCACAATCAGCCATCAAATACTCTTGAATAAATACAGATTTTTCGAGACTTGCCATTGCCTTGTTGTAAGGAAATGTTTCTGCCTCTAACCATTCAGCAACAAAACCATTTAATGACTCACCATGCAATTGCTCTACTTCTTTAAAAAAATCTGATGTTTCAACATTTTGATATTGATATTTATTCAAATAATTTTTAACAGCCTGCTTAAAAATAGCTTCTCCAACCAATTCTTTTAAGGCATGCAAAACCCAGGCACCACGTTTATAAAATGTTGTACTACTGGATTTAGGATTAAGCAATGAGGTTCCTAGACCACGGTTATCTTGATCAAATAACTCCTGCGCATATTCAAACAATCGCCAATAATAGTAATTATTATCAAACACCTGTCGTTCAGTCAATAACGCATAATAAGTTGCAAAACCCTCTTGTAACCAATGATGCGCTCCCGAAGTCTCCGTTACCAGATTACCAAACCATTGATGTGCTAATTCATGCGCATTAACATTTACGTAATTTCTATCGTTAAAACCTATATAATCAACCACAAAAGCATCTGAAAAAATGGTGAGACTCGTATTTTCCATACCTGCATACAAAAAATCATGTACAGGAACTTGCTTGTAATTTTGCCAAGGATAAGGTACTCCTATTTCCTCTTCTAAAAAATCAAACATCTGCTTTGTATAACGATATGTAGGTTCTACTTTTAGTGAATCTTCAGGATAATAATACATTTCCAATGGAACGCCAGAGTTGGAAGTCTCTACTGTTTTATCGTACTTACCAATTGCCAATGCCACTAGGTAGCTAGACATAGGTTTTTCCATGTCATAATGCCATTTAGTCGAAATCTCTCCCACTTCTTTTTCAATAAGATTACCATTAGCAATAACTTCAAAATCATTGTCAAAAGTTATCGCTAAATCAAATTCTATTTTATCATTCATATCATCAATACTCGGTAACCAATGACTCGTGTATTTACCTTGACCTTGTGTCCAAATTTGATTTGGCGCATTATTCTCCCAACCTACAAAATAAAGAGATTGTTTAGGTTCAACAACCCAATTTATGAGGAGTCTATAGTGCTTACCAGCCTTGAACGCTTCTCTAACAATAATTTGTTTGCCATTATATTCAGGAATCTTCACTTTAGAATTATTTAACGAAATAACACAGCGTTTGAAATCTACAGCATCGACAAAGACCGAATCAACATCCTTCAAAATATCAAACTCATAAATTATTTCACCACCTATAAGATTTTCCTTAATATCAATTTCAAAAATATTTGTTTTAGCAGATATAAAATCCACATAATCTATCTGTTGCGAAAAAGTCACGTAAGTAAAGCAAAGAAAAAGTAGGCTAAAAAGTGTTCTCATAGTATTTATTTACGCAAAGATTAGTCCAAAATACAAAAATTTGCATTTCTCGAATTGCCTGAAATAAGTTAATTTCGCTATTGTGAGTACTAATCTTCAAACACCAATAGATTATCTAAAAGGCGTAGGCCCAAATCGCGCAGATTTACTACGCAAAGAGCTCGGCATTCACACCTATCAAGATTTAATTAATCTATTTCCTAATCGGTATTTAGATCGAACGAAGTATTATAAAATCAATGAATTACAGCGTAATACTGCCGAAGTTCAAATTATTGGGAAAATTATCAAGTTTGAAGAAATCGCACAAAAACGCGGCAAACGACTTGTGGCTACGTTTCAGGATGATACAGGCCAAATGGAATTGGTGTGGTTTCGAGGACATAAATGGATTAGGGAAAACCTCAAACTCAATACCGAATACGTGGTTTTCGGGAAGACCAATTGGTTTAATGGTAAGTTTTCCATGCCTCACCCAGATATGGAATTACTCAAAGATCATCAAACTAGTATTCAGTCGGCCATGCAAGCCATTTACCCTTCCACTGAAAAGCTAACTAATAAAGGCATTAGCAATCGTGTTGTTCTTAAAATCATGCAACAATTGTTTACAGAAACTAAAGGACGATTTAGCGAAACCTTATCGCCAGAGTTATTAGAAAATCAGAAATTAATATCAAAAAGTGAAGCACTTTTTAATATTCATTTTCCTCAAAATCAAGAGTTACTTTCAAAGGCTCAATATCGTCTAAAATTTGAAGAACTATTCTACATTCAATTACAGCTCATTCTTAAAAATCTCATTCATAAATCTAAAATTAAGGGCTTTCCATTTTCTCAAGTTGGTGATTATTTCAACTCATTTTTTTCACAACATTTACCATTCGAATTAACCCATGCACAAAAACGTGTTTTAAAAGAAATAAGACAGGATTTAGGCAGTAACGCTCAAATGAATCGACTATTGCAAGGCGATGTTGGCTCCGGGAAGACCATTGTAGCCTTCATGTCAATGCTCATAGGACTTGACAATGGTTTTCAAGCTTGCTTAATGGCTCCGACTGAAATTTTGTCAGTACAACACTATAACGGATTACATGATTGGTGTAATAAACTGAATATCAGTATAAAAATACTAACAGGGTCAAGTAACACTTTAGAAAGAAGAGAAATTCATGAGAATTTAGAATATGGCAATTTACAGATACTTATTGGCACACACGCCCTACTCGAGGATGTCGTAAAATTCAAAAATTTAGGTCTGGCAATTATTGACGAGCAGCATCGTTTTGGAGTAGCACAGCGAAGTAAATTATGGCATAAAAACACCTCACCGCCGCACATTTTAGTCATGACGGCTACACCTATTCCAAGAACTTTAGCTATGTCTGTTTATGGCGATTTAGATATTTCAATAATTGATGAATTACCTCCTGGGCGACAGCCTGTAAAAACTGTACATCGCTATGATAAAAACAGACTAAAGGTATTCCGGTTTATTAGAGACGAAATAGAAAAAGGACGACAAATTTATATCGTTTACCCACTGATACAAGAAAGCGAAAAAATGGATTATAAGGATTTAATGGATGGTTATGCCAGTATTGAACGTGATTTCCCTAAACCAAAATACCAAATATCCATTGTACATGGCAAAATGAAAGCTGCGGATAAGGACTATGAAATGCAACGTTTCGTAAAGGGCGAAACCCAAATCATGGTAGCAACTACTGTAATTGAAGTTGGTGTTAACGTCCCAAATGCATCGGTTATGATAATTGAAAGTGCTGAACGCTTTGGTCTTTCGCAATTACACCAATTGCGAGGTCGGGTTGGTCGTGGAGCTGAACAAAGCTATTGTATACTTATGACCAGCCATAAATTGAGTAACGACAGTAAAGTAAGAATAGAAACTATGGTGCGGACTCATGATGGATTTGAAATTGCAGAGGTGGATTTACGTTTACGTGGGCCTGGTGATATTATGGGTACCCAACAAAGTGGTGTGCTTAATTTAAAAATAGCAGATTTATTAAAAGATACTGACATCTTGAAATCGGCGCGGTATTGGGCAAAACAGATATTGCTCAAAGATCCAAACCTCTCCTCACCTAGGAATCAAGCTATTTTAAAAACGTACAAGCAGATGAGTAAGTATCGTAATATTTGGAACTATATCAGTTAAAAAAGCTCAACCATATGGCTGAGCTTTTAATACAAAACTATTAGTGATTAGATTGATGACACTATAATGCACCTAATTCTTTTAGGTGTTTTTCTGAATTAGCCTTAACATTAGCCGGCGGGTTCATTGAGAGTGACTTTTTAAAGTTTTTAATAGCTTTTTGGTTTTCACCCATATTCTTGTAACATTCTCCAAGACTATCATATCCATTGGGATCATCAGGATGTCTTTCGATATTTTCTTTAAAAAAGGCAACAGCGCGCTCATAATCTTTGGCATTCATCATCTGATAGCCTAAAGCATTTAACTGTTGTTTGTTTGCCATACCCGATGCTTCATCCATAAGTGCAGCATATTCATCGGTCCGACCAAGTTTGTTTAAAATCTGACCTTTGATAGCCAAATTATTAAACGTTTTTTGGCTATAAAAATTGCCAGAAATTGCACCATCAATCCAGCCCAGTGCTTCATTTAGGTCTCCTCCATTATTAAGCGCATAAGCTGCAGCCTGCTCCCAATTTTGACGATTGAAACCGAATTGACCATTCGATTTTGCTCGAAATTCATCCAATACAACATCAGTGACATCGACGGCAATTTTGAAGGGAAATTCTTTGTCTCCCCAAACTAATGACGCTATGGCATCGTTCGTATTTACAGTATTAAACTCAAATGTAAGTAGTTCATGATGTTGAGCTTTTTTAGTTGAAATATTCGCACGAAGTGCATCACGCTTCTGATCATAATAAAAACTACCCCAAGCCTGATTATCCTTAGAGAGAATAAGTGTAGCTTCGTTATTTGGTTTAACTTCAAAAAAAAGCGCATAAGTACCTGCCTTAATGGGCTTGCCTTCTACATAGGCATCATGACTAAATGTAATGGTTGTGTTTTCATTTGCACCTGCCCGCCATGGCGCTGCAGTAGCCGTTCCAAAACCTAAATTATTCATACCATAAGGCACTAATGATCCCCAAATTTCTCGACCATTAACGCTAGGTCTAGAATAGGTAATACTGATATCAGTAATTCCAACACGCTGGGTAACTGTAGCAAGCTGACTACCGCGTGGCGTGTTTAATTGTGCTTGAGCCGAAGTACTATATACTAATAAAAGTAAAACGACATAAAAGTTGATTTTTTTCATAATACATTGAATTAATTAGTTGTTATGAAGTTAGACACAAATCAAAGGCCTAGTTGTTAGTATTCTGTTAATTAACACTAATCAACTGTTAATTAACGCTTTATTAAGAAGTTATTTTTTTGCTGAATCCAAAATAATAATGTACTTTTGTCTAACTTTATAAAAATAAAGTTGAACAAAACTATTATGGGAAAGAAAAAAAATATATCAAAAAAAGACATCATTTCATTCTATATGGAATATGTTCTAGAAAACCACAAAAAACCGGAATCAGTATATGCATTTGCAAAAGCTTATAATTTCGAAGAAACGCTCTTCTATAAGCATTACGGGACTTTAAACGCTATTGAACCTGAAATTTTCACTGAATTTTTCAATAGCACCATCCAGGTCTTAAATGCGAGTAAAGACTATTTAGAATATGATGCCAGACATAAATTGTTAAGTTTTTATTATACCTTTTTTGAGAATTTAACTGCTAACAGAAGTTATGTATTAATGGCGCTTTCAGAACATAAGAATAGTCTCAAAAGCATGAAACTATTATCACCATTAAAAAAGGCATTTACGATTTACATTCAACAATTAAAAATTGAACTTATACAGACTAACCAAGAGCAAATAGATAAAATTCAAGAGGCTGGATTAAAAGAAAGTGCTTGGATTCAAATGCTATTAACACTTAAGTTTTGGATGGACGATTCATCGCCTAGCTTTGAAAAGACGGATGTATTTATTGAAAAATCTGTAAATACAACATTTGATTTACTTGATGTCACACCTCTAAAGAGTCTGATTGACTTTGGAAAATTTATTTTCAAAGAAAAAATTAAAATGCCCTAAACATAAGCTATGAAAACTATAGATAAAATTCCGACATCCAAACTACAACGAGCCTCTAAACTAGTTTCTACCGGAGCCAAGGTTGGTGTAAATTACCTAAAATACTATGGAGATAAAATAACCAAGTCAGAAATTGAAGCCAAAGAACGATTAAATGAAAATAACGCTTCGGATATTTATGATGGTTTAAAACAACTAAAAGGAAGTGCCTTGAAAGTCGCTCAAATGTTGAGTATGGAAAAAAGTATCATGCCACGTGCTTACGTGGAAAAATTCTCATTAGCACAATTTTCGGTACCACCACTCTCTCCGCCTCTAGTTGTAAAAACATTCAAAAAATATTTTGGAAAACACCCAAATGCGTTATTTGATACCTTTAATGCTACATCAGTTAATGCCGCCAGTATTGGTCAAGTACATATGGCTGAAAAAGATGGTAAAACATTAGCCGTAAAAATTCAATATCCTGGTGTTGCAGAAAGTATTTCTTCTGATCTAGCTATGGTAAAGCCAATCGCTATGAGCATGTTTAACATTAAAGGAGATGGATCTGATAAATATTTTAAAGAAGTTGAAAGCAAATTAATTGAAGAAACCAATTACATACTTGAATTACAGCAAAGCGAAGAAATAGCTGAAGCCTGCAAACATATACCCAATTTAAAATTTCCAAAGTATTATAAACAGTGGTCATCTGAACGTATCATAACTATGGACTACATGAAAGGTGAGCATTTATCTGAGTTCACCTCTTATAATCAGAACCAAGATTTGTCAAATAAAATTGGTCAAGCGCTTTGGGATTTTTATATGTATCAAATTCATAAATTAAAAAAAGTTCATGCCGATCCACATCCTGGTAATTTTTTAATCTCAAAGGAAGGCGATTTGATCGTTCTCGATTTTGGGTGTATGAAAACCATTCCAGATGAATTTTATAAACCTTATTTTGAACTGGCCGATAAAGAAAACATTTCGAATAAAGCGCGTTTCACCGAAAAAATGTATGAACTAGAAATATTAAGACCCGACGATAGTCCCGAGGAAATTGCTTTTTTCACCGAAATGTTTCATGACATGTTAAGCTTGTTTACGCAACCATTACATGAGGCCGTTTTTGATTTTTCAAACGCGCATTTTTTTGGAAAAATTGCGGATTTAGGAGAGAAATACTCGAAAAACACACAACTGCGTAAAATGAATGGTAACAGAGGTTCGAAACATTTTATCTATATGAATAGGTCCTTTTTTGGTCTATACAATCTCATGTTTGATTTAAAAGCTCAAAATATTAAAATAAAAAACATTGGATTTTAGAATACTATGACGGCAAGAGAATTGGATAGAGTGATTGAAATGGCCTGGGAAGATCGAACGCCTTTTGAAGCCATAAAATTTCAATTTAATTTAGTTGAATCTGATGTCATCAAAATCATGCGTAAAGAACTGAAGCCAAGTTCTTTTAAATTATGGCGAAAACGCGTGAACAGTGGTATAAGTCAAAAGCATTTAAAAAAACGAAATGATTCCATAACTCGTTTTAAGTGTTCTCGCCAACGGTCTATTTCTAATAACAAGATTTCAAAAAGATAGATTTCCCGACAGACATAACAGCTATCCAATCATGTATTGAAGGTATTGACCCCATTCAATATGCAGCCACAAGAAACTATAAAGATGGCCGACTTACGTATTTAAGTCCTTATATCTCGAGAGGGGTAATTTCAACATCATATGTGTTTAACTATCTGAAATCGCTAAATATTTCTTGGTCTTCTTCAGAGAAACTCATTCAAGAATTGGCTTGGCGAGATTACTGGCAACTCGCTTGGAATACTAAAGGTGATACTATTTTTAGAGATTTAAAACACGTACAAAACCCTGTATCCAATTATCAGATTTCAAGGGCTGTTGTTAGTGCCAATACAGGTATAATAGAAATAGACCACGCCATAGAACGCTTGTTTGAAACAGGCTATATGCATAATCATATGCGTATGTATGTCGCCTCCTTATGTTGTAATTTGGCACAATCCCATTGGCTTAAACCTTCTCAATGGCTGTATTACCATTTATTAGATGGTGATTTAGCAAGTAACAGCTTAAGCTGGCAATGGGTCGCTGGCACGAACGCCAATAAGAAATACTATGCTAATCAAGATAACATCAACAAATACTTTTATAGCAATCAACAAAACACGTTTTTAGATGTTAGTTATGAAAACATTTTAAATCTTGATGTTCCCAAAGTTTTAACAGAAACCACAAGGTTAGAGCTTCATACTAGTCTCCCTCAAATTGAACATCCAAGCTTAAAGTCAAACCAAAAAACACTGATTTACAATTATTATAATTTAGATCCTTTTTGGCGAAAAGATGAGGACGCTCAACGTATCCTGCTTCTTGAACCACGACTGTTTGATGCATATCCTGTAAGTAATCCATGCATAGAATTTGTAATTAATTTATCAAAAAACATATCTGGTATTAAAATCATGGTTGGTAGCTTTGAGGAACTACTAGAACGTGTTGATGACCACAATATTTTTTATAAAGAACATCCAACAAACGCCCATTACAAAGGAAACAAAGACCCTAGAGACTGGATGACCAAAGAGACTACATCATATCAATCCTTTTTTGCCTTTTGGAAACATGCAAAAAAAGAACTTAAATCTAAATGGCAGGAATAACATTGTAATTACCCTATGAGAATAAACGATACTGATATTACTAATTTAGAACGCAAGTTCAGGCTAAACCTTATAAATTCTATTACTGGCATTAAGCCAGCCAATTTAATAGGAACACGAGCACTAGACGGCACGGATAACGTTGCCATTTTTTCTTCGGTGGTGCATTTGGGATCACATCCTGCACAACTAGGATTTATAATGCGTCCGCAAAACCCAATTAGTCCCAAAGACACCTATGCCAACATTTTGGAAACTAAATACTACACCATTAACAGTATATCTGAAACCTTTACAAAAAAAGCGCATTACACATCAGCAAAACTTGAGAAACACCATTCTGAATTTGATGCTATGCACATTGACAAATCATTTATAGATAATTTTCATGCGCCTTTTGTGACGCAAAGCCCGATAAAAATTGGCATGAAACATCTAGAAAGTATTCCATTGCCTAATGGCTGTATCTTTGTTATTGGTTCTGTTGTTTTATTAGATGTTCCAGATGAAACTATTAATGAATTAGGTCAAATTGATTTAGCTAGCACGCAATCTGCTGGTATTTCAGGTCTTAATAGTTATTATAGACTTCGTAATTTAGCAACCTATCCTTATGTTCGCACGAATGAATTGCCTGATTTCGAATGAAAAAAAGCGAGCTACCATCTAAAATATGTCTGACTTGCCAACGGCCTTTTAACTGGCGTAAAAAATGGCAAAAGGACTGGGAACAGGTTAAATATTGTAGTCAAAAATGTAGAAAACATAAACCATGAAAGCAGTCAATATTCTTTTTCCTAATCAGCTTTTTTTAAAGTCTCCTTTATTAGATAATGATTACCCGATATATCTTGTTGAAGAATATTTGTTTTTTTCACAATATGCTTTCCATAAACAAAAAATTGCCTTTCATAGGGCAAGCATGCTTTATTACAATGATTTTTTAGAGAATAAAAATAAAGAGGTTGTTTATATTGATGCTACAGACGACAATTCGGATATCCGAAAATTAATAGCTACTCTCATTAAACAAGGCACTACTGAAATACATATTATTGAGCCAGTTGATAATTGGCTCGAAAAACACATACATTCCGCACTAAACGATTGCGAATTAGTTAGTTACAACAACCCCTTATTCATAAATACTAAATCTGATTTAAAACACTTTTTTAAACCCGAAAAAAAGTCCTTTTCCCAGACCACCTTTTACAAACAACAGCGTAAAAAACGGAATATTTTAATAGATGATGACGACAATCCAGAAGGTGGTAAATGGACATATGATACAGAAAACAGAAAAAAATATCCAAAAGACAAAACACCTCCAAACATTCATTATCCGGAATCTTCTAGCTATTGGGAAAAGGCAGTAATGTATACGCAAACACATTTTAAAAAAAATCCGGGCAACATTTCCAAACAACGCTTATACCCTATTACACACGAGGAATCATTAAATTGGCTGCAACAGTTTTTAGAATATCGTTTTTATGACTTTGGTATTTATGAAGATGCCATTGTAAAAGCGGAGATTTTTTTAAACCACAGTGTTTTAACACCCATGCTTAATGTGGGTTTGATTTCACCGCACACTATCATTGATAAAACCTTACAATTTAGTCAAGAAGAAAACATCCCTATAAACTCTACCGAAGGTTTTATCAGGCAAATTATAGGTTGGCGAGAATTTATGAGAGGTATGTATGAACTTAAAGGTTCTTTTGCAAGAACTAAAAACTTTTGGAGTTTTAAACGCCGCATTCCAAAGTCCTTTTACGAGGGCTCTACAGGTATTGAACCAGTTGACGACACTATAAAAAAAATCTTAAAAACAGGTTACTGCCACCATATTGAACGCTTGATGATATTAGGAAATTTTATGCTTTTATGCGAGTTTCATCCCGATGCCGTTTACCAATGGTTTATGGAATTGTTCATTGATGCCTATGATTGGGTTATGGTACCTAATGTGTATAGCATGAGCCAATTTGCCGATGGTGGCACCTTTGCCACTAAACCATATTTGTCCAGTTCAAACTATATAAAAAAAATGAGCAATTATAGTGGTGGTAGTAAATGGGAAACCATTTGGGATGGGCTTTTTTGGCGATTTGTACATGAACATCAAAAGGTATTTGAATCAAACCCAAGAACCAGTATGATGTACCACAATCTCAAAAGACTCTCAGATGATAAAAAAGAAGCCCATTTTAAAGCAGCCAATGACTTTCTAGATAGTTTATAAATATTGGTAATTACGTACAAGTCCGTATTGAAATTGTGGATTGAAAAAACTAAATTCGCTTATTAGTGAATACAAAGCCTTATTTAAAAAACTTGACTAATGATTAGTTTATGAAAATTATTTTAGCTCTTTTTTTGATGTTTGGAGGTAATTTTGTTTTATCGCAAACTTATCACTTTGATCTAATTTCAATTTATAAAACGAATTATAATAATGAAATCGTTGAACAGGTCGTATTATCTAATTCGGATAATCAGTCCTATTTTTTAAGTTTGTATAAAAAGAATGCATATTTGTTTGATACAAAAAATAGATTCCGACATAACTTTAAAGTAAAAAATAAGAAAGATACTAAACCTACTTTAGTTTATAAAAACTCTTTTCAATTATCTGAAGAACCAAGAGCAAATTACGATTTCAAATTTGAAACTATAAAAGAAGATAGTATTTCCAAAACTTTTAAAATGATTCCTTTTATTAACAATAAAATTATTGAAACTTTTTATATTGAACTGACTGCAAAAAAAACAGACAAAAATTTATTTCCTCTTTACCGATTTAGTTGTATGCATCTTTTTGAAACACGAGATGATATCGATTTAAACGAAAATATAATTATTGTTAGCTCAAAAGTTATTGGAGAAAGCAAAAGAGAGTTTAAATTAGTTTCATTACAAGAATATGATTTTATAATAAGTTTTGATTAGACAAGAGATTTTGATACCAACATAATAAGCGTAATAAAAATTACTCTGCTAATAATTCCCCAACAAACCCCTCAAATTCTGATGTAAATTGAGTGTATTTTTCTCCCGTAGCTGGACCGTTAAAACCTGTATGTATTTTACGTACTTCGCCTTTTTTATCAATAAAAATAGTTGTTGGATAACTCAATACATGGTTGAGCATGGGCAGTTTTTCTTGCGCTTTAGATTTACTTGACGTACCATATTGAGCTAACAGAATGGGATAATCTATATCTAAACGGTCTTTTAATCGGTTGATATTTCTAAAGGCTTTTTCTTCGGTTTTTACATATTCAAAGGCTAGTGCTACAATTTCTAATCCTTTATCCTTGTGCTGTTTGTAAAAATCTGTGAAATACTTGCTTTCATCAAGGCAATTTGGACACCAGGTTCCCATAATTTGGACTAAAACCACCTTATCCTTAAAACGGTCATCCTCCAAGGATACTGTATTACCAGCTGCATCGGAAAAACTAAAACTAACTTTATCAAACCCTTCCTTTAAATAGGTTAACCCTTCAGCATCAGGTAATTCATAATTTGCATTGCGCTTGGCAACAAATGGTTCCTGCCAGTGATTTCCTGAATAAAAAATGCCTGTCATGGTCGAATCGGTTACCGTGGCTGTAAATAAAAAGGCGTGAGCGCCATCAAACGTAGAGAGTTTAAGCTCATTACCAGTAACTACACCTTCTAAAAAACGATAATCACCAGTAGTTGTCTCAAATGTTCCAGTAACGGTGTTTCCTTTTTGCTTAAAACTACCTTTGGCTATATAACGGTCTGCTTCAGAATTTGGGCTAAACACAGTTTCCCAGTTTCCAGTAACATCAAATTGCGCCTTTACCTCATCTGGAAATCGCGTTTCACTTAACATGGCACGAAAAGGCACAAAGCGGTTTAAATCGGCTTTAACAAAAGTTCCATTTAGCGATTGATCATCAAGAATTTTTGCAACCATATACCCTTGAAAAACCGGTGTTTTTATATAGACCGAGTCGTTTTCATAAGAAATTTCATCTACCACTATTTCTTCATCAGCATTATAAATTTTTGCGGTATTGGGCGTTAGTACTTCCATGATGAATGGAAGCTGAACGTTTTCTGCAACATCAAGAGAAATACGATATGTCCCTTTAGTTAAAGTGTTAGCCTCGTTGTTTGACACTAATTTGCTATCATTTTTACAAGAAACTACACCTATTGCTAATAGGCAAATGAATAGATACCTCATGCTATTTTTGATTTTAATCGAAGAAACAAAAAATATTTACAACAAAAAAAGGTGCTAAACATATTAACACCTTTTGACTTGTTGATTTTTGTAACTATTAATTATCAGAATCTAAAGATTCGTGCTTTTCTTTAATTAATTTACGCTGATTTTCCAATGCTTGTCTTGCATCCTTTAGTTCTTTTTCGGCAGTAGAGATTTTAGCTTCTTTAATAGCTAATTCATCAGCTGTCATTGTTGATTTATTTGCTTCCAATCGCTCTCTGGCCATTTTAATTCTCACACTGCTTTCTTCAATTGTTGCTTCAGCTGCACGTGTTTCATTGTAAGCTTCATAAAGTTTTTTCTTGGATAAAGCTGCACGCTCTTGACCAAATTCTTTACCTTCTAGCTCACCTTTATTTTTTCCATAAGCTTTGCCATTGTTAACTCTAGATTGCTCATAAGCTATACGCTTTTTCTCAATCATGGCGCGTTCTTCGGCAGTAGTAGCTTCGGCTTTAGATTTTTTGAACATTTCTTGCATTTTAGCATCTTGTGCAACATCTGCTTCCATTTGTTTTTCAAGTTTTTGGTTTTGCGCTTTATCTTTAAGCGGCTTCACCTTTTCTTGAGCTTTTACAGTATTACCAACAAACGCTACCAGTAGCACTGCGAATAATATGCTTTTAAAATTCTTCATAATTCATTTTTTAGTTCTTAAATAGTATCGAGTTCTTTTAAGGCACTCTCTAATTCCTTCACTTCTTTATCCAATTCTTCTGAAGCTTCCTGCAAATCACTTTCTGGGTTTTTACCATCAGTCTCATTTACAGACTCTTCTTGTTGTATTTCAGTTTCAACGGTTTCTTCAACCTCTTTAGTATCCCTACAAGACCAAAAGCCTAGAGCTACTAATATTATTAAAAATTTAGAAAATTGCTTCATGTTAATTTATTGTTGCAATAAAATTACAATTTTTATGGCAATGTTTGAATGCTAGTAGCAATATTTTATCTTTGCACACTTAAATAGCATCTATACATGAAGATTTCTCTTAATTGGATCAAGCAATTTATTAAAACTGATTGGAATACCGAACAAATTAGTGAACTTTTAACGGATTTAGGTCTTGAGGTAGAAGGTGTTACACCATTTCAATCAATAAAAGGTGCTTTAGAAGGTATCGTGGTTGGCGAAGTTTTAACCTGTGAACAGCATACTAATGCCGATCGTTTAAAGGTCACTACCGTAAATATTGGCACTGATGAAACACTTCAAATTGTATGTGGTGCACCAAATGTAGCTGCTGGTCAGAAAGTTTTGGTTGCAACTATAGGAACCACTCTCTATACTGCTGAAGGTGAGGCATGGAAAATAAAAAAAGGAAAAATTCGAGGCGAAGAAAGCCATGGGATGATTTGTGCCGAAGATGAATTAGGACTTGGAACTTCTCACGATGGTATTTTAGTACTAGACTCAAAAACCAAGGTCGGAACTTTAGGTTCAGAACTTTATGACGTAGAGAATGATACTGTTTATGAAATTGGCTTAACACCCAACAGAGCTGACGCTATGAGTCACTATGGTGTTGCTCGCGATTTAAAAGCTGGATTATTACAAAAAGATATTAATTTAGAATTAATAACGCCATCAGTAAGTGCTTTTCATGTTGACAATAGAGCCCTTAAAATTGATGTTGAAGTTAAAAATAAAAATTTAGCACCACGTTATTGTGGTGTAACCATTTCGGGTTTAAAAGTTGGCGAGTCGCCTGCCTGGATTCAAAATAGATTGAAAGCCATTGGTCTAGCTCCTATTAATAATGTAGTTGATATTACTAATTATGTTTTACATGAATTAGGACAACCACTTCACGCTTTTGATGCAGCTAAAATAACAGGTAATAAAATTGAGGTCAAAACTTTAAAAGCAGGGACTAAATTTACAACGCTTGACGGTATTGAACGTGAGTTACATGAGGATGACCTGATGATATGTAATGCTGAAAGTCCTATGTGCATAGCTGGTGTTTTTGGCGGATTGGATTCTGGCGTTACAGAAGAAACTACCAGCATTTTCCTTGAAAGCGCTTATTTTGATCCTGTTAGCATTCGAAAAACAGCTAAAAGACATGCTTTAAACACCGATGCCTCGTTCCGATTTGAACGTGGTATTGACCCTAATATCACCGAATACGCCTTAAAACGTGCTGCGTTATTAATTGAAGAATTAACTGGTGGTGAGATTACTAGTGATATTGTAGATATATATCCCAATAAAATTGAAGACTTTCAAGTACGCTTAAGTTTTGAAAATGCTAAAAAATTGATTGGAGAAGAAATCCCACGTGAAGTTATAAAACGCATTTTGATGTCATTAGACATAAAAATCAATAACGTGACTGAAACGGGTTTGGGACTCACCGTTCCCTCATTTAGAAATGATGTACAACGCGAAGCAGATGTTATTGAGGAAATTTTACGTGTTTATGGTTATAATAATATTAATACAACCGAAAAATTAAATGCGTCTATTTCAAATACATCGCGATTTGAAGATTACAAATTACAGAATATTGTTGGCAACCAATTGGCTTCACAGGGTTTTTATGAAACCATGACAAACTCCTTGACTACTCCAGAATATGTGAGTTTAGATGCTGATTTAAATCCAGAGCACAATGTAGAAATGCTCAATCCGTTGAGTAATGATTTAAGTGTTTTAAGACAATCTATGTTGTTTTCTGGATTAGAAAGTGTACGTCATAATATTAACAGAAAACGAGACAATTTAAAATTGTTTGAGTTTGGTAAAACCTACCACACCTACCAAGATAAACGTGAAGAGCCAAAACATTTAGCGCTTTTTGTTACTGGCAACAGGCAAACCGAGCGCTGGAACACTCCTGTACAGCCGAGTGATTTTTATTATTTAAAAGGAACTGTTGAATCTCTCATTTCTAGATTGGGAATCTTAAATATAAAAGCCGCACCCATAACCTCCAATGTGTTTAGTGAAGGCTTGAAACTATCCCAAAAAAAGACGGTACTTGTAGAGTTTGGATTGGTAAAAAAATCTATTCTAAAACATTTTGGTATTTCTCAAAATGTGCTTTTTGCAAATATTAACTGGGATAATATGGTAACTCTGGCAAAAACCAATAAAGTTACTTTTAAAAGCATTCCTAAATACCCTGAAGTACGTCGAGATTTTGCATTATTGTTGGATGACTCTGTATCATTTGCCGAAATTGATGCCATTGCTAATCAAACAGAAAAGAACTTACTAAAAGACGTAAATCTATTTGATGTATATGAAGGAAAAAACTTGCCTGCCGGCAAAAAGAGTTACGCAGTGAGTTTTACGTTACAAGACGAGAACAAAACACTTACCGATAAGCAAATTGATAAAATCATGAATAAACTTCAAGCTAATTTTGAGAAACAACTTGGTGCGGAATTAAGATAAAAAACTAACTTATTATAAATGAAAAAAGCCTCGAATAATCGAGGCTTTTGTTTTTCAATAAGTTTAAAATATATATTATAATACTTTAACGTTTACTGCGTTCATTCCTTTTCTACCTTCTGTAAGATCGAATTCTACTGCATCACCTTCACGAACTTCGTCGATCAATCCAGAAATGTGAACAAAATGTTCTTTGTTTGTGTCATCTTCTACGATAAATCCAAATCCTTTAGAATCGTTGAAGAATTTTACTGTTCCTTTACTCATTGTAATAATTTAAAAATTTTAATAAAGCACAAATATAGTCGAATAAAATTATATACACGTTTTTTTACGGTTATTTTTTAATTATCGCCCTCTCAACCGATTATAAAAATATATAAAGTGCAGATAAATTGTCTATAATTTTCGTATCTTTAGTAGAAAGCAAACTACAATAACATGGATTCAAATTATAGAAAAATATATACCGGAAGTTTTATCGTTGCGCAACTCATTGTGGACAAATTGGATGCCCTTGGCATTACTGCTATAGTTAAGGATGAAACTGAATCTGCCAGACTAGCTGGTTTTGGATCTTCGGTTCCTGGTTATCAGGATATTTATGTCAATGCTGATGAGTTAGCAAATGCTCTACCTGTTGTTGAGAGTGTAAAATCTGAATTGGAAGCATAAAAAAACCTTGAAGCCTGCTCCAAGGTCTTATATTTATTTTTTTTACTGCTAACTATACGGTAACGGCATACATTTTATTTCGTAGCTCTTTTATTTTTGCATCTTGCATGTATTCATCAAAAGTGGTATATCTATCAATAACACCATTTGGTGTCAATTCCACAACTCTGTTTGCAACCGTTTGAGCAAACTCATGGTCATGAGTAGTAAATAAGACAGTTCCTTTGAAATTTTTCAAGGAATTGTTAAAAGCCGTAATACTTTCTAAATCCAAGTGGTTCGTAGGTTCATCCAACATCAATACATTGGCACGCATCATCATCATACGGCTTAACATACAACGTACCTTTTCACCTCCTGATAACACATTAGACTTTTTCAAAGCCTCTTCTCCACTAAATATCATTTTACCTAAAAATCCTCTAATATAAACTTCTTCTCGTTCTTCTTCTGTTTTAGCCCATTGACGCAACCAATCTACTAGAGTTAAATTATTTTCAAAAAACGCACTATTGTCTAATGGCAAGTATGATTGATTTGTAGTAATTCCCCAAGCAAATTTACCAGAGTCTGCTTTTTGATTATTATTTAAAACTTCATAAAAAGCTGTTGTAGCTCTTGAATCTTTTGAAAACACTACAACTTTATCACCTTTTGCCAAATTTAAATCCACATCTCTAAATAAAGTTTCACCATCTAAAGAAGCTGCTAAACCTTCAACATTTAAAATTTGATCACCAGCTTCACGTTCACGCTCAAAAATAATAGCAGGATAACGACGACTGGTACGTCTAATTTCTGAAATATTCAATTTATCAATCATCTTCTTTCTACTGGTAGCCTGTTTACTTTTTGCCACGTTAGCCGAGAAACGACGGATAAACTCTTCAAGCTCTTTTTTCTTTTCTTCAGCCTTTTTATTCTGTTGCGCATGTTGTCTTGCAGCTAATTGCGATGATTCATACCAAAACGTATAGTTTCCAGAAAAGTGGTTGATTTTTCCAAAATCAATATCAGAAATGTGCGTACAAACAGCATCCAAAAAGTGGCGATCATGCGATACCACAATTACACAGTTGTCATAATTTGCCAAAAAGTTTTCCAACCATGAAATGGTTTCGTAATCCAAATCATTGGTAGGCTCATCCATAATAAGCACATCAGGATTTCCAAAAAGCGCTTGTGCTAAAAGCACTCTAACTTTTTGCTTTCCATCTAAATCTTTCATTAATGAATAGTGTGAATCTTCTGAAATACCTAAATTAGATAATAAGGAAGCTGCATCGCTATCTGCGTTCCATCCATTCATTTCTTCAAATTCAACTTGAAGTTCACCAATCTTTTCGGCGTTCTCGTCCGTGTAATCGGCATAAAGTGCATCAATTTCTGTTTTTATCTTAAACAACGGCTTATTTCCCATGATAACCGTTTCAAGCACTGTGTGCTCATCATACAAATTATGATTTTGTTCAAGAACTGACATGCGTTTCCCAGGTTCTAGATGCACCTGACCAGAGGTTGGCTCTTGTTTTCCTGCTAAAATCTTCAAAAATGTAGATTTTCCTGCACCATTGGCACCTATGATTCCGTAACAATTACCTTGATTAAAACTGGTACTAACCTCATCAAAAAGTATGCGCTTACCAAATTGGACTGATAAATTAGAAACTGATAACATATCTTATTCTTTAAATTTTTTGCAAAAGTAGAAAATTACTGCCATAAAGTGAAGTAAAACCTTTGTAATTAATATTTAACAACGTATTAACAAGACTTATTAATCACAACATCTATTTTTGTTACAAGAATATATGCTATATATAACTATGATGGGATTTATAAAACGGTTAAGCCTAGTACTTTTTATGGCTTTAAGTTTTGTATCATGTAAAGATGACACAAAGGAAAAAGATGACAATTATGCATATTTGGGTGGTGAAATTATAAACCCAAAGAAGAACTTTGTTATCCTATCTAAATCTGAACAAATTCTTGATACTGTTACTCTAGACGCTAACAATCGTTTTTTATACAAAATTGAGCAGTTGGAAGATGGCCTCTATACCTTTAAGCTACCTGCTGCAGAAGGGTTAGAATTTCAAATGGTATTATTGGAGCCCAAAGACAGTATTATGTTTCGCTTAAACACCCTCGAGTTTGACGAATCCTTGGTTTACACGGGAGTTGGTGCTAAAAAGAATAATTATTTAATTAATCTCTTTTTGGATGGTGAAGTTGAAGACAAAATCATATTAGGATATAGTCAACTACCAGCTGATGAATTTCAACGCCTGCTAGATTCAATAAGAGATCACAAACTCAAAAAGCTTAAAGCATTTAAAGGCAATAATTCTACATCACCATTTTTTAATGAATTGATAGAAGGCACTATAAATTATGATTATTATTTAAGTAAGGAGGTTTATCCATTTGTCAATTATTCCCAAAGCGAAAAAAGAAATTTTGAATCACTTCCTAAAGGATTTTATGATTACAGAAAGCAAATAGATTACAACTACTGTAATTTAATGGACTATTTCCCATACTATTCGTTTTTAAAACATCATTTTGAAAATATCGCTTTAACTGAACACTTTAAAAATTCAAATGATAGCGTTTACAATGTCAAGTCTTTTGATTACAATATGATTCGATTAAGACTTATAGATAGTTTAGTGGTTAATGATTCTATCAGAAACTCGCTATTGGCCCAAACAGCTATTGAATATATCACGAACAGTAAGGATGTTGATAATTATGATGCTTTATTAGAGTCCTTTGTCAATAAAAATTCAAATAAAGAACATCAGCGCTACGTAACAAATATTGTAAAATCCTTAAAAGATTTAAAATCTGGTAATATGTTGCCAAAAGTTGGTGTAATTGATGCCAATGGAAATAAATTAAGTTTGAGTTCTTCAATAAAAAACCCCACTGTGGTTTATTTTTGGTCTTCAACTTATAGATCGCATATTGATAGTCATAAAAAAGCTGATGAGCTTAAACTCAAATACCCAGAAATAGACTTTATAGCCATAAATGTAAATAATGATGATATCAAATTGTGGCGCAATATTATTAAACAATATCGCTATAATACTGATAATGAGTATTTATTAGCAAACCCAAAAGAGGCTAAATATAAATTAGCGATATCTCCGATAAATAAGGTTATGATAATTGATGAGAAAGGTAAAATAGTAAATGCCCATACTAGTATGTTCAACATACGGTTTGAGGAAGAATTATTAGGATTACTCAATAAATAAATGCATTTATAAAAGCAAAAAGCCTCAATAAAGATTGAGGCTTTTTTTATGTTAATTTTTGGGTACTAATTCCCTTTTTTAAAGTCTTCCAAAAACTTCGCTAAACCAATATCAGTTAATGGATGCTTTAATAAGCCTTCAATAGCACTCAAAGGCCCAGTCATAACATCAGCACCTAATTTAGCACAATCTATAACATGCATGGTATGACGAACAGAAGCTGCTAATATTTCGGTGTCAAAAGCATAATTATCATAAATATGACGAATTTCAGCAATCAGGTTTAAACCGTCAGTTGATATATCGTCTAAACGACCTATAAATGGCGATACATAAGTAGCACCTGCTTTGGCAGCCAATAAGGCCTGACCAGCAGAAAATACTAACGTGACGTTTGTTTTAATACCTTTATCTGAAAAGTATTTACATGCTTTTACACCGTCCTTAATCATTGGTAGTTTAACTACTATTTGCTCATGCAATTCAGCCAATGCTTCCCCTTCGCGAATCATCCCATCAAAATCAGTCGCAATTACTTCGGCGCTTACATCACCATCTACAATATTGCAGATATCAACATAGTGCTTCATAATATTATCATGGCCTGTAATACCCTCTTTAGCCATTAAAGATGGATTGGTAGTTACACCATCAAGGACACCTAAATCTTGTGCTTCACGAATTTGGTCTAAATTAGCCGTATCAATAAAAAATTTCATAAAATATTTATTATAAGTTGTGTTTGTTAATGGCGCAAAAGTACAATTAAATGCTAGTTTTTAGGATTTCTTTTTATTAAAAATAGTTAACAAATTAACAGACTATAACTTATAATGATTCATTAGCATTTTTTCATAAACGGTATCTGGAAGAATACGTTTAAGCACAATAGAGAATTTTTGCATAAACTCGCCTACTTTATAATGTACTTTGGGTTTAGATGTGTTGATAATAGCTAGAATAGCTTTAGCCATTTCCAAAGGATCTTTACCTGCATCCACATGATCATTCATCAATTTCAAAGATTTTCCGTAGGTTTCTTTATACGGTGAACCATCCAAAATAGGTGCATGATAACGACCAGATGCAATATTGGTTGCAAAATCGCCAGGAGCTATATTAGTCATTTGAATATTGAAGGGTTTTAATTCCATTCTAAAAGCTTCCGTTACCAGCTCCAATGCACCCTTACTAGCACTATAAATACCACGATACGGCAAGCCCATATAACCTGCAATTGACGTTACATTAATAATTAAACCCGATTGTTGCTCACGCATATACGGCAACACGGCTTTAATAACATTAATAGGTCCAAAAAAATTGGTCTCAAAATTATTTTTTATTTCAGCTTCAGGAATTTCTTCAATTGGCCCAGTAATACCAACACCAGCATTGTTAATTAATACATCTATTTTTCCTGCTTTTTCAACCACTTGATTAATAGCCGTTACAATAGTTTCTGGTTTGGTAACATCTAGTCCTACAATGGGAAATTTACTAGTCACGTACTTCTCTGGTGAACGACTGGTTCCATATACAACAAAACCCTTATCACTTAAAAATTCACCAACCGATTTACCTATTCCAGAAGAACCTCCTGTAATTAATACAACTTTAGACATAAAATAGAATTTCGAGTTTCAAAAGTACAATAAAAAAGGAAAGTTTAGGGTACAAAAAAAGGCAAGCTACCTACATCACACCGCTACGACCACTTACCTTTGCTGCGTTCCCGCCCTGGAGGATTCAGCAGGAGCTGGTTGTGTAGGACTTGCCGAGTGCAAAGATACAATCTTTTAAATTTAACGCAATGATTTTTTAAACTGAATTTTAATAAATATCTTGCTCAAAATAATTAGAAAAACACCATGATTTATAAGTCACTTACAATCATATTTTTAAGCCTTGCTCTAGCTTCCTGTGGCACCGATGTGAGCGAGTTAAAAAAAGATATTACTATTACAACCAATTCTGCAAACAATGCTATTGCGCTTGGTGATAAATTAGAATTATCCTTAAAAAATCCAAAAAATCATGAGATCCAAGGTGTAACTTACACCCTTGATGGCAATCCTATTTCTGCTGCGACTAATATTACGGATGTAAATTTAGGAACCCATGAAATAATAGCTAGTTTTAAATTAGAAGGTGAATCAACCAGTATTACTGAATCTATAACCGTTTTAAATAACCAATCACCTAAAATATATACCTTTAATATTCTCAATGAATATCCTCACGATATCCGCTCTTATACCCAAGGATTGGAGTTTTATAATGGTGAGCTTTATGAAGGAACTGGACAATACCGCGAATCTAAACTTCGTAAGATAGATTATAAAACTGGAGAAGTCCTGAAGAGTATTGATTTAGCCAATGAATATTTTGGTGAAGGTATTACCATTTTAAATAATAAAATTTATCAATTAACCTGGAAAAAAGGTACTGGTTTTGTTTATGATATTGACACTTTTGAGAAAACAGGTAGCTTTAAATACGGTAACAGTTTAGAAGGTTGGGGTATTTGTAATGATGGTTCTAAACTTTACAAAAGTGATGGTACCGAAAAAATTTGGACACTCAATCCTGAAATACTCGTTGAAGAAGGCTATATTCAAGCTTACCATAACAAAGGTAAAGTCGTAGAACTTAATGAACTGGAATGGGTTAATGGTAAAATATATGCTAACCGCTGGAATAAGAATGGTGTTGCCATTATCAACCCAAAAAATGGAGCCGTTGAAGGCGTTATTGATTTTACATCGTTGAGGAACAAAGTTACACAACACCCCAGACTGGATGTCCTCAATGGTATTGCCTACAACACAAACACCAAAACCTTGTTTGTAACCGGAAAGTATTGGGATAAATTATTTGAAGTGGAAATTGTAGAAAAATAAATCATGTCATGCAAACTTTTGAAATCATTAAAAAAGTAACAGCTGATGATTTAGACAGTCTCAACCATGTTAATAATGTACGCTATGTTCAGTGGGTGCAGGATATTGCGGAAAAGCACTGGGTGCATCGGGCTTCAGAAACTGTTTTAAATAACCATTTTTGGGTCATGTTATCGCACCACATTCAATACAAGCAACCAGCCGTTTTAAATGATAACGTAACTATCAAAACTTACGTTATGAATTCAGAAGGCGTGACATCTACACGAATGGTTGAATTTTATAAAAATGACATACTTTTGGCAAAATCAGAGACCAAATGGTGTTTCATGAACAAAACCAACTTAAAACCCACCAGAATATCTGAAACAATCAAAAATTTATTTGAATAATTTTAAAGCCTTCATACGAAATCATCAATTCAAAAGTTATATTTTTGAACAAACCGAAAACTTCTCATGAAACATTTCATTTACGCATTTGTTACTTTTGCTTTATTGGCAACATTAAGTTCCTGCAGAAAAGACTTGGAGTTTTCACCTAGTACTGGCAACTTGGAGTTTTCAAAAGACACCGTATATCTCGATACGGTGTTTACTAATATTGGTTCTAGCACCTATACCCTAAAAGTATATAATCGTAGTAGTGATGATATTAGTATTCCCACAATTCGTTTAGCACGAGGTGAAGACTCTGAATACCGATTAAATGTTGATGGCATGCCTGGAAAATCTTTTCAAAATGTTGAGATTTTAGCAAAGGACAGTATGTTTGTTTTTATTGAAACAACCATTGATATTGATAATTTACCTAATATCGATGGTGAATTTCTTTATACTGATAAAATTGAATTTGATTCAGGAGCCAACAGTCAAGATGTTGATTTAGTGACACTTGTAAAAGATGCTGTTTTTATCTATCCTGATCGTGATAATACAACGGGTATTATTGAGACACTTACCTTAAATATTGGTGGCGAACAAGTAGAAACTGATATTCAAGGTCGTTATCTCATGTCTGATGAATTTACATTTACCAATGAGCGTCCGTATGTAATTTATGGTTATGCTGCTGTTCCCAATGGCGAAATTTTAACTGTTGAAGCAGGTGCACGCGTACATTTTCACGCTAATTCAGGAATTTTAGTATCAGAAGGTGCTTCCCTGCAAGTCAACGGTGATTATAGTGACGACCAAGAACTTTTAGAAAACGAAGTTATTTTTGAAGGTGACAGGCTAGAACCTGCCTTTAGTGATGTACCAGGACAATGGGGTACAATTTGGCTATTTGAAGGCAGTGTCAATAATATTATTAATTACGCAACTATCAAAAATGCTGGCGTTGGTATTTTAAGCGATGGCGAACCTGATGAAACTAATGCGAAACTAACTATTACCAATTCACAAATTTACAACTCCAGTAACTTTGGAATTCTAGGAAGAAACACATCAATCACAGGTGAAAATGTAGTTATCAATAATTCAGGACAGTCTTCATTTGCTGGAACTTTAGGAGGTAAATATAATTTTACGCATTGTACTATTGCCAATTACTGGCGTAATAGTTTCAGGCAATTCCCTGCCCTATTACTGAATAATTTTACAGAAACACCAGAAGCAACCATTATTGCAGACCTAACCGAAGCCAATTTTAATAACTGTATTATTTATGGAAATGACAATCCTGAATTGATTTTAGATGAACTAAACGACAATTCAAATCCGGTTCTTTTTGAGTTTAAGTTTACTAATTGTCTAATTCGTTTTTCTGATCCTAACAACAATTTTACAGATGACAACTACGATTTTGACAATACAGCCTTATACGAAGCCAATATATTCAATGAAGATCCCGATTTCATGGATACTGAAAACAATAAACTCATAATTGGTGAGAATTCCGGTGCTGTTGAAATAGGGAACCCCATATTTGTCAATGGTACAACCCAATTTGATATCTTGAGAGAACCACGACCTACCTCACCAAATCCAGATTCTGGTGCCTATCAACACATCATGTTTTAGATTAACGTCTCGTTAACAACTACTTACTGTTTAAATAGTTACTTTTATTACGCATCAAATGATGCTTAATTTTAATCAAACTAACGAACAGTATGGAAAAATTTATTACACTCGCTTTACTAATAACAGGAATGGCAATTGGCCATTCTCAAACCAATAAAGAATTGGTTGAAAAAGCTTGCTACAATTACATTGAAGGGTTTTACGAAGGTGATACAGCAAAACTAAAAGCAAGTCTACAACCTGAACTCAACAAATTTGGGTTCTGGAAAAATAAAGATACAGGTGAATACAAACAAGTTGATCACATGTCTTTTGACCAGGCACTAGCCTTTGCTGACAATGTAAAAGCAAAAAAGAAATTTCCAAAACCTGACGCACCTAAACAAGTTGAGGTATTGAATATAGGTAACACCATTGCAGCAGCCAAAGTTACTGCATGGTGGGGAATTGATTATATTCTTCTCTCCAAACGTGGTGATAAATGGATGATAGAACAAGTGCTCTGGGAAGGACCTTATGAAGAAAAGTCTTAAATAAAAAAACCTGCTCGTAAGCAGGTTTTTTTTTATTATAGTTATGTTGTTATTAAGCAAACAACGGCAAATTCTGCATCATAGCATTCACCTTTCCTGCAATCGTTTCTAATTTAGCATCATCTTCATAATTCATAATTACCTCATCAATAAGCGCTACGATAGCCTCCATATCATCTTCTTTCAAGCCACGAGTTGTAATGGCTGGTGTTCCCACACGAATCCCAGAAGTTACAAATGGACTCTTATCATCAAAAGGAACCATGTTTTTGTTTACTGTAATATCAGCTTTAACCAAAGCTTCTTCGGCATCTTTACCACTAATATTTTTGTTTCTTAAATCAATCAACATCATGTGATTATCGGTTCCGTTGGAAATAATATGATAATCGCGTTTTACAAAGGCTTCTGCCATAGCAGCAGCATTTTTCTTTACCTGAAGCATGTAATGCATAAAATCATCTGTTAATGCTTCACCAAAGGCAATGGCTTTAGCCGCAATTATATGCTCTAGTGGTCCACCTTGATTTCCTGGAAAAACAGCTGAATTCAAGAGGGTTGACATTTTCTTTAGATTGCCGTTTTTTAATGTCAAACCAAACGGATTATCAAAATCCTGACCCATCATAATCATTCCTCCACGTGGGCCTCTTAAGGTTTTATGTGTTGTTGTGGTAACAATATGGCAATGTGGTAACGGATCATTTAAAATTCCTTTAGCTATTAATCCTGCTGGATGTGAAATATCAGCCAACAAAATCGCACCAATTGAGTCTGCTATCTCACGGAAACGTTTAAAGTCCATATCACGCGAATAAGCCGAAGCACCAGCAATAATTAATTTTGGTTTATGCTTTTCAGCCATTTCTGCAACGTGATCATAATCTATAATACCTGTTTCTTTTTTTACGCCATAAAAAACCGGATTATATAATTTTCCAGAAAAATTAACAGGCGACCCATGGGTTAAATGTCCTCCATGCGACAAATCAAAACCCAAAATAGTATCACCCGGTTTTAGGCAAGCGGCAAACACAGCTGTATTGGCTTGACTTCCCGAATGTGGCTGTACGTTTACATATTGGGCATTAAACAAGGTTTTAGCTCTATCAATCGCTAATTGTTCAACTTCATCAACCACCTTACAGCCGCCATAATAGCGTTTTCCTGGGTAGCCTTCGGCATATTTATTAGTTAATACAGAACCTGCTGCTTCCATCACTTGGTCGCTTACAAAATTCTCCGATGCAATAAGTTCTATACCGTGAAGCTGACGTTCTTTTTCAGCCGCTATCAATTCAAAAATTTGTTCGTCGCGTTGCATAAATTTTGGTTATAGTTAAATCGAAGTCAAAAATAACAAAACCATTAGTTTAATTCTTCAAAAAACATATATTTACTCCAAGAAGTTTTGCACAGTTGTAAATAACTTCATCGAGCCTATATTTTATGATTAAAATTAGTTTAAAAATAAAAAGTTATGTAGGTTTGACTAGATTTATCAACCATTAAATTAATACAATACTATGCCACTTTCAGCCAACAATCCAGATAGAAAGTCTTGGTTACATGTCGATAAAAATTCTGATTTTCCTATTCAAAATATTCCGTTTGGTGTGTTTTTAACGCGCGACGATATTATTACTATTGGAACACGAATTGGTGATACAGCCATTGATTTGGGCGCCTTACATCAATTAGGCTATTTTGAGGGTATTCCGTTAACCGATGATATCTTTCTACAAGATTCTTTAAATGATTTTATTGCTGATGGTAGAAAAACATGGCGTTCAGTAAGAAACCGTATAGCACAGATTTTTGATGCTGAAAACCATACACTTAAAAACAATAAGCAGCATAAGGAAATTGTTCTGTTTCGTTTAGATGAAATTGAAATGCAACTCCCTGTGCAAATTGGTGACTATACCGATTTTTACTCGAGTATTGAGCACGCAACTAATGTTGGCACCATGTTCCGTGATCCGGAAAACGCTTTAATGCCAAACTGGTTACATATTCCTGTGGGTTACCATGGTAGAAGCAGTTCAATTATTCCTTCTGGAATACCAGTACATAGACCACAAGGTCAAACCTTACCTGCAGATAGTGACACGCCTGTTTTTGGACCAAGTAAGTTGGTGGATTTTGAATTGGAAATGGCCTTTATTACAACCGATGCCAACGACTTGGGTGAACCGATTCCAATTGAAGAAGCCGAAGAGTATATTTTTGGACTGGTACTGTTTAATGATTGGTCCGCTCGTGATATCCAAAAATGGGAATATGTACCACTAGGACCATTTTTAGCAAAAAACTTTGCCTCATCCATTTCGCCGTGGATTGTGACTTTGGATGCCCTAGAGCCTTTCCGCGTAGAAAGTCCTAAACCATTAAAACCACAACTACCCTACTTACAATATAAAGGCAAAAAGAGTTATGATATTAATTTGGAAGTAGCCATTAAGCCTAAAAAAGCAAAAGAAACGGTTGTGAGTAACTCCAACTTTAAATATATGTATTGGAATATGTGTCAACAATTGGCACACCATACTGTAAACGGTTGCCCAGTAAATTCTGGAGATATGATGGGAAGTGGCACGATATCTGGACCAACACCAGACTCTTATGGCTCTATGTTAGAACTGACTTGGCGCGGCGAAAAACCGCTTAAAATGAATGATGGTTCAGAACGAAAATTTATAAACGATTACGATACGGTTATTATGCGTGGTCACTGTGAAAAAGATGGTACACGCATTGGTTTTGGAGAAGTATCAACACAGTTATTACCAGTGTATAACCCAAAAAAGAATAAATAATTTTAACTTGATAATATATTTGGAACTCCCAACATCAGTTGGGAGTTTTTTTATGTATGGTCAGGTCGATAATCTTATTTAGTGTTTAACTCACCAAAAAAACCATCCAACATATTTTGTTGCTTGGGTGTTGACACATCGCTTTTTGATATAATTAACTGACCGTTTTCAATTTTAGCAACTAATCCTACTAAAGTTAAATACTCGTCAATTGGTATTTCATTTGCGCCTAATATATACATATTGAAAAATTCGGTTGGATTGGTGCCACTCAATTTTCCATATAACTCTTGAAGTTCATTTAGTGTATATGTATTGTTGCTTCCACCATATTTTTCAAATAACTGCCTCATTAAATCGTCTATGCTTTTTTCATTATTTGTGGCATTTCTGATAATCAAGTCTTGCGACATGCCTACCAACATTCCACCTGCATATACCAAACCCCAATGGTCATGCTTTTTTTCACCATCTGCCATCGCATAGATTCCAACTCCCTCGTCATCATGATATCGTTTATAAAAAAAACTACTTAAAAAATCTAAATAGGATTCATCTGTTAAAAAATTCACGTGATGCAAAGCTTTCAACGTATAATAATTTGTAAAACCTTCCTTAAACCATTCGGTATCATCAGATACTGGACTAAAAGATTTACCGCACCATAGATGAAAAAATTCATGAGCAAAAATGAACCTTGAAAAAGTTTTCGATAAATCATCACCATTTTTTTCAATTAGCACACTCACATTGTTACCAAGAGCTTCGCCATCTGTTTTCTCCGATGAGCTAATAACAACCACAGATTTACGCAAGGGATTATCTGGACTCGGATTAGGAATTCCGCCCATAAGCTCAATATAATAATCCAATACACCTTGAGCTAGTTCCTTGAGTTCAGTTTCCTGATTCATAATATCTGTAGAACCCAAAGCAAAAACCAGCTCAAAATCATCACGTTTAAGTGATATTTCTTTGTGATTTCCAGCGAAAATCAGTGCTGTTAACAAATCAGTAATGTTTGTTGCCTGAAAACTATTCGTATTTTCAGCACTTTTAGACCATGGATTGGTTACTGCCCAATCCTTGGGTATGTTAAACCTTACATTAATATTGGTTAGGTCATCACCGTTAAGTATAAATAAGGTCCTACCCGTATAGAAAACTCCTAAATCTGTTGCATAAGCCACCGCATCTATACCACTACTCCAGTCATAGTTTTCATGATCTAAATGAACATCATAACGTAATCTTATTTCCGTATGTATTGGCGCATTAATTTTCCATTGGGCATCATCTAAAACTTGTACAGACAATAATTGCTCTTGTTTGTCCATAACCTCTAGGTTGCGTACAAAGGTTGCCCATCTATTGGGTAGATTTGATGCACCCCAACCCATATACAACAAGCTATCCTTGAGTGTGAATCTGGATTCTATTTGAGCGAATTTAGGATTGCTTTTATGAATTGTTATGGTGTAGGTGGTTGCTTGTTTGCTATCAATTGTTTCAGCATTCGATTCAATACTAAACAACATTAAGGCAATAAACAGACTTGCGATGTGTAATCGGGTGAGTTGATTTAAAAACATGTTTTTTGATTTGATGAACTACTATATGACTAAAATTGTCAATTTTTGTTACAACCCATCTAGCTTTGAGTTGGTTTCCAGGTGTAACTTTTATGAACAATCTTCCAAGCCCCTTCATATTTCAACAATAAAAAATAATCTGTATAAATTCTATTGGGCACTAAAATTTCCACCTTGGCAATGGCCGCATCGTTTTCGTAATCGATAGAAATAATACGTCCAATACGATTACTTTTTTTCCCTTCTTTTACATTAGATACATATTGTGCACCAGAACGAATACGCAAGCTATCTTCTTCGGTTACGGTATAGAGATTAAAGTCTGGATGAAAAGCCTTTTTTAATTTTTCCGGCTTTCCATTTTGTGTGCCGTCAATGTACAACATTAAGGTTTCTGAAATCTCTTGAATATCTGTTGTTCCGCTTTGGCTTTGAGCACTAATAAGGTTTAACGAAAGAACAAAAAGAATGGATAGAATTGTGTTTTTCATGATATAAAATTTAGTTTACTGGTTTTGTAATGTTTTAACTACCTGTGTTGCTACAGAAACAGTTGAAGATGGATCCTGACCGGTGATAAATTGACCATCTACAACATAAAAGTTATCCCGTTTCTTTTCAGAATAGCGAAAATCTCCTTTGTTTTGCTTTATTTTTTCTTCAATAGAAAACGGAAAAGTTTTATAATACGCAGCATCTTTATTTTCGAATATATCTGGATAGCCACTAATCTGCTTTCCTTGGTAAAGCGGCTCACCAGTTTTTGTCTTTAAATTGGTAATGCCTGCAGTACCATGACATACAGCTGAAATAATACCATTATTCCTGTAAATAGCTTCGGCTATGCTGTTAATTGTGGTGTTATTGGCTATTCCAAACATGGCTGAACCACCACCACTGTAATATACTGCATCGTAATCTGAAGGATTGATATCTGTAGGGCGAAAGGTGTTTTTTAATGCCTTCATAAATTTGGTATCATTTAAGTAATGGTTCTGAATGGAATCTGATTTAGAAATATACCCTATAGGTATCGCACCACCATTTGGACTTATAAAATCAATAGAGTAGCCGTGTTTTACAAACACATCATAGGCCAATACAATTTCTCCAAAATGATTGGCAGTCTTTTTATTGGAGTTCCCATAAGTTTCCTGATTGGAAGTCACAAATACTATTAGCCCAGATTGTTTATGTTGGGACAAACCGTTAGATGCTATAAATAGCATTAAAAAAGAAATTACAAATGTTCGCATATCTATTTAAGTAATATTTTAAAGCAAATATGAGAAAACCTAATGTCTTGTGGGTTCTAACTTATCAAGTAGAAGTTCTAATTTATAATATCACACTTATTTTGCTAATGATTTTTGGTAGTCGGAAGGTGTTTGTCCGGTTACTTTCTTAAAAGTAGTGTGAAAAGTCGATTTCGAGTTAAAGCCACATTCGTAACCTATTCCTTCAATGGTATATTGGTTTGTTGACTTCAATAGCTCTTTGGCTTTTTCAATACGCAATTCATTGATAAAAACCGAAAACGATTTATTGAGGTTATTATTTAAAAACTGCGAAAGCTGATGCTTTGAAATGTGCAATTCCTTGGCAGTACTGGCTAAAGTTATTTTAGGGTTTAAATACAAGCCCTGTTCCTTGACTTGTTTGATTCTAGTAGCAATAAGTGCAACTATTTTGGCATCAATTTTATTGTTCTTATATTTTTCCTTTTCCTCAAAAAACGTGGCTTCCTTTTTATTTCTGAACACAAAAAGCAGTACAATTAAATACATTACAAATGAAAAGGACAATGCACCAACAATATACGAGGTATACGAGGCTATATTGTAAGCAAACCAAATTACCGAAACCCCAGAAAATATACTTAACAACCAAATCTCTATACTTTTAAGCCTATCTTTTTTTTCAAACGCAATTTTAAAAAGTGGTTTTACATATTTAAAGGATAAAACAATATACACCAACCATTGCAGGTAAATGCCTCTTACAATATACCGACTCCATATTGGACGATGCTCTATGTACGGATAGCTTATACCCAAAAGGGTAATCCCAATTAAGTAGGGTAAAACATGAACAGTCCATGCTTTCGTTTTTTGTGTGGTTTGCGACTTGAGATAGAGGTACAAAAACGGCCCAATTAAAATACAGGCCGAAAGCCCAATTTGAATAAATACACCGGACAATCCTGGATTAAAAAAATAAAACACCGATTTAATAATCCGGATGCTTAAAACCAACAACAACAAAGCCAAAAAATAGTTAGAAAATTTTTTCTTCTCTGCAATTACAGCAAAATAAATAGCTAGTATAAACCCGTTAAAGGCTCCCAACGCACTAAAGAAAAAAATAATTTGGCTGTCAAAATTCATTAGGGCGAAGTTAGTTTTTTAAACTAAAACTGTCAAAAAAGTTATTTCTTATAAACTTCTACCCGTTTATAACCCAAAAAAGAATAAATAATTTTAACTTAAACACATAAAAAACTCCCAAATTAAAACTTGGGAGTTTTTTTGTTATCAATAAATATATTAATTTTTGAAAAGCTCTAAAGTTTAATTATTTGTTAATTAGCTTTTCTAAATTTAAATTTAAAACTAATAACCCACCAAATATTTCTCTATCCTTACCCATAACTTCATACAGGGCAGAAACCCCATAATCAAAACGTATTTCCAATTCCAAAAATTTATAAATTGTTGCACCCATTCCTAATTGTAATCCTATATGACTACTTTCAAAAAAATCTGTTATTTCTTGGTTTTGAAATTCAGCATTTAGGAGGAATGAAAACCTTGGTCCTAAAAGTAGATAAAAACCCTTATTGTATTCTTTTCCAAAACTATATTTAAAACTCGGATTAATATCAATAAAACTGAAATTAACAGGTATATCACCACCCATGATTTTTTGATTGTATGCAATTAATGCTTTCGCACCTATGTGATCAGTAAACCCATAGTCAATGTATCCACCAAAATATAAACCAATTTTAGAAGTACCTACTTCATCAGAACTTATTCCACAATCACAATAAACCTCGTACTGATTTCCTCCTATTGCAACACCATAACTCAATTCTTGTGCTTTAGAAAACATAGCAGTTAATAATAAAGTTACAAATATAATTTTCTTCATATATAAACTTGATAAAAATTCCTTAAACATAACAACAATACCTATCTGTCAAAAAATATTTTTATAAACTTATAGGCAAAGTGTATTTACGCCCTTTATTTTGCTCCTGTAGATAAGTCATTAAGGGTTCAAAATAATCGAGCATGGGTTTAGCACTCATACCACTACCAATATTGCTTTGCAACAACTCACGCCAATCGCAGTTCGCTCCTACTTCCAACACGCCTTTTAAAAAGTTACCTACCTCTTGACTGCCATAATAGTTGGTAGCATGTGGATCTTGGTTTAAGATGTTTTTAGCAATATGGTTGTGAAACTGAAATAATAAAATATAGGAAACCGCATAATCGTAGTACTGCGCAGCATCGTTATTAATGTGGGTTTTAGAGGCAGCATCGCAGTATGCTTCTCCTCTATCGGTTGGTGGCACCATGCCTTGGTATTTTTTAGCGAGTTCCCACCACTTGGCATTAAATTGATCTTGGGACAGGTTTTCGGCATAAAGCGCATTTTCAAACTCCGTCATCACACCTGCAGAAAATGGTAAAAACACCACATAGTTTAAAGCCTCTTTTAATAGGTTTTGAGTTTCATCAATTTTCGTATTGGCATCTACCAGTCCTTTTTCGGCTAAAAACGGTTTTTGCATAGCTGCTAAACCTAACAAACTACCAATAGCCTCGTGATACCCTCTATTGGCACCATTACGTAATAATGGTGGCACATCTGGATTGGTATATGCTTGAAAATAATAAATATGTCCTAATTCGTGATGTATGGTTTCGTAGTACTCGGCTGTTGGTTCAACACTCATCAGGCAACGCAAATCGTTTTCCAGATTCATGTGCCAAGCTGATGCGTGGTTGTTCTTTTTATAAGTAGCATCTTCAGGCAATGGATACATACTCGATTTTTCATAAAAACTTTGTGGTAAGGCATCAAAACCTATACTCTTATAAAAATTCTCACCTTCTTTTACAATCCATTCTGGGTCTTTATCTTCTAATGCACTATCAATATCCAATCCTTCCACATTAACTAAAGCACTCCAATCTTGTCCCCAACGATTAGGCAACCAATGTGCTGGTATGTATTCAGGAACTTCTTGTTTATATTTTTTAGCTAATTCATATCGTGCCCAAGTATGTAATTCACGATATAAGGGCCAGACTTCCTTAACCATTTGATTCATTTCTTGTAGCATCTCCTTTCTATTCATACCATAATCAGACACTTGATAGGAAAAATAATCATCATATCCCAAAGCTTGAACGGTTTCGTTTCGTAATTTTCGTAAATTTCCTAAACCGTCCTTTAGATCCTTACCGACTGCCTTTGAACTTTCCCAATTAGCAAGGCGTTCCTTTAAATTGGAAGACTCACGCAATACGCCATCAATTTCTCCTGTTGTCACAGACTTACCATCTACCTGATAATCGAATCCAAACAAAGTTTCATTTTGCGCATTTTCGGCAGCTATGCGTTTTGATACCAATTCTGAAACCGTTTCTGGATTATTAGCAGCAGCATACAGAATGGTATTTAATTGACGAACTTGTACAATATCCAGACTGTCTTTATTCTCTAAAAATTTTCGGGTTTTTTCAATATTTTCAGTACTTCCAGTAAATTTAGCAAAGGCTTCGTTTGCCTGCTGTACTTTGTAAGCATTGGTTGTGTCACCTGAAACAATTCTAGTATTCGCATCCCATTCCGCTAAAGATGAATTGTAATATAACCTAGTGAAGTTCTGGGTGTAATCATCCAGGAAAGCATTAACGTCTGCTTGGATACTTACTTTAGTGACCTCTTGTTTTACTTCTTTTTTACAGCTCGCAACAATTATTAATAGAGCAAACAATAGGAATGTATTTTTCATTTCAAGAGTTTTTTTGATTAGACTGCTGAAAATACGAAAAATAGCTGGATTTTGGTATTTATGCCTTTTAGAAAATGAAAATAAAGCACATACGTCAGTTCGAATAATTTTTCTCAGAAAAATTGTATCGAGAAGTATTTTGTTTGTCTAAATTCTTATTCTCGATACAAATTTCAATCATAAAATGTTGAAATTCACTCGAAAAGCCGAATAGGATTTAAACAAATTTTTGTAAATCCACAGTATTTATAGCACCATGACTAGCATGTGCTACGGTCACACCATTTTTAATGACTAACAGTTGCGGCGACTCGTGCATCACTTGAAATGTATAACCTACTTCGTTGGATACATCACGATAGGACAGTAAATCTAAATAATACAAGTCCAAGTCGTTTTCATTTAAATCATAGCTTTCCACAAACTGATTCATTACCATACGACTAATACCACAGCGTGTAGAGTGTTTAAAAACAACCTGTGTTTTAGTTTTAGATTTCTCGGCTATATGTTGTAGTTGTTGGATATCGTTTAACGGAATCCATGGTAGTTGTTTTTCTTCTTTTGGTTCAGCTGAACCACCAAATAATTTGTTTAAAATGCCCATAAAATTTCATTTTCTATCATTCCGTACTTGATACGGAATCTACCTTTAGAATCATTTAAGTCGTTAAGTTTTTAAAATCTTACAACTGACTAAACGTCACTGTTCATCTGCTTTTATCGGACATTTTGTCTGTTGTTTTGAATTGGTAAGATAATTGAAATAGACCTATCAAACAACACAACATTTAAAAGAAATTAAATAATATGAATTTTAATAATTATACTATAAAATCACAGGAAGCCATACAGCAAGCACAGCAGCTTGCGCAGAGCTTCGAGAATCAACAAATAGAAAATGAGCACATTTTTAAAGCCATTTTCAATGTTGATGAAAACGTTTTACCTTTTATTCTAAAAAAACTGAATGTAAATGTAAACGTATTAGAACAAGCTTTAGATAAACAACTGGAGAGTTTCCCTAAAGTATCTGGTGGTGACATCATGTTGTCACGTGATGCAGGAAAAACATTAAATGAGGCATCCATCATTGCTAAAAAAATGAATGATGAGTATGTTTCGGTTGAGCATTTAATTTTAGCGGTTTTTAAATCGAAAAGCAAAATAGCACAAATGCTCAAAGACCAAGGTGTTACCGAAAAAGCCCTAACAGCAGCCATTGAAGAGTTGCGTAAAGGCGACCGTGTAACATCACAGAGTCAGGAAGAAACATATAATTCGTTAAGTAAATATGCTAAAAACCTCAACCAATTAGCTAGAGATGGTAAGCTAGATCCTGTTATTGGTCGTGATGAGGAGATAAGACGTATACTTCAAATTTTATCACGAAGAACTAAAAATAATCCGATTTTAGTTGGTGAACCAGGTACCGGAAAAACAGCCATTGCCGAAGGTTTAGCGCACAGAATTATTGATGGTGACGTTCCTGAAAACTTAAAAGAAAAACAAATTTTTGCTTTAGATATGGGAGCGCTAATTGCAGGTGCTAAATATAAAGGCGAGTTCGAAGAACGCTTAAAAGCCGTTATCAAAGAAGTAACGACAAGTGAAGGTGATATTGTACTCTTTATTGATGAGATTCACACACTAGTTGGTGCAGGTGGTGGACAAGGCGCTATGGATGCTGCCAATATTTTAAAACCAGCTTTAGCGAGAGGTGAGTTAAGAGCCATTGGTGCCACTACCCTAGACGAATACCAAAAGTATTTTGAAAAGGATAAAGCGCTAGAGCGTCGTTTCCAAAAAGTAACGGTGAATGAGCCAGATACCGAAAGTGCTATTTCAATATTACGAGGTATAAAGGAAAAATACGAAACACATCACAAGGTTCGTATTAAAGATGAGGCTATTATTGGTGCTGTAGAATTATCAGAGCGTTACATTACAAACCGTTTTTTACCAGATAAGGCTATTGACTTAATGGATGAAGCTGCTTCTAAATTACGTATGGAAATCAATTCCAAACCAGAAGAATTGGATGTTTTAGATCGTAAAATCATGCAGCTAGAAATTGAAATTGAAGCCATTAAGCGTGAGAAAGATGAAGCCAAGTTGAAATCATTACGTTCAGAATTAGCTAATTTAAAAGAGGAACGCAACGAGATAAACGCCAAGTGGAAAAGTGAAAAAGAAGTGGTTGACAATATCCAAACAACTAAATCGGATATTGAAAATTTCAAGCTAGAAGCCGAACGTGCCGAGCGTGAAGGCGACTATGGTAAAGTAGCCGAAATTCGTTACGGCAAAATAAAAGAAGCACAAGAAAACTTGGAAAAGCTTCAAAAAGAATTGCAAGAGAATCAAAGTGATAATTCACTTATAAAAGAAGAAGTCACTTATGATGATATTGCAGAAGTCGTAGCAAAATGGACAGGTATTCCAGTAACCAAAATGTTACAAAGTGAGCGCGAAAAACTATTAAAGCTCGAAGACGAATTGCACAAACGTGTGGTTGGCCAAGAGGAAGCTATTGAAGCTGTTAGTGATGCTGTAAGACGTAGTCGTTCTGGATTGCAAAACCCTCAAAAACCTATTGGAACATTCTTGTTCCTTGGTACAACAGGCGTTGGTAAAACTGAATTAGCAAAAGCTCTGGCAGAGTATTTATTTGATGATGAAAATGCTATGACACGTATTGATATGAGTGAGTATCAAGAGCGTCATGCTGTGAGCAGATTAGTTGGTGCGCCTCCAGGATATGTAGGTTATGACGAAGGTGGTCAATTAACAGAAGCTGTAAGACGCAAGCCATATTCAGTAGTCTTACTAGATGAAATTGAAAAGGCACATCCAGATACCTTCAACATTTTATTGCAAGTATTAGATGAAGGGCGATTAACAGATAACAAAGGAAGAATTGCCGATTTTAAAAACACGATTATAATCATGACCTCTAATATGGGTAGTCATATTATTCAAGAACGTTTTGAAGCTACAAAAGATATCGAGGCTGCTATGGAAGTTGCGAAAGTAGATGTACTAGCTTTATTAAAACAATCGGTAAGACCAGAATTTTTAAATCGTATTGACGATACCATAATGTTTACACCGTTGACCAAAGAAAACATTACCGATATTGTTGGTTTACAATTAAAAGGCATTACCAAAATGATTGCACAACAAGGTATCACTTTTGATGCAACACCGGAAGCTGTTGCCTATTTAGCTGAAAAAGGTTACAATCCAGAATATGGTGCAAGACCTGTAAAACGTGTCATACAAAAAGAAGTACTTAATCAATTGAGTAAGGAAATTTTATCAGGTCACGTAACGACAGATAGCATTATACTTTTAGATGCTTTTGATGATAAATTAGTCTTTAGAAATCAAGGTGATTTAGTAGTAGAAGAATTTTAATATGAGTAAGCGTAATAAATTTCAAACTGTTACGTTTTCATAATAGTTGGTTAGTTAGTTTGAAAGAGCAATACAAATCTTGAAAAAGATGCGGATTGCTCTTTTTTATTAAAATGTTAAACAAACTATAAATTCAATCTATAATTTTATTGAATTCGTACATAATTACAAAAAAATGTAATAAATTAAAAATGAGCAAATTGAAAAAAATATGCTTACCGTTCATCTAAAACTTACCTAATCATGCAATAAAATATGCAGTTTATCGTATTTTTACAACACTTAACCTAAATTTACTATGAAAATTAATAATTATATAGACCATACACTTTTAAAACCTTCTGCAACGCAAAAGGATATCAAAAATTTATGCGCAGAAGCCAAAAAGCATCGATTTTATGCAGTTTGTGTCAATAGCTCTTACGTAGCTTATGCAAAGCAGCTAGTTTCAAAATCTAATGTTAAAGTATGTACAGTAGTTGGTTTTCCTTTAGGTGCCTCCACCACTGAAACAAAAGTATTTGAAGCTAAACAAGCTATCGCTCAAGGTGCTGATGAAATTGATATGGTTATGAATATTGGCATGATGAAAAGTGAAAATTTTGTTAGCGTTTACAAGGATATTCGTGATGTAAAATTGGCTATTGGAAAAACTCCATTGAAAGTAATTATTGAAATTAGTGAATTATCTAAAAATGAAATTGTCAAAGCAGCGCAAATTTGTTTGGATGCTAAAGCTGATTTTATAAAAACCTCTACTGGTTTCTCAAAAGGCGGAGCTACCTTAACCGCTGTGAAAATGATTAAAAAAACAATAAGAAATCAAGCAAAAATTAAAGCATCTGGAGGTATTAGAGATTTAGAAACTGCAAAAAAATACTTAGATTTGGGTGCTGATAGAATTGGAACGTCTTCTGGTGTCAATATTCTATTGGAAAGCAAAGCACAAATTCAAGAACCCGTAATATGAGTGTACATATTGAAGCCAAAAAAGGAGACATTGCAGAAACTATTTTATTACCAGGCGATCCCTTACGAGCTAAATGGATAGCCGAAACGTTTTTAGATAATCCGGTTTGCTTCAATAGAGTTCGGAACATGTTTGGTTACACAGGAACCTACCAAGGCAAGCGTGTTTCAGTAATGGGAACAGGAATGGGAGTTCCAAGCATTTCTATTTATGCACATGAATTGATAAATGAATTTGGCGTCAAAAACCTAATACGTGTTGGTAGCGCAGGCTCTTACCAAAAACATGTGAAAGTACGTGATATTGTATTAGCCATGGCTGCATCATCAAATTCTGGTGTTAACGAATTACGCTTTGGTGGTGCTGACTATGCTCCTACTGCCGATTTTGGGTTATTCCAAAAAGCAGTAGAAGCAGCAAAAGCTAAAAATATACCGTTAAAAGCCGGTAATGTGTTTACCTCTGATGAGTTTTATGCCGACAATTTCGAATCGTACAAAAAATGGTCAAAATTTGGCGTGCTGTGTGTCGAAATGGAATCTGCAGGACTTTATACCATTGCTGCAAAACACAACGTTAATGCCCTATCCATATTAACCATTTCTGACTCTTTAGTTACCGGTGAACGTACTACAAGTAAAGAACGCGAATCGACATTTAAAGAAATGATAGAGATAGCTCTAGAACTCGCCTAGTTTTTTAACAAATATTTAAAAGCCTTATAATCAAAGTGTTTCTATATTTGGTTAAACATCAATCAATCCAATTATGAAACAACTGACCACTCTATTTCTTTTAATCGGTTTAATTTTTTCCTCCTGTAAAGAAACTAATAAAGAAATCACTACAAAACCAACCGAAGAACCTATAAAGAAAGAAGTTTATTTTTACTCATCAGATAGCGTAAAAGTTTATGCAGATTTCTATCAACAAGATTTAGATGCGCCAAACATTATACTCTTTCATCAAGGTGGTGCCAATGTTCGTTCTGAATACAAACCTATAATTCCTAAACTATTGGAGTCTGGCTATAATATTTTGGCTGTAGATCAGCGTGTTGGTGGACAATTACTCGGTAACTACAACAGAACAGTTGCTGATATTGATATAAATCGGTTTGACTATTGTGATGCCTATCCAGATTTAGAAGCTGGCCTGAAATACATGAAAAACACCTCAAACACTGGTAAGATTATAGTATGGGGAAGTAGTTATAGCGCTACACTTGCTATTAAACTAGCTTATAATAATCCGGATACTGTTGATGCTGTTTTAGCCTTTTCACCGGCTTCAGGAGAACCCATGAATGGCTGTCAACCCAACCCATATTTTGAATCAATAAAAACACCCATGCTCCTGTTAAGACCAAGTAGTGAAGCTGCCATTGAAAGTGTAAAAACGCAAATGGCTTTAGCTGAAGAATTTGGACATCAAACATATGTTGCTCAAAATGGCAGACATGGCTCATCAATGCTTGTGGAAGAACGCGTTCAAGCTCCAGTCACTGCTAACTGGAAAGTAGTCATGGATTTTTTAAACAAACACAAAAACTAATATATGTCGTATTTAAAACGTGGGCTGTTACTATTATTCTGCTCTTTTTCTTTTCTTAATTGCCAAGATAAAAGCATGCAAGACTCAAGTACTAAAAGCAGTATTTCGACCTATTATTTCATTCGTCACGCAGAAAAAGACAGAAGTGATAAAACCAATCGTAATCCTCATTTAACTGAAATAGGTAAAGCTAGAGCTAACCATTGGAGCAATATTTTAAAGCATGTGAAATTTGATGCTATTTATTCAACTGATTATAATAGAACTAGAGAAACAGCTCATCCAACAGCACGTGCCAATAATTTAGACCTTACAATTTATGACGCTAGTGCCATAAACGGCGAAAAATTTATGACAGATAATAATGGAAAAACAGTTTTGATTGTTGGTCACAGTAATACCACACCAGAATTTGTAAATACTATGATTGGAGAAAATAAGTATGACGATATTGATGACAGTAATAATGGAAATCTATACATAGTTACCATTACCGATTGCGTCATTTCACATCAGGTACTAGAAATTAATCCACGTTAATGTTTTTAAGTTCAATTTTAGAAAGAAGTTCTAATTCACCTTTCTCAAACAATTCGTCTAACTGACTAACAGATAATTTCGACTGTTTGGGTTTGTAATTATTATAATCCACAAAGCGTAAGCCATTAATATATCGTTCATTATAAGCTTCGCGAAATCGAAATCCGGTACCATCAGTCTCATTATATGAATAAGCTAAATAATCTACTTTAAAAGATTCTTGGTTTATCCAGTAAACAAATACATCTTCAAAATCTTCACCACCACCATCTTGATTAAAAGTAACCTTTACTATGTAATATGCTTTGTTCTTAATGTTTTTTTCTTCCAATAGTACTTTATTCACAGCAGCATCATTTAATCCATAAGGCAGCACCGAAAAATAATGTACCGAATTAACTGAAGCACTATAACGAGATAGCATACTGTCTGGAACCTTTACCGGCTTATTGTTTTCATGCCTCTCAAAACCTTTGTTGGTTAAAAAATCAGTGATTTTTCTTGTTGAATCTTTGAATGTTCTCACTAACTTAAACGTACCTTGATTTCTTTCGGCATAATAATGTTTGTCTCTAAAATCAAATTCAATAATTGAACTATCAAATTTTGCACCTCCAGAAGCTTCAATAGATTTATCAATGACGTCTTGAGCAGATAGATATTTGGCAGACTTTTGGTCACACCTTAATAAGGTGACTATACAGCATAATACTAAAAGATACTTCATAAAGGCATATTTTACCATTTTAAGTCGTAAAGCTATTGAATACTTACTTTAATCCTTCAGAAAATAATCATAAATTATATACCTTTGAAGTTCATGCAGAAAAAAATTAACATACAGAATAAAAAAGCGCGATTTCAGTACGAAATACTTGATAAATACACAGCTGGTATTGTATTGACTGGTACTGAAATAAAATCCATTAGAAATAGTAAAGCATCAATTGCTGAAAGCTTTTGTGAGTTTAATGACAGGGGTGAATTGTTTGTCATAAACATGACTATTGAAGAATATCTATTTGGCAACTACTACAATCACAAACCAAAAGCTGAGCGCAAACTACTTTTAAATAAACGGGAATTAAAAAAGCTTGAAAAAGAATCTCTAAATACTGGATTAACTATCATTCCTTTGCGTTTATTTATTAATGACAACGGGTTTGCCAAGCTAGAAATTGCCTTGGCTAAAGGTAAAAAGTTGTATGATAAACGTGAATCTATAAAAGATCGGGAAAATAAAGTACGTTTAGATCGCATAAAGAAAAGTTTTTAAAACATATAATTATGAAAAAAATAACAGTTATTACCTTCATGATACTGGTTTGCTTCATGGGTTTTTCCCAAGACAAAGTCAGCCCTTATGCTGATAAAGTTATCAGTTTAGATACAACTATAAAAACCTTATATCAAGTAATTTCAGGTGATAAAGGCGAAGAACGTAATTGGGATCTTTTTAAATACTTGTTTCATCCAGACGCCAAGTTAATACCAACAGGTAAGAACCAAGAAGGCAAATATGGTGCTCGGTTTATGACTCCTAGTGATTATATTAAATCATCTGGAAAATGGCTGGTAGAAAATGGTTTTCATGAAATTGAAATTCATAGAACAGTTGAAACGTTTGGAAATATTTCACAGGTTTTTAGCACCTATGAGTCTTACTACAAGAAAACTGATGAAAAACCTTTTATGAGAGGTATTAACAGTATTCAACTGCTAAATGATGGCACAAGATGGTGGGTCATAAATATTTATTGGAAACAGGAAAGCGTTGAAAGCCCTATCCCTGACGCTTACTTACCTAAAAATTAATTTTTATCTTCTAGCAAGGGTACAAAACGGAATTCGCCAAACTCGTGTTTTTCAAACTCTTTGTTGCCTTTTCTTACAAAAAGGGTCATCGTTTGTACATCGTCGCCTACTGGAATAACCAAGCGACCACCAATAGCCAGTTGTCCGAGTAAAGCTTTTGGGACAAATGGTGCTCCTGCTGTTACAATAATTCCATTAAAAGGAGCCTCTTCTTTAAGACCAATATAACCATCACCAAAAATCATCTTTTTCGGTCTAAAACCTAATTTAGGTAAAAACTTACTAGTCTTTTTAAATAACTCATTTTGTCTTTCTATTGTGTACACTTGAGCTCCAAGTTTACAAAGTACAGCTGTTTGATAACCACTACCAGTACCAATCTCAAGAATTTTATCTCCTGGCTTTACTTCGAGTAATTCTGTTTGAAAAGCTACAGTGTAGGGTTGTGAAATAGTTTGATCTGCGGCAATAGGAAATGCCTTGTCCTGATAGGCATGATCCAAAAAACCAGAATCCATAAATAAGTGTCTTGGAATATCACCAATAGCTCGTAATACTTGTTGATCTTTAATCCCTTTGCTTTCAACAATAGTTACTAACTGCTGACGCATCCCTTTATGTTTAAAAGTATCTTTCAATGACAATTATTTTGAGGCATAAAATTAGTCAAACATTTTCAGCATAAAAATTAAAAAATATTCAAATTATTAAAGATTTTAAGATTATAGATTTTATGGGCTTATTCATGTAAATAAATAGTTAAAAACCTTATTTTTGTTCAAAATGATAAGAAAATGATAAAAGCTGGCGTTCTTGGTGCTGGTCATCTAGGCAAAATACATTTAAGACTTTTACAGCAATCAGCTAAATATGACTTGATTGGGTTTTATGATGCTGATGAAACTAATGCAAAAAAGGTTGAAGCTGAATTTGGCTATAAGTACTTTAATTCAATTGACGAACTTATTGAAGCCGTTGATATGGTTGATATCGTCACACCTACTCTTTCGCACTATGATTGTGCCATTAAAGCCATTGCAAAAGGCAAACATATTTTTATTGAAAAACCAATAACCAATACTGTTGAAGAAGCTGAAGAAATTCGAGAACTATTGGCGCAGCACAACATTAGAGGACAAGTAGGTCACGTAGAGCGTTTTAATCCTGCCTTTATAGCCGTAAAGGACAAAATAGAAAACCCCATGTTTATTGAAACACATAGACTAGCAGAATTTAACCCTAGAGGAACTGATGTTCCTGTTGTTTTAGATTTAATGATTCATGATATTGACATTATTTTGAGTGTTGTAAAATCTAATGTCAAAAATGTTTCAGCAAGTGGCGTGTCTGTTATTAGTGATACACCAGACATTGCCAATGCACGAATAGAATTTGAAAATGGCTGTGTGGCCAATTTAACAGCTAGCCGAATTTCATTAAAAAACATGCGTAAATCACGTTTCTTTCAAAAAGATGCATATATCTCGGTAGATTTTCTGGAGAAAAAATGTGAAGTGGTAAAAATGAAAGATGCTCCAGAAAACCCCGGTGATTTTGACATGATATTGCAAAATGCCGAAGGCATAAAAAAGCAAATTTATTTTGACAATCCTGAAATTGCATCCAATAATGCCATTTTAGATGAATTGGAAACATTTGCTGATGCGATTACAAATAATACAAAACCAATAGTCACCTTACATGATGGCACCGAAGCACTTCGTGTTGCCACAATGATTATAAACCAATTTTAAACAATTAAATAATTCAAGATGTCCATTTTATTGTGGACATAAAAAATATTTTTTTTTATGAAAAATGTCGCTGTTATAGGAGCAGGAACCATGGGAAATGGTATAGCACATACATTCGCTCAAAGCGGATTTAAAGTACAACTTATAGATATTAGTGAAGCCTCTTTAAAAAAAGGCATGGATACCATTTCTAAAAATTTAGATCGTATGGTCGCTAAAGAAAAAATAACCGAAGCTGATAAGGCAGAAACTCTTGATAACATCACAACCTTTACCAGTATTCCCGAAGGTGTAGAATATGCCAGTTTGGTCGTAGAAGCTGCTACAGAAAATATTGATTTAAAACTTAAAATTTTCAAACAATTGGACGAGGCTTGTCCAGAAGACACTATTTTGGCAAGTAACACCTCATCTATCTCCATTACGCAAATTGCAGCGGTAACTTCTAGACCAGAAATGGTTATTGGTATGCATTTTATGAATCCCGTTCCAATTATGAAATTGGTTGAAATTATTCGTGGTTATAATACGAGTGATGAAGTTACCAATACCATTATGGATTTGTCTAAAAAACTAGGAAAAACACCAACAGAAGTTAACGATTATCCTGGTTTTGTAGCAAATAGGATTTTAATGCCCATGCTAAACGAGGCAATAGAAACACTTTACAATGGTGTTGCCGGTGTTGAGGAAATTGATACGGTTATGAAATTAGGAATGGCTCATCCAATGGGTCCATTACAACTGGCAGATTTTATTGGATTAGACATTTGTTTATCTATTTTAAACGTCATGTATGATGGCTTTAAAAACCCGAAATATGCACCTTGTCCTCTACTCGTTAATATGGTAATGGCAGGAAAATTAGGTGTGAAATCTGGTGAAGGCTTTTATGATTATTCTAATAGCAGAAAAGCAGAACATGTAGCAAAACAATTCGCATAATAAATGTTAGTTTGGCTAAAATAATCCCATTTAAAGCAGTACGTCCAACGCGTGATAAGGTAAGCCTTGTCGCATCGCGTTCGTATCAAACCTATACACAAGCAGAACGTGAAGCCAGACTGGATTACAATCCATTTTCTTTTTTACATATTGTAAATCCAGGTTATAAGTATGATAGAGAAATCACCGGAACGGAACGCTATCAACTTGTTAAAAATCGCTATCTCGAATTTAAAGAAGATAACATATTTGTTCAGGATAATAAGCCCAGTTTCTATGTCTATAAAATTGTAGATAGGGAACATCAAGTTTTTAATGGTATAATAGCAGCTGCTAGTGCCAAAGATTATGAATCCAATGTCATTAGAAAACACGAAGAAACCCTAGCCTACAAAGAAATTATTTTTAAAGATTATTTAAAAACTGTTGGGTTCAATGCCGAGCCTGTTCTACTCACCTATCCAGACAATGATGTGATTTCAAAAATAATTTCTGAAGCACAAAAAGAACGTGCTGAATTTGAATTCACTACCACATTCAGAGATACACATTATTTATGGCAAATTGATGATATTGACGTAATTAAGGCTATATCAGATGAATTTAAGGCTATGAAAACGGTCTATATTGCTGACGGTCATCATCGGTCTGCCTCATCGTATTTGTTATATAAAGATGAGAAATCCCAGAACACCAATCATAAAGGAGATGAATCTTATAACTTTTTCATGACTTATTTAATTCCTGAATCAGATTTGCGAATTCATGAGTTCAATAGAATTGTTAAGGATTTAAATGGCTTATCAAAAGAAGAATTCCTTATTAAACTCGATAGAATATATCGCATAGAGAATCGCGGAAAAATGCCCTATAAACCATCCAAAAAACATCATTTTAGCATGTATTTGGATGGTGATTTTTATTCTCTCTATCTTCGTAAATCACTCTATAAATTTGAGACATCATTAGACGCTTTGGACGCTCAAATTTTGTACAAAACAATTTTGCAACCAATACTTGGAATCAATGATTTAAGAAACGATCTACGAATTATGTATAGTAATGGTAAAAAAGATGTTGTCAACGTAAAGAGTCAAGTTGACAGCGGTGATTTTGCTGTAGGATTTGGCATGGTTCCTGTGAATGTTGAGGAGATGAAGCAAATTGCCGACGATGGTTTAAAAATGCCTCCAAAATCAACTTTTATTGAGCCTAAACTGCGTAGTGGTGTAACAATTTATGAGTTCCAATAATATGGTTTCTGAAAATCTTAATAAAATAAAATTGTCATTACCAAAAGGAGTAACTCTTGTTGCCGTTTCTAAAACCAAACCAGTGAGCACCATTATGGAAGCTTATGACGCTGGACAGCGTGTGTTTGGTGAAAATAAAATTCAAGAAATGGTTGAGAAACATGAACAGCTACCTAAAGACATTGAATGGCATATGATTGGTCATGTTCAAAGCAATAAAATAAAGTATATGGCACCTTTTGTGAGTTTAATTCATGGTGTTGAGAAATTTAAAGTGCTCAAAGAAGTAAACAAACAAGCTTCTAAACATAACAGAAGTATTAATTGCTTGTTACAAATAAAAATTGCTGAAGAAGATTCTAAATTTGGAATGTCCGTTAATGAAGCTAAAGCTATTTTAAAGTCTGATGAACTAAAAAAACTCAAGCATGTAAATGTTACTGGCGTTATGGGTATGGCTACTTTTACTGATGACAAAAAACAAATTGAAAACGAATTTAAAACACTAAAATCCAGTTTTGACGAACTAAAAGAATTGGAATCTACAAATCATGACTTACGAGTCCTATCAATGGGTATGAGTGGTGATTACGAATTGGCCATTTCTTGTGGTAGTAATATGGTCAGAATTGGAAGCAGTATATTTGGTGAACGTAATTATTAAAAACTTATTGATAGAATTATTTTTTGTACGCAATATTAGACATAGAAACAACTGGTGGAAAGTATAATGAAGAAGGCATAACTGAAATTGCAATCTACAAATTTGATGGTCATAAAGTTATTGACCAATTCATTAGTTTAGTTAACCCTGAACGCGACATACAGCCTTTTGTAGTTAATCTCACAGGTATAAATAGTAACATGCTACGAACGGCTCCTAAATTTTACGAAGTTGCCAAACGTATTGTTGAAATCACTGAAGACTGTATCCTTGTAGCGCATAACGCCCAATTTGATTACCGTATTTTACGCACCGAATTTAAACGATTGGGTTTTGGCTTTAAGCGTAAAACACTTTGCACAGTGGAATTAGCAAAAAAATTAATTCCTGGGCAAGACTCCTATAGTTTGGGTAAATTGGCAAGGTCTCTTGGGATACCTGTAAGTGATAGACATAGAGCTAATGGTGATGCCATGGCAACGGTAAAACTCTTCAAAATGTTGCTTTCTAAAGATTTGGAGAAATTTATTGTACAAGATGCAATAAGATTGGAACCAAAGTATCAAATGGAACCTAATCTTAAACAGATCATTAATGAACTCCCTAATGACACAGGAGTTTACTATATTCATAATGAAAATGGTGATGTTATATACATTGGTAAAAGTAAGAATATAAAAAATCGCATCAGTCAGCACTTCACAAACACAAGTACTAAATCAAAAAAGCTACAACGTCAAGTAGCTGCAGTAACCTATGAAAAAACAGGTAGCGAATTGGTTGCTCTCCTCAAAGAAAGTGAAGAAATCAAACGCAACAAACCTCTTTTTAATAGAGCTTTAAGACGAAACTTATTTACACATGCCTTATATAGCTTTACTGATGAACATGGCTATATTAATCTAACTATTGACAAGGCAGATGGCAGAAAAAAACCTATAACAACGTTCAGCAATAGACAAAGCGCTAAAAGCTTTTTATTTCAATCTGTTGAAAATTATAACTTATGTCAAAAATTAGTAGGCTTATACCCAACCAAAAAAAGCTGTTTTAATTATAACATAAAACAATGTGAAGGTGCTTGTATTCAAATAGAGACTGTAACTGATTATAACCAACGTGTTCTGGAGTTGATTAATAAAAATAGTTATGATACTCAAAATATGGTAGTTATTGACAGAGGTCGTGATATTGAGGAACGTTCAGCCATTTTAATTGAAAATGGTGTTTTTAAAGGTTTAGGCTATTTCAATTTAAATTATCAAATAAATAATATAGATATATTAAAATCTGTAATTACGCCCATGGAAAACAATCGCGATTCGCAACACATTATACAAAGTTATTTAAGACGTAATAAAAAACTGAAAATTATTCAATTAAATTAATTACTAGTTTAGTTTTTAGTATTTTTGGTTAACATGGCTGTAAAACCCACTAAATCTTGGAAAGACGAACTTCATGAAATTATTTATGAAGCTGATACGCCTGCTGGAAAGTTATTTGATGTTGTCCTTCTTATTGCTATTTTGGCAAGTATTGTATTGGTTATGCTTGAAAGTGTAAAAAGTATTGATGCCAAATACCATAACTTCCTGAATATATCAGAGTGGATTATAACCATTTTATTCTCTATTGAATACATATTGCGAATAATTTCTGTAAGAAGGCCTATAAAATACATTACAAGCTTTTATGGCGTTATAGACCTTCTTTCTACCATACCAAAGTACCTATCTCTCATTTTTGCGGGAACACATGCCCTAGTTGCATTGAGGGCCTTAAGATTATTACGTATTTTCAGAATCTTAAAATTGGCGCGCTATTTAGGTGCCTCCAATCAACTAGCTTCGGCAATTAAGGCCAGTCGTGCTAAAATTTCTGTTTTTTTATTCGCTGTAATGATTGCTGCTGTGATATTTGGAACCATAATGTATTTGGTTGAAGGGGAAGAGAGCGGATTCACAAATATTCCAAAAAGTGTCTATTGGTGTATAGTAACATTAACAACAGTTGGGTTTGGTGATATTGCTCCTGTGACACCTTTAGGGCAATTTATTGCCACCATAATTATGATTCTTGGTTATGGTATTATCGCAGTACCTACTGGTATTGTTTCTGCTGAATACACAAAAAAAGCGAATGATAACGACAAATCAAAACAAGGGGTTATTCCTCCGCACCCAAATGAAGTTCAATTAAATTCTCAGTGCTGCGCAAATTGTTTAAATGAAAAGCATGTAGATGGCGCAGAATATTGCTTTAAATGTGGCTGCAAATTACATCATGACTAACTATTTAATTTCTATTGTTGGACCAACAGCCATAGGTAAAACTAATTTAAGTATTGCACTAGCGCAACATTTCAACACCGAAATAATTTCTGCAGATTCCAGACAGTTTTTTAAAGAAATGCAAATTGGTACTGCTGCACCAACCCAAGAAGAACTTCAGGCAGCACCTCATCATTTCATACATCATAAATCGATATTTGAAGATTACAATGTTGGCGCTTTTGAAAAAGATGCTTTGAATACGCTAGAAAATCTTTTTAAAAAAAACAGGTTGGTGATTATGGTTGGCGGCTCTGGTCTCTATGTCGATGCTGTTAAAAAAGGGTTAGATGATTTCCCTGAAATAGACCCAAGTGTAAGAAATAATCTAAATATTATTTTAGAAAAGGATGGTCTTGAGCCCCTAAAAAAACAGCTCAAAGAGCTAGATATAGACACCTATAAGAACATTGCTTTAGAAAACCCTCATCGGGTTATGCGAGCTCTTGAAGTTTGTATAGGTTCTGGTAAGCCTTATTCTTCTTTTATAAACAAAAAAAAAGGCTCAAGAAATTTTAAAACCTTATCAATCGGTTTAACAGCTGAACGAGAAGTTATTTACCAGAGAATTAATGAACGTGTAGATTTAATGGTTGATATGGGTTTGCTTGAAGAAGCTAAACGCCTCTATCCTAATAAAGAGTTAAACAGCCTAAACACAGTTGGATATAAGGAATTATTTAAGTGTTTTGAAGATGAATGGACTTTGGATTTTGCAATTTCTGAAATTAAAAAAAACTCCAGACGATTTGCAAAACGCCAACTAACTTGGTTTAAGAAAACCGATGATATTTCTTGGTTTGATTACAAAACTGATGTTGCTGAAATAATTAATGCTATAACCGAAAAAATTGAACGCGATGAAGCATCTTAAACTCTTCTTACTTACTACCTTTTTTGTAAGTCATGTTATTATTTCCCAGAACAACAAGAACCTAGAACAAATTAATAAAGATGTTTGGGAACAATTTACAAAAGCCTTTGAAACGTCAGACTATAGATTGTTTGGCTCACTACACAGTGAAGATTTAATTCGAGTTGGTGGTGATGGCAAGCGCATATTAAGTAAAGAAAATTATATTAAAGGCTATGAGAACCGTTGGACAAATAATAATCAGGAAAGAACTATTTCGTTCCGTTTTTTAGAACGCATAATCAATGATGATTCAGGTTCAGAAAGGGGTATTTACAAACTAACTGTAAACAAAGGAACTCAAAATGAACAACACTACTATGGAAAATTCCATGTAATATTGCGTAAGGAAAGTGGTATTTGGAAAATATTGGTTGATTATGATTCTTCAGAAAACAACACCATAAATGAAAGTTCATTTATTAATGCCTTTCATCAAGATGATTTAGACAGCTACTAAAAAACCCAACTTATTTAGCTGGGTTTTATGTATTATATCTATTTAGTTTATTGGTTTAGTCTTCAGTATTAACAACCAATCTAAAGCCTTCTCCATGAATGTTCAAGATTTCAACTTTAGGATCTAATTTTAAATACTTACGTAATTTGGCAATATAAACATCCATACTTCTAGATGTAAAATAATTATCGTCTCTCCAAATTTTGGTAAGAGCCAATTCACGAGGCATTAAATCATTTTCGTGTAAAGCCAACAAACGTAGCAACTCATTTTCTTTAGGTGATAGCTTTATTTGCTCACCTCCATCATAGGTTAAAAAACGAAGCTTTGAATTTAAATCAAAATCTCCAATTTTAAATTGAAACTGCTTGCTATCAGCAACTGTTTCAGTTGCTTTTCGTTGCATGATAGCTTTTATTTTCATCAACAAAACTTCACTATCAAATGGTTTATTTAAATAATCATCAGCACCAACCTTATAACCTTTTAAAACATCCTCTTTCATGGCTTTGGCTGTCAAGAAAACAATAGGTACATCAGTATTTTTCTCCCTAATTTCTTTGGCTAGAGTAAAACCATCTTTATAAGGCATCATGACATCAAGAATGCATAAATCAAAATCATCTTTCTTAAATTTCTCAAAGCCTTCCATACCGTTTTTAGCATGAGTGACTTCATAGTCATTCATGATTAAGTAATCTTTTAAAATGGTTCCAAAATTTGGGTCGTCTTCTACTAATAAAATTTTCTTTTGTGCTTCAGTCATAATTTTATGATATTAATGGAAGTTTAATAATAAATGTGCTTCCTTTTTCTTTTTCACTTTCTACAGATATATGTCCTTGGTGATCCTCTACAATTCTTTTTACATAGGCTAGACCAAGTCCATGTCCTTTTACATTATGTATATTTCCTGTGTGTTCTCTATAAAATTTTTCAAACACACGTTTTTGTGCTGCTTTGCTCATACCGCTACCCTTATCCTTTATTTTTAGAATAATGTTTGTTCCCACATTTTCAGTGTAAACATCTATTTTTGGTGCATCTGGCGAATACTTAATAGCATTATCCAGGATATTGACAATTACATTTGTAAAGTGTGTTTCATTTGCTAAAACTGATGATTTATCAGCATCTAAATGTGTTTTGATAAATCCTTTTCTGTCTTCAACAATCAGCTCCACATGTGTAATGGCATCTTCAATCAAATCATGAAGTTTAACACGATCTTTACTAATGTTTAGTTCGTTTTTCTCAAGTTTAGATATACGCAATACATTTTCTACCTGCGCATGCATACGCTTGTTCTCATCTTTTATCATCTGTAAATATCGCATCACACGCTCTTTATCTTCAATCACTTTAGGATTTTTAATGGCATCTAAAGCTAAATTGATTGTTGCTATTGGAGTTTTGAACTCATGTGTCATGTTATTAATAAAATCCGTTTTGATTTCAGAAATTTTACGTTGTCTAAACAACTGTAACAAGGCACTTGAATAAGCAATAATAATAATGGAGGTAAATATGATTGACAATAACGTCATTCGTATTATTGATGATTGAACAAACTTATTTCTTTTTGGAAAGTTTACAAGTAAGCTATAATTATTTTTATCAACCTCATTTGTAAAAATTCTAATACTGAAAGTGGAAGCTTTTTGAAGTTCAAAATTTTCACTTTGAACTTTAGTAGCTAAATCATTACTATAAATAGCAAATTCATAATCCAGATCAATATTGTCCTCTTGCAACTTTCTGGTTAACAATTCTGAAATTTCTTCTTCATTAACACGCTTATGAATTGGAATTCTACTTGCAAATGTTTTGAATGACTCATCAAAAACATTTCTTTCAGCATCTGTTAAACGTCCTGTTTTAATAATACTTGAAATAGGATTTACATTAATCTCATTATCAATTGTCGGTTGATTACTGTAAATTTTAGTTTCAGTACTATTAAGAATACGTTTGATGTTCAAACTATCTAAACCTATGTCAAAGAGCGATGAAGACAACTTAAAGTTCTCTTCCAATATACCACTACGAGTTATGAGCGTCTCATTAGTGTCATTGTTTTGTTGGAAAATAAAAAGCTGCGAAATGGCAACCGTATCTGCCTGTTTTTTTTGATCAACTAGACTTTGGTACTTCTTATAGTAACCATCTAATTCATTTTCCTCAATTTGTCGAACAGTGTAACTTAATGCCTTTTTTACATTGAAGTTAAATTGCTCGTCCTCATTTTCAATGGAGTTATTAATGTAATAAGCTTGAACAAAAATTATTCCGACAAGCGACAAACTCATTAATAACACCAATATGATGAATAACCTTTTGCTCATCATTCAAAATTAAGATTTTAACATTTAGGGAACTTAGCATTTAACCTTACATTAACAAAAATGTTAAAATTCAGGTTTGCTCTATGTTTTTAAGTAGTTCCCGATGAACCTGATGCACCTGTTTCTTCATTTTATTTAAGGAGGTGTTTTCGATAATAAAATCAACTTTATCACGTTTTGCAGCATCTGATAATTGATTTTCTATAATAGTCTTAACTTTTTCTTTGGAAGTATCGTCTCTTTTAATAATACGCTGAATGCGAATATCCTCTGGGGCAGTAACTAAAATTGTAAAATCACAATAGGCATCACCACCACTTTCAAATAAAATAGCTGATTCTTTTAAAACATAAGAACCTGATTGTTTTTTTACCCATTTATTAAAATGCTGACCCACTTTTGGGTGCACAATGGCATTCATTTTATCAAGAAGTGATTTGTTATTAAAAATTTTGTTAGCAATAAAGGGTCTGTTTAAGGTATTATTTAAATAAGCTTCTTCACCGAATAACGCAATGAGCTTTCGCTTTATAACCTTTGATCGATTCATAAGTGCTTTAGCTTCAATATCTGAAATATAAACAGCTATACCAAGGTCATTAAAAACTTTAGCAACAGTAGTTTTGCCGCTTCCTATACCTCCTGTAAGTCCTACAATTTTCATTCGGTGATGATATACTCGATTAATTCTTGACCCATTTTTACATTTCTTACATTTTCTGGTTTTTTTACAATCTTTGGAATGAGATAATGTTGCTTTTCAGAAACTTCAGAAAAATCACACTCAACCATAAAATCTTCAATCTTCACTGTATTGAAATTTTGAAGACTTGTATAAAAAGAAACGTTTACCTTTTTAGGAAAGTATTTGATTTTAATATTTGCTGGAACATTTTTAATTTGAATAGGAACTTTTAAACTGCCTTCAGTAAATTTTCCAACTTCTGCTGAAACCAAAATACTGTTGCTTGAAAATTTAATTTCGTCAGCCACTTCGGGCATTCTCAATGGTAGATTAATCGCTATGTTGTTCTTAATATCTTTTAAAAATAGTGTATCGGTTTCAATACTTGCTATTTCTTCTATAAGACTTTCTGGACCGATGATTTTAATAGAGTCAGGCATTAGCTGATAGTGTTCAATCAAGTCATATCCTTGACTAAATTTAACTTGCTCATTTAACACTACTGGTATTTTTTTTATGACATTTACATCGTACCTAAACTTCAGTGTATCTGGATTGATATTAAGGACCTCTATGTCTTTATCAAATTGTGAGATTATATCAGAATAACCCAGTGAACTATTCCAAACATAAAAACTATCCATTTTTGTAATGTTTTTGGTAAAATCAATATTAATTAAAGGCTTCTTTAAGTAATACTGTAATAAACTAAAACCTTGCCCCTTTACACTAACTTTTAGCTGATTGTTTTTTGCATTAAAAACCACATGTTCTTCAGGAATGTTTACCTTATTAATTCCAAATTTAACAGTGCTTATATAGGGTTTTGATAATTTGGTTAGTATCAAAATAATGAATGAGATTAATAGGAACAAAAGAAAAATATTAACTCTTTTATTCCTTATTGATTTCAGTATTTTGGATTTTATTTTTTTAAACATGCTGATTAAAAAATAATTCTGGGAAACAGTCTTCTGGCGCTTTTCCTAAAACACGAATGGCATAGATTGATTTAATAAAACCTAAACCATAGCCATAAAATTGAATAGAAGTTGCTATAATTGAATAACCTGCTAGACTTAAATTTTTACTTTTTATTAAAGCTGATATAAAGATTAAGGTAAAATAAATACCGTAGAAAAACAAAGGTAATAACCAATTCAAGAATATGAACGACAGTGTAGCCACTAAAAATCCTGAAACAAATAAAAAAGGGAACCAATACGTGATCTTTTTGGTTTCTGGATGCCAGAGATTTAAAATTGGTCTTACTTTACCAAATTTATAAACTTGATTAAAAAATTTGGACCAAGAGATTCGTCTTTTATGATATACAAAAGCATTTGAGATTAGTTTAGTTTTAAATCCTGTTTTCCATAATCTAATGGATAAATCTGGATCTTCACCAGGATGAATTCTACCAAATCCATTGGTTGCCAGAAATGCTTTTTTAGAAAGCCCCATATTAAAACTTCGTGGCTGAAATTTATCAACACTATGCTTATTACCTCTTATTCCACCAGTTGTCAAAACAGATGTCATTGAAAAGTTTATGGCCTGCTGTATTAAGGAAAATGAACTATGGGCATTATCAGGACCACCATAACAATCTACATACTCTTTTTGGAGGCTCTCATCAACACGCTTCAAGTAGCTAGGTGGTAAGATACAATCGGAATCTAATATGATATAATAGTTTCCTGTTGCCTTACGCATCCCAAAATTTCGAGAGTCACCAGGACCAGAATTTGACTTGTAATAATAAATGATATTTAATTTATCGCTGAACGACTCAACTACTTTTTCTGAAGTTATACTTGATCCATCCTCCACGATCACAATTTCAAACGTTTGATCAAAATCTAAATTCACAAAACTCTCCAACAACTCCTTAATCTCATCAGGACGGTTGTAAACGGGAATGACGAATGAATACTGTAATTTCATATAGACAAATGTAGATAAACCTATAAAAAAAGCCACTCAAATGAGTGGCTTTTTAAATACTATTATAAAAATATTAGTCTCTAATAACGCGAATAGTTTCAGTTTTATTATCAATAGTCACTTTTACAAAGTAAGCTCCAGTTTTAAGATTAGACATATCAACTGTACTTTCAACAGTGTTTGGTATGTTGTTTAAAACTTCTTGACCTAACATATTATAAACAGTTACGTTCTGAATATTCTTTTGTGCTTGAATTGTCAAGTTATTGCTAACTGGGTTTGGGTAATAAGTAAATAACTTATCATTAAACAGAAAATCTTCTGTTGATAAGGTAACACCACAAATAACAGATCTTATCCTATCAACTTGTTCTGTATTACAATCTGTATCATTATGTAAATAGAATCTTACATTCCCAGATAAATCTGCGGTCCATGTTGCTGACCCTTCACCAGAAGCATAAGCCGTTGTTCCATCTTCACTACCGATAGTTACAAAATCTGTTCCTACAGAACTTTCAAAAATATAAGTCTCTCCATCTACAACAGTTACCAGTGAATACTCTCCAGTCCAGCCATTAGCAACAACTTCATTTGAAGTAGTGCCATCACATGTACCTGATGCAGCAATATCATATGTTGCACCTGGCCACTGACCATTAGGAGCATTTAAACAAGATGTTCCATCTGGACTAGCACTTGTAAAAGACCATAGTGAGCAACCTGTTGCCTCAACCCCTAAAGTACTTGGAATAATACTCCAATAAATGGTTGTATCATAAGCTCCAATTGGTGCTTCAAAAAACGTATCAGTAGTACTACTGAAAAAGGCTTGATCACTACCATCAGACATAGTTCCTACATAAATATCATAATTGTCAGGTGCAGGTCCTGAAGCAGGAGCAGTCCATGATAAAGTGATATTAGCAAAAGCATCTACATCTGTAGCACCATCTAATGGTGTTATTGGTGCAGTAGCACAATTTGGCGGACAAGATGCCAATGTTGTTAAATTATCAGTAGCATTACAACTTGAATTTGCAGCATCTTCAACAGTAATAGTCACATCAGTACCAGCTGGAAAAGGACCTACAGAATAAGGCGAACCTGAAAGATCAACGCCATTAACAGCCGCTGCTCCTCCATCATTTAAAATATTTACTGTAGTAGCTGTTCCTAAATCTGTAATATCTACATTTATAAAAAACTCATCCGCTGGACAATTGTTTGTTCCTTGCGCTAAAGTAAAAGTTGCAGCTGAACATCCTGAAGACACAATGGTTGGTGAATCAAAACAGAAACCCCATTCCCAAGCGCCACCACCAGCACCAGCATCATCCTGAAAATATATCCTATATCTGAACCCTGATAGTTGTGTAGCATCAAATCCACCAATAAGCAATGAACTACTAGTAAAAGAATCTCTGGCACCAGCACAAAAATCATTTGTTGGCTGAACAGTTGTACCTGTAAAAATATCCCAAACTACCCAAACACTATTGGTAGCATCCCAATATTCCAATGTTAAGGTATCATCCAAATCATTATAAGTGTAATCAACATTTACATTAATAGCAGTTTCTGAATTATTAAATGCAGATGTTAAGTCAATAACTGGAGATTCAGCAGCAATATCATCATCACTAGGATCTCCTGCATCATCATCATCAAAAGCAAAATTTGAAGTTGTTGTAGGGTCTGCTTCAAATGCAGTTGGATCGGCATTATATGATCCAGTTACAGTCCAATTGGCATTAGGCCAACTAGCATTTTGATTTAAGGTTTGCGAAAATCCGTAAGAAAACGAGATTAACGCTAATAATAAAGTAATTTTTTTCATATTTATTTAGTTTAAGTTTACATAATCACTAAAAGTATTGAATAATTTATACCTTAAAAACATACGTGGTCTCTAATCGACGAAATGCGTTTTTTTTAGATAAAGAGTGTTTTTCACTTGATGAAATACAAGCTTATTTTTTAAAAATTCGTTTAATATGCTGAGTATTTAAACTATTTATCTTTAATAGATAGATACCCTGGCTTAAAGAAGAAACATTTTTTTGGTAAGAATGGGTGTTTAATTTCTCATGAAGAATTCTGTTACCCAACATATCATAAAGCATAATTTCTGTTATAGTTTCTGATGAACTAATATGTAATTCAGTACCAACTGGGTTTTTTACAAATAGTGATAAATTATTAAAATCATCAACATGCAAAGGGTTTGACCCTTCCAAAATATTTAACTGCTGGTTCGCATTGACATTTTCAAAATAATCAACTGCTCCGCTTAACCAGGTAACTTTTACATAATCAACAATAGTATTGGTACCTAATCCAAAAAATTCAGAATTAGAATTTTGAGAAATATACCCTTCACCGCATAATGTATATCGGTATTGTTTTTCTCCATTTATAGATATTTCAATTTTAGAACCAATACCATCTTTATTACTAATAACGCCTTCTAACTTGACTTTTAACCAATTATTATTTTGAATAGTTTGGTTTTTCCATAAAAACACATTTTCATTATTTGCATTGCTCACTATGATTTCCGGATAGCCATCATTGTCAACATCGCCAACAGCGTTTGCATGACTGATACCATTATCGCCTACAAACCCTGCATTAGGTGTACTAAAAGTTCCGTCATTGTTATTGGTGTAAAACACAGCTGATGCTAATTGAGGAACAGAGCCATCCATGGAACTACTCACGTACATATCTAAATCCATATCATTATCCGCATCCAAGAAAACTGCTCCCCAAGCAAAACTATTGAAGGCTGTACCTGAACTAACCGTTACATTGGTAAAAGTATTATCGCCATTATTTCTAAATAAGGCATTACCTTGAGTAGGAGTGTTTGTTACATAAATATCAAACCAACCATCATTATTATAATCTCCAACCGTTGTGGTCATGGCATCAATAGCAATATTGACACCAGCACTTGGAGCTACATTTGTAAATGTGTTATCACCATTATTGTGATATAAAAAGTTTTCATTAAAAATCTTATCGTTAGCAATGTAAATATCCTGCCAACCATCATTATTATAATCAAAAAAAGCTGAACAGAATGAAAGATGACTTGTGGTGTGTATTCCTGAAGATAGACTGATATCAGTAAATGTACCGTCTTGATTATTTAAAAACAACAAATTAGGTTGCACCAAATTATCATCTCTATTACTGATAAACAAATCCAAATAACCATCGTTATTAACATCTCCAAATGACGCTCCCCAACTTTCAATATTATTTGTAGGCAAACCTGCAGCTGCTGTTACATCTGTAAAAATAAGTGAGCCGTTGTTATTGTATAAATGGTTTCCATCTGTATTACTTACAATGAATAAATCTTTGTCACCATCATTATCATAATCAACCCAAACTAATTGTCTTCCTTGTACATTGTTATTCACTAATGTGATATTTTGTCTAGTAAAAGTACCATCTTGATCGTTTAAATAGAATTCTGTTTGGCTACCTCCTTGAGTAGCTATAGTTATATCATCCCAACCGTCATTATTATAATCGCAAAAAGAAATGCCACTTCCATATTCAAGGTCACCTGCTGACATATTAACTCCTAGTGCAGAAGCTTGATTAACAAAACTCACTTGGGCTGAAGCCGTGAAAACTAAAAGGATAAAAACGAAATATAATTTTTTCACACTTAAAGTATTAACCTATTAAACGTTTAAATTTACTATTTAAATTTAACATTTCGTAAAAAAAAAAGAGAGGCTTGATTAAGCCTCTCTAGTATATAAGTCTATTTCTGTTTCTATTTTGTAAAAGTGTCCATCACAGCATCACTTACACCCATGTTACTGAACCCACCATCATGGAATAAATTTTGAAGTGTCACTTTCCGTGTCAAATCACTAAAGAGTGTTACAGTATAGTTTGCACAGTCTAAAGCTGTGGCATTACCGAGAGGAGACATTTTTTCTGCATATGATATAAAGCCATCAAAACCTTTTACACCACTACCTGCAGTTGTTGGCGTTGGAGATTGAGAAATAGTATTTACACGTACCTTCTTGTCTCTACCAAAGAAATAACCAAAACTACGCGCTATACTTTCTAAAAGTGCTTTGTTATCTGCCATATCATTATAATCTGGGAATACGCGCTGTGCTGCCATATAAGTCAACGCAACTATACTTCCCCATTCGTTCATAGCATCTTTTTTATAAAGTGTCTGCATTACCTTATGGAAAGAAGTTGCAGAAACATCAGTTCCTTTTTGTGTCCAATCGTAATTTTGATCCGTGTAATGGTTTCCTTTTCTCACGTTAATTGACATACCAATAGAGTGAAGTACAAAGTCAATCTTACCTCCTAGTATTTCCATGGATTTTTCAACCAAGTTCTCTAAATCTTCTACAGAAGTGGCATCAGCAGGTATTACTTGACTTCCTGTTTTTTCAGCCAAAGCATTTATTTGTCCCATTCTCATGGCCACTGGTGCATTTGTAAGTACAAACGTACCACCTTCCTCATGAACACGTTCTGCTGTTTTCCAAGCGATTGAATTTTCATCTAACGCTCCAAATATGATTCCCTTTTTTCCTTTTAATAAATTATTAGACATATTTATATAAGTTGATTCGTTGTTTTTAGTTTACCAAAGATAGTATTAATTCAATAATTGTTTGGCATGGGCTATTGCTGAATTTGAAATTTTCTCACCTCCCAACATTTGCGCAATCTCAACAATGCGCTCATCGTGATTTAATTCCATCAAATTTGTTTGTGTTATTTGGTTAACATCTTCCTTATAAACCTTGAAGTGCGTATGACCTTTTGCCGCAATTTGTGGTAAATGTGTTATAGTTAATACTTGCATAGTATTACTCATTTCAAGCATCATATCACCCATTTTATTAGATATTTCTCCTGAAACTCCAGAATCAATTTCATCAAACACAATAGATGGCAATTGTACATATTTAGACAATATCAGTTTTATAGAAAGCATTATTCGAGATAATTCACCTCCAGAAGCAGCCTTTTTTAGGTCATGAAACTGACCTCCTTTATTTGCCTTAAACTGAAATTTCAATATATCCTTTCCATTATTAAAAAAGTCATCAACTAAATCTACCTCAAAGTTAAATTCGGAATTGGGCATGCCTAATTGTTGTAAAATATCCTCTAACTCTTTTTTTAGTTTTGGAATGGCTTTTTCTCTATTATCATGGATTTCTTTTGAAATACTATTTACAACTTGTAAGATTTCCTTAACCTGGTTCTCTTTTTTTAATATCTCCTCATCAAGATTTTCAGTTTCCTTTACCTTTTGGGAAAGGTTATCTCTTATTTCAATTAATTCTGAAACGTCATTTACAAAATGTTTTTTTAGCAAGGAAGTGATTAACTCGATTTTACTTGAAGTTTGTTCTAATCTTTCAGGGTCTAAATCTAAATCATCTTTCAAAACACCAACTTCATCAAACAAATCATTAAGTTCAATAACAGAACTATTTATTCGGTTATAAATATCATCGTATTTTGAAGCATATTTGATTAACCTTTGCAAGCTGTTTTTTATGGTAGCCAAGTTGCTTAAAACACCTACTTGTTCATCATCCAATAAATGGTATGTACTTTCTAGTGTTTCTTTGATTTCTTCAACATTATTAAGCGTTTCGTAGGTTTCTTCAAGCACTTCCAATTCTCCATCAACTAAATTTGCTTCAATCAATTCATTCAATAAAAACGTATTATAGTCGTGCTCTTTTATTGCTTCGGCTTGAAATTTTAATAATTCATCATATTGCTTTGAGGCTATTTTATACTGCTTTAAAGCTTCTTTATATAATCTTAACCTTTCTTTATTGTCACCCAAAGCATCAATAACTCGGAATTGAAAATCATTATCAACCAATTGTAAGGTTTCATGTTGTGAATGAATATCAATCAATTGATTACCTAAAATTTGTAAACTGCTTAAATTTACTGGAGAATCATTGACAAAAGCACGCGATTTTCCCGAAGGTAATATTTCACGACGTATAATGGTTTGGTCTTCAAAATCAAAATCTAATTGATTAAACAACTGTTTTAAATCATAATTAGAAACATTGAAAACAGCCTCGATAATACATTTATCATCATCATTCTTTAAAGCACTTAAATCAGCTCGCTTACCAAGGATTAAAGACAAGCCACCTAATAAGATAGATTTTCCTGCTCCTGTTTCTCCAGTAATAATGGTCAGACCTTGATTAAAATCTACATGTAGATCATCAATTAGCGCGTAATTTTTTATAGAAAGAGATGTTAACAAGCGAAAATTAAATTAAACTTAAAAGCTATGGTTTTTTACCAAATAAAAAAAGAAATACAATTAAAATTTAATACTACGCCATTTACTTGAATACATTGGCGCAACACGATTTAAGGTAGCTATAAGCTCTGTTATTTCAACACTAGGTCCATCAGAAAATATCTGTTCAATTTCATCACCTTTAGCATCAAAAAATGTTCTCAATAAAAAGGAATTAGGTCTTCTTCTATTCATAGACTCAAATTCACCAATGGCTTCAGCTATAGCTGTTTTACCTTTTTTAGGATCTTCATTCATAATATCCAATCCTTTACGATGGTAATCATACATAACAGACCTATATTCTTTGAAAGTAGGTGATAATAGGTTGTCAATTAAAGCAAAACGTGTCTGTAAACCATCTTCCAATTTCCAGCCTTTAGCATTTTCCTGTTGTGAGTAATTGACTATGGTTTGTGCTTGTTTTAAATATTCATCACCACCATTAGGTGCAAAAGTATCAGCATCTAAACCCAAAACCATGTAAACATGAAAAGCGAGAACAGAAACTAAATTGGATTCAAACTGATTCTTATTGAACAATAAATTTTGAAATTCTAAATACCTGAAAGTAAAGTCTTTGTCATTTACATTATAAACTGGCGAAGAATAGGTAGAACCATAAACTGGTCTTGATGACTGAACTTGAATGGTAGCTTTAAAAATATCACTATTGTATTCTGTTATGTTTATAAAAATACCACATTCAATACGTTCTTGTGCTGCATACTCCTTATCTGTCCATTTAGTGGTATTTACAAACTCCCTTAATTGGGTTTGAAGTGTTTTAAAAATTTGTAAATTTTCGTTTCCTGTAAATTGTGCATTAACAATAACGTTACAATTCAATTCTTGGCTTTGAACTGCGAATCCTATAAATAGTGTAAGAACAAATAAAATTCTATTCATCAAGTTGTTTTATAATTTCATTTAATAGGTCTTGAGCCACTTGCTCTTTCGATTTTAAATCATAAGTTTTAACCTCATCATTTTTGTTGATTAAAGTTACTTTATTGGTATCTGACTTAAATCCTGCTCCTTTATCATTCAACGAATTTAAGACAATTAAGTCTAAATTCTTATTTTTCAGCTTGGCTTTTGCATTCTCAAGCTCATTATTAGTCTCAAGTGCAAAACCTACTAAAAACTGATTGGTTTTAATTTCTCCTAAAGACGCTAGTATGTCCTTTGTTTTTTCTAACTCTAGAGATAACGTTGAATCTTTCTTTTTTATTTTATCCTTGGCAACTACAATTGGTTTATAATCTGCAACTGCGGCTGCAAGAATTGCAATGTCAACGTTTTTAAAATTGTCATGAACCGCAATATACATGTCTTCAGCTGAAGTAACATTTACAACGCTAACCAAACTGTGATTTATGCTTTGTGAGGTTGGGCCACTAATAAGGCAAACGTCTGCGCCAAGATTCGCTGCTGCCTTCGCTATTTCAAACCCCATTTTACCACTAGAATGGTTACCTATAAACCTTACAGGATCAATAGCCTCATAAGTTGGTCCTGCAGTAATTAACACCTTCTTTCCTTTTAGAGGCAAATTATTTATAATATCTTTTTCTATAAAAAGCACCATATCTTCTGGTTCAGCCATACGACCTTTGCCAACCAAACCACTTGCTAATTCACCACTCGTAGCAGGAATTACAATGTTTCCGTATCGTTTTAAAATATCTAATGAGCGTAATGTAGATGGATGCTTGTACATATCCAAATCCATAGCTGGCGCAAAGTAAACAGGACATTTAGCAGATAAATAAGTAGCTAACAACAAATTATCGCAGACACCATTGGCCATTTTAGACATAGTATTGGCGGTGGCTGGTGCTATCAGCATTAAATCTGCCCAAATACCCAACTCCACATGATTGTTCCATGTAGCGTTTTCATCTTCTTCATCAACAAAAGTTGAATAGACAGGGTTTCTAGAAAGTGTAGATAAGGTTAAAGGTGTAATAAAATCTTTAGAAGCAGGCGTCATGACTACTTGGACTTGAGCACCCGCTCTTATTAATAGCCGAACTAAACTTGCCGTTTTGTAAGCAGCAATACCAGCACTAATGCCTAGAAGTATATTTTTGCCGCTTAATATTGACATACGTTTTTATTCCTGAGTATCTTCTTCAGTATTTCTGTGGTAAATTTTACCATCTAACCACTCTTGTACTGCTAATGCATGTGGTTTAGGTAATTTTTCGTAAAACTTTGAAACTTCAATTTGCTCCTTGTTTTCAAAAATTTCCTCAAGACTATCGTTGTAAGTAGCAAACTCTTCAAGCTTCTCAATCAACTCTTTTTTTATCTCTGAATTTATTTGTTCTGCTCTTCTAGAAATAATTGAAATAGCCTCATAAATGTTCTCTGTTGGCTCATCAACTTTGTTTCTGTTGTAAGTTGTAGTATTTACTGGAGCATTAATTTTTTTCAAATCCATTTTCATGATATTAACTTTTAGTACTGTAGTTTTCTAATTCTCTTTCAATCTCTTCATTCATTTTTTCGGCTTCAACCATAAATTCTGAATTTGCATAGGCTGATTTGAAAGAGTTAAAATATGTTTTAGCATCCTCTAAACGCTGTTGTTTTTTATAGGAAACGCTATTAATAGCTAGCTTATAAGCCGAGTCAAATTTTATAAACAAAGCCTCTTCCCTAAAAACTGACCCAGGGAAATTAAAAATAAACTGATCAATAGCTTCTATAGGCGCATTGTAATCAGCAGTATATCCAGCTATGGTGTTATACTGTTTGGCAATGTCAAATGCTTTCTTTTCTAATTTAAAATCCAATTCTTTAACCAACTTATTAGCTTCAGCTAAATATTCTGAATCAGGATAAAGGTTAATGAATGATTGCAACTTTTCAATGGCTTCTTTTGTTTCTAACTGTTCTTTTGAATAGACAGGAGACAACATATAAGCGCTTTTAGCACCTAAAAAAGAGGCTTCTTCAACTTTTTCACTATTAGGATAGGATGACACAAAACGTTCAAACTGATAACTAGCCAAATACCAATCCTCAAGATTATAGGAAGCCATAGCGTGTAAATAAGTTAACTTTTCAGCTTGCGGTTTACCTCTATAACTTGGTATAATTTGCTCAAACAATTTATTTGCTTTTGCATATTTACCAGCTTCAAACTGTTTTTCACCTTCTTTATACTTCACGCCAATATCAGTACCTTTCAAGGCTTTTTGATATGGACTGCAAGAACCTAAAAGCGTGCAGGTTAAGATAATGTAAAAGAATTTCTTCATAGTTTTTAAACAGGATGCAAAATTAAGATATTAATGTGGAACTAAAAAATATTTTATTATGCTAAATTAATAGTTGAAATAAGGTATTTATTAGGTTTAAGTTTAATTTAACTTTTAATTGTACTGTGCTATGAATGATTGTATTTTTGATTTTAAACCATCAGTAGCTTCTACTAACGGTAAACGAACTTTATCTTTGCACAGGCTCATTGTTTGAAGTACTGCTTTTATTCCAGAAGGATTGTTTTCAGAAAAAATAAGACTGGTAATTTCCATTAGATTAAAATGTAACTTATAGGCTTGATCACCTTTTCTTTCTAGCCCTAAATGAATCATTTTAGTGAAATCTTTGGGAAACGCTTGACCAATTACTGAAATAACCCCTGAACCTCCAGCTAATGTTACTGGCAGTGCTAAATCATCATCACCAGAAATAACCATAAAATCACTGGGTTTATCTTTTAATAACCAAAGATACTGGGACATGTTGTTACCTGCTTCCTTAACAGCAATGATATTATCAAAATCTTGAGCTAGTCGCAACGTAGTTTGCGGCAACATATTAGATGCTGTTCTACCTGGCACATTGTACATTATTATAGGCACTGGAGAAACATTTGAAACCGCTTTGTAATGCTGATAAACCCCTTCTTGTGTAGGTTTACTGTAATATGGCGAAACAGACAATATTGCATCAATACCTGAAAAATCAGTGCTTTTAATTTCTTCTAGAACCTGATTTGTATTATTTCCACCAATACCTAAAACCAAAGGTACACGATTGTTATTTGCCTGCTTAATGGTTTGTATTATTTGCTTCTTTTCCTCTCTACTTATGGTAACACTCTCACCAGTAGTTCCCGAAATAACAATATAATCCATTCCGTTATCTATATTGTAATTAACAATCTTGATTAACGATTGATGATCTATGGTTAAATCCTCATTAAATGGTGTTACAATGGCAATGCCAACACCTTCAAACTTTTTATTCATTTCTTAATTTGTTAAATACTTTTAGATACTTTTTTAATTCACTCTTAAATGCTGAAAACTGTTTTACTTCAGTACTAATTATTAAATCATTCAACCGTTTATCATTTTGAAATATACCAGCCTTATATTTTGCTTTTGAAAGCGCTGTTAATAATTTCAATTCCAATATATCACTCGTGTAAAAACTAATCAATAAATCAAAATCTGCGTTTAAAAACGTTTCCAATTCCGTATTATTAATTTTTCCATGCCAACCAATATCTTTTGGGTTAAAACATACATTCCAAGAAAAAAGATTTTCTTTTTTATTTTCAGTAAACGCAATAATTTTTAATTTATTAGGTCTTACATTCAAATAATCAGAAAGCGATTTAAACATTTCAAAATCTCCAACTTCATCGGCATTAAATAAAACACCAATACTTTTCACAAAACCATCCTCAACAACAACTTTAGGTGAATCCAATAAAGCATTTAGCTTTTTTTTAATAGATTTTTCTTTAAAACCCTTTAAAATCATTATATCTTTATGCTTTGTACAAAGGTAGTAAAAGTACCTAGATATGCTGATTAATTTTTAGTTTAAAACATGACATTAAAACCTTTATATTTTTTACTCTTTGCTTTAGTAATTCTGGGTTGCAAACCAGATAATTGGCAGTTAAACCGCATAGAAGGCAAACAAATTTCGGTCTCTGACAGCCTTAAAAGCGATAGTAAAATCGATTCGTTTATTCAACCTTATCGCATTCATGTAAATAAAGAGCTTGATAGTGTTATTTCTTATGCAAAAGACACTTATTCTAAAAGTGATGGTGAATTAAATACAGCTATAGGCAACTTATTTGCTGATGTTATCTACGAACAAACAAATCCTATATTTAAATCTAGGACAGGTCATGACATCGATATGGTTTTGGTAAATCATGGTGGTATAAGAGCCATAATATCTAAAGGAAACATAACCATACGAACAGCTTACGAAATAATGCCTTTTGAAAATAGTATTGTTGTGGTAGCTATGAAAGGATCTAGTGTTAATCAATTAATAGATTATTTATTAATGGCAAAACGTCCACATCCAATATCAAAGTTGAATATCACAGTAGATTCAGACTTTAATTTGATTAATGCTTCTATAAGCAAAAAACCTATTGATCCTGAAAGGGTCTATTATGTTGCTACAAATGACTATTTATACAATGGCGGAGATAGCATGACTTTTTTTCAAAACAACGAAGATGTACATATCTTGAATTATAAAATTAGAAATGCTTTTCTCGATTATTTTATAAAAACCGACACTATTGACCCTAAAATTGATAATCGCTTCATTAAACTAAAGAATTAAACATGAAACGAAGAGCATTTTTAAAACAAACATCAGCAAGCGCAGCATTAGTTGGATTAGGCAGTATTGGATTATCATCCTGCATGCAACAGAATCCTACAAAACAAATTACCATTTTACATACCAATGATGTTCATAGCCATATTGACCCATTTGGACCTGAAGATGGTAGAAACCCAAACAAAGGAGGCGTGGCTAGACGTGCAACTTTAATTGATAATATCCGAAAAGAAAACCCACATACACTTTTACTTGATGCAGGTGATATTTTTCAAGGAACTCCGTACTTTAATTATTACGGTGGTGAATTAGAATTTAAGCTTATGAGCAAATTAAGGTACGACGCAGCTACCATTGGCAATCATGATTTTGATAATGGTATTGATGGTTTATTTGCACAATTACCACATGCTAAATTTCAATTTCTTTCAGCTAACTATGATTTTTCTAACACCATTCTTGATGGCAGCGTGAAACCGTATGAAGTTTTTGTAAAAAACGGCATCAGAATTGGCGTTTTTGGTATTGGCATTCAATTAGATGGTTTGGTTTTAAAGAACTTATATAAAGAAACCAAATATTTAGACCCAATTGAAATATCTCAAGACATGTCGAGAATTTTGAGGGAAGAAGAAAATTGCGATTTAATAATTTGTTTGTCACATCTTGGATACAATTATAGTAATACTAATATAATTGGCGATTTAAAGCTTGCAGAAAATTCAAATAATATCGATCTTATTATTGGCGGTCATTCACATACATTTTTACCAAAACCCACCGTTGTAAAAAATAAAGCAGGAAACAACATGCTTGTTAACCAAGTTGGATGTTATGGCATTAATTTGGGTAGAATCGATTTTTATTTTGATAATAATAAGAATAAAGAAGCAAAAGGAACTTCAATTATTGTATAACAATGGTAATAGCTGACTTCATTAAGTTTTCTAACTAATCTGTAATGCGTTGGTAAGAAAAACGTCTAAAAAAGGGAAACATTCCGTAAATGAAATCAAAAATCCCTTTTATTTTAAGACTTACAGTCGCAATAATTCTCATCCAGACATTACGGTTTAAGTTTACAGCACATCCAGATAGTGTTTATATCTTTGAACAAGTTGGTCTAGAGCCATATGGTCGAATTGGCATTGGTGTTCTCGAACTAATAGCCGGAATACTTTTACTAATACCTAAAACTGTTTGGTTAGGAGCTATACTAACTCTTGGTATAATTGGAGGTGCGATTTCAATGCATTTAACAAAAATAGGCATCGAGGTAAACAATGATAAAGGCACGCTCTTTATAACGGCTATTACCACATTCATACTATCAATAATAATTTTATATCTGTACAGAAGAGATATACCTTTCCTGAAATCAAGAATTTAATCACGCAAAAAACTGAACCTTTTTGTTTCTGATTTTTGACTGAAAATAGAAGAAGCTAAATGCTAAAATAAAAAGAAATGTTTGTGCTACATTCAGAAATGCATTTTCTGATTCTGTAATATAAAAATAAGCTACTTGAATGACTTCTGAAAACACAAGACAAACAGAACCAAAAAATAAAAACAGAGATTTTTTGTTGTCGTTATAAAAGTAACTGATAAGGCAAAATGTCAACAATAACAGCATTACGATGTTATAAATAAGTTCTATAAAAAATAAATAGGAATCTTCAACATACGGATTAACAATAGTCAAAAGAACATAAATTATGTAAACATTTAAAGCACTTAAAACTACCAAATGAATTTTGTAATTTTTTAAGACAGCTTTTAAATTAAAAGTTTTGACTACTTCAATAAGTAAAAAGATATAGGCTGCGATATATAATAAATTCCCTGAAGTATAATAAAAGTCATCAAATTTCAAAATTTCATCATCAGTCATGGTGTTAAAATCAAAAAGTAATTCTGAAAACACGATCAGTTCTGAAACAGAAAATAGAATTAAAAACCATGTAAAATAAAATGATTTTCGATTGACTGATACAAAATACAATAGCGTGAAAGTCGGGACAATTAAAGCTTTAAATTTTTCAGAAAATAAACTAAGGCCTAGAAATTCATAAGCGGTAAATGCTATACAAAGCATTATGATCAACCCAATTAATATATTAGACTTCTTTATTCCCATTATTAACATTTACTGAAAGCAAATATATACAAAAATCACAATTAATCGATAAAATTATACACTTTAACGATAAAATGCTTTATTTATACTCTTTCTAAATAATCATATCTAGAAAATCTTGTTCAGTTATTATAGGAATACCAAGCTTTTCAGCCTTATCCCTTTTACTAGGGCCCATGTTGTCGCCTGCAACCACAAAAGAGGTTTTTGAAGATATAGAGGCTGAAACTTTCCCGCCATTATCTTCAATGAGTTTTTTAAGTTCATTCCTTGAAACCGATTGAAAAACACCAGAAACCACAAAGGTCTTACCAACTAGCTTATCTGTTTGATTAGCTAGTTGCTCTTCAGAAAGCGACATTTGTAATCCAAAATGTTTCAATTTTGATATAATTTCCAAATTTTCTTTTGACGTAAAAAAGGCTGTAACACTTTCAGCTATGCGTTCACCTATTTCGTCAACACTAACTAATGCTTCAGGTGTAGTAGCTATAAGTGAATCAATGTTTTTATAATGTTTCGCTAACTTTTTAGCGACAGTTTCACCTACATAACGAATGCCTAATGCAAACAGCACTCGCTCAAAAGGAACAGCTTTTGACAATTCAATACCGTTAATAAGGTTTTCAGCACTTTTTTCGGCCATACGCTCTAACGGCAATATGTCTTCTCTCTTCAATTCATACAAATCAGAATAATTTGAAATTAATCCGGCATTAACTAAAAGTGCAACCGTTTCACCGCCCAAGCCATCAATATCCATAGCTTTTCGACTTATAAAGTGTTGAATACGACCAATTATCTGCGGTTTACAACCATTGTAATTAGGGCAATAATGTTGCGCTTCCCCTACTTGTCTTATTAATTCGGTTTCACATTCAGGACAATGCGTGATGTATTGTGTTGGTGTTGAATTAGATGGTCTTTGAGATAGATCAACAGTAATTATTTTGGGAATAATCTCACCACCCTTTTCAACAAAAACGGTATCGCCTTCTCTAATATCTAACTTTTCAATTTGATCGGCATTATGTAATGAAGCCCGCTTTACAGTGGTTCCTGCCAATTCAACAGGCTCTAAATTAGCAACAGGTGTAATAGCTCCGGTTCGTCCTACCTGATAAGTTATTTCTAAAAGTACAGTTGATACTTGTTCGGCTTTAAATTTATAAGCCATAGCCCAACGTGGTGCTTTTGCCGTATAACCTAATTCATCTTGGTGCTGCAAACTATTAACTTTTACAACTACGCCATCAGTTTCATAAGGCAAATCATGTCTTTTAACATCCCAATATTCTACAAACTCTAAAACCTCATCTATAGAGTTGGCGAGTTTAGCAGCATTCGGCACTTTAAATCCCCAAGCTCTAGCTTTTTCCAGACTTTCAAATTGGGTTTTTATACCTAAATTACTACCTGTAATATTATATAATAAACACTCCAAAGGTCGTTTGGCAACTTCAGCACTGTCCTGAAGTTTTAAACTGCCTGAAGCGGTATTTCTCGGATTCCTATAGAGCTCCTCACCTATTTCCTCACGCTCCTCATTCATTTTGTTAAATCCTTCAAAAGGCAACACAATTTCACCTCGAATATCAAATTTTGTTGGATAATCACCCTTTAATTGCAACGGTACGGATTTAATAGTTTTAACATTTGCAGTCACATCATCACCTTGAACACCGTCGCCTCTAGTAACAGCACGTAATAAACTACCATTTTCATATGTCAGACTAATTGAAGCACCATCATATTTAAGTTCACAAGTGAACTGAATAGGGCCATCAATCATTTTTTTTAAACGTGTTTCCCAATCCAATAAATCCTCTTTAGAATATGAATTATCCAGAGAATACATGCGATGCTCATGTTTGACCGTTTCAAAATTTTTAGTAATGGCACCTCCAACACGCTGTGTTGGTGAATTGGCATCAGCAAATTCAGGATGTTTAGCCTCTAATTCCTGCAATTGCTTGAGCTTCATATCAAACTCATAATCACTAATAGTAGGATTATCTAACACATAATAATTATAATTATGCTGACGTAATTCTTCTTGTAAACTCTTTATTTGATCCTTAATTGTCATTCTAAATTTTTGACGCTTTTATAATTCTATCGTTTCCAAAAATATCTTTAATCAATATTATATTTTTAAATTTAAAATCTGCCAGAAGATGCTTCATTTCTTCACCAAGATATTGATTAATTTCAAAAAACAACTGACCTCCATCTCTCAAATTATTAACAGCAAGCGTTGTAATCGCTTTATAAAATATCAAGGAATCATCATTTGGTACAAATAGTGCTACATGTGGTTCAAATTTCAGTACATTATCCTTTATTTCTTGTTTCTCCAATTCTCTTACATAAGGTGGATTTGAAACTATAATATCAAAGTTTTGAGATGAATTTATCAATTCAGGATGTGAGGGATTTAAAATATCATCCTGAATAAAAGTGATATTTACAGCGTTTAACTCCGCGTTATATTTTGCGATTTTTAGTGCCTCCTCTGATACATCTACCGCAAAAACTTGAGAGTTTTTAATGTTTTTTGCCAGTGACACGGCAATACAACCTGTCCCTGTTCCTATATCTAAAATTTTAATTGACTTTTTGGATTCATCCAAAATGACAGTTTTAAGAATCTGCTCTACAAGTTCCTCTGTCTCCGGTCTTGGTATTAATGTATGTTTATTAACTTTAAAAGGTAATCCAAAAAACTCGGTTTCACCAATTATATACTGAACGGGCTCATTGTTTTCAAGCCTGGATAGCGCTTCAAAGAGAGGTTGTTCTTCAAGTTTTGATAATGTTAAATCTGGTTCTAACACAAGTGCAATTCTATTTAAATTTAAATAATGTTTTATCAGTATATTGAAAAAACTATTCACTTCATCTAAACCATAAATAGTATCGAGTTCGCTATGAAAAACAAGCTGTATATCCTTTAGTTTCATAAAGTCAACTATTTCAAATCCTTTAACATCCAAACATTGCAAGAGTAATGACCTGTGTCACCCATTGGTTTATCTAACATTTCAAAACCTACCTTTTTATATAGTTTTCTAGCATCTTTCATGTAAGGCATGGTTTCCAAATAACATGTATCATAACCGAACTGCTTTGCTCTCTCTAAACAAATAGTCATCATTTTGGTTCCCAAGCCTAAACCTCTTGCTTCAGGCAAAAAATACATTTTCTGTAGTTCACATGTATTTCCTTCAAAATTATCAAGTGGCGAAATACCTGCACCTCCAATAATCTTTTCGCCATCGTCAATTACAAAATAAACAGCTTTGCTTCTATTATATGTTTCCGCCATTTTATGCAATGCTTTATCAGCATAGGCAGTACCAACTTTAGGAACACCAAACTCAATTAAAACATTGCGAATAACTGCAGCTATTTGTTCATCATCTGCTTTCGCTATTTCTCTAATAACAATATTATTATTGCTCACTTTATTGTTCTATTTTTATAGCTTCAAAATTCGGGATGAAGATACATGAAAAATACATAAAACGCTGTATTGAAATTGCCAAAAATGGATTAGGATCCACAGCTCCAAACCCTATGGTTGGCTGTGTAATTGTCCATAATAATATTATCATTGGTGAAGGGTTTACGAGTCCGTTTGGTGGTAATCATGCTGAAGTTAATGCCATTCAATCTGTTACAGATGAAACACTTTTAAAAGAAGCCACCTTATATGTTACATTGGAGCCTTGTAGCCACTATGGGAAAACGCCTCCCTGTAGTGATTTAATAATTGACAAGCGAATACCCAATATTGTCATTGGAACTATTGATACGCATAGTAAAGTTGCTGGTAACGGCATAAAAAAACTGCAAGCTGCTGGCTGTGATGTTACAGTTGGTGTTCTTGAAAATACATGCAAAAAGCATCATAAAAGATTTTTCACCTTTCACAACAAGAAAAGACCCTATATCATTTTAAAATGGGCAGAGACATCTGATGGCTTTATCGCTCCAAAAACAAAACCAGACAAAAAACCAGTATGGATTACAAATCCTTATTCAAGGCAGTTAGTTCATAAATGGCGTGCGGTAGAACAAGCTATTTTAATTGGCACAAATACTATTATAGAGGACAATCCCAGCTTAACAGTAAGATCGTGGACTGGTAAGAATCCTATTCGAATTGTTCTAGATAGAACTCATAAATTATCAAAAGACTACGCTGTTTTTAATAAAGAGGCTGAAACTATAAGAATCACTGAAAAAGATATTAATTTCAATAAGAGTTTAGCGTCCAACATTTGTAATTATTTGCATTCAAAAGATATCCAGTCTGTAATAATTGAAGGCGGCAGCAAAACATTACAAACCTTTATTGATGAGAATGTTTGGGATGAAGCTCGTGTTTTTACAGGAACCAACACTTTCAAAACCGGTGTAAAAGCGCCCGTTTTTAAGGGAAAATTAATGTCTGAAATTCAAATTTTAGATGACACCTTAAAAACCTATCATAATAAGCTTACTGATTTCCACAAAATATGACGAAGATAAAAACACTAATATTTGACTTTGGTGATGTCTTTATTAATTTGGATAAAGAAGGTGCCATGCAAAATGCCTTAAGTTTATTTGAATTAGATGAATTTCCAGATGAACTAATCGCTATTAACACTCTTTATGAACAAGGCCTCATTTCAAGTGATGAGTTTTTAGAATTCTATCAGGATAACTTCCCGAAATTATCTAGAAAGACCATTTTAGATGCTTGGAATATTATTTTAAAAGGCTTCCCAAAACATAGGCTCGAATTTATTCAAAAACTCGCTAAAGAGAATCAATACAAGCTTATTCTTTTAAGCAATACCAACGAATTACATATTAATTGGATAAAAGAACATGTAGGTTTTTACAATAACTTTAAAGCCAGTTTCAATCAATTTTATCTGTCGCATGAAATCGGGTTAAGAAAGCCTACTAAAGATATTTTTCAATTTGTTTTAGATGAAAATGATTTAGTAGCTCAAGAATGTTTATTTATTGACGACACTAAAGAAAATACAGATATCGCCCTTAAAATGGGTTTTCACACATGGAATATTGATGAAACATCACAAGATGTAAGCAATTTGTTTTCTATAAAATCTGATCTGTTTTGATATATCTCCTCTTCAGCATATTATCATCCACAGCGATATTTATATTATTCAAGCTATTTGACAGGTATCATATGAATACCTTACAAGCTATAGTAATGAACTATATTACTGCTTTCTTTTTAGGATTGAGTTTGAGTTCAAAACCTTTCAACTTGTCTGAAATTGTAGAATCATCTTGGTTTTATGGAGCTATTGGATTAGGAATGTTGTTCATAATCATATTCAACATCATGGCTATTGTTTCACAACGTAATGGCTTATCAGTTGCATCAGTAGCCACAAAAATGAGTGTTGTAATTCCTGTAATTTTCGGAATTTACGTTTATGATGAAAGTACGGGCTTACAAAAACTATTTGGTATCATTTTAGCCTTATTTGCAGTAGTTCTAGTTTCTATTAAGCCTAAATCTAATGTACGATTAAAACACAATCTACTATTCCCTTTTTTAGTATTTTTAGGTTCAGGGGTTATTGATACATCCATAAAATATTTAGAAACATTTTATATTGAAGATAACGGCATTCCTTTATTCTCAGCTACTATTTTTGGTTGTGCCGCAATTATTGGATTAATTATTTTGACTACAAAAAAACTAAAAAGACAATTAAAATTTAATAGATTAAGTCTGTTAGGTGGATTTGTTTTAGGAATTGTTAATTACGCTTCCATTTACTACTTACTCAAAGCTCTAGATCATGAATCTTTAGAAAGTTCAACTATTTTTACCGTTAATAATGTAGCTATTGTTATGCTTTCAGGATTAGTAGGCTTAATCTTGTTCAAAGAAAAATTATCATCAAAAAATTGGTTAGGAGTAGGTGTTGCCATTCTTTCAATACTATTAGTTACTTTAGCATAATTTGAAAATAAAAGATACATACAAAACAATAAAGGCTGCCTCTTCCGAAGTACTCTTCAAAGACAAAAACAGTAAATTTTTTGGTTATGCTTTTCCTATTGATTCTGAAGATGCAGTTAAAATGCATTTAGAACATTTAAAAAAAGAACACCACACGGCAAGACATTGGTGCTATGCTTATCAACTAGGTAAAACTGAAAAAACCATACAGTTTAGAGCAAATGATGATGGTGAGCCCAACAACAGTGCTGGGATGCCCATTTATGGACAAATACAATCTTATGAGGTCACTAATGTTTTAATTGTCGTAGTTAGGTATTTTGGAGGTGTGAAATTAGGTGTTAGTGGATTGATTAATGCGTACAAAACCGCTGCACAAATGACTCTTGAAGCTTCACGGATTATCACCAAGACTATCAATGTAAAATATGTCATTTCATTTGATTACAAGAACATGAATAAGGTGATGCGCATTATAAAAGAGCGAAACCTAAAAATAATTAATCAAAAACTAGAATTATCCTGCGAAATCACTATTGTAATTAGATTGAACGAAGCAAAATCTGTGTTCGAATCCTTTAAAAATCTCTACGAAGTTGAGATAAAAGAATTAGACCTCTAATTTTTCTAAAATGTAATCTGGACATTTAATAGGTCTTTTTGTTTTCATATCTATAAATGCCAAAACGGTATTGGCGGTCAACAAAAGCTCATTAGACTCATTATAAATTTCGTATTCAAATTCAATCTTTACCGAAGGCAGTTTTGGCAGTATAGTTTTCACTTTAATTACCTCATCATAAAGTGCTGACTTTTTGAATTTTAAACTCATGGAAATTACGGGTAACATAACACCGTCATCTTCCATTTGCTTATATGAAATTCCTTTCTTTCGCAACCACTCTGTACGGCCCATTTCAAGGTACAGGGCATAATTGCCATGATGTACAACACCCATTTGATCGGTTTCACCGTAACGCACTCTTATTGGGATTTCATCGAAAAACATAGGTCTTATTAAATATTTTTTTGTAGTTTAGGCATGGCTTTAAACATGAGAAAAAAATTCTAGAAATTCAATAGCTATTCATTTTTTTTTTTAGAATTTTGTTCACATATTTGTCATGCTAAAAATCAACGAGGGAAATCCACTTCTCTTATACTAACTAACTAGTAAATTTTAACTTTTATAATGAGTAAAACTGCGCAATCGGTATGGGAAAATTGTCTTGAATTCATAAAGGATAATATACAACCGCAAGCATACAAAACATGGTTTGAGCCTATAGTAGCAGTTAAATATGCTGACAATGCCTTAAGCATTCAAGTTCCAAGTAAATTTTTCTATGAGTGGCTAGAAGAACATTACGTTAAGATTTTAAAAGTCGCACTTACCAAACAATTGGGTGAAAATGCCAAATTGGTTTATATAATCAAAATGGAAAACACCTATGGCAATAAACAACCATTTACTGAAAAAATACCAAGTACCAACAGATCAGCTGTAAAAGCTCAAGATGTTGATATACCTTTAAATAATAAAAGTCCAGAACTAAAAAATCCCTTTATAATACCAGGAATTCGAAATGTAAAAATCGAATCGCAATTAAATCCGAGTTATAATTTTGAAAATTTTTTAGAAGGTGACTCAAACCGATTGGCCCGAAGTGCAGGTTTAGCTGTAGCGGCAAAACCTGGAGGTACATCGTTTAATCCGTTATTGATTTTCGGTGGTGTTGGATTAGGAAAAACCCATTTGGCTCATGCTATTGGGGTCGATGTAAAAGATAAATACCCAGAAAAAACTGTTCTGTATATTTCAGCTGAAAAATTCACGCAACAATATATAGACTCCGTAAAGAAGAATAATAGAAATGATTTTATTCATTTTTATCAAATAATTGATGTTCTCATAATTGATGATGTTCAATTCCTTTCGGGAAAATCAGGAACTCAAGACGTTTTCTTTCATATTTTCAATCATTTGCACCAAAACGGCAAGCAGGTCATTTTAACGAGTGACAAAGCGCCTGTTGACATGCAAGACATTGAACAACGTTTGTTGTCACGATTTAAATGGGGACTTTCAGCTGAATTACAAAGTCCTGATTTTGAAACCCGTGTTTCTATTCTTAAAAACAAGCTCTATCGCGATGGCGTTGAAATGCCAGATGAAATTATAGAGTATGTTGCCAAGCATATAAAATCTAACATTCGTGAATTAGAAGGTGCCATTATATCATTGATAGCACAATCGTCATTCAATAAAAAAGAAATCACTACTGAACTTGCAAAACAGGTTGTAGAAAAATTTGTCAAGAACACTAAACGTGAAGTATCCATAGACTATATTCAAAAAATTGTGTCAGACTATTTCCAAATGGATATAGATACCTTGCAATCCAAAACGCGTAAACGTCATATTGTTCAGGCTAGGCAGTTGGCCATGTTTTTTGCCAAAAAATTTACTAAAGCATCCTTGGCGAGCATTGGTTCACAAATAGGAAAGCGCGACCATGCAACGGTACTTCATGCGTGCAAAACGGTTGATAATTTATCATCTACAGATAAACAATTTAGAAAATACGTTGAAGATTTAACAAAAAAACTTTCGGTTTAAATCATTTTAATTATGACTAAAATCCTTATGGTATGTTTAGGTAATATTTGCCGATCACCATTAGCTGAAGGTATTTTAAAATCTAAACTTCCAAATTCAAAATTCAAAATTGATTCGGCAGGAACTGGAAATTACCATATAGGAGATTTACCAGATCAGCGCTCCATAAAAGTTGCCAAAAAATATGGGTTGGATATTACAGATCAAAGAGGCAGGCAGTTTTCAGTTAACGATTTTGATGATTATGACCTCATTTATGTTATGGATGAGTCAAACTTTGAGAATGTTATAAAACTTGCTAGAAATGCTCATGATATAGCAAAAGTGGACTATATTCTAAACGAAATTTATCCAAACCAAAACCATAGTGTCCCTGACCCTTACACGGGTGGTATTCAAGGCTTCGAAAACACTTATAAAATGTTAGATGAAGCTTGTGAACAAATAGCTAATAAGTTACTTTATAATTCATAACAATCATTATTCACTTCATATTATTTTCTTTTTTCGTAATTTGGTTGACCAAACGCTAAACATATGAAAACGAAAAAAATCCTCCCCCTTATTCTAATTTGCCTGATGAGCATTACGTCTTTTTCTCAAGAAATTGACCTTGAATTGTTTGCTTCTGGTTTTAATAGTCCTGTAAGCATTAAAAATGCTGGGGACAATAGATTATTTGTTGTAGAACAAGATGGTATAATAAAAATAGTAAATTCTGATGGCTCAGTAAATGCAACTCCTTTTTTGGATATTGACGGTCGCGTCATTGACACTGGAAATGAGCGTGGCCTTTTAGGCTTGGCTTTTCACCCACAATATATTTCAAATGGTTTTTTCTTCGTTAACTATATTAATAATAGTGGTGATACGGTAATTTCTAGATTTATTACCAATCCTCCAAATGGCGATGTTGCCGACCCAAATACCGAAGAAATTTTATTAACGATAAGCCAACCATTTTCAAACCATAACGGTGGTGATTTAGCATTTGGAAGTGATGGCTATTTATACATCGCTACTGGTGATGGCGGTTCAGGTGGCGACCCAGATAATTATGCGCAAAACTTAAACTCTTTACTTGGGAAAATGCTACGTATAAATATCAATAACGCTGAAGGCGGTAATAATTATGCTATTCCAGCAGACAATCCATTTGTTGGAAATGCAGGGGCTTTAGATGAAATTTGGGCTTACGGACTAAGAAACCCTTGGCGTTTTTCATTTGACAGTGAAACAAATGATTTATGGATAGGTGATGTTGGACAAGGTGCTATTGAAGAAATAAACTTTGTAAGCTCAACATCTGCAGGAGGTGAAAACTATGGCTGGCGTTGCTATGAGGGTAATTCTGCCTATAACAATACTGGTTGTCCTGACATGAACACCCTAACCTTCCCTGTAGCTCAATACAATCATTCAGGTAATGGACCATTTAAATGTTCTATTACTGGCGGCTATAGATATCGTGGCACAGCTTTTCCTAACTTTGTAGGACTCTATTTTTTTGCTGATTACTGTAGTAACGAAATTGGCTTTTTAACCCCTAACGGAAACGATTGGGATTTAACTTTTTCCAATCAATTTACAGGTAATGGCTGGACAACTTTTGGAGAAGCTATTAATGGGGAACTTTATATAGCTGGTCGAAATTCAGGAAATGTCTATCACATAATAGATGCAAGTTTAAGTGTGAATGACTATGCCAAATCAACCATTAAAATGTATCCAAACCCAGTTGATGATATTTTAATTTTTGAAACAACATCAGCAAACAAGCTTATCAAGTCCATTATTATTTATGACTTGCAGGGTAAAATTGTTAAGACTATTGAAACCAATTTATCAAACCGGATTGAAATACGCACCAAAGATTTGGCAAATGGTTTATATCTTGCAGAGATATCTTCTGGTAATTCAGAAAAAGAGATAAAAAAACTGATCATTAACCAATGACAAACACATTTGGTAAACTATATTTAATCCCTACAACTTTAGGAGACAATAACCCTTTGGAAGTCCTTCCTGTCACAGTTAAGAATACCATTGAAAAGACAAATGTTTTTATTGTTGAAAATGAAAAGTCAGCCAGGCGTTTCATAAAGAAAATTACACCTCATAAAAAACAATCAGAGCTAAAGCTTTATACACTTAACAAGCACACCGAATCATCTGAACTACCAACTTTTTTAAGTGCTTGTTCTCAAGGCATTGACGTTGGGTTATTATCTGAAGCTGGCTGTCCAGCTATCGCTGATCCTGGTGCAGATATCGTTAATATAGCTCATAACGAAAACATAACTGTAGTACCGCTTGTTGGACCTTCTTCTATTATAATGGCATTAATGGCTTCTGGAATGAATGGACAAAGCTTCGCTTTTAATGGTTATTTACCTATTGACAAACAAGAACGTAAAAAAGAACTACTTCGTTTAGAGCGCTTATCGCAGCAACAAAATCAATCGCAATTATTTATTGAAACACCATATAGAAACAATGCAATGCTAGAAGACATTTGCAGTTGTCTAAACGAATATACTCTTGTATGTGTAGCTTGTGATATTACATTACCAACGGAATATATAAAAACGAAAACAGTAAAAGAGTGGAAAAAAAATAGTGCAGACTTTCATAAAAGACCTGCACTATTCATAATCTATAAATATTAACTATTTTTAAGCTTTTAATTCCACTTTAGCTTTTCTGTTAGGTTTTATCAGAGTTGTGTCATACCCTGAAAACTTTTTGATATAATACTGAATAGTTGTACCATAAGCATCTGCAAATATATCTGCACCATAGCTTCTTAAATACTTTTTCACATTACCTGGACCTGCTAAATGTGCAGCGGCTAAAATTCCTGATTCAGTAATGTTGATACCATTTATGGTTTTACCTACATATTTTTCAATATCCTTTCTTAAAATCCATTTATTACGTTGTGCATTTGCTACAAACGCTTTTTCTTGAATTTCAGGGTTTTGTAAAAAATGTGTTAGATTATAGATACCAATCATTTTTAAAGTTTCCTTTCCAAATTGATATTTACCTAAATAACCAAAAGTATTAACTGTAAAATAATCTCCACCAGACTCTTTAAAGCCTAAAGCCTCTTTAAAACCAATAAAAGATTTTCCTAATGTAGGCGAAAACGGCTTATAAGCTCTTTCTAGTGGAAACATTTGAGAAGATTCTGTTGTTTCAGAATCTGGTTCATCATGATAAGCTAAATCTTTAGCTGAATAATCATTTTCTGTAATCGCTTTGTTCGATTTAAACGAACTGAATAATAAGACACATATTGTAAGCGATAGGGCAATTAAACTTCCAATATTTTTTCTCATAATTTTTAAATTTCTTCAACGCATTTCTTGAGGGAAAATTGCTTTGAAATTTCAGCCTGCAAAGGTAGGACGTTTTTTTAAATATTGAAAATTAATCGTTTAAGTGCCTTAAAAGTAGATTCCGTGTAGTAAAATGCCGTTTTCTTCGTTGAACTCCAATGCCGGAAATGGTACTTTTATCGTATTAAAAATGTCAAAAATCGTCTTTAAAACATGAGAATTTGTATCAATTCTGCTTAAGTCAATATCCAAACTAAAGTAGTATTGCCGCACTCTATTTTGGTCTGCAAAAAGTCCATTTATACTTTCATCTTCACCTGTCAACATACCATCAGCTCCATAGCCAAAAGCTACATTTAACCATTTTGGTATGCCATTGCCCTTAAAAAATGAATGCAAGTTAAAACTCAACCAATACGTTTGACCGTTATAGTCTTTTAAAAATTCTTGAGAAAGCCCCTCTCCCAATTTATCAGGTCGCTGTGAGGCATATTGTGTTCGATGAAATGAGTATTTAAGAGTCATACGCTGCTCTTTCCAAAGTAATTCTTGGCCAATATACAATCCAGTTCCAGCCGCATTAGCCGCCATGTCACCCCAAGAAAAGCCCCATTCTTCAGAAAAACCATCAAATATCTCAATAGCCGTTAAATAGGCAAAACCTAAAGTCCCTCCATATATTAATTGTTGTTTTTTGCTGACACCGCTCCAGTTTAAAACATTTGCTCCCAACCTTCCCAATTGATAAGATGTATAAACATGACCCAATTTATCCATTTGAAGCCACTCGCTATTATCATTTAGTGTATGGAATTTTGAGCGCGGATAATCTTTATACCATAACTGGTCTAAAGCAATTAGAGAAGCTATACCTAAAGTCGCCTCAGTAATTACCACAGTATTTCTTCGAGATTTGTTTAAGGTGTCACTGGGTTTAAGGAATAGATTAATCTTGGATTGAGAGAAAGTAACAGTTACAAATAGAAAAAATACAATATATACAACCTGTTTTGTCACTATATCCTAATTATAAATCCCTTGTGAAGACAAATAACGTTGATACTCTCTAGCATTGGCATTGTGTTGACTCAAAGTCTTTGCAAACTTATGATATCCAACACGCTTGGCATCAGCAGCAAAATAAAGATAATTATGTTTTTCATAATTTAAAACAGCGTCTATTGCTGAAATATCTGGCATAGCTATTAATCCTGGTGGCAAACCAGCATACTTATAGGTATTATATGATGATTCTATTTCTTTATGCTTGTTTAAAACACGTTTTATAACCGTGTTTTGATATTCAGGTAATTGATAAGCAGCAAACTTCAAGGTAGGATCTGCTTGAAGAGGCATACCTAATTTTAAACGGTTAACATAAACACCAGCTACTCTTGGTTGTTCTTCTTTCTTTTTAGATTCTTCATAAACAATTGACGCTAAAGTCATCACATCGTTTTGAGACATATTCAAGTTTTTGGCTTTAGCTATTCTTGCATCAGTCCAGAATCGCTGATATTCCATTAGCATACGTTCTCTAAACTGTTCTGCCGATGTATTCCATTCAAATTGATAGCTATTGGGCAAATACATCCCCAAAGCTGTATAGTTAGAAAATCCATTTTGAGTTAAAAAGGCTTCATCCTTCATAGCTTTTATCAAAGATGTACTATCTGTCTCTATTTGTGAACTTATTCTACCAGCCAATTTTTCTAAAGATTCTTGGTTGTTAAAAACTACAGTTACCGGAATGTTGTTTATTCTTATGGAATTAATGATATCATTATTACTCATTCCTTTTTTTATGGCATATCGTCCTGCTCTTACGTTACTGGTATATTGTTTACGTTCTGCAAGTGCATCAAACTTATCAATATCCTTTAGCAACGGAACTAATTGTTCACGAACCTCATCATAAGTAGCGTTAGTAGGAATATATATGTAGGCTTTCTCATTATTAAAAGCTGTATTAGGTTCAAACATGGCACTATATACATAATACGCAAAATAGGCTGCCACTGCCAAACCTATTAGAGCTATTGCCCAAAGTATTTTCTTTATATACATTTAACTCTTTATTAATTGTAGTAAATATTCATTTTCAAAAGTGTTGCCGTTAAAATTCCAATCTCTTTTTAGACCAACAGGAACAAAACCTTGATTTTTAAACAATTGTACACTCATATTATTGTTTTCAGAAATATTACAATAAAGTTGATGCAATTGAAGCTGATTAAAACAATAATTAATTAATAATTTTAACGCCTCTTTCCCAAAGCCCTTTTGCCTATCAGATTCAGATTTTATAAGAATACCTATTCCAGCTCGCTTATTTTTAAAATCAAAATCAAATAAATCTATTAACCCAAGAGCCTGGTCTTCAAAATCAGAAATTACTAATCGCAATTGTTTTACTTCATAAATGTCTTTGTATGCATTTTCTAAATATTCTTTTATTAAATACCTAGAATAAGGTGTCTGCGTATTACTTAACTCCCAAAGAGTTTCATCATTTTCAACGGCATAAATAAATTCCAAATCTTCTGGCTCTAAAGCTCTTAAATAGATATGCTCGCCTTTTAAAGTCACCATGTCATTTCACCTTTAAAGACCATATTAGCTGGCCCTATTAACCAAATATCATTGTATCCTTCATTATTTTCTTTAAATGTAACCGACAACTCACCTCCTGGTGTTTGTAGAGTTACAAAATTACTTGCTGTTTTACCAATAGCGTGCATAGCAAGTGCAACAGCTGTGACACCTGTCCCACATGAAAGAGTCTCGTCTTCAACACCACGCTCATAGGTTCTAACTGAAAAATTGTCATTTGATTTTTTAGAAACAAAATTCACATTACTACCTTTCTCGTAATAGGGCTTTCCGTAGCGTATTTCAGAACCTATTTTCTTGACATTTAATTGATCTAGATCATCAACTAACTCAACGTGATGTGGCGATCCAGTATTCAAAAAAACATGCTTTTCATATTTTTCTATAATAGATACATCCTGCATTTGCAAGCGTACTAATCCATCCTCAATAATAGCCTCATGCCTGCCATCTATTGCCATAAAAGAAGCTTTACTTTCCACAATACCTAACAAATTAGCAAAGGCTACAATGCATCTTCCTCCGTTACCGCACATGGAACTTTCATTACCATCAGAATTAAAATACACCATCTTAAAGTCTAATGTCTCATGATTATCCAACAAAATCAAACCATCAGCACCTATGCCAAAACGTCTGTCACATAGCATCTTAATACGTTTGGTATTATTTTTGTCGAATAGTAATTGGCGGTTATCAATGATAATAAAGTCATTTCCCGTTCCTTGATATTTATAAAATGTGAGTATCATAAGCTTGGCAAATATATGAATATTATGGTGTTTATTGCTATGTTAAACAGTCGTTAAAAGTGGCGTTAAAAAAAGTTAAAACTTAAAAACTGAATCAATAAAAATTTAATTTTAATCGTTATTCATTTAATAAAAACAATTTAGAACATGAAAAAGATTTTAACATTAGTCCTTGTTTCTGTATTAGGTGGATTTATAACATTATCTACTTATAAACTATTACTTGAAGACAAGCATACAGAAGAGATTAGTAGCATTCAAAATCAACCAAACTTCATTCCTACTAATTATTACAAAACAAATTTAGCATCGGCAGATGAACAGCCAAGTTTTGTTGAAGCTGCTGAAAAAACGGTTCATGCCGTAGTGCATGTTAAAAATACAGCTGTGGTTTCAAGTCCTAACACTTTAGAAGACTTCTTTTTTGGTAGACGCTCACAAAGAGCACAAGTAGGTACTGGAAGTGGTGTCATAATTGATAAAAACGGATATATCATTACCAACAATCATGTGATTGATGGCGCCAGAGAAATATCTATAACTACCAACGACAATAAAATTTATGAAGCCAAATTAATTGGTACAGACCCCAAAACCGATATCGCACTTTTAAAAATTGAAGCTGATGAAGATTTACCATTCGTAACGTTTGGTGATTCTGATCAGGCCAAAATTGGCGAGTGGGTTTTGGCAGTTGGTAATCCATTTAACCTAACCTCAACTGTTACAGCTGGTATTATAAGTGCGAAATCCAGAGATCTTTCGGGTCAAAATTACCAATCATTTATTCAAACAGATGCAGCCGTAAATCCAGGTAATTCTGGTGGCGCATTGGTTAATAATAATGGTGAATTGGTCGGGATTAATACTGCTATATCATCACAAACGGGTTCATACATTGGTTATTCATTTGCTGTGCCTAGTAATATTGCCAGAAAAGTGGTTGAAGATATCATGGAATATGGTAATGTTCAAAATGGGATTTTGGGCGTAAATGGTATTGGTCTGAATGGTATTACTTCAGAAAAATTAGATATCAATACTACGGAAGGTTTTTATGTAAGTTCGGTTGATGAAAAATCTGGTGCCAAAGAAGCAGGTATAGAAAAAGGTGATATTATCACACAAATTGATAATGTAAAAATCTCAAAATTTGCTGATCTCACTGGTTACTTAAACACTAAAAGACCAGATGATGTAGTGAGCGTTTCTATCTTAAGAGGTAATAGTAAAAAAATTCTTCCTGTAACTTTATCTAATATTGAGATAATGACCACAGAATTTTTGGATATTCAAGTTAGGAATATTTCAGATGAATTTAAAGATGAATACAGTATTGAAAGCGGTGTCCTAGTTACCAAAAATGATAATTATTGGTTATACAAAAACATTGGTTTAAACAAAGGATTCATTATTACCGAAATTAATGACACGAAAATCAATAGTATTGATGACATCACAAGGCTAAAAAGTAAATATGGCAGCAAACTTGCCGACAATATTGAAAAAATCAGCGTTATTAACCGTAATGGTCAAAAACACAGTTATATCTTTAGATAAAGCATTTTAAAAATCCTTAAATCCCTTTAACAATTATTAACGTTAAAGGGATTTTTTATTTTATAAAAAACTAAACGAAAACGTTTGAAATATCTTATTTTTGCAAAAAATTTAAAACAACACACTAAAATTTTAAACAATGAGTTTTAACGAAACTTATGAAAGCGAATTAGCATTTCAGGCAGACCGCAGAAGAGCAACTGTTGAATTTATCAAGATTGTAAGTGATTTATGGTATGATAAATCTATTGAGTTGGTACTTTTCAGAAACCAATTAATTGACCGAAATGTTAGTGAAATTCTAAACTTGCATGAATACGCATGTGAATTTGTGCAAAAGCCAATTTCTATTTTTGATTCAGTTGAAATTGCCCAAGCCATTAAAACATTAGACTTACCACCTGCCAAATTAGATATTGGTAAATTAACTTATGAATATCACTTGGAGGAAAAGAAATTCAGTAATGCTTTAGCCTTTGTTGCTGACAAGTTAAGTGATGCAAAAACTGAAAAAGCCATTCAGCCGAAAGACGTCGTATTGTATGGTTTTGGAAGAATTGGTCGTTTAGTTGCTAGAGAATTAATGACTAAAACAGGAAAAGGTAGCCAATTACGTTTAAGAGCTATCGTAACGCGTGGTGACATTAATGAAACCGTTTTAGAAAAACGCGCTTCATTATTACGCAATGATTCTGTTCATGGAGATTTTTCAGGAACCGTAGTTGCTGATGTAAAAAACAATGCTTTAATTATTAATGGAACAACTGTTAATATTATTTCAGCAAATGCTCCTGAAGATATTGATTACACTTCTTATGGTATTAATGATGCCTTGGTTATTGACAACACAGGTGCCTTTAGAGATAAAGAAGCTTTATCACGACATCTAACTTCAAAAGGTGCTGATAAAGTATTATTAACAGCTCCTGGAAAAGGCGTTCCAAATATTGTGCATGGTGTAAACCAAAAAGACCACAATCCTGATAGTGTTGATATTTTTTCAGCTGCATCTTGTACAACCAATGCTATCACACCAGTTTTAAAAGCTGTTGAAGATTCGTTTGGTGTAAAAAGTGGTCATTTAGAAACCATTCATGCTTATACCAACGACCAGAATTTAGTTGACAATTTTCATAAAAAATACCGTCGTGGTCGTGCCGCTGCATTGAACATGGTAATAACTGAAACTGGTGCTGGAAGTGCTGTTGCCAAAGCCTTACCTGAATTGGAAGGCAAATTAACATCAAACGCTATTCGTGTTCCTGTACCTAATGGCTCTCTAGCTATTTTAAATTTGGAATTGGAAAAAGAAACATCTGTTGATGGTATCAACACCATTCTAAAAAAATACGCGCTTGAAGGTGATTTGGTTGAACAAATTAAATACGAATTGAGTGACGAGTTGGTTTCTAGTGATATTGTTGGTAGTTCTGCTCCTGCAATTTATGATAGCAAAGCAACCATTGTACGCCAAGATGGCAAGAATGCTATATTATATATTTGGTATGATAACGAATATGGTTACAGCCATCAAGTTATCAGACTAGCAAAATACATAGCCAAAGTAAGACGTTTTACATATTATTAGTAGTTTTATAATCCAAATAATATTTTTAGTCGTATATAAAAAAGAGCCTCACAATGTGAGGCTTTTTAATATTACTGTTTTTAACTAAACATATTTTCTTATTTTCGTAAACAACAACACTTAACAAAAACCAAATGAAGAAGTCAAACATTTTAATTTTTGCCTTTACTTTAGTATTTCTATGTAGTTTCAACACATTACACGCCCAAACGGAACCTTCTGATGAGGAAGAAGATGTACTCTCTTTAAACAATAGCACCATTGACAATCAATTTGAGTATGTTTTAAGAAAATCCGGGAATTTCAAAGGCACAAATGGTCAAATGTATGAAGCTGTTAATAGAAACATGTTCTTGACGCTCAAAGCACACACCATTGACTCTCTAAAAACAGTACGCAAAGATTTATCTGATACTGAAACTATAGTAAACACACAAGCCAAAGAAATTAATGAACTAAAAACCAATTTAGCAAGTACACAAGCCACTCTTGACGCTACCAATAAAGAAAAAAATAATATGTCTTTATTGGGATTACAAATGAGTAAATCAAGTTACAATGTACTTATGTGGTCCGTAATTGCAGGCTTGCTTGCATTATTATTGTTCTTTATATATAAATTTAAAAACAGTAACGCCGTAACTAAAGAAGCCAAAAAGAATCTGGCTGAAATTGAAGAAGAATTTGACGAACACAGACGAACAGCTTTAGAACGCGAGCAAAAAGTTAGACGCCAATTGCAAGATGAAATAAATAAACAAAAAGGGATAAGTTAGTTAGAACACTTCCTTTAAAAAAATAAATCTGTAAATTCACGTTTACAGATTTATTTTATGATTCAAATTAAACAAGCCACTATAAAAGATTTAGATACTGTAGCGCCTTTATTTGATGCCTATCGTGTCTTTTATAAAGAAGCGTCTAATCTTGCAGATGTTAAAGCATTTTTAACACAACGCTTAAACATTAATGACTCTATTATTTATTTAGCACAAATAAATAATCAAGTTGTAGGTTTTACGCAACTATACCCACTATTTTCTTCAGTATCTCTCCAACCAATATTATTGTTAAATGACTTGTATGTAGACAGAAATTATAGAAATAAAGGCATTGGAGAAGCCTTAATTTCTAAAGCAAAAGCATATTGTAAAGACCATAAATTAAAAGGCTTAAGTATTCAAACAGCTCTTGATAATCCGGCACAGCACCTATATCAACGACTGGGTTTTATTAAAGACACCGACTTACAGTTTTTTTGGAGCAATGAATAATTTTAATTAATAAACTACATTTTAATGTGATGAAAAAATACAGGATATTAAATGCTTCAGCAAAATTATTGATACTACTTACCTTTAGCATATTATTTAATTCTTGTAACGGGCAAGAAAAAAAGAACGCCTTGAATAAATCTGATTCAGAAATATCAGATTCCTCTGGTTACGAATCCAAAACGAACCAAATTAAAACTGTGGACGTTAACGTATCATTTCATTTTCCAAATTTTGAAAACAAAATAAGTGATGTGGTCAGGACTATGTATCAAGATCATAAAGGCAATTTTTGGTTTGGCACTCAAAATGGGGCATTCAAAGTTTTGGGTGATTCATTAATTCATATAGATAATGTTATAAGCGAATCTGGTAAAGGGGTAACAATTAAAGCCATCACAGAAAGTGAGGATGGTAAAATATGGTTAGGGCATGAAAGTGGTATCAGTAAAATTGATGGGGAATTAGTGACAAACTACTATGAATCCGATGGTTTAATAAGCAATGATGTATGGTCTATGGCTGCCGACAAAAATGGTAGCATATGGATTGGAACAATTGATGGCGTTTGTGTATTCGATGGTCATAAATTCACCAAAATGGATCTTCCTGAAGGAAAAATAAATACTGATTTAGCTATTTCAAGCACAAAAATGGTGAATCATATAATGGAAGATAGCAAAGGAAAAATATGGTTTAGTACCAACGGAGGAATCTATGTATATAGCAATAATAGTGTAATAAACATTTCTGAAAAAGACGGACTAAATACGAGCTTCGTAAATATGGTAATTGAAGGCCAAAATGGCGATTTTTGGATTTCAACACCTAAAGGTCTTTTTCAGTATAAGAACGATACACTTATTAATGTTACAAAAAACCTTTTCAAAGAAGATGTTGGTACTGGATGGGTCATTGAAGATTCAAAAGGTGCTATTTGGTTTAATTGTTCGCGTAGAATTTTTAGATTAAATAATGGCGAACTTACAGAACACAGATTATCTGATGAAAATAATGGCCCATTGACTTTTCAAATCTATGAAGACCACAAAGAGCGCCTATGGTTTATTGGTTTTGGCGGTGCATTTCGTTATGAAAATGACCGTTTCATTAATGTCACCAAAAATGGCCCTTTTTAACTTAACACAAACAAAGAACACTATTATTTTGCATATGGAGACATACTATTAACTTAACTTTAATAAAAAAATAAACGAACTTCGTTAACTCCTGATATAAATCATTAAAACGATATCATATCAATAAGTTATACCAATTTGAGGAAATGACACAGCACAGAAAAAGAAATAAAAATTTGGGTTTGGCTGAACTAATTGCCATTGCTCTTGGAGGAATGGTTGGTGGTGGAATTTTTACAATACTTGGAATTTCAGTTTCATTAATCGGAAACCTTACACCAATTGCTATAATTATTGGCGGACTGATTGCATCGTTAGCTGCTTATTCTTATGTAAAATTAGGACTTTATTATAAAGATGAAGGAGCAACATATTCCTTCTTTAAACGAACTTATCCGAATTCTAATTTTTCAGCTTCTGCAATTGGTTGGTTTATCATTTTTGGTTACATAAGTACTTTAGCATTATATGCTTATACATTTTCATCTTACGCCATAAGTAGTACTGAATTTGCTGATAACGTTTGGATTAGAAAAGGAATAGCAATAGGAGTTATTGGAGTATTCACTTTTATAAACATTTGGAGTGTTAATGGAATGGGTAAGATTGAGGACTTAATGGTTTATACCAAACTTATTGTTTTAACTATTATTTCAATTGTTTTAATAAGTCACGGAACAACTGACTTCGGTTCCTTTGTTAAGAATATGACTTTAGATTTACAAGAATCAAGTGTCTTTTCTATCTTAATTGTTGCTTCTCTCACCTTTGTCGCATATGAAGGTTTTCAATTGGTCATTAACGCAGTAAATGAAATGACTAATCCTGAAAAAAATATACCAAGAGCAATTTATAGCGCTATTTCATTAGCTGTACTAATTTATGTTGTTATATCAATGGGAGCGTTGTTCGCAATTCCAACAGAGGAAATTATTAAAAATAAAGAATTTGCACTTGCATCTGGAGCAGGGAATATTTTAGGAAAATTAGGGACAAATCTTGTTATTTTAGGTGCGATTTTAGCAACAAGTAGTGCAATTAGCGGAACTGTCTTTGGCTCTTCACGTCAAATGTCTGTCATTGCAAAAGATGGTTTTTTTCCTCATATCTTATCCATTAGAAAAAATAACAGTCCTCAAAATGCAATTTTAGCAATGGCAATAATTTCTAGTATTCTAATCTTAATTGGTGGATTAGAATTAATTCTTGAATTTGGAAGTGTTACTTTTCTTTTAGTATCACTATTAATGGCAATAGCGAATTTTAAAATAAGAGATAAAACTAATTCATCGTCATTTCTGACTATACTTTCAATAATTGGATTAAGCATTGGTGGAATTTTAATTCTTTATTATGAATTGACAAATAATTGGCAACAAATGTTAGTGATAATTATCCTATATATTTTACTTGCTTTTGGTGCTTGGAAGTTTTCATCTAAAGAAAAAAACAGGGCATAACAACGTGTATAATCCATGCTGCTTCGCTACTCCAATTTTAATTACTAACTTTAAAGCATCTGATTTGCAGCTGAATCTGACTACGTCTGATTCCGCACAAATCATACACAAAACCGTTAACGAAACTCCAAAAACAAAACCTACTATTCCAAAAAACATTTCAAGTATATTTGCAGTCTAAAGCAAGACTATGCGTATTGATATCATTACCGTTTTACCCGAGCTATTAAGTAGTCCGTTTGAGGCATCTATTTTAAAGCGTGCCATTGAGGCCAATTTAGTAGAGGTACATTTTCATAATCTTCGGGATTATACCACTGATAACTATAAATCTGTAGACGATTACCAATTTGGTGGTGGTGCAGGTATGGTCATGATGATTGAACCTATTGATAAATGTATTTCAGGTTTAAAAGCCCAACGTGAATATGATGAAATAATCTATATGACACCAGATGGCGAAACCTTAAATCAGGGCATTGCCAATCAAATCTCGCTTAAAGAAAACATAATCATTCTTTGCGGACATTATAAAGGTGTAGACCAACGCGTGCGTGATCATTTTATAACTCGTGAAATCTCTATTGGCGATTTTGTGCTATCTGGTGGCGAATTAGGTGCAGCTGTTTTGTGTGATGCTGTTATTAGATTAATACCAGGTGTGCTAGGTAATGAGACTTCTGCCCTAACCGATTCGTTTCAAGATAATTTGCTAGCACCTCCTATTTACACAAGACCACGCAGTTACAACGGTTGGGATGTTCCTGAAGTTTTGTTTAGTGGTAACTTCCCAGAAATAGAAAAATGGCGTGAAGACCAAGCTTACCAACGCACAAAAGATAGACGTCCAGATTTATTGGATGAATAAACTCTTTATGACGTCAGTTCGAGTGTTTCAATCCTTAAGGTCAAAATGTATCGAGAAGAAGTAAAAAAATATATTATTAATTGTTCATTACTAATTATTAATTATCTTTGCACCCAATTTCGGGTTAACCTCTGGCGAGAATCGTGAATGTTGTTTCGAATTAATTTGATTTAAATTTAAAGATATGGAATCTTTAGTAAAATTTGTACAAGACGAGTTTGTAACAAGAAAAGACTTCCCAGAGTTTAGTGCTGGTGATACTATTACGGTTTATTACGAAATTAAAGAAGGTAATAAAACACGTACACAGTTTTTTAGAGGTGTTGTAATCCAAAGAAGAGGAACAGGAACTTCAGAAACTTTTACTATCAGAAAAATGTCTGGAACTATTGGTGTAGAACGTATTTTCCCAGTAAACATGCCAGCATTACAAAAAGTTGAAGTGAACAAGCGTGGTAGCGTTCGTAGAGCACGTATTTACTACTTCAGAGGCTTGACTGGTAAAAAAGCAAGAATTAAAGAAAGTATGAAACGTTAATAATCAGTTAATAACGTTGGGAAGCCCTGTTTTTACAGGGCTTTTTTTATGAACAAAAGTTAATAACTCTTGTTTATAATTGGTTGATATCTAACACCTTAAATAATTTGGAAATTTAAAATGTCGCCATATATTAGCAAAACGATTAAGGGACAACTTCGGTTGGTGTTAGTTTGAAAATAACTACTTTATTCTTAAATCGTATAAAGTAACGTTCTTTATATAATTGTTTTTTGAGGTTTTGAAACAGTATGTGTAAGCATATGTGGTTGAGAAATCATGAAGCTAAAAAAGTACAGCATATTCTGTAGGTTGTAACTTGGAAGTGGAAAGCTACGGATAGTAATTGAATCGAAAGTGATGGTTACACACATGTAGCAATGATTTGAAAATGGTGAGTCATGAAAATGGATTACAACGGACAAATCATCAAGAAAAGCAATTAAAACGAAACATTTTTAGCAACACGTCAATACATTTTGAAAGTTGCACTATTAAAAATGTTTTTTTGAAACGGTTTCGCTTGAATTGAAAAGTATGAATGTATTTTCATATGAGGTAGCAGCAATGTTACATAGATCATGCAAAACCTTTCAAAAGAAAGCCATGTCAACATCAGATTTATTCTGAAGTGATATGGCTTTTGTTTTTTATATATTCGTGTTTCGTATATTAAAACCGTATCAATAAAAACATGAACTTACACGTTATTTCTGATCAAACATTTGAAAAACAAGACTACCGCTCAAAGGGTCTTCCTAAAGCAGAATATGATAATTGTACGTTTACAAACTGCGATTTTACTGATTCCTACCTATCTGCCACATCTTTTATAGAATGTCAGTTTACTGACTGTAATTTAAGTGGCGTAAAAATTAAAGACAGTACTTTTAATGAGGTTTTATTTACACATAGTAAATTGTTGGGTATAAATTTCGCAGAATGTAGTGACTTTCTATTTTCAATTGAAGCGCATCATTCTATTTTTAGTTTTTCATCTTTCTACAATAAAAATCTCAACCAAACGCATTTTAACCATTGTATTTTTGAAAAAGTAGATTTTACTAATGCTAATTTATCAAAAGTACGCTTTGAGAAATCAGATTTAAAGCATGCTATATTTGAAAATACCAATTTGGAACTTGTAGATTTTAGGACAGCAAGTAATTTTAATATTAATCCTGATAGCAATAAACTTAAAAAAGCACGATTTTCAAAAGATGGTGCACTTACCTTATTATCAAACCATCAAATCATTATAGAATAAATTGCTGAAAACTCAAAATAAAGCGATTAAATATTACGAATACTAAACGAATGACATTGCTATGTGGTTAAACAGCGTGATGCATCTATAAATCAGCAATATTTGTTATATTTGCAGTTCTTAAAAACAAAGCATTCACGTCTATAAAAATCTAAATAATTATGACAAAATCTTCTACAATAATTTACACTAAAACAGATGAAGCTCCAGCATTGGCTACCTTCTCCTTTCTACCCATAGTAAAAGCATTTGCAAAATCATCTGGAATTACTGTTGAAACTAAAGACATCTCATTGGCTGCTAGAATATTAGCCGTTTTCCCAGATTTCTTAAGTGCAGAACAACAAGTAGAAGATGCTCTTGGCATTTTAGGTGAGATGGTTAAAAAACCTGAAGCCAATATCATAAAATTACCAAATATTAGTGCTTCAATTCCACAATTGAAAGCTGCTATAAAAGAGTTGCAGAAAAAAGGTTACAAGCTTCCCGATTACCCTGACAACCCTGAAAATGACATTGAAAAAGACATCAGGAATCGTTATGACAAAATAAAAGGAAGTGCTGTAAATCCAGTACTTCGTGAAGGTAATTCGGATCGTCGCGCACCTAAAGCGGTGAAGAACTTTGCCAAAAAGAATCCGCACTCTATGGGAGCATGGAGCAAAGACTCCAAAACTCATGTAGCTACAATGAGCGAAGGTGATTTTGCTCATAATGAAAAATCGGCAACTATTTCAGATGCTACGTCAATTAAAATAGTTCATACTGATATATCAGGAAATGAAACAGTTTTAAAACCTGCATTTCCATTATTATCCGGTGAAATTATTGATGCAACTGTAATGAGTAAAAAAGCGTTATTAAGCTTTTTAGAACGTGAGATTGCTGATGCTAATGAACAAGGCGTACTTTTTTCACTTCACATGAAAGCGACTATGATGAAAGTAAGTGACCCCATTATTTTTGGTCATGCTGTTCGGGTGTTTTTTAAAGATTTATTTGAAAAGTATCAAAGCGATTTTGATGCTATTGGTGTAGATGTTAATAATGGTTTCGGTAATTTGGTAAGTAAAATTTCAGAATTACCAGAAGCTAAACGCAAGGCTATTGAAGCTGATATAGAAGCTACGTTTAACAATCGACCAGATTTAGCCATGGTCAATAGCGATAAGGGCATTACAAATTTACATGTTCCTAGTGATGTCATTATTGATGCTTCCATGCCAGCTATGATTCGTACATCTGGCCAAATGTGGAATAAAGAAGGTAAGCAACAAGATACCAAAGCTGTAATTCCAGATAGCAGTTATGCTGGTGTGTATAGTGCTACTATTGATTTTTGCAAAAAACATGGAGCCTTTGATCCTACTACTATGGGAACCGTTCCTAATGTTGGTTTAATGGCACAAAAAGCTGAAGAATATGGATCGCATGATAAAACATTTGAAATTTCAAGCGACGGAAAAGTTTCGGTTATTGATACCTCTGGGAATACTTTAATGGAACATAACGTTGAAGCTGGTGATATTTGGAGAATGTGCCAAGTCAAAGATGCTCCAATTCAAGACTGGGTTAAGCTAGCCATTACAAGAGCCAGAAACTCTCAAACACCAGCCGTTTTTTGGTTAGATAAAAATAGAGCTCATGATGCTGAATTAATTAAAAAAGTCAAAACCTATCTAAAAAACCATGATACCAATGGATTGGATATTCGTATTCTATCACCTGTTGATGCAACTCAATTTACATTGGAACGTGTAAAGGATGGAAAGGATACCATTTCAGTTACGGGCAACGTATTACGTGATTATTTAACAGATTTATTCCCAATTTTAGAATTAGGAACCAGTGCAAAAATGTTATCCATTGTTCCATTAATGAATGGTGGTGGATTATTTGAAACAGGTGCAGGAGGTTCTGCTCCTAAACATGTTCAGCAGTTGGTTGAAGAAAATCATTTACGCTGGGATTCATTAGGTGAGTTTTTAGCATTGGCTGTTTCATTGGAGCATTTAAGTGAAGCTTCTAATAATCCTAAAGCATCTATTCTTGGTGAAGCATTAGATGATGCAACAGAAAAATTATTACAGAACAACCAATCACCTAAACGTAAGGTTGGAGAATTGGATAACAGAGGTAGTCACTTTTATTTAGCATTGTATTGGGCAGAAGCCTTGGCCAATCAGAATAAAGATGCTGAACTCAAAAATACGTTTGCCAGTTTATCAAAATTATTTAAGGATAAAGAAACCTTAATTATAGAAGAATTAAATAAAGTTCAAGGTAATTCGGTTAACATTGGTGGTTATTACGAACCAAATGATGCCATGGCTAATTCAGTCATGCGACCAAGTGATACACTAAACAAAATATTAGATTCAATAAACTAAACATAAAGTTAATATGAAAAGCTCCTTTAAAAGGGGCTTTTTTTATACTTTTATTAAAAATTGCTATTAATGACGGTTAAAACTTATTACCTACTGCTACTGCTATGTTTGATCAATATTTTTACATACGCTCAAGATAAAGTAACCTTAAGTGGTATAGTTTCAGATGCAGATAGCAATGAAACATTAATTGGCGTTAACATCATCTTTCCTGAATTAAAAACTGGTGCAACAACCAACGAATACGGATTTTATTCCATCACCATACCCAAAGGCTCCTATAATATTGTAATAAGTTATTTAGGCTATCAAAACATTACAGAAACCATTGACTTAACTGATAATATTAAAAAAGATTTTAGTCTTATCGCATCAGTCGAAAGCCTTGATGAAGTTCTAATAAAAGAGAATGTTGAAAAACTCAATATTAGAAAACCACAAATGAGTATCAATGCCCTTACATCTAATACCATTAAACAAATTCCTGTAGTTTTTGGTGAAGCCGATGTAATAAAAGCCATCACACTATTACCAGGTGTAACCACTGCAGGAGAAGGCGCCTCTGGATTCAATGTTCGTGGTGGTGCAGCTGATCAAAATTTAATATTACTAGATGAAGCGACTATTTATAATTCTTCACATCTATTTGGTTTCTTTTCAGTTTTTAATCCTGATGCTATTAAAGATTTAAAGCTTTATAAGGGAGGAATTCCAGCTCGCTATGGTGGTCGTGTTTCTTCTGTACTAGATATCTATCAAAAAGAAGGAAACAGTAACAAATTCCACATGAATGGTGGCATAGGTTTAATATCCAGTAGATTACTTGCTGAAGGCCCAATAAACAATGGAAAAGGTTCCTTTCTACTAGGTGGTAGAGCAACGTATGCACACTTATTTTTACCGTTATTTGACATTGAGAACAAAGCTTATTTTTATGACCTGAACACAAAAATTAGTTACAAACTAAATCAAAACAACAATATCTATTTGTCTGGCTATTTTGGTCGTGACGTATTTAGTTTGAATGAAAGTTTTAAAAATACCTATGGAAATACCGTTTTAAACTTTAGGTGGAATCATCTATTTTCTGATAAACTTTTCTCTAATCTGTCCTTAATTTATTCCGATTACTACTATGGTCTTCGTCTCGATTTTGTTGGATTTAATTGGGATTCAGGTATTCGAAATTTTAATATTAAATATGATTTTAAGCATTATTTAAGTGATAAAATAAAACTACAATATGGTTTAAACAGTATTTATCACAAATTCAATCCTGGTGAAATAAAACCCTCAAATGATGAGTCTGGTATCAATGCAGATAAGCTAATTGACAAATATGCCTTTGAAAATGCCTTGTATTTAGACATAGAACATAAATTGACCAATAAATTGAGTGCTTCTTATGGTTTACGGTACAATTCATTTTTAAGGTTAGGCCAAGACGAATTGAATATTTATGCAAATGACCAAGCCGTGAATTTTAACCAAGAACTTCAAATTTATGAAAAAGCAGAACCACTTGGAACCGAAAAATACAATAGAAGTGATGTGATTAAATCTTTCGGCAATTTTGAACCAAGATTAGCATTGTCTTATTTATTAAACAACAGTGCTTCAGTTAAGGCAAGTTATAATCGCTTGAGTCAATATTTACATTTAATTTCTAATACTAGCTCACCAACGCCTTTAGACGTTTGGGCTCCAAGTGGTAAGTACATAAAACCGCAAATACTGGATCAAATTGCAATAGGATATTTTAAAAATTTAAGAGATAACACCTACTCTTTAGAAGTCGAATCTTTTTATAAAAAAGTTAAAAATAGAATTGATTATATTGATGGCGCAGATTTAATTGCCAATGACGCCATTGAACAGGTTATTTTAAATGGTGAAGCTAGAGCCTACGGTTTGGAAATACTTTTTAGAAAAAACGAAGGCCGTTTTAAAGGTTGGATTGCCTATACACTTTCAAAATCTGAACAACGTACGCCTGGTAGAAATAACTTTGAACCAGGAATAAATAATGGTGAATGGTATAGCACACCGTATGATAAAACACATGATGTATCATTTACCGGCAGCTATGATTTCAACAGAAAATGGCGCTTTAATGCCAATTTCTTATTTCAAACAGGACAACCAGTTACCTATCCTAATGCTCAATATCAGTATAACGGCATTACCATTCCAAACTATGGTTTAAGAAATGAATATAGATTACCAGCCTATCACAGATTAGATATTTCTGCAACTTATACACCAAAACCCGACTCTAAAAAAAGATGGCAAGGCGAATGGGTTTTTGGTATTTACAATATATATAACAGGCGCAATGCCGCATCAATAAATTTTCAAGAAAACAGAGATACTGGTGTCAATGAAGCCGTAAGACTTTCAATTTTTGGCATTGTACCATCCGTTTCATATAACTTTAAATTTTAACATGATGAAAATTAAATATACACTCCTTTTATTTATTGCCTTTATAGTATTTTCGTGTGAAGATGTTATTGACGTTGATGTACCTACTTCAGAACCACGATTAGTTATTGACGCATCAATAAATTGGTTTAAAGGAACCGCTGGAAATGAACAATCAATTAAATTGACGCTAACAGCTCCATTTTTTAATGACGGTGTACCTCCAGCTAACAATGCTCTAGTTTCTATTACAGACCAAAACAACAATGTCTTTGATTTTATTGAGGAAGGTGATTCAGGTATTTACATGAATTCTGATTTTATTCCAGTCATTAATTCAGAATATACCTTAACTATTATTTACAACAATGAAACCTATACCGCTACAGATACACTTCTATCAGTTGCTGAAATTGATCGTGTTGAACAAAATTTAGAAGGCGGCTTTACTGGTGAAGAAACTGAATTAAAAGCTTTTTTTACAGATCCTGCAGATGAAGAAAATTATTATTTTTTTGAATATATACCAAGTATTCCAGTAACGCCTACGTTAGACACATTCAAAGATGAATTTGTAAACGGCAATGAAATTTTTGGGTTCTATGTAGAAGAAGATTTAGAACCTGGTGATGAAGTGATAATTAGAAATTATGGTGTTTCAGAACAATTTTATGAGTTTATCTTTGTACTACTTCAACAAACAAGTCAAGGAGGTGGTCCTTTTGAAACTCAACCAGCCACTGTGCGAGGGAACTGTATTAATGTAACTAATTCTAATAATTATCCTTTGGGCTATTTTAGATTATCAGAAGTATCTGAAATAATATATACCGTTCAAAATTAAATAATCAAAAAACCTTATTTTTGATTTATGAATTTCATTAAAACTACGGAGCAAGATTCCAATTATAATCATTTGGAAAAAATGTCAATTTCCGAATTATTGATAAATATTAATAATGAGGATAAAACCGTTCCAAACGCTGTTGAAAAAGCAATTCCACAAATAGAAAAATTTGTTACTGTAATTGTAAACAAATTACAGCAAGGTGGCCGCTTATTCTACATTGGTGCAGGTACAAGTGGTCGATTAGGAATTGTTGACGCATCTGAATGTCCACCAACCTTTGGGGTTCCTCATGATCTTGTTATTGGACTAATAGCTGGAGGCGATGATGCCATAAGAAAGGCAGTTGAATTTGCTGAAGATTCAAAAGTACAAGCTTGGTCAGATCTTAAAGAATATGATATCAATGCAAATGATGTTGTTATTGGGATAGCAGCATCAGGTACTACCCCTTATGTTATTGGCGGACTTGAAACTTGTAATAATAATAATATCATTACTGGTTGTATAACCTGTAATCATGATAGCCCATTATCAAAGACTGCTAAATTTCCCATTGAAGTTATTGTAGGTCCAGAGTTTGTAACGGGTAGCTCACGAATGAAAGCTGGAACAGCTCAAAAACTAGTATTGAACATGATCTCAACAGCAGCTATGGTTCAATTGGGAAAAGTAAAGGGCAATAAAATGGTTGATATGCAATTAAGTAATAATAAATTGGTAGATAGAGGAACAAAAATGATCATGAATGAATTAGATATTTCTTATCAAGATGCTAATATTTTGTTGGAAAAATATGGAAATGTTCGTTCTGCCATTGAAAATCATAAAAATGGAAACTAAACACACAAATAAAGAAATTTTAGTTCAAGGTTTGAAGAAAATGGCCATTTCTGTGCTTTGTATGTTTATTGGTCCTTTATTGTTACATATTGCTTTTAGTAATCAAGAAAAACCATTGTATATCCCAATTTTAATAGTGGGCATATTTGTTTGTTCAGCTGCTATTTTTATAGCTTTTAAAGGCTTAAAAACTATAATGAATAGTATGTTTAATTAAGATTAATAGATTTTGGTGTTGTAGGGTTGTATCCAAAGTTAGTGTCATTAATGGTAATTTTTAATCCATCTAATATATAATTAATTATGGCATAATGGTGTATTGCGTGACTATTGGCTTGAGCTAATAAAGCTGAATACGTATAGTTTATTTTTTCTTTTCCAACTCCTAAATCATCTAACACGGTTACTTCTTTTTTTAAGTCCAAATCACCAAGGCTCAACAATCTCTCTTCTAAAATACTTAAATATTTTAGTGCACTTTCACAATTTGTTTCAACTTCTAAATCTCTACATCGAGCAGTCAAATCAAATATTTGATCAGATTTCAATATACAGTCATAAAAGTCTAGTACATGCCTTATATGAGATCCTACGCTTGAATAATAAGGAGGTATTGAATCATCGGATAAAATTTGGTCAGATAAGTTGGATAATAAAAAAAATACTTTTTGAAGTGTATTTAAGTTAGCTTGTATTATTGTATTCATGTAAGGCTTATAAAAGAGTAGAATTCAATTGGTCTGTAATATAATTAAATTTCTTCAATTGGTCTTTAAAACAAACTAACCTTACATGTATTACAAAAAAAGCAAAAAAAAAGACTCAACCAAAAAAATGATTGAGTCTTAAAAAAGGCGGCGACCTACTCTCCCACGAGATGCAGTACCATTGGCGCTAACGGGCTTAACTACTCTGTTCGGAATGGTAAGAGGT
>NZ_POTB01000003.1:0-216204 GCF_002940745.1 Hanstruepera ponticola
ATACAGCAGGCACATGTCCAGATTCAAGCACGCAACCAGTAACGGTATTACCAGAGGATGATGCGAGTTTTACGATGACAGCGACTTGTGATGGAGGTACTGCGACTATAACAGGTGATGCAGGTGGAACATTTACTTTTAATCCCGTTCCAACAGATAGTGCCTCGATAGATTCAACATCTGGAACAGTAACAGGCGGAACTCCAGGGGCAACATATACAATAGAGTATACAACTAATGGAACTTGTTCAAATTCAAGTACTCAATCAATTACCGTACTCACAACGGCTGATGCGAGTTTTACGATGACAGCTACTTGTGATGGAGGTACTGCGACTATAACAGGTGATGCAGGTGGAACATTTACTTTTAACCCAGTTCCAACAGATGGAGCTTCCATAGACCCAACATCTGGAACAGTAACAGGTGGTGTAGCAGGAACAACTTACACTGTAGAGTATGCAATCACTGGAACATGTAGTGGCAGTTCTACACAAGCTGTAACCGTTTTACCAACGCCTTCAATTGTTGATCCTTCGCCATTAGTAGTTTGCGATGATGATGTATCAGATGGCATGACAGAAATGGATTTAACTGTTAAAAATGATGAAATAACGTCAAGTAATTCAGATTATGTAGTTACTTACCACAATAACTTGATTGATGCTCAAAATGGATCTCCTGAAGTATCACCTTCAGATACGGCTTACATAGGAACAGATGGTGAAATTTTAGTTGTTAGAGTTGAAGATGTTAATACAGGTTGCTATGGTACTACCACATTAGTCCTAAACGTAACCAATGGACCAACGGTGAATCCATTAACACCACTGACGTATTGCGACCCTGATAATGATAATTTGGGTGATTTTGATTTATCCACCACTAGAGATGAAATTCTAGCTAGTGATGCTACGTTAGATGTGTCGTTCCATCTAACACTTCAGAATGCTCAAGATGATGTTAATCCACAAGGAGACAACTTGTCGAATGTCGCTGGTCAAATAATTTATGTTCGTGTTGATTATGGTACGAATGATGACTGTCCTACAATTGTAGAATTACAGCTCATAGTTGAGCCGACGCCTGAAATGCCAACGTCAATTGATCCTTATGTTATTTGCGATGATGATTTTGATGGTATGGCTTCTTTTAATTTAAATACCATGGATGCTGAAATTTATGGGACACAGAATCCATCAGATTTTATATTGACTTACCATGAAACGCAAGCTGATGCAGAAGCTACTCCAGGTGTGAACCCTATAATTGAACCACAATTATCAAATTATATTTCTGGCGATACCACTATTTTTGTGAGGTTAGAGGGACTTAATGGCTGTATTAAAGTTGGTCAATTTGATTTGATTGTAAATCCTTTGCCAGTCATTCCATCCGAGGCTCAAGATAGTATCTATGAGATTTGTGATGATTCAAATAATAATGATGGATTTGCTATTTTTGATTTAACATTTCAAAATGATAATTACACTGGTGGCGATGTAACTTTAAATGTTGATTATTTCGAAACCATTGCAGATATTCCAAATAACCCAATATCAAATTATACATCTTATCAAAATACATCAATAGGAGGATTACCACATAATCCGCAAACGATTTTTGTTACTCTTACCGAAACTACCAGTGGAGGTAATTGTTCTTCGATGACCACTTTGACTTTAGTAGTTAATACACTGCCAACACCTAATGATGTTTTACCAAATATGATTACTTGTGATGATAATAATCCAGGTGATTTGCAAGAAGAATTTGATTTAACTCAAAATGAAGGTTTGATGCTGAATGATTTTGATGAAACCGTTACTTACCATGAATCTATGGCAGATGCAGAGTCTGGTGAAAACACGATTTCAAATACAACAACCTATACCAATTCAACAACGCCTCAAACAATTTATGTTCGTGTAACAAATACAGGTGATCCTTCAGATCCTAATGATGATGGTACAGGTTGCTATACTATTGTAACTTTTGATTTAATTGTTAATCCTGTTCCAATGTTTACGCCAGATGAGCTTTATACAATATGTGTAAATACTAATGGCACTGAAGTTGTTGGCTCACCAACTATTGATACTGGTTTGAGCACTAGTGATTATACTTTTGAATGGCAAGACCCAAATGGTACAGTGGTTAGTATTGACTCAAGTTATACGGCTACTCAAGCAGGAATCCATACGGTGACTATTACGGATATTGATACCATGTGTTTTAATGTAATTCCTGTTACTGTAGAGGAAAGTTCTCCTCCAACTGTTGATGCAGTTGTGACTACGGAAGCATTTGCTGACAATAATGTCATTCAGGTAACCGCTACTGGAAATGGTGCTGCTCAATACGAATTTAGTATTGATAATGGTCCATGGGTAAGCAATGACCCTAATACGAATATTTATACCTTTACAAATGTTACTCCAGGTGAACATTTTATACAAGTAAGAGATATTTATGGTTGTGGTATTGCTAGTGATATTGTCCTAGTAATGGATTATCCACTATTTTTTACACCTAATAACGATGGTGACAATGATACATGGCAAATTTCAGGTATTAGTGGACAAATGGATGCTAAAATTTACATCTTTGACAGATATGGTAAGTTATTAAAGCAATTGAGTCCATCAAGTCCAGGTTGGGATGGAACCCTTAATGGATACCCTTTACCATCAAGTGACTATTGGTTTACGGTTGATTATAGAGAGCCGTCGGATGATGCTATGAAACAATTTCAAGCACATTTCACATTAAAAAGATAACTTTTAGTACGTTCAGTTTATAAATGAAACCAAAAAAACCAGAACATTATTGTTCTGGTTTTTTTCTTAAAATATCTTTTAATACAATTTACATATTAAAGCTTAATGTAAAAGTTAAATTAGAATTTCTAGCATCAATATTAGCGGCATCAGTTAAACCAACATTGTATAGCTGGGTGTTATTTGATTGATTGGCTTGGTCAAAAGTAACATCTAGTTTTATTACATTACCAAAATTATATCCAAGACCAACAGAGTAACCGGTTAAATCGCCTACTGTTGTTCCATCCTTATAAGGGCTTTCTTCAAAACGATAGCCGCCTCTTATACTAAACTGATTTATTTTTGCTTCACCACCTATTCTAAATGTAGAAGCACTTGTTAGGTTATTATTTATAATATCATTCTGTTCTCTGAAATATAAGTCAGAAGTTGGTTTGAATTTTGTGTTGCTATAATCTTTCAACGAGTAGTCAAAACTGATTAGACCATATTTTCCAATAACATAAGCTAGACTACCAGATATTCTTCCAGGAGTTTGTAATCTATAAGTTGGATAGATGTTTATCACTCTCGGGTTAATAGTTATTGAAGCGTTATCACCATTATCATCAACAATGGTTCTTAAATATTGTGAGGTCTCTTCATTGATATTAAACCAAGTTGGTGAATTGAAAGCAAATCCAGCTCGCAATTGCTCCGTTATTTTTACAATAGTCCCGAGTTGAAAGGAAAAACCTGAACCAGTTGTAAATAAATTGTTTTCAAATTGAACTTGACTTACCGTTGATCCTTGATTGTTATTTCTTTCAAAAAGAAAAGTGGATTTTTCAAAATTGATAAAATGAGAATTTAAATTTAGCCCCATATACACACGGTCTCCAAATTGTGTTGCAGCGTTTACAGTGAACTTGCCATTGTAACCGGTTGATGCATAACTATATTCTTGGTAATAATCACCACTACCAATGTTTGATGTATATTGTGTGTTGTCATCAGTATTATCTACGGGTTCTAAAATAAAAGATTCATATCCTAAAAAACCTTGTTGATTTCCATAACCATATAAGCTACCTATTTCTGAATAAGCTTCCGAATAAGTTTCACCAGGTAAAGCTGAAATTTCATCTAGTCTCAAACCGTTAGCATAACGCAAAAAATATTGATCAATTGAATTATTTGGGTTGGTGCCAATAGCATACCAATTATTGTCATAATCTTGGATTTTGTCATAGGCGACACTAATTGCAAATTTTTTCCAAGAGGAATTAGTATTTCGATTGTTGAAAATAAAAGCAGCTCCAGTTTGATTTAAGTCAATGGTTCTATTTTTTGAACTGGCTAGACCATTATAGAATTGTGTTTCATTCTTGGTTTGCATGTTTGAAAGTGACAAGGAAATATGACTGGTGTTAAAAACTGCTGACCCAGCAGGATTAATATTAACGGCACTCATGTCACCTCCTAAAGCTCCAAAGGCACCACTTAAGCCTCTAAATCTTGCTGTACCTTGAATTTCGTCACTTGAATACCTTAAGGCATCAGTAATGTCTTGAGCATTAGCTACAGCCATAGATAACAAGCATATAGCTAGCAAATATTCTTTTTTCATAAACATTTTTTTTAATTAAAAACCTCCTCTTCCGCCTCGGCCACCAGAGCTTCTGCCTCCTCCGCCTGAACTTCCTCTAGAAGGGGAAGAATAGCTTCTTGAAGGTGAGGAATAACTTCTAGATGGAGAGGAATTATTATTTCTTGTTGTTGGTCTTGTAGTTCTTACCCTTGGTGTACTGTTGTTAGAACGTGTTCTTGTTCTAGTTGATTTTGTTGTGGTTCGAGTTCTTGGTTTACCTACTGAATTGCCTGTAGCATCGGCATTAGGTCTTGTAGTGGAACGAACCCTTGGTTTACCAGTTGAATTGTAATCGCCTCGTGGTCTTCCAGAGTTATAGCTAGTTGTATTGCTGCGTCTTCCCACATTATATCGTCCATAATAAGAGTTGTTATTATTTGCATATCTACCAGCTCTTCCTAAATAAGCACTTCCGCGTCTGCCATTGGTATATGATATATTATTTCTATAATAAGGATTGTAGTAACCGCCACCATAATAGGGTGGACAATAGGCCCAACCGTATCCAGGGTATCCCCAACCCCAACCAGCATTCCAGCCCCAGCCAATACTCCAACCCCAACCAGCATTCCAGCCCCAGCCATAGCCAGGATATCCCCAGCCCCAACCAGCGTTCCAACCCCAGCCAGTATCATAAACATTAACCGTTACATTGCTATTTTCTTGACCCCAACCAGCATATTGATTATAATCCACTTGAGTTGAGTCGTTTTCTGTAACGTATTCGTTTCCATATTCATCAACATCAGTAAAAACCTCCTCTTCAGTTATGTAATCATAATCATCAGATTTTTCACTAAAATAATTTTTATAGTATGAGCTACTTGAATTTGAATTGGATGCAACTGCATAATCTTGAGTTTGTTCAACAGAGGTGTCAGTAGTTCCGTAGATGCCGTCATTATCGGGAACGTTTTGATAGGTACCACAAGATGTCAATATAAGGAGAATCCCTATTAGCATTAATGGCATTTTTTGAGAAAAGTAGTTTTTATAATACATAACCAGCGAATTTTATTGTTGAACATACCAAAAATAGTTAGTTTTGCTGAACTATTTTTATATTTAACATAGTCACAATATTTATGCCAAAACCCTGTATATGAACAAAAAACTTACAAGTAGAGCAGATGATTACTCAAAATGGTACAACGAATTGGTCGTTAAAGCTGATTTAGCGGAATATTCTGCAGTTAGAGGATGTATGGTTATCAAGCCATACGGCTTTGCAATTTGGGAAAAGATTCAAGCCGAATTAGATAGAATGTTTAAGGAAACTGGTCATCAAAATGCCTATTTCCCTCTTTTTGTTCCTAAAAGTTTATTTGAAGCAGAAGAAAAGAATGCTGAAGGTTTTGCGAAAGAATGTGCTATTGTTACGCATTATAGACTCCAAAATGATCCAGATAGAGCAGGTAAATTGAGGGTTGATCCAGAAGCTAAACTAGAAGAGGAGTTAATTGTTAGACCTACTAGTGAAGCTATTATATGGAACACTTACAAGGGGTGGATTCAATCTTATAGAGATTTGCCAATATTGGTAAATCAATGGGCAAATGTGGTTAGATGGGAAATGCGTACGAGATTGTTTTTGAGAACAGCCGAATTTTTATGGCAAGAAGGACATACAGCACATGCAACTAAATCTGAAGCTATTAAAGAAGCTGAACTTATGAATAATGTTTATGCTACTTTTGTTGAGAATTTTATGGCTATTCCAGTTATAAAAGGTTTGAAAACAGAAAGTGAACGATTTGCCGGAGCGGTTGAAACTTATTGTATTGAAGCTTTAATGCAGGATGGTAAAGCGCTTCAGGCTGGTACATCACATTTTTTAGGTCAGAATTTTGCTAAAGCTTTTGATGTTAAATTTGCTAATAAGGAAGGTACGCAAGAATACGTTTGGGCAACATCATGGGGTGTTTCAACCAGATTAATGGGAGCATTAATAATGACTCATAGTGACGACCACGGTTTAGTGCTTCCTCCAAATTTAGCTCCCAATCAAGTTGTTATTGTACCTATTTATAAGTCCGAAGAGCAACTTGAGGCCATTACAAGTTTGGTAAACGTAATAGTTGAAGAATTACGATCAAAGGGTATAAGCGTTAAATATGATGATAGAGACACGTTGCGTCCTGGTGCTAAATTTGCTCAACATGAATTACAAGGTGTACCATTGAGAATAGCAATAGGCCCAAAAGACCTTGAAAATGGTACTGTAGAACTGGCAAGGAGAGATACTTTAACGAAAGAAGTCATAGCAATTGATGGGTTGACTTCTAAAGTAATAGGCTTAATGAGTGAAATTCAAAATACGCTTTATAAAAAAGCACTTAATTTTAGAGATGAGCACATAACTGAAGTTGATGATTTTGATACTTTTAAAGAAGTTTTGGGAACTAAAGGTGGTTTTATTTCAGCGCATTGGGATGGTACTGAAGCTACGGAAACTAAAATAAAAGAATTGACTAAAGCTACAATTCGTTGTATTCCAATGGATAATAAGCTAGAATCTGGAACCTGTGTTTATTCAGGAAACCCTTCAAAACAGCGAGTTTTGTTTGCAAAAGCGTATTAATTTAAATTTTTTTAAAAAAAGATTATATAGTTATTGCAACATTTAAAAATAGTTGTATTTTTGCATCCGCAATGGAAACATTGAGAGTTATTTGAAAAGTATTGCAAGTTTAGATTTTTAAATTTATATTTGCGCACTCAAAACCAAATGGCCCGTTCGTCTATCGGCTAGGACGCCAGGTTTTCATCCTGGTAAGAGGGGTTCGATTCCCCTACGGGCTACAATTTTTAATAAGAAAAGAAACAAATGGCAAATCATAAGTCAGCTTTAAAGAGAATTAGAAGTAACGAAGCAAAGCGCTTAAGAAACAGATATAAGCACAAAACTACTCGTAATGCAATTAAAAAATTGCGTGAAACTACGAATAAGAAAGAAGCTGAAGAATTATTAGTTTCTGTATCTTCTATGATTGATAAATTAGCGAAGAAAAATATCATTCATGATAATAAAGCTGCTAACCTTAAATCTGGTTTAGCAAAGCATGTAGCTGCACTTTAATAAGTAAAGCCAATAACATTATATAATTAAGCTTCTCAATTGAGAGGCTTTTTTGTTTATAATGTTATTACTATTTTTTTAGTCATAAAAAAGCCTTGACATTTGTCAAGGCTCTTAATTTTTATAATAATATGATTGGATTTTTAACCATTCATAGAAATTAAAAACTCTTCATTATTTCTGGTTTGTTTGAAGCGATCGTTTATGAATTCCATAGCTTCAACAGGATTCATATCTGCTAAATATTTACGCATAACCCACATACGTTGAATCGTGTTTTCATCTAATAATAGATCATCACGACGTGTACTTGAGGATGTTAAATCAATAGCTGGGAATATTCTACGATTAGAAATCTTACGATCTAATTGTAATTCCATATTACCAGTTCCTTTAAATTCCTCAAAAATCACTTCATCCATTTTAGAGCCTGTTTCTGTTAAAGCAGTAGCAATAATGGTTAACGAACCTCCATTTTCAATGTTACGAGCTGCTCCAAAGAATCGTTTAGGTTTGTGTAAAGCATTAGCATCAACACCACCAGATAATATTTTTCCTGAAGCTGGTTGAACTGTATTATAAGCTCTCGCTAAACGGGTTATAGAATCTAGTAGAATAACGACATCGTGGCCACATTCAACAAGTCGTTTTGCTTTTTCTAAAACAATATTAGCAATTTTAACGTGCTCATGTGCCTCCTTATCAAAAGTTGAAGCAATAACTTCACCACGAACATTTCGCTGCATATCGGTTACTTCTTCAGGACGTTCATCAATTAATAGAATCATTTGATAAACTTCTGGATGATTTGCGGCAATAGCATTTGCTACATCTTTTAGTAGCATAGTTTTACCAGTTTTAGGTTGTGAAACAATCATACCACGTTGTCCTTTTCCTATAGGTGAGAACAAATCCATGATTCTAGTTGAAATAGTACTTTGTCTTTCGGCAAGGTTAAACTTTTCTTTTGGGAATAATGGAGTTAAGTGTTCAAATGAAACACGGTCTCTAACAACTTCTGGTTTTTGACCATTTATTTTACTCACTTTAATTAAAGGGAAATATTTCTCACCTTCTTTAGGAGGTCTTACTTGTCCTAATACAGTATCACCTGTTTTTAATCCAAACAAACGGATTTGTGATTGCGATACATAAATATCATCAGGAGACGATAAGTAATTGTAGTCTGAAGATCTTAAAAATCCATAGCCATCTTGCATGATGTCTAATACACCTTCACTTTGAATAATAGCATCAAACTCAAAATCAGGTTCACGATAGCGATTTCGAGTGTCCTTATTTCCGTTGTTGCCTTGTGAATTATTCTTGTTTTTATTATTATCTCTTTTGGAGCGTGTTTGGTTATTATCTTTCTTTCTATCGTCTTTTCTGTCGTCTTTAGGATTATTTTTTACAGATTCTTTTTTTGGAGCCACATGTTGTTTTGAATGTGGTTTATTTGAATCTTGATTTGATTTTTCCTTTGCTTCAGGATTATTTTCAGGTTTTGAATTAGTATCCTGATTTTCCTTTTGGACGCGTTGTCTAGGACGTTTTTGAGCAGGCTTTTTATTCGAATTGTCACTTGAATTATCAGAAGATTTTTCGGAAGCTACAACCTCTTTTACAGCTTTAGGATTAGCTGCTTGATGATCTAGAATTTGATATACTAAATCTAATTTTTTTAAAGAACGGTATTTTGAAACGTTCAGTTTTTTAGCAATTTCCTGTAATTCAGGAAGCTTCATGTCTTTTAATTGTGCTATTTCAAACATTGATGTTTAATTGAATGTTTTGATTAATTATTTTAAGTTGAATTATTCCGAAGAAAAATTGATCTTATTTTGAAGAATTAACAACTTGCAACTGTGAACTTTGCAAATCATTACTGCAATTATACAACTTTATTTTTATTTTTTTCGGCTTATTTTAAAAAAGAAACTATTATTTTTGTGCTCGATAAATCAAAAAATTAATGCTTCAAAGGATTCAAACACTATATTTATTAATGGCTGCTGCAGTTTCAGCAGGATTAATTTATGTGTTTGAATTATGGACCAACCCAGAAGGTGAAAAAGTGTTTGCTGATGATATTAATTATGTATTTGCCTTATTTTTGGTTTCAGCATTTTTTTCGATTTTGTCAATATCAAGATTTAAAAATAGGAAGTCGCAGTTTATGTTGGGACGACTTAACATCATATTAAACTTTATTTTACTAGGATTATTTGTGTATCAATCTCTAAATTTATCTGGAGAAACAGTAGTTTCTGAGAAAGGTATTGGGATTTTTCTTCCTATCGTTTCTATCGTGTTTTTGGCATTAGCCAATAAAGCCATTAAGAAGGATGAAGATCTCGTAAAATCTGTAGATCGATTACGGTAAACCTATCATCTTAGTATATTAGTGCGTAAGCCCAAGGTGAAGATCTTGGGCTTTTTTATTTTTTATACTCAATGACCTCTAAATTTTCAATTTTTCCATTATCAAGGGTGAAACGCAGCATGGTTCGGGCCTTATGAAAGCCATGTTTGCCAATAGCTCCCGGATTCATATGCAGTAGGTTTAGTTTTTTGTCAGGCATGACTTTTAAAATATGGGAGTGACCTGAAATAAATAATTGCGGTGGATTTTCTTTAATACTTTCACGAATGCGTACATTGTATCTATTTGGATATCCACCAATATGCGTTATCCAGACATCAACGCCTTCACAAACAAAGCGGTTGTCTAAAGGAAACTCCAATCGTGCCTTTTCATCATCAATATTTCCATAAACAGCTTTTAAAGGTTTTAATGACTTAATACTATCGGTTACTTTTAAATCACCTATATCACCTGCATGCCAGACTTCATCAGCTTGTTTTACATGTTTTAGAATGGTGTCATCCATGTAGCTATGTGTGTCAGACATTAAAAGGATTTTTTTCATAGTTATTTTCAATGAATTTGGAAACCTAATTTTTATTAACGTTTTATTGAAATTTAAAGTAGGATAAAGTTTTATCTTTGTCGTTTACAAAAATAGACTTTCTTGCGGTATTTTTTAGAACTTTCATATAACGGTAAAGCTTATCATGGTTGGCAAAACCAGCCTAACGCAATTTCAGTGCAGGAAGTTATTGAAAACGCTATTAGTAAATTGCTTAATACAGAAATAAAGATTGTTGGAGCAGGTAGAACCGATGCTGGTGTTCATGCTAAACAAATGTTTGCGCATTTTGATTTAGATGAAAAAATAGAAAGAGAAGATTTAAAGTATAAGCTGAATGCGTTTTTGCCAAAGGATATTGCTGTTCATGCTATTTTTGAAGTAAAGCCTGATGCTCATGCACGATTTAATGCTACAAGCCGATCGTATTTATATCGTTTAGCGCTGGAGAAAGATGCTTTTAACTTTGATTCAGCTTATTATTTGAAAAAGCATTTAAATATTAATCTAATGAATCAAGCGGCAAAAGAGCTATTGGGTCATAAAGATTTTCAATGCTTTTCGAAAACCCATACTGATGTAAAAACGTATTATTGCGATATTCAAAATGCAAATTGGCAACAAATTGGTAATGAGTTACATTTTACTATTACAGCCGATCGGTTTTTACGAAATATGGTTCGTGCTATAGTTGGCACATTGATTAACGTAGGTTTAGAAAAAATAACTGTTGAAGATTTACAAGCTATAATAGCCTCAAAAAATAGAAGTGAAGCAGGTTATTCTGTGCCTGCGCATGGTTTGTATCTTACTAAAATTCAATATCCAGAAGCGATAACTAATGACAGATAAACAACAAAATAAAATTCTTGACACCAAACTGTTTAATAAGTTATTACAGTTCATAAAGCCATACAAATTAGTATTTGTGGCTGTATTGTTCGCTGTAATTTTATTGGCAATTTTGAGTGCAGCAAGACCTTATATTCTTCAACTGGCTATTGACAATAACATAGCCACCAAAACTTTTGAAGGGTTTTTGCCATATATAATGTTAATGGGTGGTATGCTGTTGGCTGAAGTCATCTGTCAACTACTATTTATTTATTATGCTGGATGGTTGGGGCAAACTGTAGTTAAGGATATACGTATTAAGCTATTCAATCACATGTTAGGCTTTAAAATGAAATATTATAACAACTCATCCGTTGGAGTCTTAATTACTCGAGCTGTGACCGATATGGAACGTATAGCTGATATCTTTGGCCAAGGCTTGTTTATGATATTTCGTGATTTGCTTACCATGTTGGTGGTTTCTGGCGTTATGATTTATATGAATTGGGAGTTGAGTATTATTGTATTTCTTATGCTGCCTTTGGTTCTATATGCAACGAGATTATTTCAAAAGTATATGAAGAAAGCTTTTGAAGAAGTTAGGACTGAAGTATCTAATCTTAATTCTTTTGTTCAAGAGCGCGTAACTGGCATGAAGATTTTACAATTGTTTACAAGAGAACAAACTGAATACAAAAAGTTTAAAGAAATAAATGAAAGACATAAACAAGGTTGGTTAAAAACGGTTTGGTATAACTCCATATTTTTTCCAATTGCTGAATTATCATCTTCAATAACAATTGGTCTTATTGCGTGGTATGGAGGACTTAATACGGTTATAGGTCAAACAGCATCATTAGGAGATTTAACGGCTTTCATCATGATGATTCCAATGTTGTTCAGACCATTACGCCAAATTGCCGATAAATTCAACACGCTACAAATGGGTATGGTTGCTGCCACTAGAGTATTTAAAGTACTTGAAACTACGTCACAAATTGATGATACTGGAACAAAGGTTGCAACAAATTTTAAAGGGAATATTAAATTTAATAATGTACATTTTAGTTATGTTTTAGATGAAGAAGTTCTTAAAGGGGTTTCTTTACAGGTTAAAGCTGGAGAAACTATAGCCATAGTAGGTGCAACAGGTGCTGGAAAATCTACGATAATTAATTTGTTGAACCGTTTTTATGATATCAATGAAGGTGCTATTTTAATTGATAATACTAATATAAAAGACATGACGTTAGCCTCCCTTCGAAGTCAAATTGCTGTAGTTCTTCAAGATGTCTTTTTATTTGCAGATACTATTTTAAATAATATTACTCTTAATGATTCTAGTATAACAGAAAAGGAAGTTATTCAAGCAGCTAAAGATATTGGAATACATAATTTTATTATGAGTTTACCTAATGGGTATCACTACAATGTAAAAGAACGTGGTGTTATGCTTTCTTCAGGTCAACGTCAATTAATATCATTTTTGAGAGCTTATGTAACCAACCCAAGTATATTGGTATTAGATGAAGCCACATCTTCTGTTGATTCTTATTCAGAACAGCTTATTCAAAATGCTACAGATAAGATTACAAAAGGAAGAACGTCAATCATCATTGCACATAGATTGGCAACCGTAAAAAAAGCCGACAAGATTGTGGTTATGGATGCTGGAATGATTGTAGAAGAAGGTACACATGAAGAATTACTTCAAAAACAAAACGGGTACTATAAGAATTTATACGAAGTACAGTTTGTTAAAGAAGAAGTTGCTTAATTTTTAACTTCTTGACCTGCTTTTTGTGCTTCAATAATGGATTGCATGAAGTCTGAATCTTTGAACATAATTGCTAATACGGCAACTGTAACCATTATTAATATAAAGCCCACTACAATAATACCGAAAAACAATAGAGTTCTTAAGATTAGGCCTTTTATACTCAGCTTATAAAGTCTTTTTAAACAGTACATTGAATATAAAACTTGTATTGGACTTAAAATCATAGATGAGTGCGCTAGTGATAGTCCAAAAAATGCTGATGTAATTGAAATAAATGTACCTACAAATGTGAGTTGGGATAGTACATACATAAAAATAACCAAATGCTCTGTATAGTTGTATTTCTTTAAAGTATAAAAAACAAAATAAGAAACCAGAGCATACATAGGTACATTAACCATCATAAGTAGTGATTGATACTCCCGAATAAAACTCATCATTTCATTGCTATCTGGACCTGCATTGCTCGTAGCCATAGCCGAAAGATCCATAGTTTCGGGAAAAAACTTGTCAAGTATCAATAATTGTAAACCAGAAACGGTTAGTGCTATTGCGAAATAACTAATAACATTTACATACTTTTTTCTAACACCATTGATATAGCCGTCAATGACATCATCAGGTTTTGTGAATAGGCTGACGAATGTTTGTAAAAATCTATTGTCATAATTTAAAAACTGTTCACTAAAATGCTGAAACAAGTTCTTTAATGTCAATCGGTTTCGTATAATTTTACCACCACATGATTTGCAGAAATCATCAGTGGGCTCCAATTTGGTTTGGCAATTTTTACATAGCATTTAAGCTAAATCTTTTTTAATGATGTTAATCAAATCTTCAGTGTCCTTAAACATAATAAACTCACCATCTTTAAAGTAAGATATCTGTCCAGTTTCTTCGCTAACTACTAAAGCCAATGCATCGGTTTTTTCTGTTATTCCAACTGCTGCTCGGTGTCTTAATCCAAAGCGTTGAGGCAATGTTTTTTCATTATTTACTGGTAGTATGACGCGTGTGGCTTTTACAATATTATTTTCAATAATTATGGCTCCATCATGCAATGGGCTATTCTTAAAAAAGATACTTTCAATTATGGGTTGAGTTACCTTTATATTCATTTCATCGCCAGTGGTAGTTAAAAAATCAAGGTTGTTATTGTGTTCAAATACAATGAGTGCACCAGTTCTAGAAGAACCCATTTTATTGCAGGCATTTACAATGGCGGTAATATCTGTTTCAGTCTCGACTTCAGTTTTAAGAAATTTTAGCTGTTTGAAGAATTTTCCACGCTTACTAAAATTTGTAGAACCAACCATCAATAAAAATTTTCGAATTTCTTGCTGGAAAACAACAATCAGAGCAATTAATCCCACGCTCATAAAACCTCCCAGGATTTTGCTTAACATTTTCATTTGAAGCGTTTCAGTAATAAGGTAAATGAAATAGATTATAACAATACCAATAAATATATTTATAGCTACAGTGCCTTTGACAAGTTTGTAAACATAATATAATAGGAGTGCCACTAAAATGACATCAATAACGTCTACAACGGTAAATTTTAATAGGTCATCAAAAATTTCCAAAGGCTAGGTGTTTTGGTAAATTTAACAAAATAAGCTTAATAAATAAATTCGTTAGTGTCAACAAGAATTTTGGAGTAATCTAATTCGTCTAATTTAGATTTTATTGTAATATACTGCTGGAATGTCATTGACCTTTTAAAGGAAAGTGTAACAGATATAGTTTCAAGTGGATAAATTGATGCCAAATCTTTTTCTAGAGTTTTAAAATTAGTCTTAAAAAATATATCAACATCGTTATTTTTTTTAATAGTTATTTTATCAAGGGCTTCAATAATAATTTCTATTTCAGCATTTGGTTTTTCATCCAGATAGTAATGAACATCTGTAAATTCTATAAAACCTAGATTGTTTTGACTTAAGTCGTGGCAAGTGAAATAATTTTTTGCAGCCTCATTTTTATGACTTGAATTACGCTTTTTCTCTTGTATAAATTTGATTTTAGGAACAGCTTGGTTTAAGGTCAAACGTTTGTCCACATTCACTAACCAATTTGTAGTGCTGATTAAGTTTTTACGGTTAAGTTCTATACTGTCAGGCTTGGTTTCATCATAAAACAGATATGCAGCAGATACATCAATGACTTCAGTAATTGTAGCTTGTTTTATTTCAGGTAACTCAATTGTTTTTTCAGAACAACAAGACATGAAAACAACCAAAAGAAAAAAAAGTAAAATTCGCATATTAATTTTGTAAGTGATTTAAAAGTTCAACACATTCTACAGCTTCTTTTACATCATGTACACGTAGAATTTGGGCATTTTTTTGAAGTGCTATGGTATTTAGAACACTGGTGCCATTAAGAGCTTCGTTGGGTGTTGAGTTCAATGTTTTGTATATCATTGATTTTCGTGATAAACCAACAAGCAAAGGTCTCTCTAGGCTATAAAATAATTCCAAATGATTTAGTAGGTTGAAATTTTGCTCTCTGGTTTTTGCAAATCCAAACCCTGGATCAATAATTATATCAATTATACCACGTTTTCTGGCTTCGGCTAAACGTTCTGAAAAGTAAAATAAAATATCTTCAATGAGATTATCATATTGTGTTTCTGATGTCATAGTTTGTGGCGTTCCTTTCATGTGCATCATGATGTAAGGAACGTGAAGTTTGGCAATTAAGGACATCATCTTACCATCTAATTTACCAGCACTTATATCGTTTATTATTGCTGCGCCTGCTTCAATACATAACTTAGCTACTTGACTTCTAAAGGTATCAATAGACAGTAAAGCCTCTGGGAATTCCCTAATTATTAATTCAACGATTGGTAAAAGTCGGTTTTGTTCTTCATCAATTGAAATGTCAACAGCACCTGGTCTTGAGCTGTACGCACCAACATCAATGAATGTAGCTCCATTTTTTAACATCATATAAACTTGAGATAGAATTTCGCTACTGTTTTTGTATTTACCACCGTCATAAAAGGAATCTGGAGTAAGATTTAAAATACCCATAACTTTTGGGATGGATAGATCAATAAGTTTGCCTTTGCAATTTATGGTCATTGATACCGTATTAGTGGTTGTTGGTTTAACTATTGAAAACTTTAAACCTGAAACTTTGAACTTTAAATTTATTTATGCGAAATTTACGCAAAATTCATATTAATTCATGCAAGATACCTCAAAACAATACGATGCCGTAATTGAAACCTGTAGAAGTTTGTTTATCAAAAAAATGTCGGATTATGGTAGCGCTTGGCGTATTTTACGTTTACCATCACTTACAGATCAAATTTTTATAAAAGCACAACGCATTAGAAGTTTGCAGCAAAACGAGGTTAGAAAAGTTGATGAAGATGAGGTAAGTGAGTTTATTGGTATTATTAATTATTGTATCATGGCACTTATTCAATTAGAAAAAGGTGTTGTTGAACAACCGGACTTATCTACCGATGAAGCCACGCAACTTTATGATGACAAAATTACCCTTACCAAACAGTTGATGTTAGATAAAAATCATGACTATGGCGAAGCATGGCGAGATATGCGTGTTAGTTCTCTAACCGATTTAATTTTACAAAAATTATTACGTGTAAAACAAATCGAGGATAATAAAGGGAAGACATTAGTTAGTGAAGGCATTGATGCTAATTATCAGGATATGATAAATTATGCTGTTTTTGCAATGATTCATCTTAATAATGAATAGATTGAAAAATTAAAAATATGAGTAGTTATTCCTGCGATGGTGGGAGCCCAAATAAAAAAGTTAATTAAAAATAGATTCCTGCTTTCGCAGGAATGACAGAATATTATGAAATTTATAGTACAAATCTGTAGAATTTTAGTAGGTGTTTTATTTATTATTTCAGGACTTATAAAGTTGAACGATCCTTTAGGGTTTTCATATAAATTGCAAGAGTATTTCAGTGCTGAAGTCTTGAATATTCCTTTTTTAGAACCTTATGCACTCATCATATCTGTTTTTGTAGTAGTATTTGAAGTTATTCTTGGTGTTTTTCTGCTTATTGGTTATAAACCTAAATTTACTATTTGGAGTTTATTAGGCATGATAGTCTTTTTTACATTTCTAACGTTTTATTCAGCATATTTTGATAAAGTAAAAGACTGTGGCTGTTTTGGAGATGCACTTAAACTCACACCATGGGAGAGTTTTACTAAAGATATTGTTCTGCTCGCACTTATTTTAATAATATTTTTTGGTATAAAATATATTAAGCCAATCTTTAGCTCACTTGGAGTAACAGTTGTTGCGCTTTTGAGTTTTATTGGCAGTTTATGGTTTGGTTATCATGTTTTAATGCATTTACCTGCAAAAGATTTCAGGGCTTATAAGGTTGGTGCTAACATTCAGGAAGGGATGATTATTCCTGAAGACGCTCCCAAACCTGTTATTGAATATTATTGGAAGTTCAATGTCAATGGTGAAGAAAAGGTCATAACTACTAATGGTTCATACCCTACAGTTGATGGTGAATACGTTGGTGTTGATACAAAAGTTATTGATGAAGGTTATGATCCACCTGTAAAGGATTTTTCAATAGAAACAGATACTGAAGATTTAACTGATAAGTTTTTAAATGAAGAAAAACTTATTATGATAATTATGTATAATCTAGCAACTGCAGAACCTGATGGTGTTACCAAATTAAAAACATTTTCAGAAAAGGCTATGAAAAAAGGTTATACCGTAATTGGTTTGACAGCTTCAGGAACTGACGAGAAATTGCAGTTCAAATCTACTCACAATTTGAATTTTGATTTTTACTTATGTGATGAAAAAGCATTAAAAACGGTTGTTAGGGCTAGTCCAGGAATTGTAAAATTACACAAAGGGACAGTCAAGCAAAAAGTACATTGGAATGATATAGATGATATAGAATTATAAATATTTGATAAGCTATTTTCTAAATAAACTATTATATGCTTTACTCACATTACTTGGAGTAATCACAGTTATTTTTCTGTTATTTAATGTCTTGCCTGGTGATCCTGCTAAAATGATGTTGGGTCAAAATCAATCTGCTGAACAGGTTGAAGCTGTGCGTAAAAAGTATGGCTTTGATAAGCCAAAACTGACGCAGTACTTTTATTATTTAAATGATTTATCACCAGTATCATTTCATAACACAAATCCTGAATCTTATACGCATTTAAAGGATGATAAATATACTTTTTCAAAACTATTTACTGTTGGTAAAACCACTACAGCTATAAAGTATCCGTATTTAAGAGAGTCATTTACAAAACAAGGTAAAAAAGTTTCTGAAGTCATTGGCGAAACGCTTCCTAATACGTTTGTTTTGGCAGTTTCAGCCATTGTTATTGCAATCATTTTAGGATTAGTTTTTGGTGTTATTTCAGCCATTTATAAAGACACGTGGTTGGATAAATTTATTCAAATTATTAGTACAGTTGGTATGAGTGTTCCGTCCTTTTTTAGTGCTATTTTGTTTGCATGGCTATTTGGTTTTGTATTGCATAAATACACCAATCTTGAAATGACGGGAAGCCTGTATGAACTTGATGACTTTGGTGAATCTGTGCACATAAAATGGAAAAATTTAATACTTCCTGCCATTGTTTTAGGAATTAGACCCTTGGCGGTAGTTATTCAACTTATGCGTAACTCCTTATTGGAAGTCATGAGTCAAGATTATATTCGCACAGCAAGAGCAAAAGGATTGAACGAATATCAAATTATTAAAAGCCATGCTGTTAAAAACGCTATGAATCCTGTTGTGACGGCAATATCCGGTTGGTTTGCTTCCATGCTTGCAGGAGCCGTTTTTGTTGAATACATTTTTGGGTGGAATGGCTTGGGTAAGGAAATTGTGAATGCACTTAATATGTTGGATTTACCTGTAATTATGGGTTCAGTTTTAGTAATAGCTATCATTTTTATAATTATCAATATTTTTGTTGATGTTATTTACACATGGCTCGATCCAAAAGTGAAATTGGATTAGAATATAAATTATGGTTATGATAAAAAAATTAGCTTGTATAGCTATCACGTTTTTGATATTAAGTTGTCAAGCTCAAGAAACACCTACAAGTTTTACAGAAGAAGCTCTCAATGACACTTTTGTTAATTTGAATGGTGAAAGTATTGCATTCAAAAAGCTGTTGTCATCTTATGAAGGACAAATGGTTTTTGTTGATGTTTGGGCATCTTGGTGTCGTGATTGTATTGAAGGACTACCTCAATTAAAAACAATTCAAAAGGAACATCAAGATGTGGTATTTCTTTTCTTATCTTTAGATAAGGACATCAAAAGATGGAAAAAGGGTATTAAAAAACATCAGATAATTGGGGAACACTATTTTATGCAGTCTGGATGGAAAGGTGATTTTGGTGAATTTTTAGATTTGGATTGGATTCCGAGATATATGGTGATTGACAAAGAGGGAAAAATAAAATTATTTAAATCGGTAAAATTAACTGATGATAATATTAAAAAAGCATTACAATGAGAAAAAAGATAGTAGCTGGTAACTGGAAAATGAATAATGGATTAATTCAAACAGAAACCTTAATATCAGAATTAAAGCAACAAATTAAAACATCAGATGCCGAAGTGATGATTGCACCTGCATTTACCAACTTATGGCACGCTTTTGAGGCTACAAGACAATATCCAATAGAAGTAGTTGCTCAAAACATGCACTATGCTGAAAATGGTGCATATACTGGCGAAATAAACGCTGGAATGTTAAAAAGTATTGGCATTCAAACAGTTATTTTAGGACATAGTGAGCGTCGTGCTTACTATAATGAAACAGATGAAGCTTTAGCAAAGAAAGTTGATACAGCATTAAACCATGATATGTCCGTGATTTTTTGCTTTGGCGAAGAGTTGGCCGATAGAAAGGCTGGAAATCACGAAGTGATTGTACAAGAACAAATAGAAAAAGCCTTATTTCATTTAGATGCTTCAGCATTTGAGAATATTGTTTTGGCGTATGAACCCGTTTGGGCAATTGGTACGGGTGAAACAGCTAGTCCTCAACAAGCACAAGATATGCATGCTTTTATTAGAAAAGTATTGGCCAACAAATATGGACAGGACACAGCAAATTCAGTATCCATATTATATGGTGGTAGTGTAAAACCAAATAACGCTAAAGAGATTTTTTCGAAACCAGATGTTGATGGTGGTCTCATTGGTGGAGCGTCATTAAAAGCCGAAGATTTTTTTGCGATAGTTAATGCATTTTAGTTGATTCAAGATATGTCTAATACCATATATATTGGTTACGATTTTAAAGTTACGCCATTACAGTCTGGCGTTGAGATTTTAATTGCCGAATTAGGTTATGCAGGTTTTGAAAGTTTTGTGGAAACTGATATGGGTGTTACCGCATACATTCAAAAAGATGAATGGCATGAGTCTATTTTAGATGATATTCAAATATTGAATTCCAACGAGTTTAAAATTTCTTACGAGTTTAAAGAGATTGAACAAATTAATTGGAACGTTGAGTGGGAGCGCAGTTTTACACCAATAGTAGTTAATGATTTGGTGACTGTTCGTGCACCTTTTCATGAAAAAACTAAAACAAAATATGATATTATCATTGAACCAAAAATGAGTTTTGGAACAGGACATCATGAAACTACCCATATGATGATTGAACATATTTTGAAAACAGATTTCAATAATAAGTCTGTTTTAGATATGGGTTGTGGTACAGGTGTTTTGGCTATTTTGGCCGAAATGAAAGGTGCTGCAAACGTTGATGCAATAGATATTGATAATTGGTGCTATATAAATAGCTTGGAAAATGTAGAGCGAAATAACTGTGAACTTGTTCACGTATATGAAGGAGATGCTAGTTTGTTAAATGACAAACACTATGATGTGATTATTGCCAACATCAACCGTAATATTCTGCTTAATGATTTAAGCACCTATGTCAATTGTTTGAATGATAGTGCTATTATGTTTTTAAGCGGATTTTACAAAGATGATATTTCAATAATTGAAGAATCATGTAATAAATTAGGCTTATCTCACGTTGAAACTATTGAAAAAAACCATTGGGTTGCCTTAAAATTTATAAATTAGTTGAAAAATTGCCATGAGTACGCATGAAAAAACTTTGGAAGATGTCTCGTTAAAAGAAGACGTTTTAAAACAGAATGAAATTGTTTTGTATAATGATGATGTTAATACCTTTGATCATGTTATTGAAACATTAATCTATGCCTGTGACCACACACCTGAACAAGCCGAGCAGTGCTCAATTATTGTACATTACAAAGGAAAATGCACCGTGAAAACAGGAATTTATAAAGATTTAAAACCGCGTTGCTCCATGTTATTAGAAGCAGGTTTGAGTGCGGAGATTGTTTGATATGAAGTTATTTAATTTGTTTGTTGTTTTTATATTTCCATTAATTTGTGGAGCTCAAGTATCTTATAAAACGGATTCAGGTATAATCTTCAATATTGGTGATACTTTAAGAATTGGGAGTCCTTTGAGTCATTTAGGTTGGAAAGCAATTTTTAGGGATGCTGATAGAGAAAAGAATATTTCAAATAAAAATTTTATTGATAAAGAAATTGTGATTAAGTCAATTGACACAATAAACAAACCTGTTAATTTTAAATTTATTATTTATCGAAAAGAGTTTATAGTAAATATAGATGATGCAATCAGGAATAAAGAAATAATCTTACAATATAATAGAAGTCTAGCTAAAAGAGACCTCGCTAATAAGTATGAATTGTTAAAGACGATAAAAGACTTTCTTGATAATGGAACAATAACAAAAGAGGAGTATGAAATTGAAAAGCAGAAAATATTAAATTCTGATAATTGACTTTCGATTTGATAATTATTGTTTAAGTTGAAAATTAAATCTCTGAATATATATTCTTGAAGTATTCTAAAATACAAAAACGCACAAGTTTCCTTATGCGTTTTTTCTAATTATACTATTTTCGTGACCATGGCAGGATTCAAACCTGCAACCTCTTGAGCCGTAATCAAGTGCGCTATTCAGTTGCGCCACATGGCCTTTTTTGTGGGTGCAAATATATTCCTTTTTTAGATAATTTGCCAAATATTTTTAAATTAATCTAAAGCATTTTTGGTAACATATAATTTCCACCCAAAAATAGCCATCTGTAATTTAGTGGCTTTGCTTAAATCCAAACGTTGTTTAGTATAACTTGGTAATACGACCTTGTTTACTTTTGCTAAAAATTTAAAGAATTGTTTTTTCATATTACGGATTGTAATGCAAATATATAAGCATTTTAATACTAGACTGAATGTTAAAAATAATGATTTATTAAACTGGAAAACAAATTATTGGCAAGCAGATGATTACATTTGTTAAAATTCTCCTATAATGAAACATACTTTTTATGCTGCTATGATGCTTTTTATTGTGCAGCAATCAATCGCTCAAATTGTTATTAATGAACTAGATTGTGATACACCAGGAATAGATGACAAAGAGTTTGTTGAACTAAAATCAGATACACCAAACCTTTCACTTGATGGCTATGTAGTGGTGTTTTTTAATGGTTCTGATTCGGGTGCAGATTCAAGTTACATGACTATTGATTTAGATGGTTATCAAACGGATCCTAATGGTTTGTTGTTGATTGGAAGTGATGCTGTTGAGCCATTTCCACAACTATTAATTAGCGCGAATGTGATTCAAAATGGGGCAGATGCTGTAGCAGTATATCTTGGTAGTGATTTTGATTTTCCAGAAGGTACTTTGGCAACGCAAACTAACCTTATTGATGCCTTGGTATATGACACTTCCGATGCTGATGACACAGAATTGATGGCGTTATTGGGTGTATCTGAACAAATTAATGAAGGCTCGGGAAACAATACCAATTCCATTCAGCGAAATAATGACGGTACTTACACTGTTGCTGCACCAACACCAAGAGCTTTAAATGATGGTAGTGGAGAGGCTTTTAATGCTATTACTATATCAACTTCTCAAACGCAATACAATGAAGATGAAATAATTACTTTGATATTTACAGCACAGGAAAATGTTACAGCAGATTTAGAATTTAGTTTTTCATTAGATAATTCTGGATTTAATTCTTCAGATTATGCAGGGCCAACAACTTTAACCATTCCTGAAGGAGATATTATAGTTTCAATTCCACTTGCTTTAATTGATGATGATTTAGACGAGGGAGACGAAGAACCACTTGTGAGATTTACAGATTTGCAGTGGCCGTATATTCCTAATAATAATTTTTTAAAGTTACGTGTTGTTGATAACGATTTTACGATGGCCGATTTTGGTACACCTATAAATCCTACCTATGGTGTGGTGTCCTCTACACAACCAAATGGCTATTATGATAGTTTGGATGGATTGGCTGATAACAATTTAAAACAAGCATTACAAGATATCATAGCCGATCCAGCAACAGTTAGAGCTCAGACCTATAATGACTGTATTGATATTTTAAAAGAAGCCGATCAAAATCCAGAAAACAGTAATCAAGTGTGGTTGGTATATTTAGAAGAAGGTCGTGCTAAATTAGATTTTCAAACAACATCTGTAAACACAGGAAAATGGAATAGAGAGCATACGTTTCCGCGTTCAAGAGCTGGATATTTTAGTATTGAAGAAGATGAAATAGCTGATGGTATTGATGTGTATTGGGAAACCAAAGCCGATTCATTGAGACATGGAAATTCTGATGCACACGCCTTACGAGCTGTTGATGGGCCCGAAAATAGTAGTCGTGGTAATCAGTTTTATGGTGAGTATAATGGCCCAACCGGAACACTCGGTGGTTTTAAAGGTGATGTAGCACGAAGCGTATTTTATTTGGCTGTGCGTTATAATGGTTTAGAAATTGTTAACGGATTTCCTGATGGTATAGTTGGCCAGTTTGGAGATTTAGCTACGTTATTAGACTGGCATAGAAACGATCCGCCTGACGATTTTGAAATGAATAGGAATAATGTTGTTTATAACTGGCAATTTAATAGAAACCCTTTTATAGATCAGCCTGAATTGGTTGAGTATATTTGGGGAAATATGATAGGTGAAACTTGGGATCAACCTTTAAGTGTTGATGAAAGCCAGTTGAGAGAGATAGTAATTTATCCGAATCCAGCAACTGATAGGATTTATATTAAAGGATTGGAACAACAAGCTGAAATATCGGTCATATCATTGGATGGTAAAATATTACAATCTGAAAAAGTTGAGCCAAATACTTCAAATATTAATTTGAATCTGCAGAGTGGTTTATATCTTTTTAAAGTTCAATTTGAGGATAGGTCAATAGTTAGAAAGCTAATAATAAAATAGTAAAAAAAACAAATCCCAAGATTACTTGGGATTTGTTTTTTATGCTATTATCTATTATGATTATTCTTTCGTAGAAATTATTATAGCACCATCTTTTGCTTTGTTTCCATATTTTTTAGTAGCGCTTTCGCCTTTTAGTACGTTCACACTTTTAATTGTTTCAGAGTCTAATGCTTCCATTTCTTTTTGGGTAATTTCCTTTCCGTTGAGCAGAATGTAAGGTTTTTCTTCTTCATCAGTTGAAATAAAGAATGAATTTCCTTTTTTCTTACTCTTGAATTCGTATTTAGCCTTTGCATTGTCGTCATTTACCCATGTCAAATGATTAGAACTAATAACACCGTCTTTAGATTTTAAAACATAAACATTTTTGTCACTTTTTAGTTCGATTATCTCATCTTCGCCATCTTCATTAGTTATAGTCACTACACGTTTGCCGTTATTGGTGTTACTGTTTTTTATAACATATGAATTAGTACCTCTTACAATGACTTCTTCATTTTCATGGTTCTTGTGGTCACCATTATGAAACTCATATTCAACTTCATGGTCGCAATCGTTTTTGCAATCATGATCATGATTTTCGGTAGAAATTACATATGCGTTATTACGACTTCTAAACCTTGCTCTTTTATCGCCTTTATCCTTAATGTTATAGGCATAAACATGAGACTTATGCATATTGCCACTACCTATTGATATGTTTTTACCATCCTTATCAAATGAAATTTGTATAGGGTTAATTGGTCCATCATCATTTAGATTAAAATTTGCTTTTGAATGCTCTGAACTTACTTCAATTTTTATTGCAATTATTTCACCATTGCTATTGCGTTTTACACCTCGTATTTTAGTTTTTAAACCTTCCTTTTCTAATTGTGCTTTTGCTAAATTTAAATCAGCTTCACTAAAGTCTTTGGTGATTAGTATATCGCCACGTTTTGAAAGAGTAACCTTTTCAGTGTTATTAAAAGTAGTCTTGCCATTAAAAATAATGGCACCTTCTTTTCCAGCTTTGCCAAATCGTTTTTCGCCTTCCTTTTTGCTTAGTTGTTCAATGCTACCGTTTGTAGATAATTTTTTACTAGGAAGATCTTCTTTTTTATATTGTTTGTTGCCGATTACATATAACGGATTCTCACCAATAACATCTTCTTTTTTAGATGATTTTTTTGGCTCTAATTTTGCAATAGTTTTTTCATTACCAAACCTTATTTGTTGTTTACTCACATCAGTTTGAGTGTCGTCTTGTAAAACATGCATTACAATGTCATCTGATTTTGGAGAGTATGCTAGTTTAAAAGATGGAATACCGATGTTTTTTTCGGAAACTGTCATGCGCTTCGTGTAATCTGTTCCATCTTTATATTTAGTATTTAAAGTGATGGATTGAATTAAGTTATCAGAATTACGGACTATTTCAGCGAACTGTACCTGTACAGGTTTATTCTTAAAGTAATTTTTAATAATCTCTAATTCGCTGTTGCTACTTGTAGGGGTTATAATAAATTCCTTTTCTAAAATTGTGTTGGATTCAGTGTTTTTTGGAATATAAATTTCTTTAGTGTTAAAGCTCATTAAAAAGAGCGCTAACGCTGGAATTATTAAGGCATACTTCCAGGCTTTCTGTTTTTTTGATTTTGATTTGTGTAACATAATTATTCGTTTTTTGATTAATGAATTATAAAAATTATTAGTAAGAGCTAATTGCTGATGAGGCACACTAGCTTTTAAAAGTAGTTTTTGATAACTTTCTTTACTGTCTGAAATTGTTTGAGCTTTTTGATCGGCAATGAATTCTAAATTTTGTTGCAATTCTTTTTTATACAACCACACTAGTGGGTTGAACCAGAATATGGTACAACAAACGTGTGCCAATAAAATATCAATAGTGTGAAATTCTTTTGCGTGAACCTTTTCGTGATTGATAATGAGATTTAACTCTTGCTTTTTAAATTGTTTTGGATTGTAAACTATCCAATTGAAAAATGAAAAGGGGGCAATTTTATCAAATATCTCTATTAATGAAAAGCGTCCCATCTTGATTTTAGGGTTATTATTTATTAAACGTCGCAAAGACAACAGTTCAATAATAAGTTTACATGAAAAGAAAATTAAACCAACAATATAAACGGAGCCCATTAGCTTTGCCCAATCAAAAGGTTCGGGAGTACTAGTTGTGGCCTCGGCAAAGTAAACAGATGAACTATTAACTATTGGAGTGTATTCAATATATACAGGGATAACTAGTGTTGGCAATAAAGCAGCGGTTACTAATCCAATGAATAAGTACCATCGATTGGAACCAAAGAACGTTTCTCTTTGTAGGAACAAACGGTAGCTTAAATAAAATAGGGCAATTATGGCTGATGATTTTAGTAAGTAATCCATGTCTTATTTATTTTTTTTCAATCAATGCAATAATTTCCTTAAGGTCATCAACGCTTATTTTTTCTTCTTTTGCAAAAAATGAAACCACATTTTTATATGAATTGTTGAAGTAGTTTTCAATGGCTGTATTCATATATTTTTCCTTGTAAGATTCTTTGCTTATAATGGGATAGTATTGATGTGTTTTGCCGTAGGCGTTATAACTCACATAGCCTTTTTCTTCTAGATTCCTTATAATAGTGGAAAGCGTATTATAGTGTGGCTTGTCAGTTTCTATTTCTGCCAAAACATCCTTTACAAAAGCTTTCTCTAGCTTCCATAAAATATGCATGATTTCTTCTTCTTTATTTGTTAGTTTTTGCATTGAAAAGTAATTTTTATTTCCACAAAAGCGGAAGTCTAGTTATTTATAATATCAAACATATAACTATTTTTATAGTTATACAACTATATATATAGTTTTTTAACGAAATTTTTAGTTTTAATTATAAAATAAATGGAAATAGTATCTTCGCAAAAAATAGTTTTATGAGTATAATTTGGGTTTTGCTCGGTTTGATTCTGCTTGTTGTTGGTGGTGAGTTTTTAGTGCGATCATCAGTAGCTTTATCTTTTAAATTTAGTATTTCAAAGTTGGTAATTGGTATGACTGTAGTGTCATTTGCGACCTCTGTTCCAGAGCTTTTAGTAAGCTTGCAAGCTGCCCTAGATGGGTCTCCTGATATTTCTTTAGGCAATGTAATAGGTTCCAATATTGCCAACATAGGTTTAGTGCTTGGTATTACCGCATTTATTTCGCCTTTAGCTATCAGTAGAGATTTCTTTAAGTTTAATTGGCCCATGATGATGCTTTTGTCAGTAGCATTATACTATATTTTAGATAGTGGTTTGGTCATCAGTTTTGGAGAGGGTGTTGCTTTAGTATTGTCTCTTGTGATTTTCTTATACGTTATAATTCGTAAATCTGAAAAGGAGGAGGTTGAAATACCTGAAGAAATTGATGATGCATTACAGACAACATCTAACTTTAAAATAATTGTCTGGTTGATTATTGGTGGTTTAGCATTGTATTTTGGGAGTGAGTGGTTGGTAGATGGCGCTAAAGAAATGGCGGTTGCTTTAGGCGTTAGTGAGCGTGTTATTTCTGTTACAATGGTTGCCATTGGTACCAGTGTTCCAGAATTGGCTGCTTCAGTTATTGCAGCGCTCAAAAAGGAAAAGGCCATTTCGCTGGGTAATTTGATAGGTTCTAACATTTTTAATATTGCTTCTGTTCTGGGTTTAACCGCAATTATTCATCCCATCGAGGTGAAAAATGAAAATATACTTAGTCAAGATATTTTTTGGATGTTAGGTTTCGCAGCTATTTTATTACCCTTGGCATTTCTGCCAAAACGATTTTCATTAGGTCGTTGGAAGGGTATGTTAATCTTATCGGCTTATATAATATTTGTTTATTTAGCATTTTTAGGTAAAAATTAGGGGTCTGTTGGTTTAAATTCATCATTTATTAAGTTTGAACCCTAAAAAAAATAGGGTATATTGTGTAGTTGTTATTAAATTTAATTACTTTTGCCCTTTAATTAATAATAATTACAATCCTTATTTTATGTCAACCTTAAGATTTCATGCTATCAAAGAATCGCTTACTAGAAAACCGATTCACATTGAGGAAAAAGAACGTCGTTCGGCCATTTTTGGCTTAAATGTGTTTAACGAGGACACCATGCGTCAATTTTTAACTAAAGAAGCTTTTCTAAGTGTCATGGATGCTATTCAAAATGGTTCTAAAATTGATCGAGTAGTTGCTGACCATATTTCGACAGGAATGAAAGAATGGGCTATTTCCAAAGGAGCTACACACTATACACACTGGTTTCAACCACTAACTGGCGCTACAGCTGAAAAACATGATGCGTTCTTTGAACCGATTGGAAATGGGCGTGCTATAGAAAAATTTGGAGGTGGACAATTAGTACAACAAGAGCCTGATGCATCTAGTTTTCCGAATGGAGGAATTAGAAATACCTTTGAGGCACGTGGATATACAGCTTGGGATCCTACGTCGCCAGCTTTTATATATGGTACAACCTTGTGTATTCCAACTGTATTTGTGGCTTATACAGGTGAGGCTTTAGATTACAAAACGCCACTATTAAGAGCGTTACAGGCGGTTGATGGCGCTGCTGTTGACGTGTGTAAGTATTTTGACAAAAACGTTAAGAAAGTAAATGCGTCTTTGGGTTGGGAGCAAGAGTATTTTTTAATTGATAGTTCTCTGGTAGCGTCAAGACCAGATATAGTTTTAACAGGTCGTACGCTTTTAGGTCATTCTCCTGCCAAAGGACAACAATTAGATGATCATTATTTTGGAACCATCCCAAATAGAGCCATGCAATATATGCGTGATCTTGAAACTGAATGCATGCTTTTGGGAATTCCAGTAAAAACAAGACACAATGAAGTAGCTCCAAACCAATTTGAGTTAGCTCCAGTTTATGATGAAGCTAATTTAGCAGTAGACCATAATTCACTATTAATGGATGTTATGGATAAGGTAGCAGAAAGACATGATTTTAAAGTATTATTTCATGAGAAGCCTTTTGCAGGAGTAAACGGTTCGGGTAAACATAATAACTGGAGTTTAAGTACAGATACTGGAGTTAATTTATTAGGTCCAGGAAAGACGCCAATGAGTAATTTACAATTCTTAACTTTTTTCATTAATACCATAAAAGCGGTTAATGATAATGAAGAATTGTTACGTGCTGCAATTGCTTCAGCGAGTAATGACCATCGTTTAGGCGCAAATGAAGCACCACCAGCAATTATATCAGTTTTTATTGGTGAGCAATTAACAAATGTACTTAATGAATTGCAGAATGTAACTAACGGCAAACTTTCACCAGAAGAAAAAACTGATTTGAAGTTAAATGTAGTTGGTAAAATTCCTGAAATTTTATTGGATAATACAGATAGAAATAGAACATCTCCTTTTGCCTTTACAGGAAATAAATTTGAATTTAGAGCTGTTGGTTCTAAAGCAAATTGTGCCAATGCGATGACTGTTTTAAACACTATTATGGCGAAACAATTAATAGAGTTTAAATCTGAAGTAGATGCGCTTATTGATAAAAAAGATTTAAAGAAAGATGAAGCTGTTTTTAATGTGTTAAGAGAGTATATCAAGAAATCTAAAAACATTCTTTTTGAAGGAAATGGTTATGGCGAAGAATGGGAAAAGGAAGCTAAAAAACGTGGATTAAGTAATAACAAAACCACGCCAGAAGCACTCAAGGCAAAAGTTTCTGATAAAACGTTAAAAATGTTTGAAGAACTTGGTGTCATGAATAGGGTGGAAGCTGAAGCGCGTTATGAAATTGAAATGGAAGAATATGTGTTGCGAATCCAAATTGAAGGACGTGTTTTAGGTGATATTGCGAGAAACCATGTCGTTCCAACAGCTGTTCGTTACCAAAATATTCTTATCAAAAATGTAAAAGGTCTTAAGGAGATTTATGGAGCTAGTTTTAAGAAGTTTGCCAAGGAACAACTTGTGCTAATAGAAGAGATTTCTGAACATATTGCGTCAATAAACTCTAATGTGACAAAAATGACTAATGAGCGTAAAAAGGCTAATAACATGACTGATATTGATAAAAAAGCAGATGCTTACTGTTTTAAGGTAAAGCCGCTTTTTGATGAAATTAGATATCATTGTGATAAATTAGAGTTGTTGGTTGATGATGAACTTTGGCCATTAACGAAGTATAGAGAGTTGCTTTTTACTAAGTAATTAAAGTTATTCTTATTTAGAGCCCTGTTTATCAGGGCTTTTTTTTTATAAAGTTGTCAGATGCAATTCGTCTGATAATTTAAGTATATCAACGAATAATCATGTTACTCAATATTATCACGTCAAATAATTAGTATTTTTGTTATGCTATTAATCATTATTTAAATTAACATGAAAAGGCTCATTATAAGTGTGCTTATGCTTATGGCGGCAACCCTCATCTTTTCTCAAGCCAATGAATCTCGTGATGATGACACTTCATCACAAGAAGTTGTAAGAAGCGAAATGAATGATTCTGCTATTGGGTAAAAGCAAACTTTAAAAACGTAATTTAATTTTCCCTTTATATTAATCACGGTAGTTTACCGTGATTTTTTATTCCTAATTTACTCATTTGATTTTTAAGTATATAAATGGTTTTGCTATATTGCAAGTGCTATTCTTAATCTATTGATTAATAAATATATGAAAAGTTTGTCTTGCAAATATTTTCTGAAAAAATTCATGTTGCTTTATACGTGTCTTTTTTTTGGAGCTGTTAGCTATGCTCAAGAAAATGAAACTAATAAAATTATAGAGATTCCAAAAACTGATTTTTATGATTACAGAGGAACGAATACAATTGATATTGGTATTGGAACTTCGGTAATTAATGGTGATTATATGGATCCGCTGTTTGAAATTTACACGCATTTTGGTTACAAACGCTATATTATTCCATATGTAAATGTTAACATTGGGTATCATAAATTTAATTTAGCCTACAAAGATTTGTTTAATGAAGGTTTTATGTCTTTTGATTTAAATCTAGAAGTGTTGCCTTTTCCGCATGAGCGAGTTTCACCATTTGCATATGCTGGTGGAGGAATCAATGCTGCTAATTATTTCACCCAAGTAGATACTAAAGTACAAGGTGGTCTTGGTGTAGAGTACATTGCATATGAAGGCGTTGGTCTTAAATTGTACGCTGATTACAATATGGTTTTTAGTGACGAAGTGGATGGAAAAGTGTTTGGAGATGCTGATGATGTTTATTGGCGAATTGCCTTTGGTATTAATTTTTATTTTGGAGGAAAAAAGAAGAAAGCCAAAATACTTAAAAATGTTCCTACGGTCATTAAATCGAACCCAATTCCCGACAATAAATAGATTACAATTCTTATTTTTGCAGTTCAACTAAACTTCCATGAGCCAAGAAATAAGTAAGCGATATGCACAAAGAGGTGTTTCGGCATCTAAAGAAGATGTGCACAACGCTATTAAAAACATTGACAAAGGACTTTTTCCTAAAGCGTTTTGTAAAATTGTTCCTGATTATTTAACAAATGATGACGACTATTGTTTAATTATGCATGCAGATGGTGCAGGTACAAAATCATCATTGGCTTATATGTATTGGAAAGAAACGGGTGATCTGTCGGTTTGGAAAGGTATAGCTCAAGATGCTTTAATTATGAATATTGATGATCTGCTATGTGTGGGTGCAACTGATAATATCATGCTATCATCAACTATAGGTAGAAATAAAAACCTCATACCAGGTGAAGTCATTTCAGCAATAATAAATGGTACAGAAGAGCTCATTAACGATCTTAATAAGTTTGGAGTGACAATTCATTCAACTGGCGGAGAAACGGCTGATGTTGGTGATCTGGTAAGAACTATCATAGTTGACTCAACGGTTACAGCAAGAATGAAAAGAGCTGATATTATTGATAATGTAAATATAAAAGAAGGTGATGTTATAGTTGGGTTGGAATCATTTGGTCAGGCAACTTACGAAAAGGAGTATAATGGTGGTATGGGTAGTAATGGATTGACTTCTGCAAGACATGATGTGTTTCATAAATATTTAGCAGAAAAATATCCAGAAAGTTTTGATGCTTCAGTTCCTAGTGATTTGGTGTACTCTGGAAGTGTGAAACTAACCGATGATGTTGAAAACTCACCAATTGATGCTGGAAGGTTGGTTCTCTCGCCAACTAGAACCTATGCGCCAATTATTAAGTCAATATTACAAAAATATAAAAGTGACCAGGTTCACGGAATGATTCATTGTAGTGGTGGTGCTCAAACAAAAATCCTTCATTTTGTTGATAATTTACATATCATAAAAGATAATTTATTCTCTATTCCACCACTTTTTAAATTAATTCAGGAGCAATCCAAAACCGATTGGAAAGAAATGTATCAAGTATTTAATTGTGGTCACCGCATGGAATTATATGTTTCACCAAAAATTGCAGATGCTATCATTAGCATCTCAAAATCATTTAATGTCAATGCACGAGTTATTGGTCGCGTTGAGAAATCTGCAAAAAAGAAACTGACAATAAAAAGTGAATTTGGTGAGTTTACTTATTAGTTTTTAAATTTCCTAAATTGATTATTAGTATGAATAGATTGTTAGCTCTATCTGTTTTTTTATTTACCAAATTTATTATTGCGCAACCAAGTTTGCTGTTCTTTAAGCAAGAACCTCAAATAAATGAGCCTATTTGGACACAGAAAAATAAGGCAGGTGTTGATATTAACGAAGTGGCTTTTGTTAACTGGAATTCTGGGGGAACCAATTCAATTTCAGCTTTATTTACGTTAAGTAGTATAGTGAAATACGAGTATCGTCAATTTATTTGGGATAACAGTTTTTTGGCTCGTTATGGTATAAATGGTCAGCAAGATCAAGAATTACGAAAAACAGATGACCTTTTTGAAATTAGATCAAATTTAGGCTTTAGAAGAAACAAGACCTCTAATTGGTATTATTCGGCTCGATTTAGTTTTAAGTCGCAATTTTCCAATGGCTATAATTATCCGAATACATCAAGTCCTATTTCGAGATTTATGGCTCCTGGGTATCTGTTTTTAGGTGGTGGAGTTGAATATGGTAAAAATATTGAGAAATTGTCAACCTATTTTTCGCCTTTAACATTAAAGAATACATTTGTTTTAGATGAGGAGTTGTCAAATGCAGGTTCTTTTGGGGTTACACCAGCAGAATTTGATAGTGATGGTAATTTAATTAAAGATGGAGAGCGCGTTAGGACTGAATTGGGAATTCTTTTTACCAGTGCTTATGAGGCAATGTTATTTGAAAATATTTCCATTAAAAATTTTGTGAGTTTTTATACGGATTATATCAATGATTTTGGAAATATAGACGTTGATTGGGAAGTGGTATTTGATTTTAAGGTAAATAGCTATGTGAAAGCTACGTTAGGGTCGCATTTAAGATATGATAACGATGTAAAGCTTTTAGTTGAAGTCGAAGATCCAATGGAAGATGAACCTGAATTTATGGAAGAAGGTGCTAGTATTCAATGGAAGCAAATGCTCGGTGTTGGCGTGGTTGTTGATTTTTAAAAAATTTAAAAATTTGTTAACTTTTTTTTGTTGATAAATTTTAATGAACTAAAAATCAAACTTTTACATAAAAAACCTGTAAACTTTATGATTATTATCATGTTTTAAGTTTAATTTTTTTGCTTTATTTACAACTTGTAAAAAGCTATTAAAAAATAAAACTTAAACCCTCACATGCCAACACAAATTAAACCTAAAGTTACAGAAAAAACGTTTACTCAAGAAGAGGCTTTGAAAGCGTCTATTGATTATTTTAACGGAGATGATTTAGCGGCTCAAGTTTGGATAAATAAATATGCTCTAAAGGATTCGCATGGCAATTTATATGAGTTAACACCAAACGATATGCATCGTCGTATTTCAAAAGAAATTGCTCGAATTGAATCACGTTATCCCAATCCATTATCAGAAGATGAGGTATTTAATCTCATAAAGAATTTTAAATACATCGTGCCACAAGGGAGTCCTATGGCAGGAATAGGTAATCCATATCAAACAGCATCACTTTCAAACTGTTTTGTTATTGGTAATGATGGTAATTCTGATTCTTATGGAGGCATTATGAAAATTGACCAAGAGCAAGTACAGCTTATGAAGCGTCGTGGTGGAGTTGGGCATGACTTATCGCATATCAGGCCAAAAGGTTCTCCAGTAAAAAATTCAGCTTTAACATCTACTGGCATTGTACCGTTTATGGAGCGTTATTCTAACTCAACGCGCGAAGTCGCACAAGATGGTCGTCGTGGTGCATTAATGTTATCGGTTTCAATTAATCATCCTGATTCAGAAGATTTTATAGATGCCAAACTGGAACAAGGAAAAGTAACTGGAGCAAACGTTTCAGTTAGAATTGATGATGCTTTTATGCGTGCTGTGAAAGAGAATACTAACTACACGCAGAAGTATCCTATTTTTAGCAATTCACCTAAATTTTCTAAAACTATAGATGCCAATGGTATTTGGAAGAAAATTGTACATAATGCATGGAAATCTGCTGAACCCGGAATCTTGTTTTGGGATACTATTATTAATGAATCGGTTCCAGATTGTTATGCCGATTTAGGCTATAAAACGGTGTCGACCAATCCGTGTGGTGAAATTCCGCTTTGTCCATATGACTCGTGCCGCTTACTTGCAATCAATTTATTTTCTTATGTAGAGGAGCCTTTTACAAAATCAGCTAAATTCAACTTTGATCTCTTTAAACAGCATGTAGCTTATGCGCAACGCATGATGGATGATATCATTGATTTAGAATTGGAGAAAATAGACGGAATTTTAGAAAAAATTGATGCTGATCCTGAGCAGAATGATATTAAAGCTACCGAGCGAAATTTATGGATTAACATTAAAAAGAAAGCTGAAGAAGGTCGTCGTACAGGAATTGGTATAACTGCCGAAGGTGATATGTTGGCTGCCTTGGGAATACAATATGGTAGTCAGGCAGGTAATGATTTTTCAGTTGAAGTTCATAAAACATTAGGAATTGAAGCTTATAGAGCTTCTGTTCAAACTGCTAAAGAACGTGGTGCCTTTTCCATTTTCGATTCGGATAGAGAAAAAAATAATCCATTTATTCAACGTCTAAAAGCTGAAGATGAAAAGTTATATTATAACATGCTCGAGTATGGTCGTCGTAACATAGCCTTATTGACCATTGCACCCACAGGGACAACAAGCTTAATGACGCAAACATCTTCAGGTATTGAGCCCGTGTTTTTACCAGTTTATAAACGCAGACGAAAAGTTAATCCTAATGACAAGAATGTTAGGGTAGATTTCGTAGATGAAGTAGGTGATTCATGGGAAGAATATGTGGTTTTTCACCATAAATTCAAGCAATGGATGGAAGTCAATGACATAGATACTTCAAAAAACTATTCTCAGGATGAACTAGAGGTTATCGTTAAACAATCACCTTATTACAAAGCGACTTCAAATGATGTGGATTGGTTGAGTAAAGTCACCATGCAGGGAGCTGTTCAGAAATGGGTAGATCATTCAATAAGTGTGACTATCAATTTGCCAAACGATGTTAGTGAGGAATTGGTTGGAGAATTATACTTAAAGGCTTGGGAAGTAGGTTGTAAAGGTGTTACAGTTTATCGCGATGGTTCCCGTTCTGGTGTGTTAATCTCAAATGATGAGAAAAAAGAAGATGAACAAACCGATACCTTAACGAATTTCCCTGTAAAAAGACCAGAGATTTTAGAAGCTGATGTTGTGCGTTTTCAGAATAAAAAGGAAAAATGGATTGCTTTTATAGGATTGATTGATGGGAAACCTTATGAAATATTTACTGGTTTAGCAGATGATGAAGACGGCATTTTAATTCCGCGTTGGGTAGAAAATGGCCTCATTATTAAAAATCGAAATACCGATGGAACGTCGCGTTATGATTTTCAGTACCAAAACAAACGAGGTTATAAAACAACTATTGAAGGCTTGTCACATAAATTTAATCCAGAATTTTGGAATTATGCCAAATTAATATCAAGTACTATGCGTCATGGAATGCCTATTGATAATATTGTGGAATTAATCAATAGCCTTCAGTTGGATAGTGAGTCTATAAACACTTGGAAAAATGGTGTAGGTAGAGCACTAAAACGTTACGTAGCTGATGGAACGAAAGCAAAGGGACAAACGTGTACTAATTGTCAATCTGAAAATTTAATCTATCAAGAAGGTTGCTTAACCTGTAAGGACTGTGGTTCTTCTAAATGTGGTTAGGATCATTAAAATCTGTAATATAAAAGGAAGCCATTTGGCTTCCTTTTTTTAATTGCTGATATCTTGTGTAAGGTATTTGTAATCTATTAATTCGCTTAAATCATTTATAAGCTTACTGCAGCCATTTGTTATTAGGTAAATAGTATCAGAAACATCAATAACTTCGGTGTATCTATGGTCAGTAAGAAGTATGATTTTATCTCGCTTTTCTTGATTAATGAGTGTTTTTATAGTTTCAATATATAATGGAGCAACACCATTAAAAGGTTCATCAAGTAAGACAATTTCACCTGCTTTTTTAAGGATTAAATAGATTTCAATCACCCGACGTTCACCACCTGACAATCTATTAAAACGCTTGTTATTAAAAATCTTGAACTGTGGAAATTCATTAGTAAATTCAGGCCAATCAACTTTAAACAATTTAAAAACGGTTCTTATTTTGGTTTGGTCAGGAATAAAATGATGTTGAGGTAAAAAGGAAACTTTTCTAGTAAGATATAAGGATTTTAAAACGGGTTCTTTGTTTAGTCGTATGAGCTTATATTTTGGCTTTAAAGAACCAAATATGATATGGAGTAAACAACTTTTTCCACTACCGTTACTACCTAAAATAGCTGTGACTTTTCCGGTTTCAGCTTTTAAATAAATACCGTTTAAAATACGTTTATCGGAAAAATTTAATTCAACATTGTCTATCTCTAGAATCATATAAACTCTTTAACTAATAACAAAAAGCAAGATGTTATAAAGATATCAATTAAAAAAATAGAACTAAATAATTTAAAAGATGATATACCTAGATTATTGTAAAAAATTAATTTTCTTTTAGAGCGTGTTTCGTTTATTATATACCACAATAAAATCGTTAGAAGAAATTTTGAAATCAATATAGGAGGCATGTTTGGGCTAACAATTAACAGAAAAATGTTAATCCCAATAGACCATAAAAAGTATGGTTTATAAAACAGCAGTATAGCCCCAAAGCGTTGCATGATAAAATAAAAACGTAAATCCAGAAGTATTATTTTTATATCTACCAAGAATAAATTTTTTGATTTGAACAAAAAACTTTCAATTCATAAATTATCGTATTTTTGCGACACAATTTAAATTGGTAAATGTTAGAAAAACTTCAAATTATAAAGCAACGTTTTGATGAGGTAAGCGATTTAATTATCCAGCCTGATATTATTTCAGACCAAAAACGTTATGTGGAATTAAATAAAGAGTATAAGGATTTACGCGTTCTTATGGACAAGCGTGAAGCTTATATTGAATTGACTAATAATTTAAAAGAAGCTGAAGAAATTATTGCAGATGGTAGCGACGACGAAATGGTTGAAATGGCCAAAATGCAATATGATGAAGCTAAAGAAGGAATTCCTAAATTAGAAGATGAAATCCGTTTTCTATTGATACCAAAAGATCCAGAGGATTCTAAAAATGCCGTGGTAGAATTGCGTGCTGGTACAGGTGGAGATGAAGCCAGTATTTTTGCAGGTGATTTGTTCAGAATGTACTCAAAATACTGTGAAAGTAAAGGGTGGAAAGTTGATACTGTTGATTTTAGTGAAGGTACTAATGGCGGATTTAAAGAAATACAGTTTGAAGTTTCAGGAGATGACGTTTATGGAACCTTGAAATTTGAAGCAGGTGTGCATCGTGTACAACGTGTCCCACAAACCGAAACACAAGGGCGTGTACACACCAGTGCTGCAACCTGTATGGTGTTTCCAGAGGCTGAAGAATTTGATGTAGAAATTGATCCTAAAGATGTTAGAATAGATTATTTCTGTTCTTCTGGTCCAGGAGGTCAGTCGGTAAACACAACTTACTCGGCTGTACGTTTAACGCATGAGCCTACAGGTTTAGTGGCGCAATGTCAAGACCAGAAATCACAGCATAAAAACAAGGAAAAAGCTTTTAAGGTTTTACGATCGCGTTTATACGATTTAGAATTAGCTAAAAAGCAAGAAGAAGATGCTGCCAAGCGTGGGACTATGGTTACAAGTGGCGATAGAAGTGCTAAAATTAGAACCTATAACTATCCTCAAGGCCGTGTTACAGACCATCGTATTGGATTAACACTTTATGATCTTCAGAATATTATTAATGGTGATATTCAAAAAATAATTGATGAATTAATGCTAGCTGAAAACACTGAAAAGTTAAAAGCTAGTGACGAACATATTTAACATTAAGCCTCAACTTGAGGCTTTTTTTATAACATGACTACACAACAACTAACCGAACAAATTAAAAAAAAGAAATCCTTTTTATGTATTGGATTGGATGTCGATTTAACTAAAATTCCACAACATCTTTTAAGCGAAGAGGATCCTATTTTTGCTTTTAATAAAGCCATTATAGATGCTACCCATCATTTATGTGTGGCATACAAACCCAACACAGCTTTTTATGAAGCGTATGGCATAAAAGGTTGGCAGGCATTAGAAAAAACAATAAATTATTTAAACGATAAACATCCGGAAATTTTTACGATTGCCGATGCTAAAAGAGGAGACATAGGAAACACCAGTAGTATGTATGCAAAAGCCTTTTTTGAAGATTTAGCCTTTGATAGTGTTACAGTTGCACCATATATGGGTAAAGATTCTGTTGAACCGTTTTTAGCATTTAAAAATAAACATACCATTATGTTAGCCTTAACGTCTAATCAAGGCGCTTTTGATTTTCAGACGCAAACTGTTAATGGTGTAGAATTGTATAAACAAGTTTTAGAAACCTCAAAAACGTGGAAAAACGCTGAAAACTTAATGTATGTTGTTGGTGCTACAAAGGCAGAATATTTGGCAGATATTAGAAGAATAATCCCAGAAAGTTTTTTGTTAGTTCCTGGTGTAGGAGCCCAAGGTGGAAATTTGCAGGACGTTTGTAAGTACGGAATGACGAATAATATTGGTTTATTGATTAATTCTTCCAGAGGAATAATTTATGCATCTAATCAAGAGGATTTTGCGAAAGCTGCTACCTTAAAAGCTTCAGAATTACAACAACAAATGAAAGACATTTTAGAAGTAAACTAAAAAGCTTTTGTCATTCAGAGAATTGAAACAAGGAAGGAATCTCAAAAATGAAATTCACTGATCAATTAAATAGAACGATTCAAATCCATGAACCACCAACACGAATCATATCGTTGGTGCCAAGTTTAACAGAACTTGTTTGCGATCTAGGTTTAAAATCATCTTTAGTAGGTGTAACTAAATTCTGTGTTCATCCAAATAATATTAGGAATACAGCTACAGTTGTTGGTGGTACTAAGCACGTTCATTTTGATAAGATTCATAAGTTGAATCCCGAAATCATTTTATGTAATAAGGAGGAAAACACTCAAGAAATAATACAGGAGCTGGAGCAAATGGCACCTGTTCATATAAGTGACATTAACACTATTGATGACTGTTTAGGAATAATTTCAATGTATGGTGAAATTTTTCAAATTAATCAAGAGGCTGAAAGTATATGTTGTAATATTCGAAAAGAACAATCTCAATTTGAATCATTTGTAAGCAATCAGCCTAAACATTCAGTTGTTTATTTTATTTGGAAAGACCCTTGGATGGCAGTTGGGAATAATACTTTTATAGATTATATGCTGAATCTGAATGGTTTTACGAATCATTTTGAAAACCAATCACGCTATCCTGAAATTGATTTGAATATAATATATCCTGAAGTTGATTTAGTGTTACTTTCAAGCGAACCGTATCCCTTTCAAAAAGAGCATTTCAAATTCTTACAACCGCATTTTCCCAATGCTAAAATCCAATTAGTTGATGGCGAAATGTTTTCCTGGTATGGAAGCCGCTTAATAAAAGCTTTTAAATATTTTAAAACACTACATCGCGATATTTTGATTTAATGAAAGCCTGCTTGATCTTAAAAGCTTTATAGTATAATATATCACTTAACCCAGCATCAGTCATGCTAATATTATATGCCTGCTCAACGAGTATTTGGTAATGCTTTTTCAGTTTAAGTAGGTTGTCTGAAATAGGGCTTGATTTACCTATTTTACAAAATTGTGGACTCATATAGTATATTTTATAAGATATACGAATCGGGCTTTAATAGCGGATGTGAACTAAAGTTAAAGTTTTGATAATTTCTAAAGTGAAGGAGTCATGTTGTCTCTATGTAAATAATTCAAACGATTTAGTTCGTCAAGTAATTGAATTGCTTGGTATTCCGAAATATCACTTTGAGCCGAATCAGTTTGTCTTAAATTATAGGCTTTTTCAATAAGCTGCTTATAGCGTTTTTGAAGTCTTTTACGATGCTTTTTTATTTCGGTTAGATTTTTCATGCAGCCCCATAGAGAACATTAAATATATTTAAAATATTGTAATTCAGCAAACTAAAATTCAAAAAAGTTTATAAAAAAACCGACCTTGAAGAAAGATCGATTTTTTTTAACTAACTAACTCTTACTTGACCAAATTATGTGGAAGTAAATTCTTTATGCGAATACTCCAAAGATGAGACTTTTTTACACAACTAATGTTATGTTAATATTAGCGTATTATTAAGATTCATTTAATAAATTTATTAACTCAACATAAAATATTATGAAAGCAACTCTATTATTTTTACTGTTAACTTTTTCTACAATGCTTAATGCTCAAACGAATTCATGTGTGTGTTGTACCGAAAAACATGCTGATTTTGATTTTTGGGTAGGTGAGTGGCAAGTTACAAATCCTGATGGCTCTAAAGCAGGAACCAATACTATTACCAAAAGTCAGAATAATTGTTTACTACAAGAAAACTGGAAGAGTGCTAATGGTAAAGTTACAGGAACGAGTAATAATTTCTACAATTATAAAACCAAACAATGGGAGCAAATTTGGGTTGATAATATGGGAGGTACATTGCATTTAAAAGGTGAACGAAAAGGTAATCAAATGATTATGCAAACCGATGATGAAAAAAACAAAAATGGTGAAACTTTTTACCATCGTGTAACGTGGACTCTCAATGATGACGGTTCTGTTCATCAATACTGGGAAACCATTACTAATGGTAAAGATGTAACCGTTGCCTTTGATGGATTGTATGTTAAGAAGTAATTTTGTTGACTAACCACTTAATCCTGTAAAGCAAAAACTTTACGTAATAAATCAGTAGTTCTAGATGATAGTTTGGTTCTAATTTCTTTTTCCTCAACAGCAATCATTTTGTAAACACCTTCAAGTGCTTCTTGTGTTACATAATCTGTCAAATCCGGATTCACGTTGTTAGTAAACGGAATAGCATTGTATCTATTAATTAAATTAGCCCAAATATCATCAGCTCCAACTTTTGCAAATGAATTATTAATTACTGGATGAAATTTATTATAAAGACTAGTCTGTGTTCTACTTTCTAGGTAGGTTGTAGCGGCTTTATCATCGCCAAGGAGAATATTTTTTGCATCATTAAATGTAATTCCTTTAACGGCATCTACAAAAATAGGTGTTGCTTCTCCAACAGCATCTTCAGCAGCTCTGTTTAAAACCTTAAGACCCTCATCTGCTAAATTACCTAAACCAATATCTCTTAATGCTTTATCAACTTTTTGGAGTTCTTCAGGCAGAAGTATTTTGACTAATTCATTTTTATAATACCCATCAGTTTGAGTCAATTTGCTCACTTGTTTGTCTATACCTTGGTCAAGCGCTTCTCGTAATCCAGAAGCTATTTCTAGGTTACTCACACCAGTAGTATTTTCAGGTAATTCATTAATAACTTGCTGTAATTCTGAACATGATGTCATTGAAACAATACAAATTAGGGCAATTAGTTTTTTATACATGGGATAGTATTTTTTATATTAAACAAAGATAAATGTATTCTTATGAAACCGGTTCAATTATTGTGCCTAAACTTCATTCTTAAGTGAGTCTGTTATAAGAAAAATTGAAATTTCATTCAAATCTTGAATCTATATTTGTTTTTTGAAACATTAAATAATTAGATTTCCGTTTTCCAAATGTAGGCAGTCTTTTTGAGTCTTGGACTGTTAGATAATTATTAAAAACAACACAATATTTTTGAATATTTCGTAATTTTACCGCACTAAAAAATCATATCGATAATTCATGAAACAAGTAGCACCATATAAGCCAAAACATAAAGTCAGAATCGTAACAGCAGCATCCTTATTTGATGGTCACGATGCCTCAATTAATATTATGCGCCGTATTATTCAAGCAACTGGTGTTGAGGTTATTCATTTAGGTCATGATAGAAGTGTAGAAGAAGTTGTTAATACAGCTATTCAAGAAGATGCTAATGCTATTTGTTTAACATCATATCAAGGCGGACATAATGAGTATTTTAAATACATGCATGACCTTTTAAAAGAAAAGGGTGCTGGTCATATAAAAATCTTCGGTGGTGGAGGTGGTGTTATTTTACCTTCAGAAATCAAAGAACTTATGGATTACGGAATTGACCGTATCTATTCACCTGATGATGGCCGTGAAATGGGATTACAGGGTATGATTAATGATTTGGTTGAGCAATCTGATTTTGCTATTGGTGACTCTCTAAATGGCGAGGTAAAAACCCTAGCGAATAAAAATCCAAGAGATATTGCTCGTGTTATTTCTTCTGCTGAAAATTTTCCTGAGGTTGCGAAAGATGCTTTAGACGAAATTCATAAAAAGAATAAGAATTCAGTAACCCCTGTTTTAGGAATTACTGGTACTGGTGGTGCTGGTAAATCGTCTTTAGTCGATGAACTAGTTCGACGTTTTTTAATTGATTTTCCAGGGAAAACAGTTGGATTAGTTTCTGTTGACCCATCAAAACGTAAAACAGGAGGAGCTCTTTTAGGTGATAGAATTCGTATGAATGCTATTAATTCACCTCGTGTTTACATGCGCAGTTTGGCAACTCGTCAATCTAATTTAGCCTTATCAAAATATGTGAATGAAGCTGTTGAAGTTTTAAAGGCAGCAGAATTCGATTTAATTATTTTAGAAACATCAGGTATTGGCCAATCTGATACCGAAATTATAGAGCATTCAGATTTATCACTGTATGTTATGACTCCAGAGTTTGGAGCGGCAACACAGTTGGAAAAAATTGATATGTTAGACTTTGCTGATTTAGTCGCAATAAACAAATTCGATAAACGTGGATCTTTAGATGCCTTACGTGATGTGAAAAAGCAATATATGCGTAACAATAATCTTTGGGATACACCTCAAGATCAATTACCTGTTTTTGGAACTATTGCTTCTCAATTTAACGATCCAGGAATGAACACGCTTTATAAAGCGGTTATGGATAAATTAGTTGAGAAAACAGATGCTGATTTAAAATCTACGTTTCATATTTCTAATGAAATGAGCGAAAAGATTTTCGTTATTCCACCAGCTCGAACACGCTATTTGTCTGAAATAGCCGAAAATAATCGCGCTTATGATAAGACGGCTAATGAACAAGTTGAGGTAGCACAAAAACTTTACGGTATTTATAAAACGATTAATTCTGTGGCGAATGTCACGTCGAGCGCAGTCGAGACGTCTTTTTTAAGCAAAGTTGGATTAAATGAAGATGAGATCCTGAACCAAGTTCAGGATGACAATTCTAAAGATTTTTTAAGATTATTGATTAAAGAATTCGATCGTGTAAAATTAAATCTTGATCCTTATAACTGGGAGGTTATTACTGGTTGGGACGAAAAAGTTAATAAATACAAGAATCCAATATATTCTTTCAAAGTAAGGGATAAAGAAATCAAAATCGAAACGCATACGGAGTCCTTATCACATACACAGATTCCTAAAGTAGCGTTGCCAAAATATCAAGCTTGGGGCGATATTTTACGTTGGACATTACAAGAAAACGTGCCCGGTGAGTTTCCGTACACTTCTGGTTTGTATCCATTTAAGCGTACTGGTGAAGATCCTGCTAGAATGTTTGCAGGCGAAGGTGGTCCTGAACGTACCAACAAACGATTCCATTACGTGAGTCAAGGTATGCCGGCTAAACGTTTATCTACTGCTTTTGATAGCGTAACGTTATATGGAAATGATCCAGATTATCGTCCAGATATTTATGGAAAAATTGGAAATGCAGGTGTTAGTATTTGTTGTTTAGATGATGCTAAAAAACTCTATTCTGGTTTCAACCTTGCACATGTTATGACATCTGTAAGTATGACCATTAATGGACCAGCACCTATGTTACTCGGCTTCTTTATGAATGCAGCTATAGACCAACAATGTGAGATTTATATTAAGGAAAATGGATTAGAAAATGAAGTTGAAGCCAAGATTGAAAAAATTTATAAAGATAAAGGTGTTGACAGACCAAAATACAATGGTGATTTACCAGAAGGTAATGACGGTTTAGGGTTAATGTTATTAGGTGTAACAGGCGATCAAGTCTTACCTGAAACTGTTTACAACGACATAAAAACTAAAACTATTTCTCAAGTTCGAGGAACCGTTCAAGCTGATATTTTAAAAGAAGACCAGGCTCAAAACACTTGTATTTTTTCAACAGAATTTGCCTTGCGCTTAATGGGTGATGTTCAGGAATATTTTATTGAAAATAATGTGAGAAACTTTTACTCAGTTTCTATTTCAGGTTATCACATTGCTGAAGCAGGAGCCAATCCTATTTCACAGTTAGCATTCACGTTGGCAAACGGATTTACGTATGTTGAGTATTATTTATCACGAGGAATGGACATTAACGCTTTTGGTCCCAACCTATCCTTTTTCTTCTCAAACGGAATCGATCCAGAATATGCGGTGATTGGTCGTGTGGCGAGAAAAATTTGGGCAAAAGCTTTAAAAAATAAGTATGGTGCCAATCCACGTGCGCAAATGTTGAAATATCATATTCAAACATCTGGACGTAGCTTACACGCGCAAGAAATTGACTTTAACGATATACGTACAACACTTCAAGCATTGTATGCCATTTACGATAACTGTAATTCATTGCACACCAATGCCTATGATGAAGCCATTACTACGCCAACTGAAGAAAGTGTACGTCGTGCTATGGCTATTCAACTTATTATAAATAAAGAATTAGGTTTAGCTAAAAACGAAAACCCGATTCAAGGCTCATTTATAATTGAAGAATTAACGGACTTGGTTGAAGAAGCTGTTTTAGCAGAATTTGATAGAATTACGGAACGTGGAGGTGTTTTAGGTGCTATGGAAACCATGTATCAACGTAGTAAGATACAGGAAGAGAGTTTGTATTACGAAACCTTAAAGCACAATGGAGAATTCCCAATTATTGGTGTAAATACATTCTTAAGCTCTAAAGGTTCACCAACGGTTCAGCCGGCAGAAGTCATACGTGCTACCGAAGAGGAAAAAGAATATCAGATAAAAACGTTAGAAAATCTTCATAAAGGTAATAACACTACTGAACTATTGAAAAATTTACAAATGAAAGCCATTAACAATCAGAATATTTTTGAAGCCTTAATGGATGTGTGTAAAGTGTGCTCATTAGGTCAGATTACAGAAGCGTTGTTTGAAGTTGGTGGTCAGTATCGTAGAAATATGTAAATTGTAAAAAAATCAATTTATCAAGGTTCGATGTATAGATATCTTTTGGCATTACTACTCGTTTTATGCTTTAATTCTCATTCCTATTCCCAAGACGGTAAAATTGTTAATAAGGAAACTTTTCTTATTTCAGATAGCATTGTCAATCGCATCAGTACTTTTGATGCTGATTTGGCGGAAAAATTAGGTGAGCTTAATTTTTACAAGATTAAATATTTATCAGATGGTCTAAAAGTTACAGCCTATTTAGTTGAACCAAAATCCAAAGGTTTGTTTCCATGCATTGTTTCCAATCGTGGTGGAAATCGTGATTTTGGGCAGTGGTCTGAAATAAGTGTAGCCTATTTTTTAGGTAAAATGGCAACTTGGGGATATGTAGTTATTGCTAGTCAATATAGAGGTAATGATGGAGGTGACGGCATGGAAGAATTTGGTGGAAAAGATGTGAACGATGTTTTAAATTTAGTAAACACCTTAAAAGAAATTCCAAATGCAGATACGAATAGAATTGGGATTCAAGGAGGCAGTAGAGGAGGTATGATGACTTATTTAGCACTGAAAGAAAGTTGTGAATTTAAAGGGGCTGCAGTTACTGCTGGTGCGGCAAATTCATTTGCAAACATCGAGAGTAGACCAGAAATGGAAAAGCGTGTATATGCTGAACTTATTCCTAATTATTGGGACAAAAAAGAATCAGAATTAAAAGCGCGATCTGCAGTTTATTGGGCAGACGCCATTTGTAAAACTACACCACTTTTAATTATGCATGGTAGTGCAGATTGGCGTGTGTTACCTGAAGAATCTATGGAATTAGTTGAAAAGCTTTATAAAGAAAAACATCCAACACGTTTTATTTTATTTGAAGGAGCCGATCATGGTATTCGTGAGTTTCGTAACGATATGTTTTATGAAATGAAACGTCACTTTGATTATTATGTTCGTGATTTGAATGCGCTACCCAATATGGAACCTCATGGTAGATAGTGCTACAACGTTAACATCCAGCTACGTTGTAATTTTTTAAATTTTTTTAATTCAGAGTTTAATAGTGGTAGATAATCTTTACCATTGCTATTACACTGCTCTAAACGTTTAATATTTTTGTTGAGTAAATATGTGAGTCGTTTTATTGAAGCTATGTGCTTATATTTTTTGTCAGAAAAGCGTTCTTGTTCTGCTTTAACAATTTCAGGGGCTAAAGACACTGATTGTTGTACAATATCACCTGAAAAATAGATGTGATTATCCTCTGAACCATCTTGTAATAAGGCTGATAAATCTTGATTTAAATACGTCGAAATACTTCGAGAAAGTGTAATGATATCTATAGCCTTTTGATAAATAGGCAAGTAGTACAGATTTGATGGAATATTTGGTAACATGTTTCTAATAGCAATTTTACCAAAATTAGTGACAAGAAATGGTATTTTACTTTCGTTATTTAGGTAAAATTGTATATTTGATTTAATTATTAAGTTATTTTAATTTAATTACTTTAAAAATGAGTATAGACTCGCTTAACTGGAAGATTTTGAAATGCTTACAACAGAACGCACGCTTATCCAATGCTGAAATTGGACGTCAAGTTGGTATTAGCTCACCTGCAGTTTCTGAACGGATAAAGAAAATGGAAGACCTAGGGATTATTCAAGATTATCATACCACAGTTTCCCCATTTGAAGCAGGGTATCAGCTAAAAGCTTTAATAACTATTCGAGCTTTTATGGGTATGTTGAAACCATTTTTAGATAAGGTAAAAACCTATGATGAGGTTATTAATTGCTACCGAATTACCGGTAATGAAAATATAGTAATGGAAGTTGTTTTAAAAAACCAAAAACACCTAGAAGCTTTTATTGATCAATTGATTGTTTATGGCGAAACTAAAACACAAATTGTATTATCTCATGTTATTAAGCATAATCCAGTTAAGCCTATGAAATAAGTTTAATCATCATCATCATCACCATTCAATGGGATATCATCATCAGGATCATAATCGTCAAAATCGATTCCGGGCGGATTAAACAAACCCCAACGATCAATAGTATAATTCCAGGGGTCAAATGTTTTTACCCATTCAGCAAATAAAACTCTGAATTCTTCCATCTCATTTCGTAATACTTCTAAATATTCGATGTCTTTAAATCCAAAATGCTCTAAAGTTGATAAATCGGTTAATATATCTTTAGCAGCCTTTCTAATTATGGCTGCATGTTCCATTTTAATATCGTAAAAAACATCTTCGTCGGAAGCTTCTACAATGTTCGACGGAATAGCCAATGAGTTATCGACAAGATAGTTTATACTGTCATCTATCATTTTGCCATCTTCTTCAGTTTCAAAGAACATCTCTGATTCCATAGTAATTTCAACAATGGAATCAACGAGTGTTCTGATACTTTCGGCTTTTTGAAATATTGGTAGATTTTCCCAAGGTCTATCCATAACTTAATTCATTTTTAGCTTTTAAATATCGCTTTAATATCCATAATAACAAAGCACAAATCATACCAAGCCCAGTCATAATGTACCACGTATTATCAAAACCAATATTATCAACCAACTGCATGCCAGCATTGTGACCAAAAATATGAGCAATGGAAAATGAAATGGTATAGAGTGCCATGTACTCACCCTGATTTCCTTTTTTGGCACGTTCCATCGCAAAAGCATTAGAAAAAGGAAAGGCAATCATTTCTCCTACAGTCATAAATAACATGCCTATGAGTAAGATACCAATCCAAGGCGTCATATTCAACACCAAAAAACTCATAGCCGTTAAAAATGCGCCAATGAGCATGAGTGCAGCTTTTGATATTTTAATATTTTCTAGCCATTTTATAAGAGGCATTTCTAATAGGAAAATAAATGCACCGTTTAATCCAAGTAGTAAACCAATCTCCAATTCAGTAAGCTTGTGTACATCTTTATAATATATGGGCATTGTAGAAAAATATTGCAAAAATATAATTCCAAACAGGGTCATTGATACCAAGAATATCCAGAAAGCTTTGTCTTTATATGCTGATTCCGGATTTTCATTAATGACCGTATCTAATGGCTTTGCTTTTTTTGGATGTAGCACTTGAATTAACAGTAATGTTGCCAATATACAGGTGATGCCATCTACCCAAAACAAACCACTATAACTCATAGTCGTTATAATGAGTCCGCCAACCGCAGGTCCAGCAGAAAACCCGAGATTTATTGCTAGACGAATAAGCGTTACACTACGTGTTTTATTTTCCGGTTTACTGTATGCGCTTAAAGCCACAAACATAGCAGGACGAAACATATCGGCAACAAGCATTACTAAAAATATACCCAAGCACAGCGATGCAAAAGTGTTTAAAAACTGTAAACCAATAAAGAGCAATCCTGTTGTTAAAAGACTTCTAACCATGACTTTATAGTAGCCAATTTTATCAGTCAATTTACCGCCAAGCCAGGATCCTACAAATGAACCTAAACCAAAGGCTGTCATAATCCAACCGACATCTTTGGGTTCAAAATGTAAATCTTCGGTGAGATATAAAGACAAAAAGGGTATAACCATGGTGCCAGCTCTATTAATAAGTGTGATAAGGGCGAGCCACCAGATTTCTTTTGAGAGACCTTTAAATGTGTCTAGATAGTTAAAATAAAGTTTTTTCATTTTGATTGATTGTTATAAAAATAAAAAGTCCGACGTTATCGTCGGACTTTTCTATATTGTTTAATTATATGTTTATATCATCATAATATATAGCGTGTCCAACTTCTTTCCCAAGAGGTTTGTCTTTGCGTATATTTCACGATACAGTTTTGCATAATTTTTTCTAAATGATACCCAAAACTAGGTAAAAAAACTTTAAGTTGTATTTTTGAAATGAAAAAATATCACAATGAAACACATACTTTTACTTTTTTTAGCGATTTCTACTTTAACATGTGCTCAAGATAAAGAGCCTCTTTTAGGTGAAACAGATTGGCAGCGTCAAATGAATGCTGATTTTAAAGACGCCACAAAATCGCCATTAAAAGATAGAGATAGAAAAGATTTTAAAGGCCTTGATTTTTTTAAGTTTGACTCTGCTTATGTTGTAAAAGCAAAACTAAAAAGAACTCCAGATGAAAAACCTTTTAAAATGAAAACAACAACAGAACGGTTGGCCAATTATGTCAAGTATGGTGTCATTACTTTTGATTTGAAAGGGAATCAGCACGAGCTTAATATTTATCAAAATCTGGATTTGTTAGAAAAGCCAGGATATGAAGATTATTTGTTCTTACCGTTTTTAGATAATACCAATGGTGAGGAGAGTTATTCAGGTGGGAGATATGTGGAAGCTAGGATTCCAAATGATGATACTATTTTAATAGATTTTAATACGGCATACAACCCATATTGTGCTTACAATGAAAAATATTCATGTCCTATAGTTCCAAGGGTAAACTATTTAGATGCAGAAGTAAAAGCTGGCGTAAAAGCATTCCATAAGCATTAAAGCCATTTGATTATATATAGCCCCAAAAAAACGGCTAAAAAACCTACAATAAAACTGGCAATAGTATAAACTGCAAAACTTGTAAAATCACCAGACTTTAATAAAACATGGTTTTCATAAGCAAATGTTGAAAATGTTGTAAAACCACCACAAAAACCTGTAGCTAATAACAGTGTCTGGTTTGAGTTGAGCGAATTGTTTTTTGCTGCAAGGCCCAAAATAATACCGATAAGTAAACTACCTAAAATATTAGCAGCAAACGTTCCGTATGGAATACCAGTATCAGGACTGTTAAGCCATTTACCAATAAGATATCGAAGCGCACTCCCAACGCCACCGCCAATAAATACTAATAAAAGACTTTTCATTATTCTTTTATGGCAACATAAATTTCAGTAATCCAATCGGCTGGATTTGGTTTGGACTCTGGATTGGTTAAATATACTTCTAACATAGGGCCAGTTTCAGTAGGAACTAATTGATAATTTTCAATATACTTAAACGTTTCATCCCAAGCCTCTTTTAGGTTTTCGTAATCTCCTTTTAGAGTTGTTCTAACCGCTTTAAAAGGCTCTAATTGACCTGTTAAAATGTCATTTTCTGTGGTTATAACCTGCATGGTTGTAGGTATGCAACACGAAAAAATCACTGCATTGTTTTCCTCATCCCATTTATGATAGTTAACAAATGGAGCTCCTGCCATAGCAATTCGATTTTTTTTGGCATAATTGCTAATTTTAGGAAGCATTTCAGTCATTTTATTTTTAAGATCATCCATTTTGCAGGATGTTGTGTTGTAAATATAATAACCGCCACCATGATTGGCAATACCATCTATTTTTATAGAATATTTCATCATAGATGCCACAACAATACTATCAAGTTTTTCTAAACTACGTTCATAATCAGGGCCAATCATATTGTCAAAGCCGCCCTCAAATATGGCTCCTGCTTTAAAAAGAAACGGAATATTATCACTGCTCATTTTCCAAGTGACGTTAGTTCCCTCATCAGTTGGTTCAAATTTCCAAGTTACTTTGGAAGGATCAAAATCTTCAAACTGTAATTCCTGTTCAATGGTTTGATTCGGATTTGCGGATATTGTTTTCATCCTACCATTTCCGTGTGAATCTACCCATGAATAGGAGCCGCCAACACCAACAGTGCTATCGTTTAAAGTAATAACTGTTTCGGGATCTTTTTCGACCCACGAAGACCAAGCTTCCCAATTTTTAAAATCTATAACATTGTTATAAATAACAGCTGCAGGTGCTTTGATTGTTCTGGAGCGCTCAACTTCAAAAGAGTTTGGTTGAACAGCAATATAAATGGAAAAACCAATAGCTAAAATGAGTATGAGAAATAGAAGATACTTTAATGCTTTCATTATTTGGTAAGTTGTAGTGTTTATCAAATATAATCAAATTATAAAGATAATGAATGACGGACCAAATAGTTATTTTATTGGAAAAGCCACTTAATTGCTACTATGAAAAGGATAAATGAAATAAAGGCCAACAATACCCAAATACTGCCTTTGTAATATTTTTTATGGAGCTTTGTGTCTTTTCTGTAGGCATAAATGAGGACGCCTATAAAAGCTATGGCAAATAAAATTCCAAAAACTAATTGACCTTTTGTAAACATATACTTAATTTTATGCAAATTTATGAATAATAGAACGAGATTTCCATATTTGTGGAAATGAAAAATAATTAATTAATGAAAGAAAAAATAGAAGCGGTCAAAGCTTTCCATACAGCCTTTAAAATTGGTCATCGGGAGACGCCTAAAGCAGATTTAGGATTGGAAAAAAACATGTTACGTTATAAATTAATGCGTGAGGAAAACGAAGAATACCTTGAAGCTGCAAACAACAATGACTTGGTTGAGGTTGCTGATGCTTTGGGAGATATGCTTTACATATTATGCGGAACCATCATTGAACATGGTTTGCAACATAAAATTGAAGACGTTTTTAATGAAATTCAGCGCAGCAATATGAGTAAATTGGGCGAAGATGGTGAGCCAATTTACAGAGAGGACGGGAAAGTTTTAAAAGGCCCTAACTATTTTAAACCGCATATAGAATCCATACTGAACAAATAAAAAAAAGCAGCCAACTGGCTGCTTTTTTTTATTTAACTGAATATCTCCAATTGTGTTTATCTTCCAGTAGATTATGTTGTATTTCTAATAATTGCTTTTTAAATAATGATGCAAAGCTGTCATCTAAATTAGGAATCTCAAATGTTTCTCCAGCATGTTCAAATGCGGAAACGGGACTAATAACTGCAGCAGTGCCTGTTCCAAAAATTTCTTTTAACGAACCATTATGAGCAGCCTCCTTAATTTCACTAACGCTAATACGTCTAACCTCTATATCAATATTGTTGTCTTTAGCTAATTGAATCACACTTTTTCTTGTAATACCATCAAGAATCCTGTCACTAGTAGGAGCAGTAATTAAGGTATTATTGATTCTGAAAAAGATATTCATCGTTCCAGCTTCTTCTAAATACTCATGTGAGTTAGCATCTGTCCAAATAATTTGTTGGAAACCACTTTTTTGAGCCAGACTTGTTGGATAAAACTGTGCTGCATAATTTCCAGCAGCTTTGGCAAATCCAACGCCACCATCAGCAGAACGACTGTATTTTTCAGCAATTAATACACGTACAGTACCTGTATAATAAGCTTTTGCTGGTGAGCAAATAATCATAAATCTGTAATTACTAGATGGTGCTGCTGCAATGGCAGAATCTGTAGCAATTACAAATGGTCTAATGTATAACGAATTGCCTACACCAGGTTTAACCCAATCCTTATCTAGATTTAACAAAGTAGTTAAACCGTTCATAAAATATGCTTTTGGAAATTCAGGAATTGCTAATCTAGCTGCTGATTTATTTATACGGCTATGGTTGTCTTCAGGACGAAATAAAAACACCTCACCATTATCGTCCTTATAGGCTTTCATGCCTTCAAAAACTGCTTGTCCGTAATGGAATACGCGAGCCGAAGGGTCAATAGTCATGACTTGATATGGCATTATTTTAGGTTGTTGCCATTTGCCATCAACAAAATCACAAGTAAACATATGGTCAGTGAACACACGTCCAAAATTAATGTTTTCAAAATCTACATCTTGAATTTTACTCTTTTCTGCTTTTACTATATCGATTTCGTAAAGGTCTGTTTCCATCATTATAATTCTGTTTTTTTGGTCATGCAAAAGTACTTAATTTCAACCTTATAAAAAACAAAATAATTCCTTAAATAAATTGTATATTTGGAGCAAATTTTTTAAATCAAAATATTATCATGAAGAATATATTGTCTTTGTTATTGTTAGTGTTCATAGTAGTTTCTTGTAAAAATGAAACAAAAACCACTGAAGTTTCTGAAACTGAAAACGCAGAAGTTGCTTATGCATCTTTTGGAGATAAAATAGAGGCAGACAACGCTATAAAGGCTACGGAAATGGCTGAACGTTTTCAATCTATGCAGGTTGGAGATAGTGTTTCAACAAAAATAGTGGGAAAGGTTAATGAGGTTTGTCAGGCTAAAGGTTGTTGGATGCGTATAGATTTAGGTAATGATGAAGAAGTTATGGTGAAGTTTAAAGATTATGGATTTTTCATGCCAAAAAATATTGCGGGAAAGGAAGTTATTATGAATGGACATGCTTATGTGTCTGAAGTTTCTGTAGATGAGCAACGTCACTATGCAGAAGATGCTGGAAAATCAGAAGAAGAGATTGCTGCTATTACCGAACCAAAACGTACCTATTCTTTTATGGCTGATGGTGTTTTGTTGATTGAAGAATAATGAGATATCTAACTTTTGTATTAATCTTTTTAATGAGCATTTTTGGTTGCAAAAATGAAGAAAAAGAAACTACTGAAATTTCTGAAAAAATAGTTTATGATATGTATGAGCCATCTGAAATGGCCAATCTCATGAATCAGATGTATGCGCACAACCTCAAGGTTAAGCAAGATATTCTAGATGGCAAAACACCAACCGAATTCCCAATGGATTTTATGAAAATCCATACAGCTGAATTGTCAGATTTTAAAGACCGTAACGAAATCTTTGAGAGTTTTTCAAACGTGTTTTTAAACGCAGAACGAGAAATTTTTAATGAAGATTCTGAAGTTCCGCTTGAAGAACGCTTTAATAATGCGGTAAATGTTTGTATTTCCTGTCATCAAACAGAATGTACAGGACCCATTCCACGAATTCAAAAATTATTGATAAAATAAGGTGAAACGTAACGTTATCACCACTGCAGACGGTTCCAAAACCATTCAGATTGAAGATTGGAACGAGCAGTATCATTCTATTCATGGGGCTTACCAAGAAGCAATGCATGTTTTTATTGAGCATGGATTTAAGCATGTTATTGAGACCAAAAACTATTCTCAACCTTTATCCATTTTGGAAATTGGTTTTGGGACTGGTTTAAATGCCATGCTCACTATGCATGAAGCCAAAAAAAAGCAAGTTTCAGTAAATTATATTGGTGTTGAAGCTTATCCTGTATTACTTGATGAACTTAAGCAATTACAATACGATGTTTTATTAAAAGATGATAGCGCCACTTTTTTTAAAATGCATGAGGTAGATTGGGAAAATAAGTCAATTATCACTCCTAACTTTACATTAACCAAACGGCAACAATTTTTTCAGGATATAACTGATGAGAATACTTATAACCTCATTTATTTTGATGCATTTGGCGCACGTGTTCAACCTGATTTATGGACAGAGTCCATTTTCAAAATCATGTTTAAGGCTTTAAAAACTAAAGGTGTTTTGGTTACATATTCGGCAAAAGGAAGTGTGAGACGTGCTATGCAAGCTGTTGGCTTTGAAGTAGAACGATTGCCTGGGCCTCCTGGTAAGAGAGAAATGTTAAGAGCGAAAAAATGTTTTTGACATTCGGTGAGCCTGTGAGTCAAATGTTCCCTTCAACGAAGCATTTGGTAAGTTTGCGAGTCAAAGATTACAGGCTATAAAACGGTGTTAAGAATAGTTAAATCTGTTAAACCTTAATTAAACTCAACATTATTGGATGTAGCAATCCGTATCTTTACAAAAAATTGTAAATGAAGATTTTAATTACTGGGGCTACAGGTTTAATTGGTCAAGCTATTGTAAAACAGTGTTTGGCTCAAGATTTTACCGTTTATTATTTAACCACTTCGAAATCTAAAATTGAAGACCTTCCCAATTACAAAGGGTTCTACTGGAATCCTAGAGAACAGTTTATAGATAGCGCCTGTTTAGAGGGTGTGGAAACCATTATTAATTTGGCAGGAGCAAGTATTGCAAAGCGTTGGACATCAGATTATAAGGAAACTATCATTAGCAGTCGTGTTAATACCTTGAAGCTATTATATAAAGCGTTATCAGAAAACAAACACAATATCAAGCATTTGATTTCTGCCAGTGCTATTGGTGGCTACCCAGATTCCTTGACCAATTATTATGAAGAGTCATTTTCTGAATATTCCAATAGTTTTTTAGGTGACGTTGTTAAAAAATGGGAAGCTGAAGCGGATACTTTTAGCATATTAGGACTAACCGTTTCTAAAATTAGAATAGGCTTGGTTTTGGATGACAAAGATGGAGCCTTACCTCAAATAGTCAAACCTACAAAATTTGGTTTTGGAGCTGCTTTTGGTAGTGGTGATCAATGGCAATCATGGATTCATGTTGATGATTTGGCCGGCATATTTCTACACGTGGCAACACATCATTTAGAAGGTGTGTTCAATGGAGTCGCACCAAACCCAGTGAGTAATACGGAACTGACCAAAGCCGTAGCAAACACAGTTAAGCGACCACTTATTTTACCTAACATTCCAAAATTTATGATGAAATTAATTTTGGGTGAGATGCATATACTACTATTTGAAAGCCAACGCGTGAGCTCTAAAAAAATTGAAAACACGGGTTTTGAGTTTCAATATGTGAACCTAAAACCAGCTTTGGAAGATTTGTTGATTAGTTGATGATGGAAGACGTAATGTTGGTTTGGTTATTTGTTTATATGGTTTAGTGTTGATTAGTCAAAAGTTTGGAACAGCCAATCATAACTCTTGAATGGTTAATCAAAAGTCTAGAATGACTAATCAAAACTTTGCGGTAACCAATCAAAACTTTGCGGTGACTAATCAAAACTTTGTGGTAACCAATCAAAAGTTTGCGGTAACTAATCAAAACATTGCGGTAGCCAATCACAACTTTGCCGTGGTCAATCAAAACTCTAGAATAGGCAATCAAAACTTTGGAATGGCCAATCAAAAGTCTGGAACGGTTAATCAAAAGTAGAACATGGTCAATCACAAGTGGAACATGGTCAATCAAAGGTGGAACATGGACAATCACAAGTGGAACATGGTCAAATAAAAGTGGAATATGGTTAATTGGAAGTTGGCGAGAATAAGCAATTACTTATAGCTATTGTTGTGTAGCGTTTTTATTGGTTTCTATTTCCAATCTCAATTAACTTTTCCATCATTGCAGGGTTTTCCATTAATTTTGGTAAAAAAGCCATTAGCATTTCGTTCTGACTACTTTCTTTAGGTGCATTTAAAAGAACTTTGAAATTTTCATCTTGCTTGTCGATTAGCTTTGATATTTGTTCTTTTACGTCTTTTCTTGTTTCGTCTGAAATAGTTTCAACTCTCTGAACTTTACTTTTAATTTCGTCTAAAAGTTTTTCAGTTTCTGTTTTGGTTCTTTTAGCTTCTTCCAATTGAGATTTAGCAAGAAACCCTTGCCAAAAAGCAACAAATACTGCAACTAAAGAAACTCCTAATGCAATTAATTCAAAGTTTGTCATTTAATTTTACTTAATTTCGTTAAATAATTTTTCTAATATTTCTGATTGAACAAATGGCATAAATTCCTCATATAGAGTGGCTGCTCTTACATTTGTCAATTTTCCCGTGTTTAGTGGAATGCTAATGTGAAATTCCTTTTTTACTATCCATTTTACTGGAAGTTCGAAATTTCTCCTATTTTTTAATAAATTCTCTTTTTTGTAAAAAAGTTGATTGACAAGAGAATTCTTTACAATTCCAATTCCTTTTATTCTTATTTCTAGCGAACCCGGTCTATTAGCTTTTAGATATATAATGTCTCCGACTTTAATACTTGATATTTGGCTATATAAATCTTCAGCATCATTTATATCCCATCCAATCACGAAATTTTCGTTTTTGAAGAAATCTTCTTTTATTTCATTTCCGTCCCAATTAGAACCAGCTCCAAATATTGCCATCTATATGTTTTTACTTTAATTTTTCAGTTTCTGGTCAAATGTTACCTAACGCTCTCGTATAACCGTCAGTTACGGGATTAAAGTTACTAATTTTCGGTTATACATTGTTGCCATTAGTTTTTTCTTTAGTATTTTTCATATCCTTCTCAATTTTTACTTTGAAAACGTCTATAAAATCGCTCCAAAAAACAATCACAGACATAAGGAAGTTTGAAAAATCAGATAGAGTTTTTACGCTAATCGGTTTGTCTATTAGATTCAAATTCTCAAAATATATTTCAAAGTTCTCGTCATAATGAGCTCCAGCTTTGTTTCTAAATGTAGCTATTAGCTTGTTGTACTTATGCTCTTTTTTTAAACTCTTTAAATTCTGTGTGATTACTTTGTATTTTTCTTCCAATTCTGGAAAATCAGACATTATTAAATTCCGTATTTCTCTTTGATGTTTTCCAAACGTTTTAACAGATTCGTATATAACTACAAATCCGTTCTTCAAATAGAATTTTCTTTCCCAATTAGTTTCGCAGTCAACAAGCCCTCTTAATGAAGAGGCAATATCAAGAAAACAGGAAGTGAAAAAACAAATGAATTTTATATGTTTTATTATTTGTTCAATACTCGATTCAGCAACTAGAGTATTTCCTTTTATTATTCCACTTTCTAAAACTCCAAGTAGTTGATAAGATTCGTTCAGTTCTTTTTCATAATGTTTGATGTGAAAAAGTATGTCTTCGCTGTTATACAATGTAAGTTCTGTGTTTTTTCAAAATTAATGGCAACAATTGGATAAACACAATTGTGTTTATTCTCATTTTATTTATTCCCCTAAAAATAGCTAAAAAATCTTACAAGCCGAGCCGGTTTTATGATTAATTGGGAGTGGGTTTGTAAGTTTGTATAAGTGATTTTAGATGCTGAATCAAGTTCAGCATGACAAATTCTATGGGGCAGTGCGTAATGACAAACTCGATACAAGTTTATTATATGTTTTTAATAAAGTCAAATCATAAATACCCATAAGCCCAATACATCAAAACAAATTGTAATGGTATGCGGAGTATTAAAAGCCATTTGGGAATACCTGCACTGGCTTTTTTACCTGATAGCATATAGAAGTGAACTAACAAGAATACGGTGAGCATCAACATAATGCCGTAAATAGCCCAAGCCCTTGTTTCTTTAAATAGCAGTGCGGCACCCAGCATGATTTCGGCCAAACCGCTTACAAGTACCAAGGTTTTGTGATTTGGTAAATACCGTGGCATAATGCGCATGTACATTTTGGGTTTGACAAAATGCATGATGCCTGCCACTATATACAGTGCTGCCATGGCATATAGATGCCAGGGGTTACTCATCTTTATAAACCTTATAAGTTATGCCTACACCATAATTATTTAGTCCGGCTTTTAGAAGACTGGAGTCCATATTACCCGGTTTAAACTGTACCCAGTTATTACCATTAATAAATACCCGTTTTATAAAGGTGTTATGTGCTTCTATTTCATTGGTAAATGGTAGTAGTGGTCTAAAATTAGTTGGTATTTTGACTATGCTACCATCTCTGTCTTTGATTTCTTTGTATTTTTTATTAGGCAATAATTTGCCTGCTTTATCCGTATAACCCAAGACTTGCATGGATACAAAAAAACCAGATTCTGGGTAAGTGATGTTATAATCTGATACATCCAAATTATAAGCGTCGCCATTTTTTTCGGTGGCTCTAAATACGATATTCTCATACACCAATACGTCACCAGGTTTACCGTTGTCATTTTTGTAAAACTTGACTTTAAATAATGTAGAAAATGGTTTTTTATCAGCGTTCTTTCGTTTGCGTTGATTCCAATCTCGTGATTCTAATGTAATAGGAAAATGAATTGTGCTCAACTGTTTAAGTTTGTCGTCTGGATTTGAAAAATACACCGCTATTTCTGATTCAATGGTTGGTAGCCAGCAATGGTAATAATCATCATCCAGATAAGGTTCCATAGTTTCTTCCTTAAACTTCCGGTTATTGGCTATTAACACAATCTCATCCAATTGACTGACTTCTTCTTCTAGTAAAATAGTTTTTTGAAGTTCTGAAGTTGGTATTGTTGCACTTTTATAACTCAATGCAGAAATATATAAGGTATCAACATCTGGATATAGTTTCTTGGTAAAAATAAAGGCGCCTTCATCATCGGCGAAAATACCTTGGCCATCACCAAATGAAATAGTGGCATAGGAGATAGGTGTTTTTGACTGACTATCTTGAATGGTTGTTTTTTGCGAAAACCCAAACCACGATGCAATCAAAAAAGTAAATAAGCAACTTTTTTTTAAATTCATATTATTTATTTGCTGAAATCCAAGCGTTTATTTTATCTTCTAATAAAGCTAAAGGCACACAACCAGGCTCCAAAACTTCATTATGGAACTCACTAATATCAAAGTTTGTGCCTAATTCCTTTTCAGCCTTTGCGCGAAGTTCTTTAATTTTTAACTGACCAATTTTATAGGATAATGCTTGTCCTGGCATAGCCATGTAACGTTCAATTTCTGAAGTGATGCTGGCTTCGCTTTCAGCTTCATGATCTAAAGAATATTGAATAGCCTGCTCACGCGTCCAGCCTTTAGAATGTAAACCAGTGTCAACCACTAATCTTATGGCTCTATGCATTTCCATGCCTAGCATACCAAAATACTGGTATGGGTCTGTGTATAAACCTAATTCTTTACCCAAAGATTCTGAATATAAGGCCCAGCCTTCACCATAGGCACTGTACCATAAGGTTTTTCTGAATTGAGGCAAATTGGTGTCTTCTTGTTGTAATGAAATTTGATAATGATGTCCCGGAATGGCTTCATGTAAAAATAAAGCTTCATCACTAAATATATTGTAAGCAGTTACATCTGGAATAGGCACATAAAAAATACCTGGTCTGGTGCCATCCAAAGACCCTTGATTGTATTCGGCACTGGCCGAAGCTTCACGGAAGGCTTCTGTTCTTCTAACTTCAAATGCTGTTTTTGGTTTTACATCAAATAATTTATTGATTTGCGGTTTCATGGTCTCATGAATGGCATTGAAATTATCAATGACTTCCTGTGGATCATCAAATGGCATGAGTTCTTTATTGGTTCTAACATGATTAAAGAATGATTTTAAATCACCTTCAAAACCTACTTGCTCTTTTACTTTTTCCATTTCAGCTGAAATTCTTTCAACTTCTTTTAAGCCAAGATTATGAATTTCATCAGCAGTCATATTTGTTGTAGTGAATAGCTTTATCATGTAATTGTAATAGGCAGCACCATTTGGTGTGTCATTAATTCCAGAAGATTCCCTTCCTGCAGCCACATAATCAGTTTTTAAGAATTCATAGAGACTTTTGTATGCAGGAATAATTTTTTCATTCAGTTTGGCTGTGTAAGCATCTTTTAAAGTCGCTTTATCTTCTTCACTGAAGCTATCTGGCATATTTTTGATAGGCGAGTAGAATAGGTGGTTTTCTATATCATTGGAAGCGCCAGATTCTATTTGTGGCAATACTTTAACAATTAATGATTTTGGCAATACATAACCTTCGCTTATCCCTTTTTCCATGTTGTTTTTTACCGATTGCAGCCACTCGGTATAACCATCCAGGCGTTTTAGCCAATTGTTGTAATCTTCAACCGTTTCAAAAGGTTGCGCGCCTGCACCGCTAGCTAATTGACCCACAGAAAGATGTGGTGACCACATTTGATCTATAGGCACCAATTCGCGTTGCTTGAATTTAAAATCTTCCAGAGCCATATCTACTTCCCATTTTAAAATGGCTTTAGACATTTTCTGACTATCAGTTAAGGTGCTATCAGCTATATTGTTTAATTCATTTAGATATTTGGTGTAATAACTTTTAGTTTTATCAATATGCGATTTTGATAACATATTAGGGAATTGGTCATTGTAGCGATTATCACCAGCATAAGTTGCATTCAATGGGTTAAGTTGCAGTCCTTCTTCATAATAACTATCTAATAGTTTGTCAAAATCTTCATTAGGCATAGTCATAGCGGTTTCGGTATTTTCTTCAGTTTTTTCGTCCTTACAGGATGCTAAAACAATAACAAGGCAAAAAATGGATAAAAAGGTTCTCATAGAATTTAAAAATCAAAATTTGAAAGCTAAAGATACATATTCTTAAATTGAATTTGTAAATAAAAAAAGCCACAATCCTTCAGATTGTAGCTTTAATCAAGTGTTTAATTGTAATTGGTTATTCTTTATCTAAATTTTTGGTCATGTTAAAACCTAAAAACAGGCCAGCACCAGCTGTAAAGAAAATAGTTGCAGGGTAAATAGCCTCATTATCAAGCGTTGTGTAATTGTCTAGTAATGATGCTATAAAAGTCCCTAAACCTATACCCATTAATAGCAAGGCAAGATTTAGAATTAAAACTTTCCAAATTGGTGCGGTTTGTTGCTTGCCCTTCATAAAGATACTCGCATCGGCTCCTTTTTCTATTAAGGCTAAACGTTCTTTGTTTCTAGTTGAAAAATACAAGTAAAATACGCCGAATACAGCTCCGAAAATAACTGGTATGATAACTAATTCTGATCCCATAAGTGTTTGTTTTTAACCTGTTTGCTCACAGGCAGATTGATAAATGATTATATTTGTTTCATAGCTTATGACGACAGCTTATTAATTATGGTTACAACTTTTTCAAACTTTTTTTCAATTTTATCTGTAACCACAGAAAGTATTGCGTCGTCTAAAACTCAAATGACCACCAACAACGAACAAACTATAATCAATGAAGTTATAGCAGGTAATACCAATGCCTTTGCTAGTTTGGTTGATAATTATAAGGACTTGGTGTTTACATTGGCATTGCGCATGTTAAAGAATAGAGAAGAGGCTGAAGAGGTTTCTCAAGACGCTTTTATAAAAATTTTTAAGTCCTTAAATAAGTTTAAAGGTGACTCAAAATTTTCAACATGGGTATATCGGGTGACATATAATACTTGTTTAGATAGCATAAAGAAGAATAAGCGAAGCCAAGCACACGTTCCTATTGATGAATTTACAGAACATCACATAAAAACTTTAGACAATGCATTGGATATAATGGAACAAGAAGAGAAGAAGCTGGCTATCCAAAAATGTTTACAATTATTGCCAAGTGAAGATAGTTTTTTAATGACATTATATTATTTTGAAGAACAATCTTTGGATGAAATTTCAAAAGTAACAGGTCTTACAGCCAATAATGTTAAAGTGAAATTATTTAGAAGTCGAAAAAAGTTGGCTGCCATTTTCAGTCAGCAGTTGGAACCAGAAATTATTGAATCGTATGGAAAAGCATTTAGATAAAAAGCTAGAGAAATTATCAGATAAGATGATGAAAGAAAGTGGTTTAGAAAAACCATCTTTCAATTTTACTAATGCTGTAATGGAACGTGTTGAAAAAGTTTCTGCAAATCAAATTACAGAATATAAACCATTGATTTCAAAACAAGCTTGGTTTGTAATTGCTGTTGCTCTTTTACCAATTGCTTACATTATTGTCAATAATTCCAGTTCTTCTAACAGCAATTGGTTTGATGTAATTGACTTCAATAGCTTATTTAATTATCAATTTATAGATAATATGTTTTCAGTAACTATTTCTAAAACGGTACTGTACACTATTGTGCTTTTTGGATTGATGCTTTGTGTACAAATCCCAATATTAAAGAACTATTTTGATAAGCGATTTGAGGTATAATAAAAATTATTTTTAATTATTTTCTTCTTTGTTTACGGGTGTTTTCACGTTATCTAAAAAAATAATCACACTTTTTTAAAACCCTCAAGCCATTTTCTTCGTAAGTGTTTGCAATGGTATTTATTACCAGATTAATTATTAATCCTAAAAACCAAACATTATGAAAAAATTAATTTTATTCACGTGTGCCCTTACGCTATGTTTTGTAACTAGTTGCGAAAAAGAATCAATAGATTCAGTAAACCAAGAACCTACTAATGCTTCAAACTTAAGAAAAGGTGTAAAAACAGGAAATTCAGTTTATGTTTCTTCAAATACATCAGGAATATTAGGTATTTATAATATTGAAAATGGATCATCAAGAATGATTGGTCTCCCATATGCAGATGCTGATGGTGTTGTATATGATGGAAGCCGTGATGCTATTTATCATGTAAACAGAAGCGATTCTAAATTGGTTGCTTTATCAAATATTAGTAATACCATGGGTGGTGATATGGCTATGCCAACTGCTATGGGACCCTCTACATTTACCAATGGTCGTGAGGCTACATTTTACAATAATAAAGTGGTAGTGGTTGATGATGTAACACCTGGTAAGTTAATAAGCTATCATGTAAATACGAGACAGATAAATGATTTTAGACAGTACAATGTTGGATTTGAAGTTTGGGGAATTCAAGCTACAGGTAAAGATCTTTGGGCAATTGAAGATGTAAGCAATATTTTGGCATACTTTGAAAACTTCCATAATGCGCCTAGTGGAGATCTACCTGCTACAAGTGAAGTAGCCATTGAAGGTTTGGTTCGTACACATGGTTTAAATTATGATGAAGCTTCAGATATTATGGTTTTGACTGATATCGGTTCAGCTGGTTCTCCAGATGATGGTGCGCTAGTAGTTATTACCGATTTTAAAAACAAGTTTATGCAAGCTGGTGATGGTGGAACTATAAGTTTATCAGACCAGATAAGAATAGAAGGCGATTTAACGCAATTAGGTAATCCTGTTGATGTTGTTGTTCGTGCTCAAGAGGGAGCTATTTACGTAGCAGAACGCGCACAACAAAAATTCTTGGTATTTGATATACCATCAGATAATTGTAACTGTGAGCCAACTCATAGTCATGATTTTCCTGGTGCAAGTGCTATAACAACAGATTTTTAGTGAGCTATTAATCAAAAACCGTTACGTTAGGGCGTAACAACACTAAACGTGAGAACCTTTTGGTATTTAAAAAGCCAAAAGGTTTTCTTTTTTAATACCAGCGTCTTTTTTTCTTTTTTGAGGCTTTACTTTTTCTACCCTTTTTGTGTTTACTACCAGTTTGTTTGGACTTGTGAACAATAGCTTTAGCTTGAGGATCTAATGGATACGGGTGGTTTTCTTCAACAGGAATTTCTTTTTGAATGAGTTGCTGTATTGTTTTTACATATGCTTTTTCATCTGCAGAGCACATTGAGTAGGCCATACCACTATTACCAGCTCGACCAGTTCTGCCAATTCTGTGTACATAGGTTTCTGGAATGTTAGGTAAATCAAAGTTAATCACGGCATCCAAATCGTCAATATCAATACCTCTTGCTGCAACATCAGTGGCAATGAGAATATTGACCATATTGTTTTTGAACTTTTTTAAAGCAGTTTGTCTATCAGTTTGCGATTTATCACCATGCAACGTTTCTACATTATAACCGTTTTTAGTTAAGGTTTTTTCTAGTTTGTCAACCCCAAATTTTGTACGTCTAAAAATTAATATGCTGCCTTTAATCTCATTGCGAAATAAGTGCAAACACAATTCCATTTTATTGCGTTTCGGAACATAATATAAAACCTGATTGATAGTTTTTGCAGCTAAAGATGTATTAGCAACTTCTATACGTTTAGGGTTTTTTAAAATAGTATTGGCTAATTGTTCAACCTTAAACGGTATTGTAGCCGAGAATAAAAGGGTTTGTTTGTTATTTGGACATGATTGTTCAATGGTTTTTACATCATCAATAAAACCCATATCAAGCATCAAATCAGCTTCATCTATAACTAGTATTTCAACATTTTCTAAATTAACAATATCCTGTTTTTGTAAATCAATTAACCTGCCTGGTGTTGCAACCAATATATCAACCCCTTTTGTTAGCACATCAATTTGTGGTTTATCTGAAATACCACCAAAAATTACAGTTGTTCTTAAATTGGTATGTCTGGCATAGGCCTTAAAATTGTTGCCTATTTGTAAGGCTAGTTCACGTGTTGGACTAACAACTAGTGCTTTTATAGTTTTCGCACCTTTTGGAGCGTCTTGCTTTTTAAATAATAGTTGCAATAATGGCAACGCAAATGCCGCTGTTTTACCTGTGCCTGTTTGTGCCGAAACAATAACATCTCGCTGCTCTAAAATTGCAGGAATGGTTTGCTTTTGAACTTCAGTTGGAACATGGTATTGTTGCTCTTCTATAGCTTTTAAAAGTGGGTCAATAAGTTGTAAATTGCTAAAAGACATAGGCTGTTATTTATAACAAAGGTAATTAACCTGAATGGTTTTAAATGATAAAATATAAATTGAAACAAAAAAAGCCGCTTCAACAGAAACGGCTTAATATCAATAATTAAAAATTACTTAAGATTGCTTATTGGCAACTAATGTAATTTGTAATTCAAATTCATCATTAATAAATTTATCACCTAAATCATCAAAGAATGACTTTGAACCATATTTTACATTCCATTTTGAACGGTCAATTGTAAACGTTTCGCTTGTTAAAGTTAAGGTATCACCATTTTCAGTTATGTTTACTGGGATTGTGATATTGTTTTCAGCATCTTTCATTTTTAAGTTTCCAGATAACATACCTTTACCATCCTTCATTTCAAAAGCAGTTACATTAAATGCTGACGTTGGGTATTTTTCAACATCAAAAAAGTCATCACTTTTTAAATGACCAGTTAATTTGGCATGGCTTTCTTCTTCAACAGGAATATCCGTTACAGTAATAGAACTCATATCAATTAAAAAAGTACCGCTTTCAACAGCGTCACCATTCATAGTTAAAACACCACTTTCAATAGCAATTGTTCCTGTATGTGTTCCGGTTGGTTTAAAACCTTTCCACATAATAGTTGAATTATCAGCTTCTGCAATATATTTTGTAGAAACAGCCGTTGTTTCGGCAGTTTCTTCAGCAGCCGTTGTTTCAGCTTCTTTAGCTTTGTCTTTACAATTTGTCAATGCTAGAGCAAATAATGCTATTCCAGCAAATTTTAAAAAACTTTTAGTCATAATAATTTTCTTTTAGTGTTAAGCAACAAAAATAAACAATTGTTGATGACATTTATATAAAAAAAACTTAAAAAATAATTGATGACATTTTGACATTTTAATAATAATGGCAGTACTTTTGCCATCATTTTTAGAGTTAAAATAATTGAAGTACCGCAATGAGTAAAAAAGATAAAAAAGAAACAGCAACATCAGAGCAGATTGATGAGCAAGTCATGGAAAAAGATGAATTGACAGCTGAAGAACAGTTGTCAGAATCGTTACAACAAGAAAAAGATAAGTTTTTACGATTGTTTGCTGAATTCGAAAATTATAAGAGACGTACTGCCAAAGAACGTATAGATTTGTTTAAAACGGCAAACGAGGAGGTCATGTTGGCTATGTTACCTGTTTTAGATGATTTTGAACGTGCCTTAAATCATATTGAAGAAGATAAAGAAGCCGAAGAATTGCGCAAAGGTGTGTTGTTGATATATCAAAAACTCATGACAACGCTTGAACAAAAAGGATTAAAGGCTATTAAAATTTCAAAAGGAGATGACTTTAATGCTGATGCACATGAAGCCATTACTCAAATACCAGCTCCAAGTGATGATTTAAAAGGCAAAATAATTGATGTGGTAGAAAAAGGATATCAATTAGGAGAAAAAATAATAAGATTTCCAAAAGTAGTTATAGGACAATAAAAGTATGGCAAAGAGAGATTATTACGACATATTAGGTATTGATAAAAATGCAAGTGCAGCAGAAATAAAAAAGGCCTACCGGAAGATGGCATTGAAATATCATCCTGATAAAAATCCAGATGATAAAGAAGCTGAAACTAAGTTTAAAGAAGCTGCCGAAGCTTACGAAGTTTTAAGTAATGCTGACAAAAAATCACGTTATGACCAATTTGGACATCAGGCTTTTGATGGTGCAGGTGGTTTTGGTGGTGGAAGTATGAACATGGATGATATTTTCAGTCAGTTTGGTGATATTTTTGGAGGAGCATTTGGCGGAGGCGGTGGATTCTCTGGTTTTGGCGGTGGATTTGGCGGTGGTGGTCAACGTCGTATGAAAGGAAGTAATCTGCGTATTCGAGTCAAATTATCATTAGAAGAAATTGCTAATGGTGTTGAGAAAAAAGTAAAGGTCAGACGTAAAGTTCAGGCATCTGGTACTACGTATAAAACGTGTCCTACTTGTAATGGCTCTGGTCAAGTAACACGAGTGACCAATACTATTTTAGGGCGTATGCAAACGGCAACTACCTGTAACACATGTGGCGGAGCAGGTCAGACTATTGATAAAAAACCAAATGATGCAGATGCTCAAGGTTTGATTGTAAAAGAGGAGACCGTTTCAATTAAAATTCCAGCCGGTGTTGTTGATGGTATGCAGTTAAAAGTCACAGGTAAAGGTAATGATGCGCCAGGAAATGGCATTTCAGGGGATTTGCTAGTGGCCATTGAAGAAGAAAACCACGCAACCTTGCAGCGTGAAGGTGATAATTTGCATTATGATCTATACATAAGTTTACCTGATGCTGTATTGGGAACTTCAAAAGAGATTGATACGGTAACTGGAAAAGTTCGTATTAAAATTGAAGCGGGAGTACAATCTGGTAAAATATTAAGATTACGTGGAAAAGGAATTCCTTCAATAAATGGTTATGGAAAAGGGGATTTATTAGTACACGTAAATGTATGGACACCAAAAACTTTAAATAAGCAACAAAAAGACTTTTTTGAATCTAATAAGGAGGATGAGCATTTTGCACCTAAACCAGAAAGTTCTGACAAATCTTTTTTTGAGAAAGTAAAAGATATGTTTTCATAAAATAAATAAAAAATCCTGCAACTCTTTGATAGACTAGGTTTTGAAAGGATTTTTAAAATTAAATCCAAATATATTTCCTTACTTTTTAGAGGTATTTAAGAAAATAATACTATATTTGATTATCACTATTCTATAATAGTGGTAATTTTTCTTTTTCATAGCAATTTTTTCCCATCCTTAAATTAATTTTTTAGGATGGGTTTTGTTTTTTAAAGCTACCCAATTAAAGCATAAATAAGTTCGGTTTACAGCTTTCATTTAATATATTTACATCAAACAAATTTCAATACTAAAATAAGTATGAATAACTTATTGGAAGCGCACCATATTTCAAAAAAATTTGGAAATTTCACTGCTTTAAATAATGTTTCCATTGCTGTTCCTAAAGGCAGTATTTTTGGACTTTTAGGACCAAACGGAGCAGGGAAAACAACACTTATTCGAGTTATTAATCAAATCACCATGCCAGATACTGGTCATGTTATTTTGGATAATGAGGCGTTGCAACCCCATCATGTTAGGGATATTGGTTATTTGCCTGAAGAGCGTGGTTTGTATAAATCCATGAAAGTGGGTGAGCAAGCTTTGTATTTGGCACAATTGAAAGGCTTAAGCAAGAGTGAGGCCAAAACACGTTTAAAGTATTGGTTTGAAAGGTTGGAAATTGGCGATTGGTGGAATAAAAAAATCCAAGAGTTATCAAAAGGGATGGCTCAAAAAATTCAATTTGTGGTAACTGTATTGCACCAACCAAAACTATTGATTTTTGATGAACCTTTTTCAGGTTTTGATCCTATTAATGCCAATTTAATAAAAGATGAAATTTTAAGATTAAAAGAAGAAGGTGCTACGGTTATTTTTTCAACTCATCGTATGGAATCTGTTGAAGAGTTATGCGACCATATTGCTCTCATACATCAATCTAACAAGATATTAGATGGGAAACTAATTGATATAAAAAGGGCTTACAAAACAAATACTTACGAGATTGGTATTCGTACGCTTGATGATAGACAAATACAAAGAGAAATGGCTGAAAAATTCACCGTGTCTCCAGCAAATTTTAAAACAATTGGTGATGAACTCAAACTCAATGTTAAGCTGCAAGAAACGCATACAGCAAATGATTTGTTGAGTTATTTAACCTCCAAAGGCGAAGTATCTCATTTTGTAGAATTGGTGCCTTCGGCAAATGATATTTTTATTCAAGCAGTAAAGAATAATTAAATATGAACCACTTACCACTGATAATTAAGCGCGAGTATTTAACTAAGGTTAAAAACAAATCATTTTTGGTTATGACTATCTTGAGTCCAGTCATCATGATAGCGCTTATAGCTGTTGTTGCTTATTTGTCTCAACTGAATAATAACTCCGAACGAAATATTTCAATTTTAGATGAATCAGGTTTGTTAAGCGCTGTTTTTAAAGATTCAGATAATATTAAATATACAGTTCTTAATGGTCTCTCACTTAATGATGCCAAGGAAATTGTAAAAGAGCAGCAAAGTTACGGTCTTCTGCATATTGAAAATCATAACAAGATTGATGACGTAGCTAATTCTATAAAATTTTATTCCGAAGAATCACCATCCATAGGCTTGATGTCTGATTTAGAAAGTGTTTTGGAAAGACACTTAACCGACTTAAAGTTAGAAAGTGTAGGTGTTAATATTGAAAAAATAAAGGCTGCTGATGTTAAGGTAGATATTGCCCAAGAGAGTTTTGCTGGTGAAAAAACATCGAAAATTGATAGTATCATTAAATTGGCCTTTGGAGGTGCGGCAGGATATTTGCTCTTTATGTTTATCATTATTTATGGCAATATGATTATGCGCAGTGTAATTGAAGAGAAGACCAGTCGTATTATAGAAGTCATTATTTCTTCGGTAAAACCTGTTCAATTGATGCTTGGTAAAATTATTGGAACGTCTCTAGCTGGGATTACACAATTTGTTATTTGGATTATTTTGGGAGGCTTGTTACTAACGGTTGTATCGGCAATATTTGGAATAGATCTTATGCAATCGCAAATGCCTCAAGAGGAAATTATGAATCAGGCAATGAATAATAATGAGGTTGCTTTAGAAATGCAGAACGTTATGGTTGCTTTTTATAATTTACCAATTACCAACCTAATTTTTGCGTTTATTTTATTTTTTATAGGTGGTTATTTGTTGTACAGTTCATTGTATGCAGCTATCGGAGCTGCCGTTGATAATGAAACGGATACCCAGCAGTTTTTACTGCCAATTCTAATGCCTCTTATATTAGCTGTTTACATTGGTATTTTTACGGTTATTGAAGACCCACACGGTACAGTCTCAACTGTTTTTTCTTTCATACCATTTACCTCACCAGTAGTTATGCTCATGCGAATACCGTTTGGCGTACCCATTTGGCAGCAGCTATTATCCTTGGTATTGTTGATTGGAACTTTTATGTTTACAGTATGGTTTGCTGCTAAAATTTACCGCGTTGGTATTTTAATGTATGGCAAAAAACCTAGTTATAAAGAAATTTTGAAATGGATTAAATATTAAGCTTATCATGCAAAGCCAATTGAATGAAATAGGGGAAATAGTTAAGGAAAGTAGTGCCTGGGAGACTTTTGTTGATTTTCTTGGGACTGTTTTGTACGTAAATGAAGATAAAACTATAAAGATTACCATTGGTTTAATCTTCCTAGTAGTTTTAATTTATATAGTAACATCTATCATCCTAAATGTAGTCAAACGACTATTTACTAGGAGCTTACCAAAAGATGATAAAGCTAAATTCAATACAGTATTTTCATTTGCCAGATGGGTTGTTTACTTAATTGTAATGCTTATTGTATTTCACTCTGTAGGTGTAAATGTTACGGCTGTTTTTGCAGCTTCTGCAGCTTTATTAATTGGTATTGGTCTTGCGCTTCAAACGCTTTTCCAGGATATTATTTCTGGAGTTTTCATTTTAATTGACCAATCTGTTCATGTAGGTGATATAATCGAAATTGAAGATAAAGTGGGTCGTGTTGAAGAAATAAAATTACGTACAACCAGAGCTGTAACTATAGATAATAAAGTTCTTGTGATACCTAATCATCTGTATTTGACAAATAGTTTATACAACTGGACTCAAAATGGTGTTTCAACAAGAGAAAGCGTTTCTGTTGGCGTTGCTTATGGAAGTGATGTTCAATTGGTAAAAAAACTATTATTGCAAGCTGCAAATAGTCATAAAGATGTTATAGATTATCCAGAACCAACGGTTTTATTTACAGATTTTGGTGATAGCTCATTAAATTTTAAAGTGATTTTTACTATTAACGATAGTTTTAAAGCACAATTTCCAAGAAGTGATATACGTTTTGAAATTGATCGCTTGTTTAGAGAGCACAAAGTTACCATCCCGTTCCCACAAAGAGATATTCACATTATTGAAAATAAGAAATAGAAAGTTATGTCTAAAATTTTAGTGATTGAAGATGAGGCGGCTATCCGTCGCGTATTGGTGAAAATTCTATCTGAAGAAAGTGATAGTTATCAAGTTGAAGAGGCTGAAGATGGTCTTTTGGGCATTGAAGCTATTAAAAAAGAAGATTATGATTTGATACTATGCGACATAAAAATGCCAAAAATGGATGGCGTTGAAGTGCTTGAAGCTGTAAAAAAAATTAAGCCTGAAATTCCAATAGTCATGATTTCTGGTCATGGAGATTTAGATACGGCTGTCAATACAATGCGATTGGGAGCTTTTGATTACATTTCAAAACCGCCAGATTTAAACCGTTTGCTCAATACAGTTCGCATTGCACTCGACAGAAAAGAGTTGGTAGTTGAAAACAAAATGCTTAAGAAAAAAGTAAGCAAAAACTATGAAATGATTGGTAAGAGTGATGCCATTGAGCAAATAAAAAGCATGATTGATAAGGTTGCACAAACCGATGCTCGCGTGCTTATCACTGGTCCCAATGGTACTGGAAAGGAATTGGTAGCTCATTGGTTACACCAAAAAAGTGAGCGTTCAAAAGGCCCTTTAATTGAAGTAAATTGTGCTGCCATTCCAGCTGAATTAATTGAAAGTGAATTGTTTGGCCATGTTAAAGGTGCCTTCACTAGTGCTGTTAAAGATCGTGCTGGAAAATTTGAGGCTGCTAATAGCGGAACCATTTTTTTAGATGAAATTGGAGACATGAGTCTTTCTGCTCAAGCCAAAGTATTAAGAGCACTACAAGAGAATAAAATACAGCGAGTTGGAAATGATAAGGATATTAAAGTTGATGTTCGCGTTATAGCAGCTACTAATAAAAATTTGAAAAAGGAGATTGAAGAAGGGAATTTCCGGGAAGATTTATACCATAGATTAGCGGTTATTTTAATAAAAGTTCCTGCTTTAAATGATAGACGAGAGGATATACCGTTATTAGTTGAATACTTCTCAAATAAAATTGCACAAGAGCAAGGAACAGTTAAAAAATCATTCTCAAACAAAGCAATAAAGTTGTTACAAGAGTATGATTGGACAGGAAATATTCGAGAATTGCGAAATGTTGTTGAGCGCTTAATCATTTTGGGAGAGAAAGAAGTCAGTGAAAGCGATGTTAAGATGTTTGCTTCAAAATAGATTACGAAATAATATAAAAAAAGCACCTGAAAAGGTGCTTTTTTTTATATCGAATAGTGATTGAAATGATGAATAACGAGCAACGACTATCAAAAAATTAGAATTTGTATATTTAACAATCTCATAAAATAACATACAATCTCACATGAAAGATATTAATAGTAACCAATTCAAAGTCAAACAACCTATTCAACTTCAAAATATAGCAACAACTTTAGATTTGGAGGCGTCTAAAAAGAAAATTGAAAATGAATTAGAAGATGTATGTGAAGATTTGGCAAAAATCCAAAATGCCATGTATGCTCACGGAAAATATGCTGTGCTAATTTGCATTCAAGGTATGGATACCGCAGGGAAAGACAGTTTGATACGTGAAGTTTTTAAAGAGCTCAATGCTAGAGGAATTGTGGTTCATAGTTTTAAGGTTCCAACAGAACTTGAATTAAAACATGATTATTTATGGCGACATTATATAGCCTTACCAGCACGAGGTAAGTTTGGTGTTTTTAATAGAACCCATTATGAAAATGTATTGGTCACACGTGTTCATCCTGAATATATTCTTGGGGAAAATTTACCTGATGTCAAAGACCTTAGTGATGTGAATGATGATTTTTGGAATAAGCGTTTTCAACAAATCAATGATTTCGAAAAACACATAGCCGAAAACGGTACCATAATTTTTAAGTTCTTTCTACATTTATCTAAAGAAGAACAAAAACACAGGCTATTAAGACGTTTGGACAAACCTGAAAAAAACTGGAAATTCTCACCAGGTGATTTAAAAGAACGTAAACGTTGGGATGATTACCAATTCTGTTATCAAGATGCTTTAAATAGAACATCAAAACCTCATGCGCCATGGTATGCTATTCCTGCCGATGATAAACCTACAGCGCGCTATATAGTAGCAAGAATTCTGTTAGACACATTAAAGACTTATAAAGATATTAAAGAACCTGAATTAGATGATGAGATAAAAGCCAATTTGGAATCCTATAGAAACCAACTAAAAAATGAATAAATTAAGGTTTCTTTTAGAACTGCAATCTATTATAAAACCTATCTTTAATTTTTAAATTAAAAATGAACAACATGAAACAACCTATTTGGCTCCTACTTTTATTGTTTGCACTTAACATTCAAGCCCAAACAGACGCCGAAACCTTACGAACAATTTATACAACTTCATTGACTAATGGTAAAAGCTATGAGTGGTTAGATCACTTGTCAAATCAAATTGGGGGAAGATTATCCGGTTCACTAAACGCCGAAAAAGCGGTTCAATATACCAAAGAGGAACTCAAAAAATTAGGTTTAGATAAAGTTTGGTTGCAACCCGTAATGGTGCCAAAATGGGTTCGTGGCACAAAAGAATATGCCTTTATTGAAGCCAGTTCTGGAACCACATCTACCGTTAATATTTGTGCGTTAGGAGGTTCTATTGCTACGCCTTATGGTGGTGTCAAAGCTCCAGTTGTTGAAGTGAATGATTTTGATGAACTTAAAGCTTTGGGTAAAGAAAAAGTAGCTGGTAAAATTGTGTTTTTTAATAGACCCATGCAACCAGACTTAATACAAACGTTTGAAGCCTATGGTGGTTGTGTAAATCAACGTTATGCAGGTGCAATGGAAGCAGGTAAACTTGGAGCAGTTGGTGTTATTGTGCGCTCAATGAATTTACGTTTAGATGATTTGCCACACACTGGTAGTATGAGTTATGGCGATTTACCAAACTCTCAACGTATTCCTTCAGCAGCAATAAGTACCAATGATGCAGAAAAGTTAAGTGGCATGTTGGCATTGGATAAAAATTTGAAATTCTTTTTCAATCAAACTTGTCAGCAAATGAAAGAAGTCCAGTCATACAACGTTATTGGTGAAATTACTGGCAGTGAATTTCCTAATGAATATATTATTGTTGGTGGCCATTTAGACTCATGGGATTTGGGTGATGGTTCACATGATGATGGTGCTGGCTGTGTGCAATCTATGGATGTATTACGCTTGCTGACGGAAAGCGGTATCAAGCCAAAGCGCAGTATTCGTGTGGTGTTATTTATGAATGAAGAAAATGGTTTGCGTGGTGCCACCAAATATGCCGAAGTTGCTAAACAAAAGGGTGAAAATCATATCTTTTCTTTAGAGAGTGATGCTGGTGGTTTTACACCTCGTGGCTTTAGTTTTGATTGTAGCGATGCGGTTTTTAATAAAATTGAAAGTTGGAGAAGCTTATTCAAACCGTATTTGATTCACTATTTTGAAAAAGGAGGAAGTGGTGCCGATGTTGGACCATTAAAAACCGATACTAATGTTTGTGCAGGTTTACGTCCAGATTCACAACGCTATTTTGATCACCATCATGCAGCCAATGATACGTTTGAGCATGTAAATAAAAGGGAGTTAGAATTAGGAGCAGCAACCATGACCAGTTTGGTGTATTTAATTGATAAGTATGGCATTTCACCAATTTCAAATAATGAAGAGTTAAAAGATTGATATTATGAATAAATTTCTACTCGCATTATTATTCCTGATTTCATTTAAAGGCTTTACCCAGGCACCAGAACTTGATGATAACACATGGTATTTGCAAAATGTCATTATTAATGGCGAAGACAACATTCCTCCAGTGAATGCAGAAATTACAGATATTACATTAGATTTTTTAATTGAACCTTATGACTTTAACTCTGAAATGTGTAATAGTTTAACTGGTAATTTGAGTTTTGATGATTCATCAAGTAGTTTCACCTTTACAGAGTTATATCAAACTTTAAGTACTTGTGGATTGACTGAAAATAGTGTCTATGAATCTATGTATTTCAATTTTTATTTTAGTAATCAAGAAAATCTGTTTTCTTATGAGATTACAATGGAATCTGATACCAATACATTAGTTGTCACTAGTGCTAATGGTGATCAAGCTATTTACGGTAGTGCGAGACTTCATGTTAATGAGTTTAAGCTATCTGAAATTAAAACCTACCCTAATCCAGTAGTTAATGAACTAGTTATAGAAAAACATAATAGTCAAAGCTTGAATGTTAATGTTTACAATATTAAAGGTCAGCTCATGTTTTCGGAAACTGTAGATCAAAATGAATCGGTAATTAGTGTATCAGAATTAAAACCAGGTGTTTACTTCTTTGTTTTTGATGGAAATAATTATAGGAAAGAAATAAAAAAAATAATAAAACAATGATGAAGACTGTTTTTACTACTATTTTAGTTTTAGCTTTTACTTCTGGTTATTCACAATCAGATGAAGATAAACTGCCTTATTACGAAATCCCTGAATACCCAGAAACTTTTACTGCTGGAACCGTAGCAGCACGAGCAATAGATGGATTGGGTTTTCGTTATTATTGGGCAACTGAAGGTTTGCGTCAAGAGGATTTAGATTTTAAGCCTAATGATGATGCGCGCTCTTCTATGGAAACTATTGAGCACATTTACGGACTTTCAAAAATGATAGTTAATTCAACCTTAAAAAAGGATAACAATAAAAAAGAGGATGAGGAAGAATTGAGTTTTGAGGCTATGCGAAAAGCAACTTTATTCAACTTTAAAACAGCTGCGGATATTTTAAGAACCAGTGATGATATTAGCCAGTTTAAAATAGTATTTGGAGATCGTGAAATACCATTTTGGAATCAAATAAATGGTCCAATTGAGGATGCTGTTTGGCATTGTGGTCAACTGGTTTTATTAAGGCGTTCATCTGGGAACCCGTTTAATTCGAAAGTGAGTGTTTTTAGCGGTAAATTAAGAGAGTAATGGGAAAAGCACATTTACACCAAATACATCCTGTTTTGCCAGTGCAAAATGTAGTAGAAGCCTTATCGTTTTATGTTAACAAATTAGATTTTAAGATTGCATTTGCAAATGATTCTAAAAATCCCACATATGCTGGTGTGCGTCGGGACGATATTGAGATTCACCTACAATGGCATGATGCAAAAGAATGGGAAAATACTATTGATAGACCCATGTTAAGAATAGTTACTCAAAATATTGAATTATTGTTTGAAGAATACACATCAAAAGATGTTTTTCACGAAAATACAGCTATACGCGAAACATCGTGGCAAACAAAAGAGTTTGCATTTTATGATTTATATAAAAACGGACTAACTTTTTATCAGGAATTACAATAACTACGATTGATTTTCTTCTTGCTCTTCACGTTTCATTTGCAGATATTTAGTCACTAGTCTCACCCCTAATCTAGCGAAAAGGATAATGGCAAAAACCATAACTATACTAAAACCGTCCATAACAATTATTTGCTACAAAGGTACTTTCTTTGCTCTATTTTAAAGAATATTTCAGTCGGTTTAACTAATAATTATGACATCATGATTGCATTAATCTTTCTTGATTTCGGCATCAATTTGACGGATTAATTCTTGTGATTTGACTTTCATGTCATTAAATCCCATATTCATGGTTGTAAACTCAAGAATAGCAAATGCAAAACCATTTTTCTGTTTTAAATCAGTAAGCATCAAAGCGAAATCTTCTTTTTTTAATTCTACAAGTTCACCCATGTTGCCATTGGTAACTTGGTGAAAGTAGTTTTTAGATATGGGGTATATATCCAGCATGTCATAAGAAGGTTCATACAACGTTACTTCTGCATCATACCTAAAGTGGTCCTCATTATATTTTATTTTTTTATATATAGTTTGCATAGTAAGTAGAGCATTCTTAATGGAATCATTAGAAATTATTGCAAGATTTCCTGAATTAGTTAACTCTTGAAACGTATTATCAATTAGGAAAAAACGTTGCCAAGTATAAATGTCAACTATGTCTTTATTAAAGGCATTATAATCTTCAATTGGTTTACCATCAAAATGTTCTATTATTCTTTTTGCAGCTTCAATTTGTGAATTACGTGTAGAAATAAATAAATCTAATTCTGCAATAGTAAGATTTAAATCGGTTTTAATGTTTTTTAAATAATTGAGTTCTTTTGCTCGTTCTTTTTTAGCTTCGTTTGTATTGTTTATCTGTAATGCAATTAAAATTCCAATTACAACCAGAATTATTTCACCTACAGCATATAGCATGTATTTACTTGCCCGATTTTCATGTATCATATTTTGACGGATTTTTCGAAAGAATTTAATCATTATTATTATTTAATAAGGCATTGTCGATGCGTTTTAAATTATTAGTGATTTTAAGTTTTAAGCCTTCACATTGAATGTTTGCCACTCGAGAATATGTCAAAATAGTAACAAGGTAATCCTCAAAATTCTCGTTATTAAAAATAGATTCATATTCAAAAATCTTTTTTGAACCGTCTATACTTTTTACATTTTCTACAGATTTATTTAAGTTGAATTTTTCTGTCAAGTTTGCAAGCGATAGCATGGCATTAAAACTATTTCTTAATTGAATATTTTCAACTAAAAAGGGCTGATAAGAATTAAAATAATAATTTAACAGTGCGGTCTCCATTTCAGTAACCTGATCAACATCACCAGACCAATTAGATAGTGAAATTCGCAATTCATTATCTTCAATAAGATGAAGTTTACCAGAATTCAGTATATCATTAGTAACGCCACTTATAGCATTAAAGGTAGGAAAGACTGTTGTTGTGCCAATGTAAGTTTCAATACTATCAATAGATTGGCTTTCAAGATTTTGATTATCCATTATTTCTATTAATTGATTGGCTGAATAGATAATTTTTTTTCTAATGAAAACTTTGTCATTTAATTGATTCAAGTTATCAATATATTCTTTTTTTAATGAGCTCAGTATTTTAACTTCTTGTTCTCTTTCCAGTCGTTTTTGATTCCAAGTATTAATTTGAAGAGCAATTAAAATTCCTATAACCACGAGAATAATTTCACCTATGGCGTAAAGTATATATTTACTAGCTCGATTTTCTTTTATCATATTTTGGCGGATTTTTCGAAAGAATTTGATCATCCTATTTAGGTTCAATTATTAAAAAAACAGCTGTGCTATCTCCTATATTTAAAACTTCATGCCAATCTATTCTGTCGTTTGAAAAACTGCTGCCTGATGGCACATATACTTCTCTAACACCTGTAGTGTCTTTAATTCTAAAGGTGCTTCCTGAAACAGTGTAGCCAAAATGAGCATCATGATAATGTCTTTCGTGGCCAACACCTGGCGGAAAGGTACATTTTAATACACGTAATTTCGGGCTGTCTTCAATAACTTCGCAAACAGATTTGTTGTTCCATCCAGCCTCCAGAGGATCTGGCAAGTCTTGAGTTTTTTTACAACTACTAGAAGTGATCATCATCACTGTTATGAAACTGAAAAATAGATTTTTTGAAAAATATGTCATTTAGTAAAAGTTTAATAATCATTAAGTTATTTTATCACAAATAACTCAACCACCATTTATCACGATTATTGGCTTTATATCTCATAAACATTTTACAGAATGGATATAGAACAATTACTACTATAAGCCAAACCGCATAAGTTACCCAAAGGTCAAAACCTTTATCAGCTAAATAGCCACTGGTGAAGCGTGTTGGGGTTAAAATTAATTCTCTCCAATTTTCACCTAAAATATTCAGCCCAATTAAGCCAATTAGATGAATAAGATATAAGTGTAAAATATAATAGAAGAAAGGCACGCGACCAATGACAATTAATACATTAGTAATAGCATTTTTTACAGATTCAATACTATATAAAAATAACATGGCTGGGCCCAAAGTCATTAATGTGTAAAGCAATGAAGGTGGATACTTTGCAGTATTAATAAATGATAAAAAGGTAAAAGTAGAATCCTTTTGAACACTCCATGGCACTAAATCACCATAAACATTAATATATCGTAATACCACAAAAAGAGCTATAGACGCAAAACCTAAAATAAGCAACCATTTTTTTCTTAACTGGACATTAAAATCACGAGTGTAAAAATGTCCAAAGCAATATCCTAGAATCATGATTCCTAACCATGGTAGAATAGGGTAGGCAATAAATAACACACTTTCACCACCGTCAAGTATAACGAAATTTTGTTGATGTATTAAGTACCATAAAATAGCTAAAGGGTCGTTGCCTTGCATGGTTATTCCATCAAGCGCATTATGCCCAAATACTATTATTAGACCGAGTACTAAAAGTACTTTTTTAGGTAAATAAATTAATACGGCTAGTAGCACCATACAAATGCCAATAGCCCAGATAACTTGAAAAATATGGAGATCTAAATTAAAATCAAATGTCCAAGCAAAGTTTACTATTGTTAATTCGATAAAAATGAGCCACAGGCCTCGAGTGAATAAGAACTTTGATAATGTGCTTTTAGAGGATTTTTTTGATCCGTATAGAAAAGCTGATGTTCCAGCTAGAAACACAAAAACAGGTGCGCAAAAATGCGTAATCCATCTTGTAAAAAATAGAGAAGGTGTTGTAGTATCCATATTGGTTGGATCTCCAAAAACATAACCCACATTTGTGTAATCTCTTACATGATCCAACGCCATAATAATCATAACAAGACCTCTTAAGATGTCTATGGATTCTATTCTAGTTGATTTTATTTTGTTCATCATATTCAGTTTAATTTATAAAATAAACTTTCTGTATTTTGCCCTTTTCAATATGATATATAGCTGTGGCTTCAATTATCCTTTCTCCAAATTGAACGCGCTCTTCATCTATAACTACATTACCTTGAATAATTCTGTTTTCTAACTCGCAATGTAAATTGGGAGTGTTTTTAAACATCTGTGCGTAACTCACACGCATGAGATCTTTACCTTTAAACATTAATTGATTAGGAAATGTATACACTTCAACATCATCTGCATAAGGTTCTAAAAAGGCTTCAATGTTTCTGGCGTTGTAAGCGTTTAATTGTCTTTGCGCCAAAGCTTCAGGTGTATCTTTTATGATGTCATTTAGTTCTAATACTTTTCCTTTATTGATTACTTGATGTATTGTGGTTAGATTATTAATATCTGTTATTGGATTAGAATCAAGTATAATAAGATTTGCCTTTTTACCAATACTTACAGTTCCATATTCGGATTCTTTACCTAAAATTTTTGCACCATTAATTGTTGATGCTTCTAATATTTGCCAATTAGTCATGCCACTGGTTTGCATAGCTTGTAATTCGGCTAGATATGATGAGGCATGCAATGTTCCAATATTTCCAGCATCGGTTCCTGTAGCAATGGTAACACCTGCGTCAACTAATGTTTTTAAATTGGTCATCATTGTAGCGTTCAATTGCTCTGCTCGTGATATATTCTGCTGCGATTTCATCGCATTTTTATAACCATCTGTAAGTTGTTTGTTTTCCAGATGTGCCAAATCCATCAAAGTACCTAGTTGGTAGGGGTTGGATGTGGTTAATTCATGATTGTTATAATCAAAATCTTGTGCAAATGTTTTGTTATATCTGTCATGCACAATAAGTGTTGGACATAAAATTGTGTTGTTCTTTTTAAGAAGGTTAGCGAAATCAGTTGTTATTAATTCATCATCAACACTATGAACCAAAAAATCAGCGCCATTTTCCACCGCTAATTGAGCAGTGATTCTTTGAGTAGCATGAACAGCAACTTTTAAATTGTTTTTGTGCGATTCTTCAATTATTGCTTTTATTATTGGTAGGTTTTTACGTGCGCTGGTTTCGGTATCTAAACCATCGGCTCCCACGATATACCAGATTTTAATAAAGTCTGGTTTGTATTGTAATTGATTTTGCACCATTTTTATACCATCTTCTACTGTTTTTACCAAACTAAACGGTTCGTCTTTATCGAGATTATTATATACTGCTGGTTCATATGTGGTTAATAAAGGACCAGTCATGTAAATATTAGGAGCTAATGGATTGTTCTTATAATCACGTCTTTTGTTTAATAAATTGTAAGTCGCTCCAACGTCAATAACGGTTGTTATGCCATTACGGACATATAATTTTGAATGGATATCCATATTGTTTTTCGAAAGTTCTATTTCATCCTTATGAGGTTGATCTCCTCTTAAATCAATAACATCAGGTCGTGCATACAATCCACCATTCTGAAAAAAGTGAACATGAGCATCAACGAGACCTGGTACTATAAACTTCCCAGTAGCGTCAATAACAGTAGCGTTTTCAGGAATTTTTACTTTTTTATTAGATTGAATATTTGAAATTTCATCGTCTGTAATTACAACGGTTTGATTTTCGATTAGCTTTTTCTTTTCAACATCAACAATAGTTGCATTAGTAATATAGGTTTGTGAAAAACCATACATGCTTAATAGGTAAAAGATAAAGAGCATAACATGTGCTTTCATAGGTCTATTAATAGTTTAAAATTGGAAATAAATAAATTGTTCACCGCTACCTTGTGATATGATTATGAGAAATAGCATAATTGCCCAGAATATTCCCAATACTAACGGATTTGTTTTTAAGGATACAGCTTTCATGCTTGTATTTCGCATCAACCAGTGACAGATAAAAAGTATTCCAACTACTACAGAAACTTTTAAAACTTCAAAAGAACCCAATATCTTTTCACCTTCGGTTTGCATATAGAACATGGATTTTATCATGTTCCAAGCCGTATCAAATTCTCTTGCTCTAAAAAACACCCAGGTAATATTTACACACGAAAAGGTGATAAATGCCAAGAATATGCCATTCCATTTAGTGATTTTAAATGGTAGGTATTGTTTTTGCAGCTTTTCTAATATCAAATAAGTACCATGTAGTCCACCCCAAACCATAAAGGTCCAAGCGGCACCATGCCAAAGCCCACCAAGAAGCATGGTAAGCATTAGGGCTACATACATTCGTGTTATACCATGACGATTACCACCTAAAGGAATATATAAATAGTCTTTTAACCAGCTTGATAATGAAATGTGCCAGCGACTCCATAAGTCAGAAAAACCAAGTGAGGCATAAGGATATCTAAAGTTGTCTGGTAGAATAATACCAAGCATTAATGCTATACCTATGGCACATGTTGAATATCCTGCAAAATCAAAGAAAATTTGTCCTGAAAAGGCAAGGGTTCCAATCCACGCATCAACACCGTGTAATAACTTGTCTGAACCAAATACATTATCAGATGTGCTGGATAACAAGGCGTCTGCCATTACTACTTTTTGAAACAATCCGATGGTTAGCAAAAAAATACCCCAAAAAAATTGATTGGCTGTTGCTCGTTTCTCTTCGTAAAATTGTGTGATTAAATCTTTTGCTCTAACAATTGGACCAGCAACTAATTGCGGGAAGAACGTAACATATAATGCAAAATCCAAAAATGTTCTGGCTGGTTCAATTTTACGTTTATACATATCAATGGTGTACGACATGGTTTGAAACGTGTAAAACGAAATACCCATAGGTAGAATAATGTCCATTGGTAAAGCTTCATATTCAAATCCCATGGCGTTTATAACGGCCGTGAAATTCTCCAATAAAAAGTTTCCGTATTTGAAAAATCCCAGAAAACCCAGGTTGACAAACATACTTGTTAGAAGCCACATTTTTCGTTTTCTTTGATTCTCTTCTACAGCTAAGCGTTTCCCTGCAGTCCAGTCCACCATTGTTGATATCCATAATAGAATAACTAAAGGTGGATTCCATAAACCATAAAACACATAACTGGCTAACAATAGCATGCGTTTTTTGTTGGTCCAATTCAAAAATTTAGAATAATAGAGTAGTAAAACTATAACTAGAAAAACTACAAAACTTAATGAGTTAAATAACATGTCTAGTTAGTTTTAAGGTTAAATGGAATACTATTATCGTTCATCATAATTTTAGCGACTTCGGCTGTAAAAAAATCAGCGTCTTCACCAGAAAGGTGTGACCATTCTGGACAATCTAAATCTTTTAATTGTGCATAATCTTCAAAATGATAACCTTTCGCACCAGATTGTTTAACGAGTTCATCCCAAAATTCATCACGACAATAAAAGTTTTCTTCTTTTTTACGATAATATTCAGTTGAAGGACATCTTAAAAGAACCAGATTTCCACCGCGGTCTTGAAATGCTTTTGCATCAGCTACAAAGATTTTCATAACACCTTCTTTATCCAATTCTCTTGGAGGTGTTTCAGGCGTACTTTTAAAACTCCAGACATTTTTTATCAGTCTAGCAAAAGCGGTGTCCGTGACTGTTTTTTCAGTCATGCGTAAGTTTCTGTCTAATGAGATATCGGCGAAGTTTGGAAAAGGAGGGAAGTCACTTCCTTCAATTCGGTTTCCAAATTGGATACCTTCTAATAAGAATTGCAATTTCATAGCATCTATACCATCTGCATCGCTCATAAACGCGAGGTTTTGCTGTAATGGGATTGATAAGATATGATTTAATTGTTGTGCATAAGTTTGATCATGAAAATATTCAACTTTGTCGTTAGCACTTCTATAGGCTCGCTTTTCAGTGGTGGTCGAAGAAAAGAATAAACCTGGTGTCACACCAACTACAATTGTTCCTGAAAAATCGGTCTTATGAACCAAATCGTGAAAAACTGGAAGCGGTGTTGCGCCAGGATAAGCTAATTGAATTGGTTTTATTCCGGTTTCTTTTTTCCAAACATCTAGTTGAATATCGAAATGAATTCGTGATGAACCAATTAGAATGACATCAGAGTTTGACGCTTTGTCTGCACGTTTGCGTTGTGCCGCAAATAAAGCCTCATCGTTATCTAAATCCGGATAATAGCCTTGCGAGCGCCAATATAGTTCCCAAGCAACTGTGCCTAAAACACACAATGCTATCGCGCAGATTAATGATTGTTTAAGATTCATATTTTGGTTGGTTTAGTTAGTAAAAGTCATGATTAAAATGAACCATTATTCACATCCTTAATAAAATTAATAAGTCCTTTAAAATAAGTTTTTTGGTCATCGTATTGTGCGAAATGGCTACCATTCGGGCATAACAAAAATCGCCCGTTAGGAAACTCATTTGCCATCCATTCCATGTGTTTTGGATCCATGGTGTCATACGTCGCACCTATAACAAGTGTTGGAGTATTGACCGTTTTTAATCGGTTTGAAACATCCCAATTCTTAAGTGTGGCATTTCCTGCCATCCCAAATTCACTTGGTCCTTGCATATATAAGTATATATCATGATTTAAATGTTGGAATAATAAATTTACTGATTTTGGCCATTCTTCTATAGGCATTCGTAATGTATGTTCGGTATAATAGTGATTCATTAAAAGTTCGCCATATCTAGGATTAGAATAGTCCTTGTTGGCTTCAAATTCTAAAATTTCATTTAAAACTTCAGTAGGCATTTGTGGACCTAGAACTTCTTGAGCATATTTACTATATGCTGGAGCACTAGACATCATGTTTGAAATTATTAAACCTTTTAAATTATCTTGATATTTTAGTGCATATTCCATTGCTAGAATTCCTCCCCAAGATTGCCCTAATAAATAAAAGTTATCCTTATCTAAATTTAGAGCTTTTCTAACTTGCTCAACTTCTTCTACATAATGTTCTGTAGTCCAAAGTGTTGAATCATTAGGCTTATCACTATAATAAGAATCTAACTGATCATAATAAATATATTCGATGCCTTCGTTAGGAAGATAACTGTCAAAACAGTCAAATTCTTCATGAGTACCACCTGGTCCACCATGTAAAAGTAAAACGCGCATTTTCGGATTGTTTCCCACGCGTTTTGTGTAGACATTGAAGGTTCCAACTTCGGTTTTAATAGGAATCATATTTATGCCACCTGTAAATTGGTCTTCATTTCCTGAATAGTCAAGATAACCACTATTAATTTTTTCTTCGGGTGCAACAACCTCTTTTTCTATTTTTTCTTGACAATTAAAAGCCAAAATTGAAAATAGCAGAACTATATAAATGTTTAATTTCATTATATCCATTTTATTTTGAAGCTTCAGCTAATTGTTTCGTATCAACATATTGCTGAAAACCTATAATCTTACCATTTTCTAAAGTCCAATGATGCGCTACTTGAGCATCTATACTTTTACCGGTCTTTTTATGTTTGGCGTTATAGCGTAATGTGGCCAAAACTTGATTTTCGGACATTTCATGTAACTCAATGTTTTTAAGTGTAAATCCATCCCATTCATTAACTACACGACCAAAAACACCTTCAACAATAGCATCTGCTCCTTTGTATGGGTTGCCGTCGGCATATGCATTACCTTCAGCTTCATTCCAAACAATATCTGGACTAAATGTAGCTACTACACCTTCAATATCGCCTTTTCCAAATGCCTCATAGGCAGCATTTACAACGGCTAAATTATTTGGGTCAGAAACAAAACCTAATTGTTGCATAAAAATCATGTTATCCATAAAGTCTTGTTCTTGAGCAATCTTTCCATCTTTCATTTTTACGAGAGTGGTACCCTCAACATCGACTGCTTTTCCTGTAGGTGGAATGCCAAAAAAATCACCAGTATGCTTACCAGTGAAGTGCCAGTGTTTTACCAGCTTGTCTCCTTGACCAAAAATATCTTTTATGGTAAAATTTGGTTCAGAAAAACCAGTAACGAAATTGGAATAATAATCTTTAAAATTAGCTATGCCAACTACATTTTCAGGACTACTGATAAGTGTTATGTTTTCATCAAAATAAGTGTTGTTTATTTTGTCAAGTTCACCTTTGTTAATAATGTCATCCCAAACAGTGGTGTACATTTCCATGTCTTTTTCTATTTGTTGATTGGGATTACTACAAGATAATAATGACAAAGTCAATACTATTGCTAAAAGTTTAATTGTTTTCATGATTAGTGTTTTTTAACGGGTTGATTAAATGATATAATTTTTGAATTTCTATTTTTTTTATTTCATTAAGTGAAATAAAGATATAATGGTAAATATGTATAGCAGTTGTTACCCAGAAGAAAAAGGGTAGAAAAGAATAGGTAGGATTAAAATATTGATTTGGAGTAAAATTTATTGCAACGCTAGGAGCAACAATTTTGGTTGGTTTCATTTATAATGTCTTTTTTAATGCTATTAAAAAGACTTGAGGGAGATTCTAAAGATATTAAAAAAAAGAATAAGTTACATGTTTACAAATACATAACCAGAAAGTTCGTTTTCTTTTAAATTAATCTCGGTTTCATTGAGTAAAATGCCATATTCTACAAAAGCTTTTAAATTAGTAAGCCAAAAAGTCCATCCGTTACTACAACCAAAATGAATGCGTAGTTTACTTTCATCATCTTCGGGGATTTCAAATTGTTTTAATGAGACAATGACAACATTATTTTTTTCTTCAAGTGTTACGGATACTTTTGAGCCTTCAAATGTAAATTCCAGAAAGTCTTTACCATTTGCTTGAGTAATAGTTCCTTCGGCTTTACCATCCCAATTATGCCAATGCCATGTATAAGTGTCACCAATTTGAACAAAATCTTGTTTATTTCTTAAGGCATCTGACTTATCTTTGAATTTTGCTTGACTCAAAAACCAAGATGTGATGCCTTTTTCTGTAGCCCATAATTGGTAAAGTTCTTTAGCTGTTGATTTGATGTAAATCTTTTTTTCAAATGAATGCCATTGTAGTTTTTCCATATTATTTCAGGTATTTAGCAAGTAGGCCATGAAAATGGTGTACACCTTTTTCTCGTGTTGGTGAAAACCGACCCGTGTTGTAATAACGAGATTGTACACCTTTATGAACACCTTCAACCACAAATTCATCCTCGCGTTCAACCTTGTCTAAAAGAGCCCCAGCACCTTTATTAAGTTTGGTTTCATCATGGACATATGTTATAAAGGAAACTTTAGTTTTGTTTAAACTCATAGGTTTCACCACATTAATAGATAAACCCCAAGGATAAAAATTAAACATCATATTCGGGAAAATCCAATAATAGTAGGCTGCAATGTTTTTACCGTAATCTTTATGATATTGAGGCAAATCAAAGACTTCCTCACCTTCATTAGCATAACCAATTTGTAGATTACAATGCTTATAAATTTCAGTTGTGTAATTACCATAATCTAAAACTTCATTGAGATCATCGTGAACAAAAGGGATATGGAATCCTTCTAAATAGTTATCACAGTACAGCGCCCAATGGCAATTAACTAAATAATCTTTACTAGAACCAGTGTCTAATTTAAACTGATGCAACGGTAAAAAGCCAATGCGCTCTATCATCACACTTAATACATCATCTAAATCGAAAGATGGGTTTAAGCCAACAAAAACAAATGGGCCTAGTGTACGCACCAAAAATTCTCTCAAACTATCACAAGGTCTTGGGAAATTTTCAGCTTCTTCGAATTCAGGCATGGATTTAAATGTTCCGTCCAAGCCAAATCGTCGTCCATGATACATACAGCGTAATTGTTTCAATTTACCAGGATTATTGACTACAATATTCCCGCGATGCGTACATACGTTACTGAAACATTTGATACTATCCTCTGCATCTCTAGATAGTACCAATGGCTCTGTAATATAGTTGTCCAAAAGAATAAACGGATGAACGGTTTGTGCAAATGGCACTAAATTATCATCACCTATGAATTGCCAGGTTTTTACAAAAACCTTCTCTTTAATATCTTCAAATACAATTTGACTTCTATAAAAATCGGCAGGCAAAGTCTCTGCAACTTTTATATCTGGATCGACATAGAATTTTTTGCTCATAAATACCGAAATTTCTAGACTCAAAAATTACAGTAATTTCATAACATGAGCAAATCTACTTTGTAGAATTCGATAAACGAAAAAAATGATTTATAGAGCTATTTCTATTTGATTTTTAATGATATCATCAAAGGTTTCGCGTTTTCTGATTAAATTCGCTTTTCCGTTATGCCATAAAACTTCTGCAGGTCTATAGCGTGAGTTGTAATTTGAAGCCATAGAGTAGCAATACGCGCCAGCATTTTTAAATGCTAAAATATCACCTTCTGTAATTTCATTAATACGTCGGTTATTGGCAAACGTATCTGTTTCACAAATATAGCCTACAACTGAATAAAAGCGTTCACGACCATTTGGATTGGATATGTTAATGATTTCATGTTGGGAGCCATAGAGCATAGGACGAATTAAGTGATTAAATCCTGAATCAATTTGTGCAAATACAGTTGAGGTGGTTTGCTTAACTACATTAACTTTAGTTAAGAAATAACCTGCTTCACTTACAAGAAATTTTCCTGGTTCAAAAGCCAAGGTCAATTCTTTACCATATTCTTTGCAAAATGCGTTGAAACGTTTACTTAACTTGTTTCCAAGTTCTTCAATATTGGTTTCAATATCGCCATCTTTATAAGGCACTTTAAAACCTGAACCAAAATCTATAAACTCTAAATCTGAAAAGTTTTTGGCGGTTTCAAATAAAATTTCACTGGCGTACAAAAACACATCGATATCTAGAATATCACTACCTGTATGCATGTGAATGCCGTTAATGTTCATATTGGTGTTTTCTACAATACGTAAAATATGCGGTATTTGATGGATGGAAATACCAAACTTACTATCAATATGACCAACTGAAATATTTGTGTTTCCGCCAGCCATAACATGAGGGTTAATACGAATGCAAACTGGTGTTTTTGGAAATTTGGTTCCAAATTGCTCCAAAATAGAGAGATTGTCAATATTAATCTGTACACCTAAACTGGCAGCAAGTTCAATTTCTTCCAAGGACACACCATTAGGCGTATAAATTATGTTTTCAGGTGAAAAGCCAGCTTCTAATCCCAGTTTTACTTCCTGAATAGATACCGTATCCAAACCTGAACCTAATGAATTCATAAGTTTCAATACTGAAATGTTTGATAACGCTTTTACAGCATAATTTATTTTTACCTTTTTAACCTTATTAAAAGCATTGGTTAAGCGTTTGTACTGTGAAACAATTTTTTCAGAGTTATACACATAAACGGGACTTCCATAGTCCGCTGCAATTTGTAATAAGGTTTTTGAATTCATTTTTTTTAATTTAAGATTCGCAAAACTAAAAAGTATTTTTGGATTGTAGCTAGAATCTCTAGGGATTTATATCAAAATTCAGTCAATTAAAAAGAGCGTTAATACTTCCTTTAAAATTTATTGGTAAAAAGTAATAGGATGATTACTTTTGTGGCACTTTAAATATGGATTAAAAGATGAACTTACACGAATATCAAGGAAAAGAAATATTAAATAGTTTTGGCGTGCGCATTCAAAGAGGTATTGTTGCACAAAACCCTCAAGAAGCAGTTGCTGCTGCTAAACAATTGACTGATGAAACAGGTACTAGTTGGCATGTTATAAAGGCTCAAGTGCACGCAGGTGGTCGTGGAAAAGGTGGCGGTGTTAAATTAGCCAAAAACCTTAAGGAAGTTGAAGAAATTGCTGGTCAAATTATTGGAATGAATTTGGTGACACCACAAACTTCAGCCGAAGGTAAGCGTGTGCATCAGGTGTTAATAGCCGAAGATGTTTACTATCCAGGAGAAAGTGAAACAAGTGAATTTTACATGTCCGTTTTATTAAATCGTGGTACAGGTCGTAATATGATTATGTATTCTACTGAAGGTGGTATGGATATTGAAACAGTTGCAGAAGAAACACCACATTTAATATTTACTGAAGAAATTGATCCATCAGTTGGAATAATGCCTTTTCAAGCTAGACGTGTTGCTTTTAATTTAGGTTTGTCAGGAATGGCATTTAAGGAGATGACAAAATTTGTTACTGCTTTATATACGGCTTATGTAGAATCTGATTCATCTTTATTTGAAATCAATCCGGTTTTAAAGACGAGTGATAACAAAATAATGGCTGTTGATGCTAAAGTAACGATCGATGATAATGCGCTTTACAGACACAAAAATTATCTTGATTTACGTGATATAAGAGAGGAAAGTGCTATTGAAGTTGAAGCTGGAGAGCTTGGATTGAACTATGTAGATTTAGATGGAAACGTTGGCTGTATGGTTAATGGTGCTGGACTTGCAATGGCTACCATGGATTTAATTAAGCAAGCAGGTGGTGAGCCAGCTAACTTTTTAGATGTTGGAGGTACTGCTGATGCGGCTAGAGTAGAGGCTGCATTTAAAATCATTTTAAAAGATCCAGCAGTTAAGGCTATTCTAATTAATATATTTGGTGGTATTGTTCGTTGTGACCGTGTGGCTCAAGGTGTTATTGATGCTTATAAAAACATGGGAACCATAAATGTGCCTATCATAGTACGTTTACAAGGTACGAATGCAGACATTGCAAAGGAATTAATTGATAATTCTGGATTGGATGTGATGAGCGCTACTGAATTTCAAGAAGCAGCTGATAAAGTACAACAGGTTTTATCTTAAAATTTGAAACCATAATAAATAAAAAAGCTCTCATTTTTGAGAGCTTTTTTATTTAAAGATGTAATCCGCATTCGGTTTTTGGATTGTTGTTCCATCTACCACTGCGATCTTCACCAGGAACTGTACAATGTTTACAACCTATAGAATGATAGCCTTTGGCTACTAATGGATGAAATGGTAAGTTGTGTTTTTTTATATATGCGTCACGACTCTCTTTTGTGATATCCAATAAAGGATAGAACTTCAAAATGTCACCACGAAGTTCAAAAATATCTAAAGTAGATCTATGGTCGCTTTGCCATTTCATTAAACCAGAAACCCAAATATTATATTGTTTCTTTAAAATGTCTAAAGGTCTTACCTTATTTATTGAGCAACAAAAGTCTGGATTCTTTTTCCATGTCTCATCTTTCAATGTAAATAAATGTTCTTCTTTTAGGGCTCCAATTGATTTTACATTAAGACCATATACTGCTTTTAGCTTTTCTTTATAATCTAAAGTTTCATCAAAATGATAACCTGTATCAATAAAAAATACTTCTTGGTTTTTATTGACATCAGAAACCAGTTTTAACAAAAATGCAGAAGTTGCAGCGAAGGAACTCGTGAGCATGATTTCATCCAAATCAAAATCTTGATATAAGGTTTCAATACGTTGACAAGCTGATAATGGCTTGTATTTTTTATTGAGTTTTTGAATGTCTTGTTCTGTGAATAGGGTTTTTGAATGAGGTGTAGATATCACAAATATTAATTTAGGACAAATTTGTCTGTTTTACGCAAAAATACTAGGTTATGATAAGATATAAAAGAAAGAAACTAATTTTTTGGCGTTTTTTAGTGCGTTTTGGTTGAAGACTCAATTTATGGTTTCTTTTTAGGTTTAGGCCCTCTTAAATGAATCACTAATCCATTCAAGAAATTACGCAAAATCTGATCACCACATTCTACATACTTTGGATGATCTTCTTTTCTAAAGAAAGCACCTAACTCGCTTTTTGAAATTCTAAAATCTACCAATTCTAAAATCTTTACAATTTCATCATCACGCAATTGTAAAGCCACTCGAAGTTTTTTAAAAATATCGTTATTAGTCATTTAATTTTTCTTGTTACTTTAATTATAATAAAACACCTACTAAAATCTACAAAACGGAATTCATCGACGAAACGCCAAAATAAATTAAAGTGCTTAATTTCAGCAAGTTAAATACTTTGTTTTGAGTAAATGTAGGAAAATATCGATTAAAAGCACGTGATTTTTCGACAAGTTACAATTTATAACGGATTATTAAATCATCTATCTACGTATCTTTATATCACTAATTAATAATCCATTCCTCTAATGATAAACAGGGTTGAAAAATTGAGCCTCCTATCTGAAATGATTTCATTTGCAAAGAATGAAAGTCACCTAAAACCTATTGAGTATAATTTTCTTTTGGCGATAGCGAAGCAATTGGACATCTCTAGAGAGGATTTTGATTATTTGATTGAACATCCTATAAATTATATTCATTTAGAATCGCATAGCGAACGTATTGTTCAGTTTCATAGATTAGTTTTATTAATGAACATTGATGATGAAAATAGCCCGAAAAATAAAACCAAACTGCATAATTTCGGTTTGCGTATGGGATTAAGTCATGAGTCTATTAATAAGGTACTCTATTTAATGGAGAGTTTTCCAAACAAAATAGTGCCACCAGACGTATTAATAGATATTTTTAGGGTTCAATACAATTAGATTTTTAACTTTTCTAATTTTGTTTGATAGGCTTTTATTTGGTCTCTAAATTTAGCGGCTTCTAAAAAGTCTAGTGCTTTTGCTGCTGTTTCCATCATTTTACGTTTTTCACGAATTTTCTTTTCCAATTGACTTTTGGTTAAATAGTCACTTTCTGGTTCTGCAGCTTTGGCGGCTTCCAATTCATAACTATACGTACTAACCGAATTTTTTGATAGGGCATTATCTAAACTTTTATTTAGGGCTTTCGGCTTTATATTGTTATCTGTGTTGTATTGTATTTGCTTTTCTCTTCTATAGTTGGTTTCGTCAATGGTTTTTTGCATGCTTTTAGTTATTTTATCCGCATACATAATAGCTTTACCGTTTAAGTTTCTAGCTGCTCTTCCAACCGTTTGTGTCAATGATCTGGTGGAACGTAAAAATCCTTCTTTGTCAGCATCTAGAATGGCAACCAATGATACTTCTGGCAAATCTAATCCTTCACGCAATAAATTAACACCGACCAACACATCAAATAAACCTTTACGTAAATCCTGCATAATTTCTACGCGTTCTAACGTATCTACATCACTGTGAATATATCTCACACGAATTTGAATACGTGCTAAATATTTGGTTAATTCTTCCGCCATGCGTTTGGTTAATGTGGTTACCAAGGTACGCTCGTCTTTTTCCACGCGTTGTTGAATTTCTTCAATTAAATCGTCTATCTGATTTAGACTAGGTCTCACTTCAATTATCGGATCTAACAATCCGGTTGGGCGAATAACTTGTTCCACATAAACACCATCCGTTTTTTGAAGTTCGTAATCAGCTGGTGTTGCGCTGACATAAATCACTTGATTTTGAAGCGCTTCAAACTCTTCAAACTTAAGTGGTCTGTTATCCATAGCGGCAGGAAGCCTAAACCCGTATTCTACTAAATTTTCTTTTCGACTTCTGTCGCCTCCATACATAGCATGTACTTGTGAAATGGTTACATGACTTTCATCAACCACCATTAAATAATCATCTGGGAAATAATCCAATAAACAGAACGGTCTGGTACCTGGTTGCCTACCATCCAAATAACGCGAGTAATTTTCAATGCCAGAGCAATAACCTAGTTCACGAATCATCTCCAAATCGAACTCCGTACGTTCTTTCAATCGTTTGGCTTCAAGATGCTTGCCAATGTCTTTAAAATAATCATATTGCTTAACCAAATCATCTTGAATGTCTTTTATAGCATTTTGTAAGACTTCAGGTGAGGTCACAAACATATTGGCTGGATAGATATTGAGTCGGTCATACTTTTCAATGACCTCATTGGTTTGAATATTAAAGGCTTCAATATCTTCAATTTCATCACCAAAAAAATGAATGCGAAAGGCGTGATCATCATAACTAGGGAAAATATCAACCGTATCACCTTTTATTCTGAAGTTACCATGATTAAATTCGGCTTCAGTTCGCGAGTATAAACTTTGCACCAATTGATGCAAGAGTTTCGTTCTTGAAATAACTTGGTCCCGTTTTAGGGTAATCACATTTTTCTGAAATTCCACAGGATTACCAATACCATATAAACAAGAAACGGATGCTACAACCAAAACATCTCGCCGACCAGATAGGAGTGAAGAAGTCGTACTTAAACGCATTTTTTCTATTTCCTCGTTGATGGAAAGATCTTTTTCTATGTAAACACCAGAAACTGGAATATAAGCTTCGGGTTGGTAATAATCATAATAGGAAACAAAATATTCAACCGCATTGTTTGGAAAGAACTGTTTAAACTCTGAATATAATTGTGCTGCCAACGTTTTGTTGTGAGCCAAGACCAATGTTGGTTTTTGAACTTCCTGAATCACATTGGCAACCGTAAAGGTTTTACCAGAACCTGTAACACCAAGCAAGGTTTGATACTTTTCGTTTTCAGATATACCATCTACCAATTGAGAAATGGCTTGAGGTTGATCGCCAGTAGGTTTAAATTCCGATTCTATTTTGAATTTCATAGCAAGGTTTTCAGGTTATTCTGAAGGACTAATTTACTTATTCTTTATGAGTATAAAAACCCGTGCAATTGATTATTTATCTTTTCAGTGTAAAGTGACCATTGAAAGTTTTACCGTTTGGTAAAACCGCTTGATACCAATAATCATCTGTAATTTGAGGTTTGCCATTAAAGGTACCATCCCAACTACTATCAGATGCATTAATTTCTTTAAGCAACTTACCATATCGGTCAAATATTTTGATCCTTACCGCTATGGTTTTGGCACTGATGCCTTTTGGATTCCAGGTGTCATTAATTCCATCGCCATTTGGTGTAAAGAATTTTGGGAAACCAAAAACAGCAACTTCTTCTGTGATTACACCGCAACCATTTTTGTCACGAATTAACAGTACATGCGTATCAGCCAAAACATTATCAAAAAATGGCTCATCTTGATAAACACCATTGTCTAAAGCATATTCATAATCACCCTCGCCTGAAACTGAAACAGTAATGGTATTGTTTTCAACACCATCATTTACTTCAATATTCTCGATTGTGGCAATATTAGAAGGGTTGACTAGAATGTCCCTACTTATTGAACAATTGTTTGGATTGGTTGCAACAACCGTATAAGTTCCTACTTCATTAATTTGAATGTTTTCAGAAGTTATTTGTAAGTCAGTTCCGTTTAAAAACCACTGGTAGGTCAGGTTGTTTTGATTAGATGTGCCTGCCTCTAAAGTGATTGTTTGTGGATATTCATTTAGGCAATAGATAGCGGACTCATCTAGTGCTATTTCAGGACTATCAAAAACCACTACTTGTAATGTGGTATATGCAAAACAATTATTGTTATTACTTATTTGAACAAATAACTCATCGGAATACGGATTATTAAGATTCTCATAACCATTGATTATGGGATTGCTTTGATTGATTAAATCGGCTTCCGAAGCATAAAATGTGATGTTAGCCGTATTGGGCACATCAGGATTGCTTAAAATATGGTTTTCCAAATCCACAATACTAAATACAGTAATGCCATCATTGTTGTCATCACATGCAGGAAATGTATCTAATGAAACAGGATTATTGGCAATATCGAGTATGACTTCAGCAACAGAAATACAACCATTACGATTAACGACTCTGGCATAAACAGTTTGGCCAATACTGGTGTTGTCGTAACTGGATGGATTTGCAATAAGCCCAGCATCCGAACCTTCCGCACCTGCTTGCGTTTCAAAAAAATCGACAATTGATAAATTAGGATCATTATCAGTAATGTCAGCAACTGTATTCCACAAATTATAAGTTGTAAAACCATCAAAATCTATATCACAAGCTACTAATGTTGTGTCGAAAACTATAGGGTCTGACGCATATTCAATTTCAATAGCACCATAAGCAATGCAGGTGCCATTTATTGTCACTTCTACCTCATAACTGCCAGGTTGGTCAACTTCAAAGGTGGCATTGGTTTCAGCCGCTAACTCTACACCATTTTGGAACCACGTATAGTTATCAGCATTGGCTTGTGTCGCATCAAGTTCTAAAGTTTCGTCAGGGCATAAGGCGTTATAATTGGCAATGAGCCGGTCTGGACCTAAATCAGATGTTAATTGAAAACTACCAGCCTCTAAAAACACAGCAGAATCATAGCGATAATTTACATGATCTGCAATAACTAATTTTACATGATACGTTGCGTCTGGAATTACATCAGCTACTGCAGTTAAAACGGTTGTTTGTCCATTAAAATTAATAGGAGCACTGCTATCATTCCAGCTGCCAAAATAAGCTTCGTTAATAGGGTCGCAACCACCACTTCCTGGAATTCCAGAGTGGACTGTGGTGACTTTAATAGGTGTGTCTGTTCCTGGAACTATCGCAATATTTTCGTATTGGGTTGTACCTGATGGACGAATTAAAAAACCAAAGAGGTCAGAATATTGACAGGTATTGTTGTTGCCTTCCTGATATTCTTCGGAAGCAAATATATATCTAAAACTAATTTGATTGGCAACGGCTTCAAAATCGAATTCTATTATTGTAGCGTTTAAAGTATTACTGTCTTGAAGCACGCTTTCCAAATCATTGTCTCCAACCCAATTAGGTGCGTCATCATCACTTAAGGAGGTATTTGGGCCTTGGACATTATTTAATCTCCCAGTTGACAGTACCACTCCACTTTGAAACGGAAAACTGCTGCCTGAAGCGTCAAAATAACCATAACTTAAATCGGAACCACCGAAATCACCGCCTACAACGTTGGTAACATTCACGTTTGTAATACAATTGCTATCTACCAAAATATCTTCGATAAGTTGTTGTGGCGAATAGGTTTGTGCGTCTACCAGTACATTTTGGGACCACGATACTAAAGACGTGATTAAAGCCAATAAAAACCAGTAGTTCTTCATTCCATGCAATTGGAATGCAAAGATAGGGATTAACTAACTATCTTTTTAAAGCAAAATGCCCTTTAACTTCAAATTTAATATCATCTTTAACAACTTTAGCTAAAAACCAGTAATCGTTTGATGGCATTGGGTTACCATTATAAGTCCCATCCCAACCAATGGAAGTGTGAGGTAAGGTCTTGAGAAGTTTACCATATCTATCATAAATATGCACGATGGTTCCTGCTAACTGATTCACACCAGTAATATGCCAATAGTCATTTTGACCGTCTTGGTTTGGTGTGAAGAATAAAGGTGTATCGATAATCACAATTTCCTTTATGGCCGATGCACAGCCATTTAAATCGTAAACTTCAATAGTGTGCGGACCTAATGATACATTATAAAACACATTAGATTCCTGTGGGACACCATTATCCAATATATACATATAGTTTCCGATGCCACTTATGGTAACGGTAATATTGTTGGGGTCAGCAAAATCAACTGTTTCGGTAAACTCAATGGTAGCTTGTTCTGATTCAATGACGTTGAATGTACTTGTGGTTGTACAGCCATTAATAGAGGTTGTGGTTACCGAGTAGGTGCCTATTTCAGTTATTTCAATTTCTGATGCCGTTGCATTTGTTGACCATTGATATGTGTCCGTATCAAAACCGGTATCCGCTGAAACCACTAACGGAAGATTATCCAAACAAACTGTTTGATCTGGAATGTTGACATCTGGTTTTCTAAAAATAATGGTTTCAAAGTTGGTAATATTAAAACAACCTGTTTGATTATTTTCTACACGAACATATATAGTTTGCTCGTTAAAAGCGAAATAAATTAAATCTGCAATGGCATTCAAATTGTCAACGGCTTCTTCTTCCAATTCAAAATAGGAAACGGTGAATAAACTTGGATTTTGACTGCCCAAAACTAATGAGGTTTGAACTGATAAATCAAAAACCAGCATGCTATCGTAATCATCATCGCAAGCTTCTAAATTTGGAGGTCTAACCGCATTTGGTGTTGGATTGACTCTTAAATTGAAACTGTCTATGGCAATACAACCCGTTTGCGTGTTGACAGCTCTAATAAAAATGGTGTCAATACTACTGGTGTAGGTGTAATTTTCAGATAATGCATTTTGAGTATTATTGGCATCAGTTTGGTTACTGTAAAATGAAACAGCTATATGTTCTTGATTTCCAATAAGAGCATCCAATGTTTCGTTTAAATCAAAACTGTTGGTATCGTTTTCACAAATAGGGTAGTTACCAATATCGTTGATTGTAGGTGGTAGATTAACTATCAAATCCAATGGAATGGTCACATAACAATTGGAAACCGTATTGGTTATTTTGATATAAACGGTTTGCGGATTAGTAATATTATTGTAATTACTTGGATTCGAAATTGAGTTGCTACCTGATTCTAAATCTTCAATAGATTCGTGATAGGTAACTACAATATCATCCTGTCTGATATCTAAAACTTCAATTTCAGAAACCGTTAAATCGAAGGTTACAGAACCATCATAATCTGTGTCGCATTGCTCCATAGCTGAAGCCATATTAACTAGTGGCACTTGAATAACATTTAGACCAAATTCGGCTATACCATGACAATAGGTGCCGTTCTCAATACGTGCATAAATTTGTTGCGGATTCGTTTGATTGGTGTAGTTTAAAGGTAATTCATTTTGTTGATTTTCAGCATTTTCAAAGCTATTATAGAAAGTAATGCTCAAACTATCTGTACTGCCTTGAGACATATCTAAAACCACTTGATGAAGATCAAATTCTTCCTGGCCATCATTCGATATATTATCACATAAATAGACATCCAACGGTGGATTATAAACTGGTAATGAACCAACTTCAATAGTAAAACTGTCTACGCCAAAACATGTTTCGTCTGTTAGATTTTCAACACGTGCAAATATAGTTTGTGGATTTGAGTTGTTTTGATAAGCGTTATTTTTATCTATTTCATTCGTTCGATTTATAGCATCGGTTTCCGTTTCAAAATATAGGACTTGTTTACCCGTTTGTCCGTTCAATATTTCTGCATCTTTTTCGATAAAATAAAAATCAGCAATTTGATTACCATCACTTTCACAATTTCTAAAATTGGAGATTTCAGGAAAAACAGGAATGGTGTTGACGTATATTTCAAATGTTTCTAATGCATAGCAACCCGTATTTTGGTTTTCTATTCGCGTATAGATGGTTTGTGAATTAGTATTGTATGTGCTTGTATTTGTTATTGCATTACTATCGCTTTCTGCATCCGTTTGGGACGTATGGAAACTGATGTTTAAACCATTGGTGTCAGTAACTATTTCTGAAATTTTAGTATCTAAATTAACTATTGAAAAGCCATCTTGGTCATTATCACAAATGACAATGTTTGAAGCATCTGAAATAGTTGGAGCCAATAATACTTCAATTTCTAATGGTGCCACATCACTACAATTGGTATCATTACTTACCACGCGTACGTAGATTGTTTGTGGATTACTGATATTGTTATAGAAAGGCGATAATTGATTTTCGTTGTTTTCAGCATCTTCCTGTGTTAAGAAGTAAGAAACATTAGGGTTATTAATACTAGAACTTACATAAGCATCAAAGGTTGCTAATTCTATTGAAGTCAAACCATCGTCATCATTGTCACAGTAAGCAACTGGGTCTAAAGTTGGGATGATAACAGCTGGGTGGATAATTAAACTGATATCCGAAAAATACGTACAATCATCACTAAAGACCGTTACAAAGAGTTGATGAGGACTGTTTGTGACCTCATAAGGAACGGATTGGTCAATGGGATTTACATTGTTGCCTCTATCTGTCTCGGTTTCAAAAAAAATAATGTTTACATTTTCTAAATTATTGGTAATATTATCAGCAATATTTTCAAGATTAAATGTTTCAACACCATCGTTTGAAGCATCATCGCAACGATAAAAATTTCTGATATTGGTTCCAGACTCTAATATATTGGCGTGTAATTCTATATTAGATATCGAGATGCAACCTGTATTGTCATCAACAACTCTAATAAAGATTGTTTGAACATTGGGTACGGTGTTTTCGTAATTTTCAATATCACTTATCGGATTGTCGCCAGACTGTGCATCTTCATAACTTGTGTGAAATGACGTTGAGACACCTGTTGTACCTTGAAGCACATCGTCTATAACCGATGTTAAATCAAATGTTTCAAAACCATCACCATCTTGTTCACAAGCATCAATTACTTGTGTCTCATTATTAATGAATGGATTGTCAAGCACATTAACCACTAGTGATGTTGTTGTCGTGCATCCCGTATTGGCATCAATAATTCTAATAAATAGTTGCTCTGTTTGATTGGTATTGACATAAGGAGTAGGTACGGCATTAATTCCTGCATCCGCATCTTCCTGTGAGTAATGGTATGAAACCAAAAGGTTCGTATTTCCATTAGTGATTTCGTCATTTTTGATAGTTAAATCTATTGAGGTGAAACCATCTGAAGTAGCATCGTCACAAACATCCAATTGTGTAGGTTCGGTAATCGTTGGTAATGGATTAACAATAAGATTAAATGATGCATAAGCCAAACAGCCGTTATCAATATCTTCAATTCTTACAAAAATAGTTTGCGGATTACTGGAATTCTGAATACTAGACGTAATCGTATTGGTGTTACTCTCGGCTTCATTTTGCGAGTAATGATAGCTAATATTGTAATTGGAGCTCGGTACAGCATTCAGGACTTCATTGTCCTTTAAGCTTAGATCAAAGGTTTCGATGCTATCATTACTTGGGTCGTCACAAACTTCATAATCACTAATATTTTCGGCAGATTGTTCAGAGTTTAAAGTAATTTCAACGGTATCTTCAATTTCGCAAGTTGTATTATTAATTGGAATTGAAATTTGAACAGTATAAGAACCACTACTGGTTACAACTAAGTTAGGATTCGTTTCACTTGTAATAAGATTACCATTATGAAACCAAGCGTAAGTTGCCAGGTTGTTTTGTGTATCTGCTGATAATTCAATGTCTTCGGCACATGTTGTAATGTCTGGCCCAAGATCTACAGTAGCATTAAAACTATTGCCTTGAATAAAAACGGCAGAATCAAAATTTTCATCGGTTTGATCTGCAATGACTAATTTAATATGATATTGTACATTGGGTTGAATACTAGCTGAGGCAGTAAGTACGGTTGTTCTTCCGTTAAAATTGGTGTCTCCTAAATTATAACCTTCGAAGTAAGTTTCATTTGAGGCCTCACAAAAACCTACAATTTCCTCATGAATGGTATTAGTATTAACCGGCGTAGAAGTGCCTGGGATTAAAGCTACATTTTCATAGGGATTTGCAGTTCCTGCTTCTTTAATTAGAAATGCGAAACCATCTGAATACTCACATGGATAATTGGCAAAATATTCTTCTGAAGCTAAAATATAATTGAATTGTACCTGATTGGTAACAGATACAAAATCGAATTCAATGGACGTAGCATTTAAGGTGTTTGAAATACCCAACGCATTTTCTAAATCGGCATCAGTGCCCCAATTAGTTTCGCCATCGTTTAACGTGTTAGCATTAGTTGTATTACCAGCTGAATTAGCATTACCCGTTGATAGTAGTATGCCATTTTCAAAAGGAAAGTTAGAATTGGCACGTTCAAAATACCCGAAGCTTCCTAATCCATTTATAGAACCATTACTATTTGATGTGATATTTGAAACCTCCACACAACCTTGAATCAATCTATTTTGGATAAGTTCTTGTACTGAAACGCTATTATCAATAGCTATTTGTTGCCCTAAAGCGTCCTGATTAAACCCGAGAAATAGACTTAATAAAAGAGAACAAAACGTTAGTTTGTTGAGGGAGTAGGGATTAATGTAATTTTTCACGTTTCGATTTGTTGGGTTTTCGGATGTAAACCTAATCAAAAAAACGACAAAACGCAAAAAATATCGATGAAATGCGTAATTTTAATTGCGCTAATACGTCATATACACAAATCCAGTTAATGGTTTGTAATTAGTATCGTTTAAATGTAGTACATAATAATAAGTACCTACTGGTAATAAATCACCTTGATTTGTCAGTCCTCTGTTGGCTCTACCATCCCATCGTAAATCGTTGTTTCCCTCAAATATGAGTGATCCCCAACGGTTGTAAATAAGTAATTGATGTCTCTCAAAAATATCATACAACCCTTGTATGTTAAACCAGTCGTTATAACCATCATTATTGGGTGTGAAGACTTCAGGTACATATGGCGGACAATTTTCAACAAGCAATTCAAACCGGTAAATTTCAAAACAAATTTCAGTTTCTACTCGTATGTAAATAAATTCTGGTAGTGTTGTATTCTGATAGTTATCTGGAATCAGTATTGCACTTGTACTGTTTTGAAGATCTTCTAAAGTGTTGTAATAACTAACATCATCAGGTGAGTTAAAAGTTATATCATTTTCTTTGGTTGTTAAATCAAAAACAGCGGTATTGAAACCGACATCACAACCTAAAAGAGGTTCTAAAGGTTGAATTTCAGGTAATGGTATGAGTTCAATAGGTGTGTTGGTGGTGTTGTTTAATTCGTTCAGTTCTATTACAATACCATTTCCAGAGCCATCGTCATCTACCATAATATTTAAAATAAAGTTTTCAGGAATTCCGTCAGGAATGACAACTATTATGCTATTGCTTTCATTTCCTCCTATGGGAATATCGTTAATGGTTTGGCTTGAAGCAATCAATTGTGTATCTGCGTAAAAGGCAATTGGTGTATTGGCTGGTAGTATTTCAGTTGAATTAACATTGTAAACTGTAAAATCAACTGTTACTTCTCTTGAAGCGCAAACCGTTTCAATATTGTCAATTTGTATCGTGGCATCTGGAAGTTGACTATTTAAAACCGTTATGACATTATTTAGAATGATAAGATCTGCAAAGATGATACCTCCAATTTCTTCACCAGTTGTTAATCTTATTTCAACTGAAGTATCACCAATATTAATATTATTTTCTATTTCGTAAACATCAAGATCACAATTATAAAATTCATCACTATTCGTGAATGTATTGGTGCCATTAAAAGCATTGTCAGCAAGATTTAGCGGTGGATTGGAGATTATATTATTGTTTATGGAAAGGGATTCACCAAAATTAAGAGCAGAGTCACCTTCCCAAGCTAAAAATCCGATTTTGGCTCCATTATTATCCAATACATTGATGTTTTCCAATGTAATAATCTTTTCTTGTACATTTCTGTTTATAATGTCTAATCCTTGAAACAGATTAATTTGATTTAAAGGCAGGTTGTCATCTTCATATATCACATAAATGCTCCAGCCACCAAAATTGGTTCGGTTGCCGCAATATCCAGGATTACTGGAAAGCGGTACAGAGATATCTAAATCTGAAAAGGTATATGTGCCATTTCCTGTTGACTGAATGTAGTGGGTTATGTCTGTATAGCAAGCAAAGTAGGTGAGTAGCCCATAATTTGGATCGTTATAGTCAACCGTATAAATGCCATCAGCTTCAATGTATTCTTCATTTAGTGTAACTTGTTCGTCACCACTGCCTGATCCAGCCCAGTATAAAAAAGCAGCTATTACATTGGTGTTAGAATCCAGAGTTAGTTCGGCTTCCGATTGAGGTAGTAATTCACAAAAATCGCGCTCAATATTGTTTTCAGATTCATTTAATGTATTACCAATGGCAGTATAATCATACCGACCATTAAATTGTTGAAATAATGAAATTTCTTGACAGTATAAATGTCCAGTAAAAAGACTGATTAATAGTAGTAAGATATTAAACCGTGACATACAGATTTTGTTACAGTTTAAATTTACGATATTTAAGTAATTATCGCTTTAAAGTAAAGTGATCTTTATAGATACTTCCATCTTGAAGCTGAACAGAAAACCAATATCCTCCTGTTGGCAATGGGTTACCATTGAAAGTGCCATCCCATCCCACACTAGTTGGTAATAGTTCCTTCATCAATTTGCCATAGCGGTTGAAAATATAAATTTTGGCATTGGGTTGAAACTGTGCTATTAATCCTTTTACTTGCCATACATCATTGGTGCCATCGCCATTTGGTGTAAACACTTTTGGGAAACCAATAATTGAGAATTGGTTTTCGGCAATACCACAATCATTTTTATCTCTTACGTAAACTGTGTGAACTCCTGGTTCTAAATTGGTGAATTGTGAGCTATCTTGATAAGGACCGTTAATATCATCAACAGCGAATTCATAATCGCCAATACCACTAACAAAAACAGTAATAGTATTTCCAAAGTTAACAACCACATTATTTATTGTTGCAATACTCGAAGAACTGACGGTTACTACACGTTCGGCATAACAACCATCTGGGTTTTGAGCAGATATAGTAGAAATAGGTGTAATTCTAACCGTATAGTTACCTTGGCTTTGAACCATAATTTCTGGAGTTGTCTCTTGAGATTCTAACCATAAAAAATTATAATCGGTTAAATTATCTTCTAATGGACCTACATCAATAGTAACAGAATCCCCAGGATTATTTTCACAGAAAAAAGCGGTGTCAAATTCTTCAACTATTGGTCTTAAAGCAGTAATTAGTTCTAATTCACTAATGCTGTAACAATCAACACTTAATATATTTTGTAATCTTACATACAGAGTTTGCAATCCACTTGTATTTTCAAAATTATTAACGCTTACTATAGTATTTTGTCTATCTTCAGCATCTTGAAGTGATTCATAAAATGTTACACCAATATTTGGATTGGAATTAATATCATCTGGAATAGCTGAAATTAAATTGAAAGTTGCAAAACCATTGCTGTCTTCACAGCCAAGTAAGGGGTCTAAATCTAATGGTTCGGGTTGTTCAGAAATAGTAATATTTCTATATATAAGTTGTGTTTGTCCTTCACTTTCAAGAGTTATAGTTATGAGAAACTCACCCGGGCTTGTATAAACATGAGTAGGGTTTAATTCTGTTGCAGTATTGTTTGATCCAGAAGCAGGATCCCCAAAATCCCATAAAATATTATCAATTGTAGTTTGGGTATTAATAGAGAACTCTGTGGAATCACCAAAACAGGTGTTATTAAATATGTTAGTTGCAAAAAAGTATGATTGTATAAAAGGAGGGAGCCCAAGGCGACTAGTTCTTGTTCCTAAATTTACACCAAAAAACTGATAGTTACAGTTAAGGCCAATTTCATTTGGATTTGAAATTACTCCTAAATAGTTTGCATTTTGAATTGCAATATAAATTTTACCATCTACTGCTTGTTGTAAAGCTCCAAGGTTAGTATTTTGTTCCTCTGCTATAATTATGTCAGAATTAATTATAGCATTTTCACTAGTTTGTGTTAAATCATATTGATGAATTTTTGAAACATCATTGTCTAAATCTATTTCTGAAATGTATAATAATTTGCTATCAGGGGAAAACTCACACCCATAGGCACCGATATTATCTGAAGTATAATTTGAGATTGTAATGGGGTTTGACAAAATTCCTGTAGTAGCATTAAAATCAAAAATTTGAGTTTCACTGTTATCATATGATTTTACAGAGACAATTTTAGAGCGGTCTGGGGATGCTTTTAAATAACCTATTGTATTGTTTCCATCACCACCATGAAAAGACCCAATGGAACTAATAATAGGACTTGTGTTTATGCCTGTGTCTGTGACTAAAAAAGCAACAAATTCATTGCTTTCCCATTTATGCCCAATAACCCAGATATCAGTACCATTGGAGCTTTCAACGGCCGTAATTTTTTCAGTTGAGGGATTTTCAAGCTCTATGTTTTTATTAGAAGTAACACCACCAAGACCATTATTTAAAAGCATATTGACTTCGGAGAAACGTAAGCCACCATTACCAGCTCTATCATCAACTGTAAAAATGTAATAAATATTATCGCTTCCTGGTTTTGGCACAATTAAAGCGGATTGAGTACTGGATTCGTCACCAAGCAAATCTGTTCCATTTTGCATAACCTGATGATTTTTATTCCAAACAGTAATACCATCAGAGTAGAATAGTAAATTTCCTTGACCATCAGAAATTGTTGAACAACCTTCTTCGGTAACAAGTTGTCCGTTTTCAAGCGGCGCAGGATAACCAAGTCCAAAACTTAATCCAGCATTTTGACCAAAATACCAATTTGAAGCTTGATTTTGGGAGAGGCCAAAAGAAGTGATGAATAGAAAAACTGAAAAATTTATATATTTAAAAATTGTTTCCACTATTTATTATCTTTTTAAAGAGAAATGGTTTTTAAAAGAACGCCCATCTTTTAATGTTATTTTAAACCAATAATCATTTACGGGTAATTTTTGACCATTAAAGTTGCCATCCCAACCAGAACTATATGGTGATAATTCTTTTAGTAATTTACCATGACGGTCAAATATTAATATTTTGGTATTTTCTTGAAGTATGTTTGAGATGCCTTTTATGTTCCAAGTATCATTGTTGCCATCTCCATTTGGTGTAAAAAATTTAGGGAATCCAATAACATAAACATCAGCAACAGTTATACCACAACCATTTTTAATATCACGAACGTGTACGGTATATATTCCCCCTAAAACATTATTAAATACGTTACTTGACTGAAAAGGTGTATAACTACCATACTCATTAAAAAGCGCATATTCATAATCTCCTTCTCCGCTTGTAACTACCGTTACTGTATTATTATTAGATGCATCTTCAACATTAATAGTGTTTATAGTTGCTATATTGGATGCTTCAACGGTTACAGTTCTCACTTGGCTACAGCCTGTTTGATTATTTATAACCTCAACCGTGTATAAACCCGGCTCATTTACTTGAATAGTAGCTGTGTTTTCACCTGAAGACCATAAAAAACTATAATTAGTCATGTCTAAAATGTAAGCATCTATAGTGATGGTGTCAGGAAAGGTGTTTAGACAGTAATATTTGAAATCTTCCAATTCAATATCAGGTAATTCATGTACAATCAATTCAATTTCGGCAATACCATAACAGTTGTCATTGTTTTCGACGCGCGCATAAACTACTTGCGTAAAAGGATTTGTATTAGTGTAATTAGTATTTAAAGGATCTATTTCTAAAGTAGCATTATTAAGGGTTTCGTAATATGTAATAGTAGTGGTTGATGGAGCTCCAACTAATATACCAGATTCAGCTTCAGTTAAATCAAAAATATGAATACCATCTTCGGTGCCATCATCATCACAAGTACTTATTTGAAAATCATTAACTGAAGTATTACTTATGCTTAAGGTAAGTTCTGAAATATTAAAACATTGTGTAATATTATCAATTACTTGTACGTATAAAGTTTGAGGGTCTGATGAATTTGTGAAATTTGTATGATTACTTATTTCATTTGTTCCATTGAGAGCATCTGAAAGACTAGTGAAAAATTTAGTCTCTAACTGCGTTTGACCTCCAGTTAACTCATTATTCGAATTGTTTAGATTGAATTGGGATATATTAGAATCACTACACTGAATTTGTTGAGCATTAAATGCTTCAGGGACAGATAAAACAATGAGGTCAAAAGAAGTTGTACTGAAACATTCTGTGTTTGAATTACTCTCAATTCTAACAAAAATAGTTTGTTGATTGTCTTCGGTGTTATAAAAAAAGGTTGGTAAATCATTAGAGCCAGAATTTGCATTGGCTAATGATGTGTGGTAAGAAATATAAAGTTGCGAAGCGTCTTGACCCATTAGAATTTCAGAAGTAACTGTGGACAGATCAAAAGTTACTTGACCATTGGTAGCATCTCCATCTTCAAAATTATCACAAACCCTATAATCATTTGGTTGCGTGAAATTTGGTCCTGAATTGACGGTTAATAGAAAAGGAATAATTTCAAAACAACCTGTTGTATCATCAGTGAGTCTAGCATATACTTCTTGTGGATTTGTGGTATTACTGTACAATCCAATTATTTCGTTTGTGTTAATATTAGCATCACTTTCACTTTCAAAATATGAAATAGTAACATTAGATTGTGAGCCAATAATTGTTGCTGTATTCATAGATAAATCAAATAAAGAAGAACCATCATCAAAAGGAATGTCGGTATCACATTTTTCTAAATTCAATGCTGTTGATGAACCAGATTCATTGATTGGTGGACTTGCAAATTCAGCACTTCCAATCCATTCTAAATTAAAAGCGCTATTACCAATTGGTCTATCAATTACGATATAATAAGTTTCTCCTGCTAATACATCAAGCCACCGTACAAAGCTATTACCATTAGCTCCTGGACCTTCTGAAGTATCTGTTTGACTCGCATTCATTCCTGTAAGGTTGTTTCCTTGATTAGCTGCTTGTGGATTTGTTGTTGAGCAGCGGATTGCTTGTCCAAGATTATTACAATCTTGATTAGGGCCAAAAACAAAAAAATCATAATCTTCGACTATATTGGTGCTTTCTGGGGTCAATATAAAACCCAATGTTCCATCCGTAACTAATGTTACCTTTAGCCAAAGACTATTATTTTCTTGACTACTACAATTATTTAACCCAAATAATTCTTGAGTTCCAATACCGTTTACATCTAGATTTATTTCTGAATCACCACAAACAGTTATAGCATTAATACAATCTGTTGGTTGTTGAGCATGTAAGTGAGTTACCGCAATTAAAAATGCCAGTAATAGCATATGTTGTTTTGGCTTCAAATAACTCAAAAGATTATCGTTTTAGAGTAAAATGACTTTTAAATACTCGGCCATCTTGAAGTTTGACAGAAAACCAATAATCACTTACTGGGAGTCGTGTACCATTAAAAGTACCATCCCAACCTTGTCCGGAAGGGCTCAATTCCTTCAGTAATTTGCCATAACGGTCAAAAATCAGAATTTTAGTTCCAGGCTGGAATTGGCCAGAAACACCTTTTACATTCCATGTATCGTTACTGCCATCACCATTGGGTGTAAAGAATTTTGGGAATCCAATGACTGAAACTAATTCCTCAACTATTCCACAATCGTTTTTTAAATCCCTAACTTTTACAGTATAAATTCCTGGAGGAATATTTGTAAATACATTTTCAGGTTGCCAATAAAGGAATAAGCCATTTTCATCAAATAAAGCATAATCATACTCACCTTCACCTGAAACAATTACGGTTATTGAATTATTGCTTGAGCCATCAACAACCTCAAAAGATTCAATGGTTGCTACATTTGAAGGTTCAATGGTGATATTTCTTGATTTTGAACATCCAAAAACATTCGTTGATGTTACAGTATATACACCTGTTTGATTGACTGCAATTTCATAAGTGTCTTGTCCAGAAGACCAGCTATAGCTATAGTTTGAAGGATTATCATTTAAAATACCAGCATCAATCATTATTGGAGTAGGAAACTCATTCAAACAATATAAAAGTGTTTCGTCTTCTTCCATTTCTGGAAGTGGATTGACTGTAAGTATAACCTCGCCAATACCATAACAAGCATTATCATTTTCAACTCTTGAGAAAATGGTTTGATTATAAGGTATGGTATTATTGTAAGGAGACAATAATTCATTTTGCTCTAATAACGCATCGTTATAGGTTTCATAATAGGTAACCGGAAACACCAAGCTGTTATCAGCTTGAATTGCAGCGGTAATTGCATCGAGATCAAAGGTATTAATACCGTCTTCAGAGTCTAATTCATCACAAACTTCAGGCGCTATATAATCACTGATTTGAGTTGTACTGACTTCTAGCCTTAATTCTGAAATGCTGTAACAATCTGAATCATTATCTATGACTTTGGCATAAATGACTTCTGGGTTTGATCCATTGTTATAACCTGAAGCGTTTAATATGCCGTTATTGTTTTCTGCATCATTTATGGAATTATAGAACTCAACATAAACAGCTGAAGAACTTCCTGTTAAATCATCAAAAGCTTCATTAAGATTAAATGTTGTAAACCCATCAACGTTACCGTCTTCATCACACTGAATTAATTCAGCATCAAAAGATTGTGGGATTGGATTCACTAAAATGTTAAATGAAGTAACATCAAAACAGTCTTCATTAAAATTGTTTTCAATCCTAACAAATATTTCTTCTTGAAACGCGATATTGTTGTAATAATTTAATGGTAAACTATTGTCTCCATTTTCTGCAAATGACTGTGAATTGTGGTAAGTGATTGTATAATTTGTTGGGTTTTGCGTACCTAATACATGCTGATTAAAACTTTGCAAGTCTATTAATATTTGTCCGTTTGCATCATCGCCATCATCGTCATTATCGCATAATTCTTGAGTGTCAATTGTATTTGCTGTAGGTGAACTAAAGACTTCAACATCAAAATCGGTTATTTGATAGCAGTTTATATTTCCATTATTATGAATTCGAGCAAATATTGTTGAGGGATTAGTAGTATTAGTATATAAACTGGTAATCTCATTTTCATTATTTTGAGCATCAGAAAAGGATTCAAAATAATGAACGCTGTACACTGTAGAATCTTGATTAAGTAGTATATCATCATTTTTTATTGATAAATCAAATGCCCAAGTACCATCATTATTATCGTCACAAACAGATAAATCTGATACTGGATTTGCAACAGGATAATCAAAGTATTCAACGATAGCTTCTCCTTCTAAAAATTCGCAATCACCATTGTTTAAATCTATGACCAATTCATATGTTCCTGGACCTGTAATATCTAAAGTGTTATCAGTTTCAGAAAGAGGGTTGCCGTCTAAAGACCACGAATAAGTTGCTCCGGGAATATTTTGGTATGTTAACGTGTAGCTGTCTCCAATGCAAAGAGGTAAAACTGTCGTTTCAAGACCATTATTGATAATATCAATTTTTTCAGTAAAGAAGGAGGCTATAAAAGGCGGTAAACCTTGTGTAGAATTATTGCTGCCTAGAGAAATTGCTTGGTGTTGATAATTACAGCCTAACCCTAATTGATTTGGATTATCAATGGTACTCAAAAATGGTAATCCAGTATCGTAAGTTGCTGCCATGGTTCTATAAATTTTACCATCTGGACCTAATTGTAAAGCACTTCTGAATAAATTTCTATCATCAATTACAGAAACAGAGGCGTTAATATTAGCACTCATTAAATCGTATTGCACTAAAACTGACCTATGTGAAGTTGGATTTCCAGAATTATTACCAAAATTATCATTTGAAGCCGTAGCATATAACACCTCACTGTTAGGAGAGAATTCAACGCCATAAGGTTGGTTACTAGTACTTGGAATGTTTAGTCTTTGATTATAGCTAAAAAGTCCAGTGCTAACATCAAAGTCAAAAAGATAAAGTCCATCATCAACATTGGCACAAGCCATTTTAGTACCATCAGGAGATAGCTTTAAATAACCTCGCTTGTCAGAAAAACCAAGCCTATCAAAATTTGATCTAACGGCAGTGGTATTCACACCTGTTTCTGAAACTAAAAAAGCATGAAAAGTATCTATAGAGAAACTCGTATTTCCACTAAAGTCTGATAAACCCACAACCCAAATGGATCCTGTTTCACAATCTTTTAAAACGGCTGCTATTTTTTCAGCACTTTGAGATAATAAATTTTCATTTTTGATTATTACTTCTCCTCGTCCCATTTCACGAGACATATCAACAACAGAATATTTCATTCCATTTGAAGTTTGATTGGAACCAACTGTAAAAATATAGAATATATTACTGTCATTTGGTTTGGGGATTACTATTGCTGACTGTGTACTGGATTCGTCACCTAATAGTCCCATGCCATTTCTCATTACATTATGCTCACTTGTAAACACAGTTCCACCGTCAGTGTAGAAAAGTAGATTGCCATCATTGTCAGAAATAGAAGAACACCCTTCAATTGTATTTAGCTGACCATCATTTAAGACACTAACATTATTGTTTGCATCAAACTGAATGCCAGCGTTTTCACCAAAATACCAGTTAGAAGCTTGTCGCTGACTGTAAGTGACCGTAAAACATAGAAAAAGTATGTAAAAAAGTAATTTTTTCATATTTAATAGCAATAGCTATCAAATATATCACAAATCTCGCTTTTTTAATAATCTAAACGATAAAAAGATAAATAATGCTGTCCAACCCAAAACGATTGCAATCTCATGCCAATGCACGGCATAATCATAGATTAAATCAGACTTGTCAGGAAATTTTGTTATCATGATTCTTTGAAAGGGCTGATCTATAAGTTTATACATGGCTTTGAGTGGGAAAAAGTTCTGTATTTTTTCAGCCATATTAGCATTAACTTGCCATGCAATCACGCCAAATGTTATCCATTCTAAAATATACAGAACGAACAAAAATGCCAAAGCAAAAGCTGATCGTCTTAATAACATTCCAAAAAATAAACAAAGACTAAAAAAACCAACCAATTTGACAAAATAAGCGAGCAGAAAATCGGTTTCTCTAAAAATGATACTCATTTCGGTGTAGCTCGAGTAGTAAAGACCAATAAGAAATGATGCGACAGCTATAAGTAAAGTTGCAAGCAACGAAAAGAATACAATCGTGTAAAATTTTGACAAAATAAATTCTTTTTTGCTCAAACCATCTATCAAGTTTTGTTTTATGGTCTTGTTGCTATACTCATTGCCAATCATACTAACTACTACAATTGCAAAGAAAAATTTAAAATAGGATGCAAAAAACGTAGTGATATGCCAGATAATTGGAAAGTTGAAAATTCCAAGTTCACCTAATTCAAGTGTGAAGAAACCAAAAAAATTAATCTTAATTGATGATAATATTAAAACAGTAAATGGTAAAATAAATGATATAAATATTAATACTTTACTGGTTCTATTTAAGAGTAGTTTTTGTAATTCTAAATTTAGAAGTCGTAACATGTTATGATTTTTTGATTGATTGGTTAGTTGTTGTCTGTTAATTGTAGAAATTGCTCTTCTAAACTTTCTTTTCGTTTTACGAGATGTGTTAAGGTAATACCATTTTCAAACATCAGTTTATTGACAGATTTGGCATCCATAGGTTCGTCTAGAAATGCTGTAATTAAATCATCTTCAATTTTAATTTTCCCAAACATTTTTTTAGCTTCTAAAAACTGAACCAATTCATCTGTATTTTCGGCTTTTAGTTCTAAATAACCATGACTTGAAATCATTTCATCCACGCGACCTGAATAAAGTTTTTCGCCTTTGCGTAATACCACGACATGTGAACATACTTTTTCAACTTCATCTAATAAGTGTGAAGCCAATAAAATAGTGGTTCCTTGACTGGCAATTTGTTTAATTAATGACCGTATTTGATGAATTCCTTGAGGGTCTAAACCGTTAGTTGGTTCGTCTAAAATCAAGATTTCAGGGTCATTCAATAGGGCGGAAGCTATAGCTAGTCGCTGTTTCATACCCAATGAATAGGTTTGAAATTTACTATCCTTTCTCTCAATAAGACCAACTAATTCTAATTTCTCATCAATTTTAGAATAATCAACACCTTTAATCTTACAAACTAACTTAAGATTTTGATATGCAGACATGTATGGGTAAAAATTAGGGCGTTCAATAATGGCGCCTACTTTTTTTAATGCATCGTGTGTGGTTGTATTGCCATCAAACCAATGAAAGTCACCACTGGTTTTGTTCACTACATTTAAAACGATTCCTAATGTTGTAGATTTCCCACTTCCGTTTGGTCCTAAAATACCATACACGTTTCCCTTGTTTATGGTGAATGTAAGGTCTTTGACTGCGGTTAGGTATCCAAACTTTTTAGTAAGATTGTTGATAGTTAGAATGGTATCCATTATATTTTTTTATAAACTGAACGTTCAGTATTGGTTGGTATTGTAAGTATGACGAGTAACTCATAAAATTGTTACAAGTTTTAAATAAAAAAGCATTCGGTTAGGAATGCTTTATTTTATAATACTGAAGGATTAATTCCAGTTTTCGTCAAAATCTAAATTGTCGTAATCATCAACATCCAAATCATCTTCAAACTCATTATAATCATCAAAACTTTCAGCTTCAAATGATTTTTCAGGAGCTTTGTCAGGTATTTGTCCATGAACAAACATTAAATTTGGGTAGTCTGTACCTTCTGATTCTTCAACAATTTCAGCCAGTTCTACATAAAAAGTCCACATGCTTAAAAAGTCATATACATAAATAAGCTTTGTTTGGGCTTCATGAACGGTATCCTTTAAAATGGTTTTACTCATGAGTTTTACAGGTGTTAATCCGTCGCTCATGTCAAATAGTGAAATTTCTTCGCCTTGGTTCCATTCATCGTCTGAAACATAAAACGATGCCATCTCATTGCCATCAAATCCAAATGACTGTGTGATGCTGTTGTGTAAATCCTCTAAAGTGTCTGTTTCGCGAATTTCTAAATCACGGAAAACATCATCTTCAGTATCATTATCCAATATTATTCTAAATCGGTATATCATAGATTAATTTCTGGTGCAAATGTAACTAATTTTAGTTATTTACTAAAGCGATGAAGGGTAAAGGTCATAGCAGTTAAAAGGAAAAAAGCACCTATTTGATGGGTAACACCTAACCAAACGGGAACCGCATAGATTAAGGTCAAAACGCCTAATAGAAATTGTAGACCAACTAATATGAATAATGCGTTAACACCTTTAAGTTGATACGACGTAAGCGACATTTTTTTTGCCTTAAACCAGATAATCAAAATAAAGGTAAATACTACATAGGCTAATGTACGGTGAATAAATTGAACACCACTTTTGCCTTCAAAGAAGTTTTTGATAACTGGATTTTGTTCAATATAAACGGTTTCATGAATCAGTTTGCCTTCATTCATAAATGGCCAAACGTTGTGAATAAAACCAGCATCCAGACCTGCAACAAATGCACCGTAAATAATTTGGATTAGTAAGACAAGCATTCCTAATCTTATGAGATTTCTAAACTTGATATTGACTTCTTTTTTATTAGGAAACATTAAATCTAGAGCAACCCAAAAAGTATAAGCAAATGTTATAAATGCAGTAGTTAAATGTGCTGCTAATCTATAATGACTAACATCAGGATTGTCAACCAATCCACTCTTTACCATGTACCATCCTAAAAAACCTTGAAAACTACCCAAAGCCATTAAAACAATCGATTTTTTAATTGTTGGTTTTGAAAGTTGTTTGGTAAATAAAAAGTACAGAAAAGGTATAAAGAAAACGATACCTATAAATCTACCGATAACACGATGTAGCCATTCCCAGAAATAAATGTCTTTAAAATCTTCTAATATAAAATGATTGTTGAGTTTTTGGTATTCAGGATATTGTTTGTACAAATCAAATGCCTCTTGCCATTCGACCTCATTCATAGGTGGAATGGTACCCGAAATGAGTTTGTAGTTTGATATGGACAATCCTGAATGTGTTAGCCTGGTAATGCCACCAACAACAACCATGATAAAGATGAGTAAGCATCCTGTTAGCAGCCAATAAATAACTTTTTTGTTATCCTTTTTCATATTATTTAAATTCTTTTTTAAAGCAAAGACTATTATCCATTCCTATATATTGACCATAGTTAGGAACAATATAATAGCCATTCTTTTTATAAAAAGTCACTGCTTCAATTTGTCGTTTACCTGTTTCTAAAATAGCAGTATCATAATCCAATTCTTTGCTCCACTTTTCTAGTTCAAATAAAATTTTTGCAGCAACACCAGATTTTCTGAATTCAGGTTTGGTATACATGCGTTTAATTTCAATTGAACGACTACCAAATACCTTGAAAGCACCACATCCAATTGGTTTCAAATCTTGGTAAGCAATGACCACATGTTTTAATACATTAATATTGTTAAACTGATTGTAAAAATCATGTTCGTCACCATCAGTAATTTTTAAGTAAGCATCCAGTTCTTTAACAAGAAGTTTAAAATCTGCATTTTCAGAATTTGTTCGGCTAACTATTACCATTTAATTAGTCACTTTTAAACCAAGTCTTTCACCTTCCTTTAGCATGAGGTTGTAAGCTGCTTGATACTCGTTAGGAATTTCTCCCTCCAGAATGGCTTCTTTTATAGATTCTTTAATAATACCTATTTCCCGAGAAGGTTTTAAATTGAAGGTTTTCATGATTTCTTCACCCGAAATTGGAGGTTGAAAATTTCTCACCCGATCACGCTCTTCAACTTCAACAATTTTTTCACGAACAATTTTAAAATTGTTATGATACTTTTCAAACTTCTTTGGATTCTTGGTTGTAATATCAGCTTCACATAGCGTCATCAAATCATCTACATAATCGCCAGCATCAAATATTAGGCGTCTAACAGCAGAATCTGTAACAATATCATTTGCTAAAACAATAGGTCTTGAACTCATATAAACCATCTTTTGTACAAACTTCATTTTGTCATTCAGAGGCATTTTAAGTCGTTTGAATAAACGATATACCATTTTTGAACCTTCAAATTCATGGGCATGAAAGGTCCAACCTACTTTTTTGTCAAATTTTTTAGTGGGTGCTTTACCAATATCATGCAGTAAAGCTGCCCAACGAAGCCAAAGATTGTCAGTATTCTCTGAAATATTATCAACTACCTCAAGTGTATGATAAAAATTATCTTTATGACGCTGACCTTCAATTTCATCAATTCCTTTTAAAGCGTTTAATTCAGGAAGAATATGTTTTAATAAACCCGTTTTTTCTAGTAATAAAAATCCTTTCGATGGTTTTTTTGATTCCAGAATTTTATTAAGTTCAACAACAATACGTTCGTTGGTAATGATTTTTATGCGTTCACTATTTCTTGAAATGGCATCAAGAGAATCAGTTTCAATTGTGAAATTTAATTGTGTAGCAAAGCGAATGGCACGCATCATGCGCAGTGGATCATCACTATAGGTTATATCAGGATTTAGAGGTGTACGTATTATTTTATTATTTAAATCTTGAACGCCATCAAAAGGATCCAATAAATGCCCAAAATCAGCCTTGTTGAGACTTAAGGCTAGTGCATTAATTGTGAAATCTCTCCTGTTTTGATCATCTTCAAGTGTACCATTTTCAACAATAGGATTTCTGCTATCTTCCCTGTAAGATTCTTTGCGAGCACCAACAAACTCAACTTCAATATCTTCATAACGCAGCATGGCTGTACCATAGGTTTTAAAAACTTGAACTTTAGGTGAATTAGGCAAATTTTTTGCAACGGCTTTGGCTAATTCAATGCCGCTACCAACTGCAACGATATCAATGTCTTTATGCTGATTTCGTTTTAGAATATAATCTCGTACATAGCCTCCAATAACATAGCTGTCAATCTGAAGTGTTTCAGTAGTTTCTGAAATGATTTTAAAAATGGGATGTTCTAACGCTTTTTTGTAATTCATTTAGCTCAAAACTAACTCGTATTAAGATTTTTCAGTAATTGGGAATTAGATATTTATTCTCTGATAACCTCTATTTTGCCATCCAAATTCAACTTAACAATAGTTGATGGTCTGGCATCTGTTTTTTCATCGTGCAAATTTACAACATAGTCCACACCTTTTAAAATGTCTGGATGTATTTCTTTGAAGGATTTTGGAGCAGGCATGCCACTGATGTTTGCAGATGTCGAGACTATGGGTTTTTTGAACTCCTTTATAAGTTCATGGGCAAATCCATCACTAACCAACCTAATGGCAATGGTATTATCATTAGCGATTAAGTTATTAGCTAATAAAATGGGGTTGTTGTAAATAATGGTTGTTGGTCTTTTGGCTTGAAAAAGCAACTCCAACACCGTTTCTGGAATATCATGAACGTAAGTTTTAAGTGTCTCTATATCAGAAACCAAACAAATAAGTGCTTTGCTTTCTTCACGCTGCTTTAGTTTATAAACTTTTGCTACAGCCTCTTTATTTGTCGCATCACAACCTATTCCCCAAATGGTGTCAGTAGGATATAAAAGCAACCCATGCTTTTTTAAAACGTTTAAAGAATGCTTTAGCTCTTGCGTCATATTGGCAAAAATAATAATTGGTAAGCAATAACAAACAGTTATATTTGTATTTATGTCAACTAAAATCTAATCTAAATTATATAAATGATTCATGTAACTAAAGCTTTTTTGCCAAAGCAAAAGGAATATCATAATATATTAAAATCCGCTTGGGACAAACACTGGATAACTAATAGAGGAGCATTGGTTTTAGAACTTGAAGATAAGATAAAAACGACTTATAAGATTTCAAATATTATAGCTACTACTAATGGAACACTTCCATTACAAATAGCCATAAAAGCTTTAGGACTTTCAGGAGAAATTATTACGACTCCATTTAGTTACATTGCAACAGCTTCAACGATTGCGTGGGAGAATTGCAAACCAGTTTTTGTTGATATTGATTCAGAATCATTCAATATTGATGTATCAAAAATTGAAGAAAAAATCACGAATAAGACAAGTGCTATTCTCGCAACACATGTTTTTGGAAATCCATGTGAAGTTGATAAAATTGAAGTAATAGCCAAAAAGCATAATTTGAAAGTTATTTATGATGCAGCTCATTGTTTTGGAGTTAATTACAAAGGAAAGAGTATTTTTAATTTTGGTGATGTGAGTACTTGTAGTTTTCATGCTACCAAAATTTTCCATACTGGTGAAGGCGGTGCTATGATGACAACTGATAAAGATTTATATGACAAGTTATACTATCATCATAATTTTGGACACAATGGACCCGAAGATTTTCATGGGATTGGGATTAATGCCAAAATGAGTGAACTACAAGCAGCTATGGGTTTAGCTGTTTTTCCTTACATGGATTCTATTTTCAGTAAAAGGAAACTTTTGTATGAATCCTATCTTTCAAACCTCAAAAGCAATAGTTTATTAAAATTTCAAAAAATTACAGAAAACACTGATTATAATTGTGCATATTTTCCTGTAGTTTTTGAATCTGAAGAACTGGTTTTAAAAGTAATTGAACAATTAAATAAAGAAGGAATATTTCCTAGACGCTATTTTTATCCATCTTTAAATACAGTAGGCTATTTAAAAGGCGAGCAAATGCCAATAGCCGAATCTATTTCTAAAAGAATATTATGTTTACCTTTGTTTTTTGATTTGACTATTTCAGAAGTTAATAGAATTTCGAGCATTATTTTAAAGACCATTTCATGAATTTAGAATCTATTTTGGAATTTTTAAACAGTAATGAAATCAATTATGAGTTGCATAATCCTAATTACCAATTGGATTATAAAGCAGCTAGCTTAAAAAAACTCATAAAAAACGGTTTGTACTTTGTTAATGATTCCGATAATGTTCCAGCAATTGAGGATAGCATTATCATTACTAACAAAAAGACAGATTCAAAGAATACACTCATTATAGTTGAGAATCCGCAGTTGGTGCATTATAGAATATGCTCTATGCTTGTAAAGTTGGAATCAGCTATTATTCATCCTACGGCTATTATTCATCCGGAAACAACAATAGGAGAGAATGTTAGTATAGGTCCCTATTGTGTTTTAGAAAAATGTGAGATAGGAAATAACGTTACTCTAAAAAGTCATGTTGTTATATATGAAAATACACAAATACAAGAGAGTGTTTTTATAGATAGTCATAGTTGCATTGGTGCTGCAGGATTAGCTTGGATTTGGGATGAAAAAGGAAAAAGGGTAAAACAACCACAAATAGGAAATGTACTAATTGAATCAAATTGCCATATTGCAACTGATGTTACTATTGTCCGGGGATCATTATCTGAAACAACTTTAATAGGAAATGGAACTGTAATTGCACACGGAACTAAAATAGGACATGGAGCTCAAGTTGGCGAGAATGTTCATATGGCAAATAATGTTAGTTTGGCTGGAAATGCTGTAGTTGGAGATAGAAGTTTTTTAGGAAGTGCTTCAATTATTTCCTCTAATATTTTTGTCCCAAATAATACCATTGTTGGTGCTGGCGCCATGGTGAACAAAAATTTTAGTGATGAGTTCACCACATTAGCTGGAATTCCAGCAAAAATTATTCAGTCAAAAAATTACTTAAATAAACCAAAGGGCGTACCAAGTCCACATAAAAAATAAGAATAAAAATGAGTACATCAGTTATTTCTAAAAAAGCCAAAATAGGGCAAAATGTTAAAATCGGAGCGTTCTGTGTGATTGAAGATGGCGTCCAAATTGGTGATAATACCGTTATTGAAAATTATGCCATGATACTTGAAAATTCAAAAATTGGATCAAATACCAAAATTGGAACCTATACCAAAGTTGGGAAAAATGCTGTAGTTGGAGATAATTGTAGTTTTACTTCTTATTGTGAAATAAGAGATAATTGCCAATTAGGAAACCGTGTTTCTATGGGTAGTAGGTGTACCTTATCTGCAAATACAATTGTTGAAGATGATGTAATAATGAAATATGGCTTTGTTGTAACTGACACGCCTAATTTAAACGAAAATGATAAGAAAAAAACAGGTGTTTTAAAGCGTAACAGTAAATTTGGAGCAAACGTGGTTATCATGCCAGCTGTAACTATTGGTGAAAATGTTGAGATTGGAGCCTGTTCCCAAGTAAGACATGATGTTCCGGCTGATGAAATTTGGTATGGTAGTCCGGCTAAATTCTACAGAAAAACTGATGATGGTAACTAGTAGTGAGGCGTTTTTAAGTAAATATCAAAAAAAGAAAGTTGAAGTTTACAAAAACCAAGTAGCTAAAAAACCACTTGTTTCAATTTGTGTACAAACCTACAATCATGAACCATATATTGGAGAATGTTTAGACAGTTTAATAAATCAGGTTGTTGATTTTGATTATGAAATATTACTGGGTGAAGATGCTTCGAATGATAATACAAGAAAAATCTGTATTGAATACGCGGACAAGTATCCTGAAAAAATTAGATTATTTTTTCATCACAGGGAAAATAATATAAAAGTTAATGGAGCTCCTACTGGGAAATTTAATTATTTCTACAACTTAATTTCTTCAAATGGGAAATATATAGCTTTTTGTGAAGGCGATGATTATTGGATTGACTCTAATAAACTGCAAAAGCAAGTAGATTTTATGGAATTAAAGGGTGATTGTAATATCACTTGGACCGACTATAAGATTTTTAATGGAAATAGCTTTGGAGATACAGACTTTAAATTTGACCAAAAAGAAATAAAGCTGGATTACCATAATATATTCAGACCTTACTGCACATATACATTAACGGCTTTATTTAGAAAAAGTGCATTGGATTTTGAAACACTTTTTTCCTTAAAAAGATTTAAAGATAATTCATTATATATCCTTTTGTTAAAAGACAGTTATGGAGTGTTTTTAAATTTTATAAGTGCTGTTTATCGCGTACATGAAGGTGGTGTTTATTCACTAAAGTCTAACCTGTTTAAGAATTATTCTTCATATAAAAATCTAAAAGAAGTAACAGATTTAGTACCCGAATCAAAAACACAAAATATCAAAAAAGTATTGAGGTCCTTGGGTAATGCCGCTGCATTTGAAATTTTGAAATTAAAATATGCAGGAGAAGACTTAAGCAAAGAACATCTTGATTTTATGTCCGATTATTTTAAGAATGCTGACATGAAAAATAAATTCAAATATTATAGGCGTCTTATTAAATTAAGATTTTTAAAATAGGCTTTTTATCAGCAGTGTGACTTTATCCAGACTAGACATGAAATTAAAGTAGCGCGATTCGTTTTTTACAAACCTATATAAAGACATATCTTTTTGTTTGGTATTTCTAATGCTTCTTACAATTGTTCTTGTAATGTGCTGTTTGAAAATTTCGGGATTATAGTATTGTTTAGTGTTATTTAATTCAAGTAGTTCATGTGAGGCTTTAATAGTTTTAATCAAAGAATCGGCTGACTGTTTTCTTTTTAAGCTAACAGCATTTAAATAATAATCAATATCTGGATTGTTTGATGAAATATCTAAATGTTCTAACTGTTTAATTTTTATTAAACGCTCTGATTTCCTTAAGTTCTCTACTTTTGTTTGACTAATATTACTATCGTGCCAACGATATAATAATAACGATTCTGGTAGATTATGAAATTTGGTTCTCGCTAGTAATTGGCTCCAAAGACCATAGTCTTCGGCAGGTACGTATTGGTGCTCAAACCTTAAATCACCAAGTGCTGATTTTCTAAACATCACTGTTGGATTTCCAATACCACAACTATGTAAGAACTGAACTTTTAGCTCATCATGAGTCACTGCGTGTTTAACCGTTTTATTTTTCTTTTCACCAAAAAAAGTAAACCAAGTACCACAAACACCTTTATCTGGATTTTTATTTAAAAAATCAAATTGTTTTTCAAAACGAGATGGTTGTGCAATATCATCAGCATCTAATAAGGCAATAAACTCGGTTTTAGATTTTTCTATGCCCTCATTTCTTAAGTTTGCAGGACCTTCATTTTTAGTTTTGGTAATTACAGCAACACGCTCATCCTGTCTTTCATAGCTTTCTAAAATAGCTGCTGTGTTATCAGTGGAATTGTCGTTTAGTACCAACAGTTTAAAGTCGCTAAAAGTTTGATTTAATACGCTGTCAATGGATTCTTTTATAAACCTTTCACCATTATATACAGGCATTATTACGGTAAGAACTGGCATTTTGCTAGAATTTATAAGACAAAAGTAGTTATTTCTATGTCTTAAACTATATTTGTAAAAAATATTACATGAAAAAAATTCACGTCGGTTTTCTACTTTCTTATGATTACGAAAAACTAAAAAAATCTATACCACCTGTATACCAAGATGCAGATGCCATTTTTGTTGCTATGGATCATAAAAATAGAACATGGTCTGGTGAAGTTTTTGATGTTGATCCAAATTTTTTTCAATGGCTTAAGGAATTTGATGTTGATAATAAAATTGAATTATACAAGGATGATTTCTATGATTCTACTTTAATAGCTATAGAAAATGATAATAGGGAGCGTCATATGCTTTCTCTAAAAATGGGTATTGGGAATTGGTTAGTTCAAGTTGATAGTGATGAATACTTTGTAGATTTTGGTAAGTATGTAAAAGACTTAAGACGTTATGACAGTTATTTGGATAACCCTGAAGAAAAGAATATTCAAATAGCAGCTTATTTGATTAACTTATATAAATATACCGATAAAGGTGTTTTATACGTAAAGGAGCCCACAAGAGGCATCATGGCAACCAATTATCCGAATTATAAAGTGGCTCGTAACACTAGAAAAAGAATAGTATATACTCAAAATATTTTACTTCATGAAAGTATCGCAAGAGATGAAGAGGAATTAGAACTAAAATTGGATAATTGGGGACATAATATTGAAGTACATGATAAAAATGCCTTTCTCGAGAAATGGCGTACTACTAATAAATCAAATTATAAAAGCAGAGAAGACTTTTTTTATATTGAACCAGAAAAGTGGAAGTCTCTTGAGTTTTGTGAAGGCGAAACAATAGATGAAATTAGAAAAAACATTAACCTTGAGTCTGTAATGCCTTCAAAAATGTATATTGCCAAGAAGAATTTCGGACAATATTTTAAGCACTTATTTAAGTAAGGTCTTATAAACATCCAAGTAGGCATTGGCTGTTTTTTCCCAAGAGTATGAATGAGCATGAGCCATTAAACTTTCTTTGAAATTTTCTGATTGAGAACTATATAGGTCCATGCCATTTCTAAATATTTTTGCCATATAACTAGAGTCAAAATTATCCCAGTAAAAAGCTTGTTCACCGCCTACTTCAGGTAATGAACTTTTATTGGAGAGAAAAACCGGCTTGCCATAATTCATTGCTTCAATTGGTGGGATTCCAAATCCTTCACGTAGCGAAGGAAAGCAAAATGCATAACAGTTTTCAAGATAATAAGCTTTATCAAATTCACTTATTTTACCAGTCAGAAATACGCGTCTATCAAGTTTTAGTCTTGCAATTTCATTCCTAATAAAATTAGCATAATCTGTTGTGTTTTTACCAGAGATTATAAGTTTTAATTCTGGTAAATGAACCATCATTTCAACAAGTGTATGAAAGTTCTTTTTTTCTAGCACTTCACCAATGGTAAATAAGAAGAGGTCTTCTGGGTCAAATTGAGGTTTGTAATCTTCGGGAACTGTTATTTTTTCAGGGCTTCCATTATAAATTACATATTCATCAACCTCTGGAATAGAAAAGTATTTGTGCGTCATTTCTTTAGCATAATTAGAAATGTAGGTGATAGCATGGCATCTTTTTAGTTTTTTGTTGAAAAGCTTTTGCCTTTTTTTTAATTTCTTACCTTCAAGTTCTTCCATAAAATTTACATCATGAACTGTCAATAGATAAGGAATTTTATAAAACGGCTCAACTTTGGTATTTTGATTAAGTGAATGCCATAGATCAAATTTTTTTCTGATTCTGAAAGGTTGCTTACGCAGTAAGGAATGGTATTTTATATAATTGAAATTATTTCCGAATACTGCTTTTTGTTCATCTGGTTGTTTGGTAATGAGTGTTAAATCTAATTCCATGGCTTCCAAAATGTCACTTTGTGACGCCAAAGCCTTAATTAAATTATAATTAAACTGACCAAACCCAAAGTAAAGGTTGTCAATATTATGTGATTCTAAACAAATGCTGTGCATTAAAAACTTTTTTGCAAATTAGATAAAATAGCTAATAACGGCTAATTATATTGACAATTAAAACGAAATTATATTGTAATATTGCATCATGAATTACGCAATAAACAAAGCTTTTAAAGAGGATGAGCAGCAATTGACTTCATTCATAAAAAACTTCGATAATTCTGGTAAAAACTTTGGAAATCAGGACCGCAATTCATTAAAATTATTTGATTTAAACGGTCAGACTATTAATATCAAATCGTTTAAAATTCCTAATGCTATCAACCAATTAGCGTATAAGTTTTTTAGGAAAAGTAAGGCGCAAAGATCCTTTGAATACGCAAACAAGCTTAATAATTTAAATGTTGGAACGCCTCAACCTATTGCTTATTATGAATTCAAGACGCCTGTTCTTTTTAAAAAAAGTTATTATATCAGTGAGCACTTGACATATGACTTAACTTATAGAGAATTAACTACAGATCTAAATTATCCCAATCATGAAGACATATTGCGTGCTTTTACTAGATTCACGTTTGAGTTACATGAAAAAGGGATAAATTTTTTGGATCATTCGCCTGGCAATACATTAATTCAGATAGATAATGGTGTTTATAAATTCTATTTAGTTGATTTGAACAGAATGCGTTTTGAACCGATGGATTTACAAGCTCGAATAAAAAACTTATCACGTTTAACCATCCAAGATAGTTTGGTAAAAGTAATGAGTGATGAGTATGCAAAACTTTATGGTGTTTCTTATGGGGAATTTTATTCCAAACTATGGCAGTATATTAATGCTTTCCAAGACAAAATAAAACGAAAGAAAGCTTTAAAAAAGAAATTACTTTTTAGATAGGGTGAGTTTATTTAAACGTGCCAGTTCATCATAACGCTTTTTGACTTCATAAGCGTTTAATTTTGATATTTGATAACCAATCTTGCCATCCAAAACACCTAGTCGCATGATGTAATGGTTAAAAAAGCGGTATGCTATCTTTACATACTTCACCAAAAGATTAACTTTTTTACCATTTTCATGAAGTTGCGCTGCTTTCAGTTTAGCATACTGTGTCATCTTATCTTTGTAGTGTTCGTAATCTCTAAAACTATAGTGCAAAATTTTGTTATTAAGTACGCTAGTATTACCATCAACTATTAATCGTTCATGAACAGGTCTATTCTCATCATATTTACAAACCGATTTCTTAAACAACCGAAATGATTTGGCACTTTGGAATCCGCTAAACCGGATGGGTTTATCACCAAAGTAATATTGAAAAAATCCATAATAAGCCACAATGTTTTGACTAGTATTGGCCATTTTATGAATTATTTCTGCTCGTAAACTTTCAGTTAATCGTTCATCAGCATCTAAAAACAAAACCCATTCATGGCTAGCTTTACTCAAAGCAAAATTCTTTTGATTTGAGAAATTTTTAAATCTATGTTGATAGACAGTTACATGCTCATAATCTTGTAATTTCTCAAAAGTACCATCATTGCTAAAACTATCAACTACAATTATTTCATCTGTAAAATCCAAATTATTAACTAGTGCATCAATATGTATTGCTTCGTTGTAAGTAATTATTAAAGCAGAAATTTTTGACATATTACTAATTAATTTGCTTTAAAAACACATTAAGTTGTTCTTTAAAAAAAGCAGGTTTAAATTTCGTATATAACTTTTCTGCTTGTGGTTTCAGAGCTTTTTCAGATTTGTTTATGTAAGTTTTCGGTTCAAAATCTTTTAAATGAACCGACTCATGGAAGCCTTTTTCTTCAAATAAATTCCAAGTGTCTTTGTCAATCCAAGGTGAAAAAATAGTAAAAGTTTTAACATGTAGTGCTTTAGCCATGTTTATGGCACCACCTTCGTTACCAATTACGGCATCACAATGGGCAGTTAGTGCTAGAAACTCTCGTAGGCTTTTTCCAAATACATCAAAGTAAATTAGTTTTTGGGTAGTTAGTTTACATTTTTCATAAATGGCTTTGGCGTCAGTTTCTTGATTTGGGATATAATTGAACAGAATTTGACCGTTTGTTGTTTCCGCTATTTGGTCAATAACCTGCGCCATATAATCAAATGGATATGTTTTGTTGTGACCACTGCCTAAAACACTAATCATAAACAAAGGCTTATTAAAGTCAATACCATTATTTAATAAAAATGATTTACTGTTTTCAAGCTCTTGATTGGTCAGGTATATTTTAGGCTTAATCTCTTTAAAAGATATCTTTAAAGGCTCTAAAAGTTGCATACGGTTAACTATGGCTAAACCACAATCTAAATTTGTTGTTGTAAGCCGTTTAATATTAAAGTGATATATGAATGCTGAATACCATTTGTGATAGGATATTTTTGTTTTAGCACCAGATAAATGGGTTATAAGATTACTTGATATTTTAGAATAAACATCAACAACCACATCGTAATTAAGATTTTTTATATGTTTTGCAAACTTATAAAGTGCTATCTTGCTGTTTTCTTCTGTTTTTGTTAAGAACACAAAATTATCAACAAAAGGATTGTTTTCTACAACGGGATAAGTATGTGTGTTTATTAAGTAATCCAATTTAGCATTTGGATACTTTTCACGCAAGGCTTCAAACAGAATGCTGCTTGTAAGCACATCACCTATCATTTTTTGTTGTATAACAAGAATTTTCATTTAAACAGCTACATCATATTCCCGAAGCGCATCATTTAAGGATGTTTTTTTATTGGTACTTTCCTTTCGCTTACCAATGATTAAAGCACAAGGTACATTATAATCACCTGCCGGAAAAGATTTGGTATAGCTTCCAGGAATAACCACAGACCTTGCTGGTACAACACCTTTGGTTTCAATTGGTTCATCACCAGTTACGTCAATTATTTTCGTGGATGCCGTAAGGACTACATTGGCACCTAAAACGGCTTCTTTCTCAACTTTTACACCTTCAACTACAATACACCTTGAGCCAATAAAGGCATTATCTTCAATAATAACAGGAGCTGCTTGCAACGGCTCCAGAACACCTCCAATACCAACACCACCAGATAGATGTACATTTTTACCAATTTGAGCACAACTGCCAACAGTTGCCCATGTGTCAACCATAGTGCCTTCATCAACATATGCACCAATATTCACATAGCTTGGCATCATAATAACCCCTTTTGAAATGTAAGCACCATGACGCGCAACGGCATGAGGAACAACTCTGATGCCTTTTTCTTGATAACCGGTTTTTAAAGGTATTTTATCATGGTATTCAAAAATGCCTACTTCAAAGGTTTCCATTTTTTGTATAGGAAAATATAATACCACGGCCTTTTTCACCCATTCATTTACCTGCCATCCAGATTCGGTAGGTTCTGCAACTCTTAGGGTTCCGGCATCAATTAAATCAATAACACTTCTTATGCTATCAATGGTAACTCTATTGCTTAATAAGGAACGATCTTCCCAAGCGTTTTCTATAATCTGTTGAAGTTGTTTCATGAAATCGAGAACTAATTAGAAATGAATTACAAATATACCCTTAGTATTTGATTTTAATAAAAAGAATGAACTAAAATGTATTTGAAACAGGAGTTTTTTATGCTAGTTTTAAATTGTAATTTTGCATAATATGGGAAGACTTCTAGCTATAGATTATGGGAAAAAGAGAACAGGTATCGCTATTACCGATGAGTTACAAATAATAGCTTCTGGTCTTACGACAGTTGATACCAAAGATTTAATAAACTTCTTAAAAGATTATGTTCAAAAGGAGCAGGTAGATTTATTCTTGGTAGGTGAGCCTAAACAAATGAACAATGAAGCATCAGAAAGCGAAGCCTTAATTATTCCTTTCCTAAAAAAACTTCAAAATGTTATACCAGACATACCTATAGAGCGTGTAGATGAGCGCTTTACGTCAAAAATGGCATTTCAAACTATGTTAGATAGTGGATTGTCCAAAAAGAAACGTCAAAATAAGGCTTTGATTGATGAAATAAGTGCTACTCTCATACTTCAAAATTACCTGTATTCTAAATAGGTTTTGACTACTAAAAAATGCATTATCGATGAAATGCACGCTGTAAAGGTTTAAAAACAGTACGTTTATCGATGAAATGCACGGTTTTGTCTTATCATCGATTTTTCGCCTGTTTTCATCAAATAATTTCTGTTTCAGCTTTTGTTGATATATATATTTGTCATGTCTCAATTAATAAACAATAAGACAATGAAACAGTTTTTATTTATATTTTTATTCTTCGCCTTAAGTTTCTCTGGAGTTCAAGCTCAATCAAATGTTGAAACTCAAAAGCCAGAATTGAAGGTAGAAGTTATTAAAACTGAAAAAGCTTCAACTACTAAAGAAGTAGCTGCTAAAAAGAAAGATATACTTAATACTAAAATCAGTCTTAAGCTTAAAGGTGAAGCTGGTCTGTTTATAATTAAAGAAAAACGTATTGCTTGTTAATATACCAAGTATAACCATATACATAATATTTTGAAACTCCTTTATTTAAAGGAGTTTTTTTATGTATTTACGTTATAAGTATTGTATTTTTGCGACCAATAAAAGAAATTTTTGAGAATGGTATTACCTATAGTCGCCTATGGCGATCCTGTTTTAAAGAAAAAAGGAAAAGACATCACAAAAGATTACCCTAATCTTCAAGGGCTTTTGGATAACATGTATGAAACTATGTATAATGCTTATGGAGTTGGACTCGCTGCACCACAAATAGGATTAGATATTCGCTTGTTTTTGGTTGATACATCAGCTTTTGCTGAAGATACTGGTTTGGATGAGGATGAACAAGCATACTTGAAAGATTTCAAGCGTACCTTTATTAATGCTCAAATTATTGAAGAAACCGGAGATGAGTGGGCTTTTAATGAAGGGTGTTTAAGTATACCTGACGTTAGGGAAGATGTTTTTAGAAAGCCTAAAATTACTATTGAATATTACGATGAAAACTTTGAAAAACATACAGAAACCTTTGAAGGGTTAGTTGCAAGAGTTATCCAACATGAATACGATCATATTGAAGGTATTTTGTTTACTGATAAGTTATCTAGTTTGAAGAAGCGCTTAATAAAAGGAAAGCTTTCTAATATTTCAAAAGGTAAAATAAGTGTTGATTATAAAATGCGTTTTCCAAACCAAAAAAAGAAACGATAATATTTGTATAACAATTGCAAACAAAAGATATTTGCCCTCTTTAAAAAAATAATATGAGTTTAGATAAAGTATTGTCAATAGCAGGTAAACCAGGATTGTATAAGATGATTGCCCAAACACGTAGTGGGTTTATTGCAGAATCGATGATTGATAGAAAGCGTATGTCTGTTGGTATACATCATAATGTAAGTATTTTAAGCGAAATAGCTATTTATACGCTTACTGAAGAAAAACCGTTGCGTGAAGTTTTTACTCTTATAAAAGAAAAGGAAAATGGTGGTGAGACTGCGGTTAGTCATAAAGAAAATAAAGATAAATTGGAAGAGTACTTTTTCGAAGTGTTACCTGACTATGATGAAGATCGCGTTTATGCTAGTGATATTAAAAAAATAATACAGTGGTATAACTTACTTCAAAAAAATGATATGCTAGATTTTGAAGAAGTAGTTGTTACTTCAGAAGAAGAAGAGTAAAAGTATTTATTATAGATAATATTAGAATCCAGCAACACGCTGGATTTTTTTGTTTATTATCAATTAGCAATACTATTTTAATTGTAATTTTAGAAAAATTTAAAAGCATGAATTCAAGAGCCAATCAGCTTAAAGCCTTTGACAGATTATTAACCATCATGGATGAACTCAGGGAGCAATGCCCTTGGGATAAAAAACAAACCATGGAAAGCTTAAGGCATTTAACTATTGAAGAGACTTATGAGCTAGGAGATGCTATTTTAGATAATGATCTACAAGAAGTAAAAAAGGAGCTAGGTGACGTCTTATTGCATATTGTTTTTTATTCAAAAATTGGTAGTGAAACTAATGATTTTGATATTGCTGATGTGTGCCACAGTATTTGTGATAAACTAGTCAGTAGGCACCCACATATTTATGGTGATGTTAAAGTTGAAAACGAAGAAGACGTTAAACGAAACTGGGAGAATTTAAAACTCAAAGAAGGCAAAAAAAGCGTGCTAGAAGGTGTGCCAAACAGTTTGCCGGCACTAGTTAAAGCAAACAGGATACAAGATAAAGTAGCGGGTGTTGGTTTTGATTGGGAAGAACCCAATCAAGTATGGGAAAAAGTAGAGGAGGAATTGAATGAATTGCAAGAGGAAGTAAAAAAAGGCCATAGAAATAATATTGAAAATGAGTTTGGAGATGTTATGTTCTCAATGGTGAACTATGCTAGATTTTTAAATATTAATCCTGAAAATGCATTGGAGCGTACTAATAAAAAGTTTTCAAAACGCTTTCAATATTTAGAATCAAAAGCTAAAGAGTTAAATAAAAATTTAAAAGATATGACTCTGTCTGAAATGGATATATTTTGGGAAGAAGCGAAGCGATTACCAAAATAAGTAATTAGAAAATCTTGTGATTTTCAAATATTTCAAAAGGGAAGAAGCGAAGCGATTACCAAAATAAGTAATTAGAAAATCTTGTGATTTTCAAATATTTCAAAAGGGAAGAAGCGAAGCGATTACCAAAATAAGTAATTAGAAAATCTTGTGATTTTCAAATATTTCAAAGCGGAAGAAGTAAAAAAAATATAATTTTTTACTTAAAAACATCCAAAAATTAATTCTGTTCGTATATATGATAAATGACACGTTTCATAAGTAGATTAATAGCATAATCATAGAGATTCTTCTCAAGTGTCATTTTGGTAAAGTTGGTTGTATATAGTTGGGAAAAGCAACCATTTAGTTAGTTTAGTTAGAACTGAAATCCCGCTTGTAGTGTTAAAACTATCAAGCGGGATTTCGTTTTTTGTTTGATTATGGTTGCTTAATAAAGCTCTTTAATCTTATCTAATTTTGTTTTCCAGAGTTCAAGTTCTTGTTTGTGTTTTTCAATATTTTTATGCACATCTTGAACAAGTGGGTTATCATCATTAACATTACTAAAAAACTGTAGATTATTTTCAAGCTGATTTAATTCAGCTTTTACGTCTTTTATTTTCTTACGTATAAATGATCGCTCATTATCTAAATGCCTTGAATCACTTGCGTTATTGAGCACATCTAATTTAGTATCAAATTTTATGAGTTCAGCTTCTTTGGAATTCAATTTGAGTTTTTTAAATGTGGCATCTAGTGCTTTATTGAGTTTACCTTCAATATAACGTTTATGTGGTGGTACATTACCAGCCTCTTTCCATTTAGAGATAAAAGTTTTAACGGCTTCTAAATCTGTTTTTTTGTCACCAGATAAGGATAAACCTTTTAATTCATCCAACAATTTTATTTTTTCAGCATAAGCCTCATTACCTTCGGCATTAGCAGCATCTTTGGCGGCATGTAACTTATCAAAATAGTGATTACAGGCTGTTTTAAATTGTTTCCAAATTTTATCACTGTTTTTTCGCGGAACGTGACCAATCTTTTTCCAATCACTTTGAATTTTCTTCATCAAGGGAGTCGTGGTGTCAAAATCATCACTGTCCTTGTTGTCTTCTGCAATTTTTATCAAGTCTAACTTCTTCTGAAGGTTTTCGTATTGCGACTTTTTTAAATCTTTGTAAAAGGCGTTTTTGTTTCTATTAAACGTTCTTACGGCATCTTTAAATTTTGCCCAAGTAGCTTCATTCACCTTAATAGGAACTTTGCCAGCTCCAAAAAATTCATTTCTTAAAGTTTCAACTTCTTTGATGTTATTTTGCCAAGCATTGTGGGAGTTTGCTCCTTTATCAGCTATGGCTTCTATTTTTGCTATGATTTCATGTTTGATTTCAAGGTTTTTTTCATAAACCTTATCCAATTCAGCAAAATAAGCTTGACGTTTATCATTTATCTTTTTGGTAGCGGCCTTGAAACGTTCCCAAATCTCTTCACGATGTTCTTTTCCAACGGGTCCCAATTCTTCTTTCCACATTTTGTGTAATGCTTGAAGTTCCCTGAAAGCTCTGTTGTGGTCATCATCTTCAGCTAATTCTTCGGCACGCTCAATAATTTTAACTTTTTGTTCCAGATTATGCTTAAAATCTAAATCGCGTAAATCTCTATTTAGATGCAAGAAATCATAGAACATTTCAACATGATGATGATAACTATTCCAAGCATTGTTGTACTTATCTCTTGGAATAGGACCTGCATTTTTCCAACGGTCTTGAAGTTCTTTAAAGTGTTTATAGGTTGTGTTGATGTTTTCTTCAACATTGAAAAGCCCTTTAATATCTTCAATTATTTCCAATCTATTGGCTAAATTGTCTTTAAGATTTCTCTCAATATTTTTATAGTGTGCATTGAGATTACTACGGTATTCTTTGTAAGTTTCCTTAAATTGTTTCTGGATAGGGCTGGAGTAATAGAAGTCAATCTCATTACCACCATCATTCAAAAATTCTTCTTTTTTCTCTTCTAGTAATGAATGAAATTTAGACTTAAATTCAGAACGTATATTTTCAACATGCGATTTAATAGCTTGAACCTTTTCACTTTTTACAAGTTTTTCTAGCTCTTCTGTCAATGCCTCAAGAGACATTTTATCATATTCTTTATGCTCTATTTGGTGTCGGTCTTTGTTGCCTTCATCTTCGGCATCTTCAGCATTAGATTCCTCGATCTCATTTAAAACCTTCTCCTCATCATTTTCATCTACAGCATCATGCTCTACCGCTGTTTCTGGAGTTTCTATTGATTCTTTAGAATTGGTTTCAGATTGATCTTCTGAAGTTATCTTTTCTGCCTTTTCTGGTGTTGATTCTGTGGCTTTCTTTCCGTCTGCTTCTTGCAGGTTATCGTGCTCTGACATTTTACTAAATGTTATGGTTCTTATCTATTACTAAAGTGTTAAAGATAACAACAACTGCAATATTTACAAAAGGTTGATTGATATTTAATAATAAAGCTTACCTGTTCCAAATATCCCAAGCTTTGAGAGCTTGATGCTTTAGCATTTTTGAACCATTAAGGGTTTTGGCATTATGAGTAACTCCCAATTCTAAAAATCGGGTTTGTGTTGGATTGTAAATCAGATCAAATAGAATATGATCTTTAGTGAGTGCTGTATATGGAATTGGTGGATAGGCTTCAACATTGGGAAAGGTTCCTAGAGGAGTACAGTTAATAATAATTTGGTGTGTACTAATTATATTTTCGGTTAATGCTTTATAGGTTAACTGACCTCTTTTTGAGGGTTTTCTTGAAACAAACTGATAATCTATATTCAGTTTTTTTAAAGTGAATGCAATAGCTTTACTAGCACCTCCAGTCCCTAATATTAATGCACGCTTATGCTTGGGTTTTAAATGTTTTGAAATGGATTTTTTAAAGCCATACCAGTCTGTATTATAGCCTTTTAGTTTGCCTTTTTTACTTATTTTTATAGTGTTAACTGCGCCAATCTTTTTAGCATTTTTACTTAAGGAATCTAAATAGGGAATAATGCTTTCTTTATAGGGAATGGTTACATTAAGTCCTTTTATTTCTGAATTGTTATTAATGATATCAGGAAATTTCTCAATGTTATTAATATCAAAGTTCTCATAGCTGGCATTAGTAATACCGTCGTTATTGAATTTTTCTTCAAAAAAGTGTTTTGAAAAAGAATATGAAATGTTTTTACCAATTAAACCATATTTATGCATGCTTCTTTCTAGTTTTTTGTCCGTAAACTTCAAGCGCTAGAACAATAATAATTCCTAAAATGATGTAGGCACAAGCATAATAGGTTTCAGTATGTAATTCAGGAATATAACGTTTGTAGTTTTCAATGATTTTACTTCCTGAACTATCAAACAGGTAAGCACCATCAGAATTAATTTTATAAATGGTTTTTTTCCAGGGCCAAACGACACCTAATGAACCAACAATAAAACCTATAATAGACGAAATAGTAATACTTTTATAGTGTTTTAAAATATAGCTTAAGGCATGAGAAAAAGTTACCAATCCTACCACTGAACCTATGGTGAAAATAGCTAGGACTTTTAACATTCTCATACGCTCATAATTGTCTAAAAACGAAAAATCACCGCTAAAAACATCCATAAAAGTGTCATACAGAGCATTCACGGAATCAACGAGTAGTAAAACATAATTACCCAACAGGATAAGAATAAAAGAACCTGAAAAGCCAGGTAGAGTCATCCCTGAAACACTTATCATACCACAAAAGAAAACAAACCATAGGTTGTCATTTTCAGTAGCTGGATCCAAAAAACTGATGCTAATTCCAAGAGTTATTCCTATGGCAAGTGCGGTGTAAGTTTTATAGTTCCAGTCATCAAAATCTTTGCTGATATAATAAATTGAGCCTATTATCATACCAAAAAAGACGCTCCAAACATACAATTCGTAGTTTTCAATGAGGTAATCTAAAATTTTTGATACACTAAAATAACTGACAACCATTCCTAGAAATAGTAAGCCCAAAAAACGACCGTTTATGTATTGATAAAAACTCTTATAACGCCCATTAATTAAAAGTTTGAATGCTTTTTTATTGACTTTTTGAAGTGAGTAAATAAATTCTTCGTAGAAGCCAGCAACAAAGGCTACAACACCACCAGAAACACCAGGAACTTTATTGGCGGCTCCCATTCCCAATCCTTTTAAAACTAGGAAAACCTTATCGGAGAATGTTCTGGTGCTTTCCATTTATTTTGGTTTTTTACCAAGGCGTTCTAATATAAAAATAGTTGAAAACCCAACAATCATGAGAACAACAGCCAAGGGCCATTGTGAGTCTATATTATTGTTTAATTCAGAATAAGTTAATGCAGACACACTTTTTTCAGCAACTACTTTATAAGATTCAAAATCTACTACTTGTTGTTGGTACAACGTTAAATTGTTCAAATCTGAAACTTCAGAAAAGGGCAGGATTTTTCCACTGGCTTTTTCCATGACGGTCTCTGTCATTTTCCAAGGCCAAATTTTATTCAAGGATCCAAAAATAAAACCTGTTAATAAAGCCAATGTGATATTGTGATAGTGTTTAAACAACCATTTTAAAATATGGCTAAAGCTTAACAAACCAACCAAAGCACCAGATGCAAATATAAAGATACGTTTAAAATCAAAATCATGAAGCGCATCGCTTAAAGTCTTATACGCACCTAAAATTACTAAAATAAACGATCCTGAAATACCTGGTAGAATCATCGCACAAATGGCAATGGCTCCTGCAATAAATAAGAATAAGGACGATTCATTATTAGCCGATGATGGCAAAAGTGTAATATAATAAGCAATGATGCTTCCTATAATTAGTGTGGTTACAGTTGCTAAATTCCACTTGGTTATTTGTTTACCAACAAAATAAATGCTGGCAATAATCAACCCAAAAAAGAATGACCAGATTAAAACAGGGTGATACTCAATTAGGTATTTAGCCAGCCTCATAAATGATACAAAACTCACAATAATTCCTATAAGCAAAGCCATTAAAAAGTTACCGTTTAATGCCTGCCAAAAAGATGTAAATCCTTCAGACCGAAGTTTTTTAAACAAATCTAGATTAATACCACTTATGGTATTGATGAGTTCTTCGTAAATCCCTGAAATAAAGGCAATCGTACCACCAGAAACACCAGGAACGGCATCGGCAGCACCCATAGCTAACCCTTTCAATGAAATCAATAAATAATCTGAAAAACGTCTCTGCATTTTGACTTTTATATAAAAATCAAAGGTAATTAATTTAAGTTAGACGTATAACTTATAATTTTGCTTTTAAAATGGTTTTAACTTGGTTTTTACTATACACATTTGGAAACAATTCCTCAATGATTAAAGCATATTCTGGATTAAAACGAAGTCCGTTTTTTAAGTGGTAAGAACCTTTTTCGGTTTCGTGCATGGTATAGTATAAGCCTGCTAATCTAAATTCTATCTCGGCATTTTCCGGATAAAACTCTGCTGCCTGTAAAAAGTTGTAAACGGCAGCTTCATGTTCTCCTATTTTTAATAAAATATCGCCTCTTGTTAGCCACGTGTTCAATTCGTAATTCCCTAATTCCAATGCTTTTTTATAGCCACGTTCAGCTTCTTCTAAAAAGGAAAGACGCTCATTTATTTGCGCATATAATTTCCAGTAAAGCACATTTTCAGAATCAATATTTATGGCTTTATTTATGTAGTACAGTGACTTTTTGTAATTTCTTTTTTTGATATAGAATTTTGTGATAGCAATCCAACCTTTATCTAAAAGCGGATCTTCCTGTACGGTCTTTTTATAATATTGAACGGCTAAATCAAAATTCTTTAGCTTTTCATAACACGTACCCATACGCAGCAAAGCAAATGATGTGGGATCATCTAATTGCAATGTAATACTGTAAGTTTCTATGGCATCTTGGTAGCTCTTTAATTTTTCAAGTACTTTGCCCTTTTCAAGATAAGCACCAATAAACGTGTCGTCAGAAATGATGGCAAAATCAAAAGCGGCTAGAGCCTTATTATAGTCTTTCAATTCAAAGTATTGTTTGCCTAACTGATGCCAAGCCACTTCACAATAAGGATTGTTATCTAAAAAGGTGTTTAAATAAGAAATAGCTTCGTCATGTTGTCCTAAAAACTCAAAGCAATAAATCATGTTGTGTAGCGCTGAATAATCTTGTAAATCAGCTTCCAAACATTTCATAAAATAGTTTTTTGCTTCTTCAAACTTATCTAAAAACAGATATTCCATTCCAATTAAAGAATAAATATCAACCACATCTTCTGTGAGATTTAAAGACTTTTTAAGGACTTTAATAGCCATTTCATGGTTATCCCTTTTTGAGAGGATATTGGCCTTTTGAATATAAATTTCCTCATTTTGAGGTTCTATAATATACAACTCATTGATTAAGGCATCCGCTTTATCCAGATTATTCTCAAACACATAAATCTCTACCTTAAACAATTTTAAGTTGGTGGAAGTAGGATGCTGTGAGAGTCCTAATTTAATAGCTTTTTTTGCTAAAGCTATCTTTCCTTGGTTGAGGTAGTGGTGAATGATATTTTCAAATTCTTCTGAATCAAAAAACAAAACGTGGTTTGTTTTTAGCATGGATTCGAATCGGGTGAGTGGTAAATTGTTGTTGTCGTTGGGACGTAGCTCCATAAGCACATTTATATGGTTTTCCTTGAATAAATGTAAGGTTCTATGTTCATGTTTAAGGCAGAATAGTTAAATGTTTTTAACAAAGTAATCAACAGTCAAGCTGTAAAATAGGTTTGATTGCTGATTGTCAGAGGCTTGAATTTGATTTTTGGATGTTATCTAAAATAGTAGTTATAATCTTACAGCCAGCAATTAACTCCTCATTTGAAATTGTTAAAGGCGGTGTGATACGAATAGCAGCTGGCTCAAACAATAACCAAAATAGTATGAGACCTTGTTCCTGTGCTGTTAATATGACTTGGTTGGTAATTTCAGCAGATGGTGTTATAGCAGCGAGCATCAATCCTTTTCCACGAATGTCATTTATAAGCGGATGATTTAGATGTTTTCTAATGATTCGTTCCTTTTCCAAAGTTTGCTTCATTAAGTTACTTTCTACAACTTCTGTTAGTGTTGCCAAAGCCGCTGCAGCAATAACAGGGTGACCACCAAATGTGGTGATGTGTCCTAGTTTTGGATTGTCTTCCAATAATGACATTAATTCGTGAGAAGCCGTAAAGGCACCAATAGGCATGCCACCACCTAATCCTTTGCCAGTAACCAATATATCCGGAATACAATTGTAATGTTCATAGGCAAATAAGGTTCCTGTTCTACCCATACCTGGTTGAATTTCATCAAGTATTAACAACGCACCTACAGCATCACACTGCTTGCGAACTTGCTGTAAATAATTGTCTTTAGGTTCAATAAAACCAGCGCCACCTTGAATGGTTTCTAAAATCACACAGGCTGTTTTGGTTGTAATGTTTTGAATATCATCGGGATTATTAAATCCAATAAATTTTACATCAGGTATGAGTGGTCTGTAAGCTTGCTTGCGTTCTTCATAACCCATAACACTCATGGCTCCCATAGTATTGCCATGGTAGGCCTGTTTAGCAGCAATAATTTCACTTCTTCCAGTAGCACGTTTAGCTAATTTTATAGCGCCTTCAACAGCTTCCGTTCCGGAATTGGTTAAATAGGTTTTTTCTAAATTATCAGGTAAATGATTTGCCAATAATTTGGTAAGATCTACTGCAGGTTTTTGGATGTATTCACCATAAACCATGACATGCAAGTACTTATCTAATTGTTCTTTGATTGCTGAAACAACTTTGGGATGCCTATGGCCAAGTGTGCAGGCTGAAACACCAGCTACAAAATCTAAATAGGCTTTGTTGTTTGTGTCATAAATATAAGAACCTTCGGCATGGGATATTTCCATAGCTAATGGATGCGGAGAGGTTTGTGCTTGGTATTTGAAAAAATCGTTTTTCACAATTAGTTATCCTCTTTTCCTAGCATAGGCTTATTGGTTTCTTCTTTATTTTTAGCGCGCCTTTCCAATACATCTTCAGGAATATTTCTGGAAGCCTTTGTAGGCTTTTTGTTGTTTAAGGGCTTGGCGTTTTTATTAGGCTGTGATTTGCCTTTCTTATCCTCATCGGCTTTTTCAACACGTTCCATCATGGCATCATCAAAAAACTCCTCTTGCGGCACGTAGGCGTCTAGTCCTTTTATAACGGGTAGCTCTAGTGGTGGGTCATCGCTAAATAAGTCCTCTACACTTTTTGGACGTTCGTCATCACGCCAAACAAAACCACGTAATAATCGTCCATTTTCTGGAAACTGTGATTCTGGTGTGGTCACGGCATCGGGTTGCTTATAGCGTATAAATTGTGAAATGGTACCTTCCTCAAAAAACACCGAAATACTTCCAGAACGTGCTTTGTCTATCCCAAACAGTTCGTTATTTTCGTTACGCGCATAGAAAATAGACTCGGCATTTTTATCGATATCTACTTGCTTGAGATTGTTTTGGTCATCAAATAAGCCTACAAGTGTCTTACCCTTTATTTGATTGTAACCATTCTCACTTAGGGTGTCTTTACTAACTATAAAGGCATTTTCAAATACAAAAAGGGAGTCTAGTTTCTCGGTTTCCGGATTTGATTTTATCTGAATGGTATCGCCAGTCATTTGATTTTCCAAATTCCAGATTACTGGATCTCGACGTTTGGCAAAGGCATCTTGAGATGATAAGCGGGAAAGGTTGATGAGTTGTGTGAGTCCAGTGGCATGATTTACATGTACCGAGTCGGCTTTACCACTCATATCGGACTTATAAAATTTAGCATTCCTAAAGGCTCGAGTAATGCGTTTTTCGGGTTTGCCTGTAACCATTAAGGTATCGGCATGCATATAAATAGAATCGTTCTCCTGAACCGTTATAGCTAAAGCACGTTTGGTGATAAACACCGAGTCTTTGGCTTTATATATTTCGGCGTAATGCCCTTTTATGACGCTTTTGTTAGTGGTATCGGTAACTTTAATGTTATTGGTTGCCGAAGCAAAGTTGCGGTTGTTATCAAAATACATGCTATCACCTTCAAACACCCGATAATCATAATTTATCTTGGTGTTTTTCATTCCGTAGCCTGTTTTGTTTTCTGTGTCATAAAAGCCACGTTCGCAGTAGGTTTTACTTTCGGAAGTGACTATGGTTGACGGTCCAAACAAATAAGCATGTCCAGTTTCGGAATAAAAATCTAATTGATTGGTATTGATTGTATAATCTGGGTTTACAAGCACCACATCTTGTACAAACTGGTACTTTTTGCTATTCATATAATAGCGCCCAATGTTACTAGTGATGGTTCCTGATGAGTCACGTACCACACGACCACCACTTTTGTAAAAGGACTGTTGTTTTACGCGGTCAAAATACAAGGTGTCTGTGGTTAGCCTGGAGTTGGGTTCAGTAAGTACCACATCACCACTGGCAAAAGCCAGTTTGGTTTTGCCACTATACTCCACGTATTTGGCGTTCATGTTAATGGTGTCGCCTTGTTTCATACGTACATTGCCATAGGCTTCAACAAAGTTTTCGTTGCTGTATAGGTTGGCCTGGTCGCACCACATATCAACACCTTCATGTATGACGTGTACCTGACCCGAGTCGTCACGGGTCATAACCTTTAGCCCTGGAGCTTCACCTTCTTTAAACTCTAAAAAGCCACCATACACAATTTCAATGCGCTTTTGGTCTTGGGCTTGCAAGCCAAATTGCCAGAGTAAGATTACCAGTAGGGCAGTAACTATGTTTCGGTTTAATTTCAAACGCTAGATTTTGGTTCAAAAATAATGATAATATTGGTGTGGCGTGTGGCATTAGGAATTTTTTAATAGAAATGATTGGTTGCTAGGTTGAAACAGATTCCATTTTGAATGTTTCTCACATCTAGCAATATCAACCATCTTGTCTTGCTGAACTTGATTAACTCCGTTGCATCTTCGATTTTAACATTCAATAAATTTCTAATTATTGCGTAATGGATTCCACATGAAGTGTGGCATGACAACGTTCAGGGTTATTTGCTTTCAAGCGATAGGTTTACATTACAGATTGTTTTGTTGTAAGTTATTCACTTTTTGCAATGGCCAATCGCTTGAATGTTTTGTAGGATTTTTCGATAGCCAACCCGAAGCATATCCGAAGTATATCCGAAGGAGACCCGAAGGAAACCGCAAGGAGCACCTAGTGGAACCCGAATTAGGCTTGATAGCAATTGTCTTTGCTTGGCTTTTTTGTAGGAATTTTCACGGTTTGACCTGAAGGAGACCTTAAGGAGACCTTACTAACACCTGACGCAGACCTTAAGGAAAATTCACCTAAAAACTACGTACAAGTACGTATGTGACAATTGAACGAAAATGTTTAGTTTTGAGTGTGTTTATAAAATTACTAGTAAACAATTACACCCAAATTGGATGCAAAAGCACACTTTTTTGGTGTATGTATAATAAATATAACACTACTAGTATTGTTATACACACGTTGTAAACAATTATGAAAAACATAGTTCTATTACTTTTTTTTGTTCTCGGATCATCATGTGGTGATGGCATGAATCAATTAAAAAATGACCGATTTTATTCAAATGCCTTTGAGGAACAATTGAAGAATAATGACTTGGTCATGATTGACTTATCAACGACTGACGAGGATTGGGATTCAATCATAGTTTTAAGACCCTATACAGACATTGACCTACTTGAAGATGAGTTAAGTCTAAATTTATCTAATATATCATTAAATCGGATTACGACCGATGACACTATAAACCTCTTTGTTTTTTTAAAAGAAAATAAATCAGTTAAGATTATTGAAATGTCAAGGGTTTTAGGAGACTTCAATAACTATGATACAATTATTAGTAAAAAAGATGCCAAATTTAAAAAAACCAAAAACGGATTAGAGTTTGTAAAATAAAAACTGTTTTCAACACTGTGTATAAAAAATGATTAATTTAGTGATTAACCAAAGAAAAGTACGTGTTTGCTACATCTGATTTTCATGCGGAAAATCCTCGCATACAAACCAGCAACTATTCTTATACATAAACATTGGCAACAAGCTGAATAGAATGATAAAGAAAATAACATTTGCCTTAATTCTACTATGTACAATTGCATGCAGTCAGAAAAATAACGGAATCAAAACTGGAACTTTTGAAATTTATGAAAATGATTCTCTTGTTGGGAAAATCTATCGTCTTGGGAACTACCAAATCGAAAAATATCCTGAAGGAAATGAATTAATCGCTCGGATTGACCATAAAACAGATTCGACTTATTTCTTACGGGGAATTGAGAAAGTGCAAAAGAGAGTTGATTCGATAGTTTGGCTGAATAAATATTGGAAAATTGGGACTGACAAATATGGGGTTCTTGCAATTCCGTCAAACTCGAATATTGATTACAAATATGAAGCTGTTTTACGAAAAGTGAGTGAGAAAATTGAAACAGATTATTTAGTGAAATTGAATTCTCTGAATGAATAATAAAAAGCCAGTTGCCAACAATGTATAACCGCGAATTGCTTCGCCAGTCGCTTCGCTCTAGTCGGCGGATTCGACTATACTTCGACTGCGCTCAACACAGGCTAGAATCTACTTGGAATGGTTAACTTCAGTGCTAAACCGAAAAGTTTGCGTACTTTAACCCGTAACTACAGGTTATACCTGACCGTTGTGCTTCATTATAACCAACCGCTAACCAGTGATAAAATTCTTTAGAAAAATTAGACAAGACTTACTTTCAGAAGGAAAAACTGGAAAGTATTTGAAATATGCCATTGGAGAAATTGTATTAGTTGTTATTGGAATTTTGATTGCACTACAGATTAACAATTGGAATGAAAGCCGTAAAGAATCCAATTATGAGCAAAAATTTCTCAATGAATTAAAATCTGATTTTTTATATAACAAGGAAGAGTTGAGTAGCAATATAAAACAAGCAAGTGATTTGGCCAATAACGGCGATAGCATAATAGCCATTTTGAGTTTAACAAAAAAGGATGTGGACCTGATTAAAGTTTTCAATCATACAAAAAAATTACACGGTTATTCGACCTTTGACCCTTCAAATGGGGCATTGAATAACCTAATGAGTTCTGGAAATCTAAACATTATTAAAAATGATTCTTTGCGGATGCAGCTTTCTAAATGGCCAGCAATGGTAGAGGACGTAAAAGAAGACGAAAAGCGATTAATTGAATATGGAGACACCTGGCTCGAACCTCTTTATTTAAAGTATTTTTATTATAAGTCAGGTTCTAAAGAAATTGACCCAAGATTATTAGATGATGTCCAATTCGAGAATATTGTAAGAACTATGAGAGGTAGAGCAAATTACATTGTTGAAAATTACAAAACATTGGAAATGGAAATAGATAAGATGCTGACCGACATCAATGGAGAAGTGAATTCCATTAAAAAATAACGAAAGCTCAACAATGTGCATAATTCATGCTATAATATGAACATCAAATAAAAATTCTATCTTTAAAGAACTGATTTGCAACGACGAAAAATCCTGCGAATTTTCAGTCGTTTAAATCATATATGAACACGTTGTGCTTCAATATAACTAACCGCTAACCAATGATAAAATTCTTTAGAAAAATTAGACAAAACTTACTTATGGAAAATAAAACTGGTAAGTATTTTAAATATGCAATCGGAGAAATTGTGTTAGTAATGATCGGTATATTATTGGCTTTACAAGTTAATAATTGGAATGAACAAAGAAAACTTGTTCAAAAAGAGGTTCAGGTACTAATTGCCTTGAAAGAAGATATAGAGACAAACATCAATAACTTAAATGAAGGGATTAGAGTAGTTAATCAATTGAAAAATAATAATTTACAAGTCATTAAATTTTTTGAACAAAAAACTCCATACGAAGAAAGTATGATTCAGTATTTTTCAAATTTTTTAGGTATTTGGGATCCTGACTTCTCGTACGCGTCTTATGAAAATTTAAAAAGTCAAAATCTTGATTTGATTTCGAATAGAGATTTGAGGCAAACTATTGTTAACCTATTCGATGTAGAAATGGATATGTTGGATATTGCCGAAATGGAGAGGATACATATTTTATTTGAAAACATGATTGTTCCTATACAAAAGAAATACTTTTATAGAGACTACACTTCAAAGATGCCTTGGCCTTATGTCCCTATGAATTATAGTAATATGATTGAAGATATGGAATTTTATGCTGTATGTACAGAGATAGCTTATAGGCAGACAAGATCAATTGAACGATTTAAGGAATTTAATATAATGTCTGCAAGTGTAATAGAGCAAATTGATTCAGAAATAAAAGTCCTTAAATAATGAAAGTATTTACAAACATGTTAGCAAAATATGAAAGCGATAAAATTAAAAGTCTTTTCTACTTTAATTCTGATATTATTGGTGGGATTTGGAACAGTTTCATCTCAAAATAATAATGAAGTTTTAAAAATTGATAAAAAGAAAGCAAAAGTACTGATGTCTATGTCTGAAATGGCATGTAATGAATTGAATTCATTTAATTTTAAAGAGCTGAACGACAAATTGATTCAAGACACTTATGTCAAAATTCTTTCGGAAAACCATAAAAAGATAAACAAATATTACGATACATTTTCAGAAGACGGACTTAACAGTTTTATATTTGATTTAACCGAAACCCTAATCTCTAATTGTAAATTAGTTCGGGAGTTTATAAATAAAAAAATTGACTAAAACTTTTGCTAACAATGGCTTTAAGTAATTACTGACTCTTGCTTACTTTCTAAAATTACTATGCAAAGTTCGCACTTTTCGATTCCATTCGATTTGTATTTGCTAAATTAGGTGTTTAAACACGTCAGTAATCATATACAAAACCGTTTTGCCTTGTTATTTTTAAGTCTCATTAATTACTCTTTAAGTTTTTAGGTAAGCTGACTTCTCAAGACCATTAATTGGGAAAATTGGCATGGTTTGCTTTCAGAGGGAAACAAGGGAAAGTTTATAAAATAAATACAATTAATGTATCTTGCCAACCTTAAAATGATAGACGCTATGGAGCACGTAAAGATGCAAACTTTTATTAAAGCGGTATTGAAAAACATGCCGGCTGATTGGCTAAAACTTACCACACACAGGCTAGATATTTATGATGAAGAACTGGCTAAAGTTGAATTTTTGAGACAGTTTGAATTGCTGTTTGAGAATACTAATACTCATACAAAGTCGCTGGAACAATTGCCTACGGCTTATGACTATATTAGATTAGGACATCCGCTATCATGCGTGTTGGAATGGACTATTGCCAAAATGCATGAGGTTACTGCTGATCAGGTAATTTGTTTTTCATCTAAAAGTATGCCTGTTATAGCGGTATTGCGGGAAAATTTATTGACTAACAAGCGGACACAATTTAATTACATTGGTGATTTACCAGATTTTCTTGATAGTGATTTACTACAAAACGTGTATGGCTTTAATTTTGAGCTAAAGCAGGTTGAGCAGGTGTCTGATGTTGATGCCTTTGATGGCAGTACCGTTTTTATTTCGGAGTCTGATACCTTATGTGATTTTGATATGAATGCATCTGTTGACTTTTTTGTCAATATGCATAATGAACTGGGAAGTGTTTTATTGGTAAATCATGCAAAAAACGCCCATTATATTTCAAAAGTTCAACATGTACGCAGGCGTGAGACTATAGCGATGACTCCAGCAAACTGCATGAAAGCTTTAAAATTGCTAGTCATGCATACTCCTGAAAGTACACAAAAAGGTGATGTAAAGACAAACAAGTTGCAAGTAATAAATACTATTAAGGAAATAACTGGAACACGCACAAATGCGTTGGTTGCATCTAGTGGATTATCTATACAATATGCCATAGTTATGGGACTTATTGACCACGCCTTGGATGAACACCCCAATCAAGACATAAAAATTATTGTTCCACCTAATTGTTATGGTGGTACCAATGATCAGGCAAGACGTGTTGCTGCTTGTAAGGAAAACGTTGAAATTGTGGATTTACTTGTTGATAGTGGTCATGATATGGCTGACAGTCTGGACGTGATTTTAGATAGGCTAGCCATTGAAAATGCCGTGCCATATATTATTGCAGAAATACCTACTAATCCACGTGTTGAGGTACCTGATCTTGTTAAGCTACAAGCGGTATTAAGTAAAGAGCGCCAAACAACTAATGGAGAGACAGCTATAGCACCTGTTTTTATTTTGGATCAAACGTTTTGCCCAAACACGCCCTTTTTAGGTGATGCAGACAGTCTATCTGCAGTTAAGGCTATTTCTTATGTGAGTGGATCAAAATTTCCAAGTGGTGGAAAATGTACTGCTGGCTATTGTGTAGTTAATAAAAAAGCGGACACCTTATTAGGTAAAATTGCTAAACATTTACAACTCTGCGATAATGAGGCTACAGATCTCCAGTATGAAATATTGGCAAACCAAATGCCTTCTATGAATAAAAGAATTGAAGCTGCTTATCACAATACTAGAGAATTTGTGAATTTTATAAAAAATACGTTGCCAGATGCAAAAATTAATTTTGTTTCTGAAGTGTTGGCTGAACAAGGGTTTACGCCGTCTGTATTTTCATTAGATCTACCTACAAAGGGAAATACTGATGAAGAACGGGAATCATATAAGCGAAACCTGAACTTGAAGTTAATCAATTTAATGATTAGTGAAATACCAGAAGAAAGTAAATATTGTGTGAGTTATGGGCAGCTCAAAGGATGTTATTGGACTATACCAGCAACCTCTACACAAGGAACTACTAAAGAAGGTGATAAAGATTATATTGCTCGTGTAGCCATCTCTCCTGATATGGATTTGGAGCGTCACAAAAAAGTGTTTTTAGAATTTATTAAAACGTTTAAGTTGGGAACAGGTAAGGTCAGTATGTAGCAAAACCTTACTTATAATTATAAAAATATTGAGATTTTAGAAAATGAGCGTGTAAATGAGTTTATGGTTTTTACTATTTCATATAACAAACAAAACGTATATAGCGAAGTGTTAGAAAAATAGTTATATATTAGGATTGCTAGTAATCAGTATGCACATGCAGAAACACATTTTAGTACTCATCATTTTAACAGCTCTTTTTGTTTCATGTAAAAACAATCAAGAACTATCGGATTTTGATAAGTTTACAGGTAGATGGACTTTGGATATTGTTGAGGTTCAGAAAGATTCTACAACAAAGTGGGAGCCACGGCAAGGTCATTATAAAAACAGACAAGGGTTTATAATTTATGATGGGCTAGGAGGTATGGGAGTTCACCATGTCACAGAACATTACGAAGATTATGAGTTTAAAGGAACAGGCGGTTTGGATAGCCTTACCAAAGAAGATTTAAGACATCTGGCAGATAACTTTGTGTATTTTGGTAAATACCGAGTAAATGATAGCCTTAAAATCATAGAACATCATATTGAATCGGTGAACTTTCAGCATATGTGGGGAACAGTTGCTAAAAGAAATTACAGCTTTAAAGGCGATACTTTGATTTTGAACCCCGTTACCAATACATACCCGAAGACCAGACTAAAATGGCTGCGTCTCAACGATCGGAATTAGAATGTTTATAATCAACTGATTATCATAATATCTTCAGATTATATTTAGTAAATTACAGACTCATTTTATAATAGGGCTTCATTGTCATTGTCATGCTCATGTTATGAACTAAACTAACCAACCATGAAAAAACTCTTTGTTTACGTTTTAATCAGTTTCAGTATCCTCTTTTCAATACAGAGTACTAGTCAGGTACTAGATTCTAAAACAATTGAAGCTAAAATTGACGCACTTGTTCCAACTCAAGTAAATGACACCACACCAGGATTGGTTATTGGTATTGTTCAAAATGGCAAACTCATTTTTAGTAAAGGCTACGGATTAGCCAATCTGTCTTATGGTATGGCTAACAATCCTAAAATGGTTTATAATGTTGGCTCTGTAAGTAAACAGTTTCTTGGCTATGCTTTTGCTATGTTGCATGTAAAAGGTGATTTGAATATTGACGATCCTGTTGGAAAATATCTGAAAGATTGGCCGGAATTTGAGCATGTAGTCACATTAAGGCATTTGCTTACGCATACCAGTGGGTATCGAGAGGCCTACACCATGTCAAACCTTGCTGGAAGAATTGTAGGTGTAGATAGATTGAGTAGAGCCGAATGCCTAAACGTTGTTAGAAAGCAACCAGAACTAGAATTTGTTCCAGGTTCCAACTGGACGTACAACAGCACTGCCTGGGTTATATTGGCAGAAGTTTTTGAAAAAGTGACTAGTGAGAAAGCAGATACCTGGGTTGAAAATAATATGCTGAAGCCATTAGGGATGAACGATACTCAAATAGAGAGTTATGTAGGTGAAGTAATTACCAACGCGGCTGAATCCTATGTTTTTGATCCGGAACAAGGTTATATAAACCAAGAAAGTAATCGTGCTATTTTTGGTGCAGCAGAGGTGTATTCCAGTATTGATGATTTAGTTAAATGGGTTAATAATTATCGAACTGCAACCATTGGTGGTAAAGCTGTAAATAAACTATTTCTTGAACCGTTTATTTTAAATGATGGCTCTGATTCAGAATATGCACTTGGCATAGGTAATAGCAGTTATAACGGATTAAAGCGATACAGACATACAGGTGGTCATGAGGCTTTTGCAACGCAATTAAGTTATTATCCAGAACAGGATTTGGGCATTATTACTATTTCTAATTATGGCGGAAAAGGTTGGTTGGCAACCTCAAAAATTGCCGATTTACTTTTAGGTAAGTTTATGACACATGAGGATAAAGAAGAAGTTAAATCGGTTGATTTAGCTAAAGCATTGTTAGAACCATTGAGAGGACTTTACGTGTCGTCTAATTTTAATAGAACTTTGGAAATAGGTATGGTTCAAGATTCACTAACTATTAATGGAGATTCTAAACTTATGCCACTATCTGAAAATACATTTTATGTAAACGGTTGGGATAGTCAGCTTGTTTTAAACAAAGAAGCTAATGGGAACGCTACCTTAACATTTACTGATAATTCAAGGGAAATCTTCACGAAGGTTGATAGTTGGCAGCCAACAGTAACAGATTTAAAAGGATATGAAGGCGATTATTGGAGCGAAGAGTTGGAAACACTATATCATCTAACAGTAACAGACGGAAAACTAACCATTAAGCATCGTTGGCTTGGAGAGATTCCTTTGGAACCACTTACGCGAGATTTATTTAAAACGGATTGGTCTTATAACATCAAATTTGTTCGTGACAGCAATCAGAACATTTCAGGGTTTAGTATTTATAGTGGACGAACACTAAATGTTTATTTTAAGCGGAAATAGTTATTGCTTAAAATAAATACTTATTTAATTACTAAATCGAAACTACTAAAGTTCCATTTAGAATTTTATAAACCTCATGTGATATCCATACTATTTTGATAGCAAGAAAGCTTACCTAAAAATAGTCTGCTTTCTATCAGGTCCTACTGAAACAATCGTAATAGGTGTATCCAATTCTTTTTCCAAAAATGCTATATAGGTGTTTAACTCATCTGGCATTTGTGAAGCTTCAGACATTTCAGTTAAATCGGCAGCCCAACCTTTAAAATCGGTGTAGATTGGTTCTACATTTTCTGGTTCAATGTTGTATGGCAAGTGCGTAATGGTTTCGCCTTTGTATTTATATGCAGTACAAACTTTAAGTGATTTAAAACCTGATAACACATCGGCTTTCATCATCATTAACTGGGTGACACCGTTTACTTGACAAGCATATTTTAAAGCTACCAAATCCAACCAGCCACAGCGACGTGGTCTTCCAGTTGTAGCTCCAAATTCATGACCAACTTTAGCCATAGTTTCACCATCTTTGTCAAATAATTCAGTAGGGAAAGGTCCTGAACCTACACGTGTTGTATAAGCTTTAAAAATACCAAACACATCACCAATTTTGTTTGGAGCAACTCCTAAACCAGTGCAGGCTCCAGCTGCTGTTGTATTACTGGATGTTACAAATGGATAGGTTCCAAAGTCAATATCTAAAAGTGATCCTTGAGCGCCTTCTGCCAAAATGGTTTTACCCTCTTTTTGAGCTTGAAAGATATATTCTTCAGAATCGATTAATTTTAGGGATTTTAAAACTTTAACAGCTTCAAAGAATTCGTTTTCCAATTCTTTAAGGTCATACTGGATTTCCACATTGTAAAAGTTAATCATGGCTTCATGCTTATTGGCTAAAGCACGGTATTTATCTTTCCAGTCTGCGAGTTCTAGATCACCAACACGAATACCATTTCTGCCTGTTTTGTCCATATACGTTGGGCCAATACCTTTTAAGGTAGAGCCAATTTTAGCTTTACCTTTGGCCGTTTCACTAGCCGCATCTAATAACCGATGGGTTGGTAATATAATATGTGCTTTTCTAGATATGTATAGTGATTTTTTATAATCTACGTTTTGTTCGGCCAGTTTGTCCAGTTCTTTTTTGAAAATAACGGGATCTATAACCACACCATTACCAACTAAATTAACAGCATCTTCATGAAAAATCCCTGAAGGTATTGTATGTAACACGTGTTTCATACCATTAAAAACAAGTGTGTGTCCAGCATTTGGACCGCCTTGAAAACGTGCAATAATATTGTATTTGGAGGTTAGTACATCGACAATTTTTCCTTTGCCTTCATCTCCCCATTGTAATCCTAGTAGTAAATCTACTGCCATGTTGTAATTTATTATTTAGTTGATTTTCGGTTGCCGTAAAAGTAGAGTGAGTGATTTTTAATTTCGATATCAAAAACCTCTTCAATGGTTTTTTTGATAGACTGAATTCTGGGATCGCAAAATTCTATGACTTCACCAGTATCTGTTAAAATCACGTGGTCATGTTGTTTATCAAAATATGATTTTTCGTAATGTGCCTGATTTTGGCCAAACTGATGTTTGCGCACCAAGCCACATTCCAAAAGTAATTCTATTGTGTTATAGAGGGTGGCACGACTTACGCGATATTTTTTGTTCTTCATATTGAGATATAAAGATTCAATATCAAAATGCTCGTCGCTGTTATAAATTTCTTGAAGAATAGCGTAACGTTCAGGTGTTTTTCTGTGACCTTTTTCAGTTAAAAAGGTAGTGAACACGTTTTTTACTATCTCCTGATTTTTTGTATCGGTTTTTACACTCATAATTTCGCTGCAAATTTACACTTATTTTTAAACTCTAGTCACTTTATCTATACCATTAATTTTTTTTAGGTTATCCATGAGTTTTTTAAGCATATTATTGTTCTTAACGACCACGTTAATTTTACCGGAAAAAATACCATCATCACTTTCAAAACTGATGCTTTTCATATTTACGTGCATATTGGATGAAATGACTTTTGTGATATTATTTACCAAGCCTAGATTGTCTATTCCAGATAATTTTATTTGAGCTGCAAATTCCTGCTGCGAAGAATCAATCCATTTTGCCTGCATAATTCTATAAGCATAGTTAGATTGTAAGCTCACGGCATTGGGACAATTTTTTTTATGCACTTTAAGTCCGTCATTGATGGTTAAAAAACCAAAAACAGGATCGCCAGGAATAGGGTTGCAGCAGTTAGCAAATTTATAATCCAGTTTTTCCTCTTCCTTGCCAAATACCAATAAGTCATATTTTGACGTGATTTCTTCTTTATCCAGTTCTTCTTTTGGTATTGAAGGCTTTCGTGATATTTTATTTTTAATGTAGCTCATTAGGGCATTGCTTCTGGACGAAGCAAATTCCTTAAGCATGGTATTATCAATGGAACCAACACCTACTCGATAAAACAAGTCTAAACTGGTTTTTAGTTTAAAATGGTTGACCATTTCATTGACTGATCTTTCATCTAATGAAATTTTTAGTTGCTTTAGTTTACGGCGTAATATTTCCTTCCCTTCTTCGGCAACTTCTTTTTTGTCTTCTTTTAAAGCGGATTTTATTTTGCTACGAGCTCTTGCCGTAGTTGCATAGTCCAACCAGTTTGGATTGGGTTTTGCGTTTTCAGCAGTTAAAATATCCACACGGTCACCACTTTTAAGTTCGTGACTCAAAGGCACTAGTTTGCCATTTACTTTGGCACCACGTGTTTTCATACCTACTTCGGTATGGATACTAAAGGCAAAATCTAATGGTGTAGCACCTTTGGGTAAGGATTTTAAGTCGCCTTTTGGGGTAAATACAAATATTTCTTTTGAATAGAGGTTGAGCTTAAATTGCTCTACAAAATCTACGGCATCTATATCCGGATTTTCAAGTGAATCTTGTAATTTGGCAATCCAAATATCAATACTGTCTTCAGAATCACTACCTTCTTTATATTTGTAATGAGCAGCATATCCTTTCTCGGCGATTTCATTCATGCGCTCACTTCTAATTTGGACTTCAACCCATCGGCCTTTTGGACCGACAACTGTAATATGTAAGGCTTCATAGCCTGTTGATTTAGGCGATGAAATCCAATCACGTAATCTGATGGGATTGGGTCTGAAATGGTCCGTTACAATGGAGTAAATCTTCCAAGCCAAGAACTTTTCATTCTCGGGATCACTTTTGTATATAATTCTAACAGCAAACTTATCATAGACTTCATCAAAGCTGACACCTTGGTTCATCATTTTTCTTCGAATGGAAAAAATGGATTTTGGGCGTCCTTTAATTTCATAATCTAAATGCTCTTTGTCTAAAGAGGTAGAAATGACCTTGCTAAATTCTTTTATGTAATTATCCTGATCTTCTTTGGTTTCCTTTATTTTGTTTAAAATATCATAGTACACTTCTGGTTCAGTGTATTTTAAGCCTAAATCCTCTAGTTCAGTTTTAATATTATACAAGCCAATTCTGTGTGCCAATGGCGCGTAAATGTAAAGGGTTTCAGAAGCAATTTTTACTTGCTTGTCAGACCGCATGGAATCCATTGTTTGCATGTTATGAAGTCTGTCCGCAATTTTGATTATAATTACGCGAACATCATCATTTAACGTGAGGAGCATTTTTCTGAAATTCTCTGCTTGCATGGATACGTCCATGTCTTTTTTAAGCGAAGAAATTTTTGTTAACCCATCAACAATTTTGGCTACAGTCTCGCCAAACATGCGTTCAATATCTTTTAATGTGTAATCATCATTGTCTTCAACAACATCATGCAATAATGCTGCGGTGATAGATGTGGCGTCCAATCCAATTTCTTGAGCCACGATTTTTGCAACTGCAATAGGGTGGAATATGTAAGCTTCACCAGACTTTCTGCGTTGGTCTTTGTGGGCGTCAACAGCAACATCAAATGCCTTACGTATTTGCTTTTTGTCTTTTGCCGTAAGTGTTCTATAGCTTACACTTAAAAGTTCTTTGTAGGCTTTAGCTATAGCTGCATTTTCCTTTTCAATATCAATTTCTGTCATATATTAAAAATACTAAAAGAAAGTTAACCAACAATTGTTTTTGGTTAAAAAAAAGATGGGGATTGAAGGCTTTTTTATTTATTTTTTTGAGCGACTGAAACACCTTTTTCTGCAAAATTCTTAAAATCTTCAAGATACTTTTTAGACTGTTTCTTAAAGGCGCTTGGCATAATGAGTGTCATCATTCTCAACATGAAGTTGGTTGGTAAAAACTCGCTTTTAGACGTCCATTTGGTTCTGTTCTCATCAATCTCTTCGAAAAAATTTTCCTGCAAATTGTGCATGCCCTTTGTATCATAAGTTACATGAAACGCATGCGGAAAGTCCTGAAATGTGATGGTTTCAATTAATTCCATTTCACGTTTTCCCATTTTGTAGATTAATCTCATTTTTGAACCTATTTCTCCTGGTGTACCTGAAATATGATCATAATCAATTAAGCCTCGTTGCCAGTGTTTCATGTTTTCAGGGTTGTCTAATTTTTTGATGAATTCCTTGAGAGGTACATTCACTATTATCTCTGTGGTATATTTCATATGGTATCACAATTTGAGTAATAAAGATACGGTATTTTTAAATTCTATAAAGCCATTTTATAGCGATACTAAAAAACTTTAAAAAGCGTTTGTCATTACAACTTGTTTTAAAGGCTATTATTACTATTTTTGCATGAATTGATAAAAATCAATAACGACTTATGGCTAGATATATTTACGCTTTAATTTTGGTGTTTTGTTTGGGAAGTTTACAAGCTCAAACCGTTGAGAAAGACATTTTGTTTACAGTAGCTGAAGAACCCGTTTATGCTTCTGAATTTATTAGAATATTCAATAAGAATTTGGATCTAGTTAAAGATGAATCTCAAAAGAATGTTGATGAGTATTTAAAATTGTTTGTCAATTATAAACTTAAATTAAAAGAAGCTAAAGAGCAAGGATTGGACAGCAAGCCATCGTATGTTAGAGAGTTGAACAATTACAAAAAGCAATTGGCCAAAAATTACTTAACAGATTCTGAAGTAACCGAAGAGCTAGTTGCTGAAGCATATGACAGAGTTTCTAACGAGGTTAATGCCGATCATATTTTAATACGTTTGAATGAGAATGCTAGTCCCGAAGATACTTTGGCAGCGTACAATCAATTGATGAAATTTAGGGATCGTGTTGCGATGGAAGGGTTTGATGAGGTGAAAAAGGATATTCACAATGGTCAAACCATTTATGCTGAAAACCTAGGGTACTTTACCGGATTTAAAATGGTTTACCCTTTTGAAACAGCTGCTTACAACACAGCAGTAGGGGATATATCCATGCCGTTTAAAACCCGATTTGGTTATCATATTGTCATAGTTAATGATGTCAGAAAAGCTAGAGGTGAACGTACCGTAGCGCACATTATGGTTAGTATTAATGATGGTGATGAGAATGCTGCACAAACGCGAATTAATGACATATACAACAAGTTGGAGCAAGGTGAGTCATTTGAATCATTGGCTAAACAATTTTCTGATGATAAGAGTTCAGCAAAGAATGGAGGTAAGTTAGCGCCTTTTAGTGGCGGGCAATTGAGTTCAACTGAATTTGAAGAACAAGCCTTTAGTCTCGAGAGTATTGGTGATGTATCACAGCCTTTTAAAACGGAATTTGGTTGGCATATTATTAAGTTACACGATATGAAAAGTGTGGGGTCTTTTGAAGAAATGAAGCCTGAATTGGAAGCGAAAGTCAAGAAGGATTCAAGATCACAGTTGATTAATACCTCACTTGTGAATAATTTGATGGAGCGTTATAAAGTCACTTACAAGCAGCCAGCATTAACTTATTTTACCACTATAATGACTAATGATTATTTTGTTGGAAAATGGTTGTTACCGGAGGACTTTAATAAAGATAAAGAGTTGGTTAAGATTGATAATTTAATACTTACCTATGACGATTTTGGGCAATATTTAATAAAAAGCCAAAGAAAATCCATCCCTAAAAAACCATTAGATATTCTAGTTGAAGAACAATACAAGGATTTCTTGAATATGAATTTATTACAATATCAAGAAGACAATCTTGAAAATGAGAATGAGGATTTTGCACATATTTTGGCAGAGTATAGAGATGGCCTGTTGTTGTTTGACTTAATGGAAACGGAAATATGGAATGCTTCAAAATCCGATTCAATAGGATTACAGAAATACTTCAACGAAAACAAAGATAGTTATCATTGGAATGAGCGTGTTGATGCTACCGTTGCATCATCGGCAAACAAAAGCACGATTAAGAAGGTAAAAAAAATGTTGGAAAATGGCGAAACAGATGATGCCATTAAAAAAGCTTTGAATACTGATGATACCGTGAATGTTATTTTTACTTCAGGAATTATGGATATAGAGCATCAGGCATTACCAAAAGATTTTGAGTTTCATACTGGTGTTTCAAAAATTTACAATCATAATGATGCCTATATTGTGGCCAAAGTAAATGCTGTTTTGCCAAAAGAACCAAAAGCATATGAGGAAGCAAAGGGGCAAATAATGAGTGATTATCAAGTTTATAAAGAAGCCAATTGGATTAAGGTACTCAAAGCGAAATATCCAGTGGTTATTAATGAATTGGTTCTTGAGAACGTGAAAAATCAAATAAAAAATCAATAGTTGAAAAGATATCTGTTACTGTTTGTATTGACTGTAATTTGTTTTTCTTCTTGTAATTATTTCTATAAACAAGAAGATGAACGAAAGCCCATTGCTCGTGTTAATGATGTTTATCTTTACCATGAGGATATGCAGCATCTTTTTACAGAGAATATATCGGAAGAGGACAGTATTATTAGAGCAACAAATTTTATCAATCAGTGGGCAGCGGAGCAATTGCTTGTAGATGGCGCTAAACGAAATTTGAATGACAACAAACTAAAACGATTTGATGATTTAGCCCAACAATACAAGAATGAATTGTATTCAACGGCTTATCTTGAAGCATTAGTGACTAGGAATTTAGATACAGTGGTAACTTGGCAGGAAGCAGAAGCATATTACAATGAAAATAAGGACATATTTAAGTTAAATGAAGACCTTATAAAGTTTAGGTACATTAATATTGACGAGAACAGGTTTGAGTTACCAGACTTAAAAACCAAATTCACACGATTTGATGAAGCTGACAAAAAGGAGTTGGATTCTATTGCCATTCAATTTAAATCCTATTCATTGAATGACTCCATTTGGATTAAGGTAACTCAAGCAATAAAAAAAATACCAGCCGTAACTACCGAAAATAAAAATGAATTGTTAAAAAAATCTAATTTTATACAACTCAAAGATTCATTAGGATTATATTTGATGCAAATTAAAGATGTGCTAGAAAGAAATAGTTTGGCACCGCTTGAATATGTAAAACCTACCATTGACCAAATAGTCATAAACAAGCGAAAATTAGAACTCATAAAAGAATTAGAAAAAGACATAACAAAGGATGCTATTAAAAATAAACAATTTGAAATTTATAACTAAAACCTTTTTGTTTCTTGCAGCTATAATACTTCCAAGTGTTTTGGTAGCTCAAGAGATAATTGAAGATGACGTCAAGGAGCCTGAAAAAAAGGTTGATAGTGTGCTTACTGAAGGTGCTCAAAAATTAGATGGTGTGGCTGCAGTAGTTGGTGACTATGTAGTTTTGGATTCTGATATTGATAGAACCATAATACAGCTTAAGGCACAAGGAGCATCATTAGAAGGCGTAACCAGATGTCAATTATTTGGTAAGTTGTTGGAAGATAAGCTTTATGCTCATCATGCCATTCAGGATAGTATTGAGGTTTCAGACGCTGAAATTCGTTCAAATGTAGATTATCAAATTCAGCAATTTTTAGCTCAATCAGGTAAATCTATGGAGGAGTTATTAGAGTTTTATAACAAACCTGATGAAAAAAGCTTTAGGGATGAGATGTATGAAATCAATAAAAGTAATAAGCTAGCCAGTGAAATGCAGAGCAAAATTATTGATGAAATTGAAGTCACACCAGAAGAAGTTAGACAGTTTTTTAATAAAATACCAAAAGACGAGCGTCCAACATTTGGCACTGAACTCAAGGTTTCACGAATCGTTATAGAACCTCAAGTTTCAGAAGAAGAAAAACAACGTGTTATAAATCAATTAAAACAGTTCAAGGCAGATGTTCTTGATAATGGTGCTAGTTTTAGGTCTAAAGTTGTCTTGTATTCAGATGATAAGGCGTCTATACCTCAAGGTGGGTTGTACACGCTTAATAGAAAACAGCCAAGAATGGTAAAGGAATTTCGAGAAGTAGCCTTTTCATTACAAGAAGGAGAAATCTCTGACCCATTCGAAACAGATTTTGGGTATCATATCATTTATTTAGAAAAAGTAAGAGGACAAGAATATGATGTTCGTCATATTCTGTTAATACCCAAGGTTTCTGATGATGCTGTAAAAGAAGCCCGTGAAAAATTAGTAAAAATAAGACAACGAATTGTAGATGGTGACATCAGTTTCGAGGATGCAGCTAGAGAGTCTAGTGACGAAAAGGAAACTAGGAGTGAAGGAGGATTTTTGATTAATCCAGTGACTCAAGACTATAATTTTGAGCTTACGAAAATGGATCCAGAATTATATGGTCAAATTCAAGACTTAAAGGAAGGTGAGCTTAGCTTGGTACAAACGGATCGTGGTCAAACTGGTAATGTAAAATTTCAAATTTTAAAAGTAAGTGATCGTGTTGATGAGCATGTTGCAGACTATTCAAGAGATTATTTGAAGATTAAGGATTTAGCGTTAAATGAAAAACGTTTTCGGGCAATTGATAAATGGCAAGAAGAAAAAATAATGGATACTTACATTAAGATTAATGGCGAGTATAGAGATTGTGAATTTACTGGAAACTGGTTAAAAAATTAAATATGTCAGATGTAGCTGCTATTGAGGGATTTGTAAAAAAATATCAATCATTAAAAACTGAAATTGCTAAAGTAATTATTGGTCAAGATGAGGTGGTAAATCAAATTTTAATTGCTATATTTTCTGGAGGACATGCGTTGTTGATTGGTGTTCCTGGATTAGCCAAAACCCTAATGGTTAACACTATATCGCAAGCTTTAGGGTTGGATTTTAAGCGTATTCAATTTACGCCAGATTTAATGCCAAGTGATATATTAGGAAGTGAAATATTGGATGAAAACAGGAACTTTAAATTTATAAAAGGACCTATTTTTTCAAATATTATTTTGGCTGATGAAATTAATAGAACGCCACCTAAAACTCAAGCTGCCTTATTGGAAGCTATGCAAGAAAGAGCAGTAACTGTAGCTGGTCATCATTATAAGTTAAGTTTACCATATTTTGTTTTAGCAACTCAAAACCCAATAGAACAAGAAGGAACCTATCCATTACCAGAAGCCCAGTTGGACCGTTTTATGTTTGCTGTTAATTTGGATTATCCGACTTTTGAAGAAGAAGTACAAGTCGTTAAATCTACTACTACAGATATTGAGAATAAAGTAAATGCTCTATTTACTGCTCAAGAAATTATAGATATTCAACATTTAATAAGACGCATTCCTGTAGCTGATAATGTTATTGAATATGCTGTTAGAATGACAGGTAAAACACGTCCTAACAGTCCGCAAGCAACAGAGTTGGTTAAAAATTATATTGATTGGGGAGCAGGGCCAAGAGCCTCACAAAATTTAATACTTGCTGCAAAAACTCATGCAGCAATTAATGGAAAGTTTTCACCAGATATTGAAAATGTTCAAGCAGTTGCCAATTCTATTTTTAAACATAGAATTATAAAAAACTACAAAGCTGAAGCTGAAGGTATTTCTGAAGAGCAAATTATAAAAGACTTGTTTTAGTCTCTTTCATTTTTTAATTATTGTTAATTTATTATTTTTTTAGCACTAAAAATGTGTTTTTAATAAATTGTACTTGTTTTCGTTTGCTAAAATTGAATAATTCTCATTAAAACAAGGAGTTCATTACATTATTTTTAAATGTCTATTAAAATTTGTAATTTTGCCAAACTCAAAAAAATTAATCAAACCTAAAATAGATATTTATGGCATTCGATGTAGATATGATTAAAAAAGTTTACGCTAATATGGCAGAGCGTGTTGATAAAGCGCGTGACATTGTAGGTAAACCTTTAACACTCTCTGAAAAGATTTTATACTCACATTTATGGGATGGAAATCCTACAAAAGCCTTTGTAAGAGGTAAAGATTACGTAGACTTTGCTCCAGATCGCATTGCTTGTCAAGATGCTACTGCACAAATGGCATTATTGCAATTTATGCAAGCTGGAAAATCTAAAGTAGCCGTTCCAACTACGGTTCATTGTGACCATTTAATTCAAGCAAAACAAGGTGCTGCTGCCGATTTAAAACGCGCTAATGAAACCAGTAATGAAGTATTTGATTTTTTAGCATCTGTTTCTAATAAATATGGTATTGGTTTTTGGAAACCAGGAGCAGGAATTATTCATCAAGTAGTTTTAGAGAATTATGCATTTCCTGGAGGTATGATGATTGGTACTGATTCTCATACAGTAAATGCTGGTGGTTTAGGAATGGTTGCCATAGGAGTTGGAGGAGCTGATGCAGTTGATGTGATGGCTGGTATGGCTTGGGAATTAAAATTCCCAAAACTTATTGGTGTTAAATTAACTGGTAAGCTCAATGGTTGGACCTCTGCCAAGGATGTGATTTTAAAAGTAGCAGGTATCCTTACTGTAAAGGGTGGTACTGGAGCTATTGTTGAATATTTTGGACCAGGAGCTAAAAATCTTTCCTGTACGGGAAAAGGAACAATTTGTAACATGGGTGCCGAGATTGGTGCTACTACCTCTACTTTTGGTTATGATGATTCTATGGAGCGTTATTTGCGAGCGACAGATAGGAGTGAAATTGCTGATGAAGCCAATAAAATAAGAGAATATTTAACTGGTGATGACGCCGTTTATGCAAATCCGGAAGAGTACTTTGACCAAGTGATTGAAATCGATTTAGACACATTACGCCCACATTTAAACGGACCATTTACGCCTGATTTAGCCACGCCTGTTGGAGAGTTGGGAGCTAAAGCCAGAAAACATGATTGGCCTATAAAAGTTGATTGGGGTTTAATAGGTTCTTGTACCAATTCATCTTATGAAGATTTAACGCGTGCAGCGTCTATTGCTAAACAAGCCGTTGATAAAAAAATAAAGGCGAAGTCTGATTTTGGAATCAATCCAGGTTCAGAGCAAATTAGGTTTACTGCTGAACGTGATGGTATATTAAAGATATTTGAAGATTTAGATGCTACTATATTTACAAATGCCTGTGGACCTTGTATTGGACAGTGGGATAGAAGTGATTTAAAAGGTGAGGAAAAGAATACCATTGTTCATTCTTTTAACAGAAATTTCTCAAAACGTGCAGATGGAAACCCCAATACGCATGCGTTTGTAGGTTCACCAGAAATGGTTGCTGCAATAGCAATTTCAGGTCGTTTGGACTTTGATCCCATGAATGACACATTAATCAATGAGGAAGGACAAGAAGTTAAGCTTGATGAGCCTAAAGGTATTGAGTTACCACCTCTTGGTTTTGATGTTGAAGATGCTGGTTATGTTGAACCAGTTGCTGATGGTAGCCATGTTGAAGTAAGCGTAAGCCCAACTTCTGAACGTTTACAACTTTTAACACCTTTTGAGCCTATTGGGAATGAAATAAAAGGAGCTAAGTTATTAATCAAGGCGTTTGGCAAATGTACAACGGATCATATTTCAATGGCAGGACCATGGTTGCGATTCAGAGGGCATTTAGACAATATATCTAATAACATGCTAATTGGAGCTGTTAATGCTTTTAATAAGAAAACGAATTTTATAAAAAATCAATTCACAGGAGATTATGAAGGCGTTCCAGATGTGGCTCGTCAATACAAAGCAAAAGGTATATATTCGGTAGTTGTAGGAGATCATAATTATGGAGAGGGTTCTTCTCGTGAGCATGCAGCTATGGAGCCTAGACATTTGGGTGTCGCTGCGGTTATAGTTAAGTCATTTGCAAGGATTCATGAAACCAATTTGAAGAAGCAAGGAATGTTAGGCTTAACTTTTGCTAATGAAAGTGATTATGACTTAATTCAAGAGGATGATACCATTAATTTCTTGGATTTAGATACTTTTTCACCTGATAAACCATTAACCATTGAATTTGTACATGCTGATGGGACTAAAGATGTTATTAAAGCAAATCATACTTACAATCAAGCTCAAATAGATTGGTATAATGAAGGTTCTGCATTGAACTTAATTAAAAAAGAAAATGCAGCGTCATAATAAGTAGTAACTAATTCACAAAAAAAAAGCTCTTGAAAAATGTCAAGAGCTTTTTTTATTTAAACCTTATATTTAGTTAGAACCTAATAATAAATTCTGCAGTGTGTTGAATATAATTCTTTAGATATTGATAGTCATTGAATCCAAATTTACCCATAGTTTGTAATCTAATACCTATATCTTCATACAACCAAAAGTTAAAACCTAAACCAACATCAAACATCATACTGTCTTTGCTTAATACTGATGTATAGCCAAATCCAGCAAGAACGTAACCTTCAAAAGGATCTATCCTAGGGTTTTGTTCCCATATATATTGATCAAATATGAAACGTCCTGTTAAATCAACAGCAAACAAATTACTAGATTCTGTTAAATAACCGTTGTTTTGCTTATTATCTTTTGTAAGCTTATTCAGTGTAATTGCAAGATTAGTAGAAAAAAAATCACGCCATTTTCTTTCAACATTTATTGATAAAGGATTTTTAAAATTCCAATTATCTGCATCAAATGGATCATCAAATCTAAAACCATCGTTATCAACAATGTTCACACCAACCCCAATAGTCCATGGAACATCTGTGTCCAAATTGATAGATTGAGAAGACATTAATGAGGATATAAAAAAGAATCCTATAAAAACATATTTATTCATAAATTATGTATTTAAGAGTAAAAATAAGATTAATTAAAACATTATCAAATTAAATTTCGGATAATAAAAATGAATTTCTAGCAAAGCTCTCTTTAGATAACATTCTACAATAAGAAATAAACAAAAACTTCATTGCTTTAACGATTGTATTAAATCCGCTCTATAATTTTTATCCTTTAAAAACAATAAAAATCTATTTATTAATACTTTCATATTTAAGATGTTTTTTAAGAAATGAGTATTAATTAAGCCTATGGTATTATTCTGTGTATTGAGAACAAAGCATATTGATAGTATTTTGTTTTTAAGAGTTTGATTGGGCTTTTGAATATCTTGAAAATATATTGAACTAAAAAGGAAAAATTTTTGATAGGCATTGTCATGCAATTGAATTGCTAGACTTTGATGCTTTTTTGTTATTACTAAACTATCATAGATGTTTTTTAAATGTATAGAGTTGAAGTAATTACCATTATCATTAATTTGAAAACTTAATATGCAATGATTCAAAAGATGGCTAGCATGAGGCACAAAAACTCCATTAACATACTGTTTTTTAATTAAAACATCCTTTGAACTTAATTTGTTAAGGTGTTTTTTCTTTAGTAGTTCAGTATGAATTTCAATAGGAGCTAGTTTTATTTTGTTTACAAGTCTTGGAATATGTCGTTTGTCTTGATATTTTTCGCTCAATAGTATGTCGCCAGGAAGATAGTCCATTGTGATAAGAAGCTTTTTAGCTAGGTTAACTTGAGACCTTTCAACTAAAATATCAATATCTCCTATCATGCGTTCACCAGAGTCTTCGTAATAACCAGATATGATTAATGCAGCACCTTTTAAAAAAACATGGTTAATATGATTTGTAGAAAATAATTTAGAGATTTCTGTAATGTCTTCTAGGAGGACGTCATTTCTGTTTCTATTTATGGTTGTTAATTCAGTTAAATAATCTTTAAGGTCTTCTGGAAGATATTGTAATAGAGACTTGTCTTTTAAGCGACAATAAACTGTTGTTAAAACCAAATGATCACTCGCAACTTTAACAATATCGCTCCAGTCTATCCTTTTGGAAGTTATATTATCTTGTAGTTGAGCTAAATCACTTTTAAAACTAATAATATCAGCAATGTATTTATACGTTTCGTGTAATGATGCCATAAAAATAAACGTGTTCTATAAACGGATACTAATTAGTAAGTAACTCATTTTTAAATATATCAATAACTTCGTTATTATTGGAATAAGTGAGTTTGTAAAAAGTGATTTTTTCTAGCCAATTTAAAAAAAGTTTAGCATTTTCGGTTTTAGGTGAAAGCCAAGAATCTGGAATCAATGTTTCTAAGACTGATTCAATAGGTGCTTTTTCAATAGTAGTAGGTACATCTTTTTGGTAATTAACTAGTACCATTTTGTAGCAAGGTATATTATTTAAGCCTAGTTTGTTTAACGGCGTGATGTATTTAATTTTTCCTTTAGTTGTATGGTTTTTAATTGCTTTAATATCGTTAAAGTCATCTATATAATTTTCTATAACCTTAAACGATCCTTCTTTAATGGATATGGCAGAGGGATAAGCATAAATAGATTGGGTTTTGGCTAAGACTGGTGTGAAGTCATCAGCAATAAGATTAAAGCCATTGTGCATTAATATAGCCGACAGCGTGCTTTTTCCTTTACCAGATTCACCAAGCAGCATTACTGCTTCTTTATCATTAGAAATTGTGGATGCATGGAATGTACCTAACCAGTCGTCTTCATGTCTGTTGGTTATTAAACAAAGTAATTCCATGGCAAATTTACCTTGAAGTAAGTGGGTGTCAGACTTTTTAAATGGTTCACAATGAATTCTATTAGTAAATAAATACAGTAAATTATCTTTGGATGCTACATGAAATGTAAAGTCAGCCTTTTGTGTGGTTTTGTGTTCAAGGTGTTTAAACTGTGGATGGATTAATTGTTTAATTAAGTCATTGCTAAAACAAACTTCTAATAGTTTGTTTTTTATTTGATAAGTAACTGTTTCAGTAAATTGAAATGTTTCAAGTGGAATTTCAGACTTTAATGCTTCGTTTGGAAGGCTGTTACATTGTAATAAAAGCTGTTTTAAATCCTCATAAACACTATATGAGGTTTCTTCGGATATAAAGAGTGATTTGGTAAGACGTTTTGTAAATTCTTGCCTATTTGAACTATCTAAAAAGTAATTTAATAGAGATAGGTTAGTATCATCCATCAAAATATATTTGTTTGAACTTTCAAACCATAAAATATTGACTCCATTTATTGTTTTAACTAGTTCAGGAGCTATATAATTATTCAAAATTATTCTTCAAATAAATCTTCAGGATTACTTTCTCTACCAAATCCTCCACCTGGATCAGGAGGTGATGTGGCATGTGCTTTTTTGGGGCTTAAAATTAAAAATGTACCCACTGCAGTAATAGCTGCGTATTTCCCCATCTTTTTTAACGCTTCTTTACGTGTTATTTGGTTTTTGGACATTTTTTTGTTCATGTTACAAATATATAAATCATTTCAAAAATAAATAAATTATACGAGCTTAATAGTTTTTAATTAAACAATCAGCACATTAATTTACATAATAAATTGTTTACATTAATTAATGTGCTGACATATAATTATTTAATAATTATTTTTTCTGTTTTTGATAGAGTTTTGTTTGATAATGAAACGCTGTAAACTCCTGAAAGTAAATTAGACAGGTCAATTTGATTATAGTTGCTAGAAGTATTCAAATTAGTATTCAATACTAACCGTCCTTGCATGTCATAAATTTTAATGACCGTTGGACTATCCAAAGTTCCTTTAACAAACAAACTTTTAGGATTGATAGTTGCAAAAATTTGAATATTGTTACTATCAATAAACTCATCGGTTGATAAAGAAGCATCAGAAAACCTTAAAAAGAAACGACCTGTTCCATTTAAATCCACTGAAGGCGTGATAGTGTAGTCTTCATTATTCAATAAAGTGGCCGTATTGGCAACTGTATCATCTAAATATACATCAACGCTTTCTGGTAATGTAGATTCTACAATTGATATAGTAATTTCTTGATTTTGATTAGCGTTAATTCCCAACGGAATTGTTACATCTGAAAAATCTGAATATCCTAATGACTGAATAGCATAGTCGCGTTCAACATTCTCCTCTAATAAATGTGAGTAAATTGAAAAACTTGGTGCAACACCACCAAAGATACTAGCATCATAACCCGAATCCAAACCTAAAGTAGCGTTGTCTGTAAAGTAAAAATCGGTATTGTAGGATTGGTTATTACTTGAAAGTTGGATTTTTAAATGTTCAATTGGTTCTGGATTAGATAGTCTTCCGGGTATGAAATCATCTGAATTTCCATTTAATCGCATATCGGGTGTAAAGGACACCGTTCCACTTGCCACAGCTGATGCAACAAAAAATCCTTGACCAGGAGTAAGTACTGCCCCTGGATTGGCATCAGAGTATGCTTGATTCCAAATAGTCCAGCCATCAGAAGCATTACCATCGTATCCATATATTCCAGAACTTTCAGTATCGAATAATGAATTGTTAATAGCTAAAAAATCAGATAATGATAAGTAAGATGGGTATGGGTTTCCAATTAGGTTCCATTCAGGGTTATTAGGTCCTGCTATAACAATTGGAACATCTAGAGATCCTGTTGTTATTGTTCCAGTAAAATCTAAATTACTACCATCGCTAGTTGCAGCTCTGTAACCAATTCCTGGTTCAAGAACTACGGCTGCTTCAGCAGGGATAGCTGTATCATAAGTTAAGTATAAACCTGTAACTTTATCAAAAGGCCCGAATAATTTTTCTGTTGGGTTGGTCGGATTTTCATATAAGTTGATATTTTCTACAGCAAAATCACTAAACGTTTGCCCTGTAACAGGTGAAGAAACCAAATCATTACCTCCAGAAGCAGCATTTTGATTTGTATATCGACTATATCTTACTGTTCCATAAGATTCACCATCAACAATTAAACTGGAAAAGCTTGTTGAAATTGAGTTTAATTGTAAAAGGCCTCCATTGTAAATATTGTTATTGACTAGAATGGATTGTCCTTCAGAAACATTCACAATAGCACCAGCTTCAATAAACAAATTGTCTAGTTCAATATCTGTTCCTACAATGTAGTTACCATCTCTTACATACGCATTTTCAAGGCCTGTAACGTCAGATGGAGCATATGGTGTCCAGGAATTATTGGCATAAATAAGACCATCAAAAACACTAACTACTTTAAAGTTGTCGAAGCCAGAATAGGCATTTGTTCCATCATCTCTTATCTTGAGCACTAAGCTTACTGTATCTACGCTGTCAGGAACATTAACTAACACAGAACCAGAATCGTTCTCAAAATCTACAAAACCATCTAATAAATATACTTCTCCTTGCCCAACATCATCATAGAAAATTTCATATTTGGCATCATCAGTTGAATTTGCATAACCAATAACTTGCCAATCAAAACGAACTTGCACATTATCAAACATACTTATGTCTATATCATCAAATGTAATTGTCGCAAAATCAACTGTACCATTGTCACCCTCATCATCTAAGTCATTTTCACCTAAAATATTATTGGAAAATAATTGGTAATCTAGAGGTGCAGCACTGTCGATATCAATAGGTCCAAAATAGCCATCTATCCCCCAACCATTATCAAAAAATGCTACATCACTAGTATATGTCCATTCAGGAGATGACATGTCAAAATCTTGAATAGCTATTGTAACTATAGGACCTAGAATATTAAATGTATCGCTAATTATAGCTGGCAATACTGTTGGGGTTGCTAATAATGTAACTCCTGTAGCTTGGTCAGAAAATGCTATGGTATCAAAAACACCAATACCATTAATTATACTGTAAGAAATTAAAGGAGGATCTAAAGGTCCCGTAGCTGTGACACTGATTATATCATTAAAATCAACATCCAAATTACCATTTGAATCAATGGCATTGATTGCTGGGTATGGAGCCATTACTTCAAATTGATTAACATCTGAAGGCTGTTGAACATATATTATTTCTGAAGCCGTCACTTCAATTCTATTATCGTCTCCATCAATTGGTGTGACAGCACCTCCTGCATCAAATTGAAAAAATGAGGATCCGTTAGTTGCATCTGCCAAGGCAGCAGTTATAGCAAGTTGTATTTGGTCGTTGTCTGTTACTGTACTATTAAAAGTAGCGTACACACTGAAGGTTTTTGAGCTATTATCTGGAGTACTAATACCGCTACCTCCATTAAGACCTGTAAACGATGCCGTATCACTATTGATAGTTGTTTCACCAACATTTGTTAGGCCATCAAAAACAGCTAAAGCGGCTAGATTTTCATAACCACCAATATTAAATTCCAAATCCTCTAAAATTGTTGGTAAAGTATCAGGGTCATTTAGGTCATCACCACCATCTTGAATCACAAATTCTCCAATCTTAATCGAGTTGGACGTTGTAAGGCCAGATGTAGTATTATACAATTGGTAATTAATATTGTCAGCAGGGTTGAAAACTGCTGAAGTAACAATATTGGATTCTATACTGTTGGGAGTAGTAACAATAACATTCCCAAAAAGGCGTATACCAGGGAAGTCTATACCGTAATCTGCCCAAAAAATAGTTGACCTAAATCTTAAAAAACCACTAGTATCAGATGCATTCCACGCATAGAGTCTAAAAGTGATGGTTTGTCCAGTTCCAGAGACTATATTTAAACCACTGTAACTGTAGGTGGTATCTGTTTCCGCCGGAAGGCTAGTGTTACTGCTAACCGGAATTCCATTAGTCGCAAAATTATTGGTACTGTAGTACAATCTAAAATTTGCTGGACCATCAGCGGTACGTCTTAATTTAAATTCAATTTGATTAATATTTATACTGTTGTTAGCACTTGCAGTAACTGACCATTGAATGTATTCATTATTGGCTTGAGCTTGAGGTCTGTTATTCGCATTCCATAGTCTCGAAGCAAAATCAGGTGTGCCTGCTTGTTCTATGCCTGAACCTCTTGTTAAACCCATTGAAGAGATGGTGCCCACATTTCCAGTAGCAGTAGGTCCAGGACCGTTTTCCCTATCAATTGTTACAATTACTGATTGACTGTAACAAAAACAAGTTAAAAGTAATGTAGATAATAAATAGTAGATTTTTTTCATAATAGCTTTTATTAATATCCTATTAATGATGAGGTAAACCTTCACCATAGGCAATTTAATACTCAAAGGTAATAAAAGTACGTAACTAATTAAAGCCAGATTTAAATAACGTTAAGAATAGTTGTGAAAGAGCATAATATTATCGATGAATGGGTGTTGTTGAATGAATAAATGAAATATATTTGTGTCAAATTTCGAATTTGAGTTTCTCACTAACTAAAAATCATTAGTAACCACATTGCAAAAAACATTAAAAAAACAAGTTTTTAGTGGATTGGCTTGGAGAGGTAGTGCAGATATAGCACAACAAGTTCTTCAGATTGTGTTTACCATAGTGCTGGCTCGTTTATTAACAAGAGGTGATTTTGGTTTGGTTGCCATGGCACTAATTGTTAATCGTTTTGTGAAGGCATTAACAAGTATTGGTTTTGGTGCAGCTATTATTCAAAGTCAAGAAATTACTAAAGGCCAAATTTCTGCTATATTTTATATTCAACTTGCTTTAAATACTCTCTTAACGGCTATTGTTGTTTTCGGATCTGGTTTTGCTGCGTCATTTTTTGAAGAACCCGGATTAAAGCCTATTATTCAAGTTTTAGGATTTGTTATACTGTTACAAACGTTTCAATTTCCTAACATTCTTTTGAAAAAGCGAATGGATTTTAAAGGGTTCTCAATAGCTGAAATATCTTCAATGGTTATATCCAATATCATTGCGATAATTATGGCATTTTATGGTTTTGGTGTTTGGTCGTTGGTTTGGCGATTGATAATTCAAAGAATCATTTTTGGAGCGTTATCATTTTATTTTGGAAAATGGTTGCCTTCTAAACCGGAATTTAAAGGTATAAAACCATTTTTTAACTTCGGGATTAATATGCTTGGTGCTCATATCGTGTATTTTTTTGCTGAAAATATGATTGGTCTTTTAACCGGTCGTTATTTAGGTAAAGAAATTATGGGATTATTTAATATAGCCTATAATTTAGCTATAGTACCTGCTACTAAAATCCAGTCGGTATTGACAAGTGTTCTTACCCCTGGGTTTTCAAAGCTTCAATACCAAGTTGAAAAGTTTAGAAGTAATTATATTAAAGCACTTAACTTAACCTCCATTCTTTTTATTCCTTTTATGGTCATGTTAATGGCTATTAGTAATAATTTAATACCAACTTTTTATGGCACAAAGTGGCAGGAGGCAGGTAATTACTTAATGATTTTAGCAGTAGTAGGGTTGTTAAGAGGTCTCTCACATATCTTAAGAAGTGCCATTATAGCAAAAGGAAAGTCACGAGTTATCTTTATATCAACAATTGTTGAGGTGGTGTGTTCGTTGCCAATAATGTATTTTTTAATGCAGGATTATGGTATTTACGGATTGATAACTGGTTATTTGCTAGGTGCCTTATTCGGTTGGATTTATACAGCTTATTACTTTAATCGTATTATTGATTACAAAAACGGTGCCTTGTTAGCTGTCAAATCGGCAATAATCATGTCAATCATTATTTTTGTATGTGTTTATAGCATCAATTTTATAGAAATTATTTCTCCAATTGCACTTTCAATACAATTAGTAATTGGTTTATTATTGTTTGTTGTGCTATTGTATTTTTTCGAGAAACTATTATTCATGGATTTATTAAATAGAATACGATTATTTAAAAAAGAGAGGATTGGAAAAAGAAAGTAATTATATTATTCAATTATTAGATAAAAGTTCTAAAAAAGAAGTTTCAATGTTTTTGGAACTTTTACAGAGTAATTTTAGTAAATCAACTGAATATTACAGATGGAAACATAATCTTGATAAAGAATACGAAGTAGAGGAATACACATTTTGTATTTATGATAAGAAGTTATGCGTTGCGACCATACAAATGATTGTGAATAAAATAGTTGTTTCTGGAAAAGACTTGAGATTTGCATTGTTATGTGATGGAGCAACACATAAAGATTACAGACGTTATGGCATTTTTGAACGGATGCTTAATAAATGCGTATCACATTCCAAAACTATTGACGTCAGTTTTGTTTACAGTACTGGAAATGAGAAATCAAGGAGAGCATTAATGAAATTAGGCTATCAGGATTTTTTCTCCACCTTTAAAGCTCAAAAACGAATACGATTTGGCCATAATCTTCTTAAACCAATCAACATTGTTAATAGTATCATCTATAAAATCAAAGGGTTGAAAATAAATGGAAGTAAGACATCGGTTAAAGAAATTGATTTAGTAGATTATCATGCTTTCATAAATTCAAATAAGGGAAAATTTGATATTTATTTTGATAAATCACTTTCACACTTAAAATGGCGTTTAGATAAACCGGAAGGTGAATATACTATATTGGGAACTTATGATGAAGATCAGGTTTTGAGAGCTGCGACAGTTTTACAATTGAGTACTAGCAAAATTTACATAGTAGACTTTTTATTTACCAAAGGTCATAGCCATCACATGAATAAGTTACTACAATATATTGTTGATTTAGCCTGGCGTAACAAAGGAGTAAAGCACATCAATGTAATCAGAAATAATTTTGATGAAACCAAAAGTGTTTTTAATGAGAATGGCTTTAATCTTTCACAGCATAATATAAAGACCTTATTGAAGTATGTGGGAGAAAATAAACTGTTTTTAGATAGTGACTTAAAAAATATGCACTATATGCGTATAGACAAAAACGAATAGATTTTGAGCAAAAGTAAAAAAATATACTTGTCAGTTACCATAGATACTGAATGTGATAAAGGTGCTAAATGGAGAGTTAAACAGCCATTATCCTTTATTAATATTTATAATGGGGTTGTGAAAAACTTGCAACCTATATTTGAGAAATATAATGTTAAAGCAACCTATTTGTTAAGCCCTGAAGTTATTCAAGATTCAAAATCTGTTGAGATTTTTAAAAGCTTTGGAAATAAGGTTGAGTTAGGAACACATTTACATTCAGAATTTATTGAACCAGAAGCAAATTTTAATGCTGATAATACTAAGCACTACCAAAGTGATTTTAAGCCCGATATTGAAAAGGAAAAACTTAAAAATTTAACCACATTATTTAGTGACACATTTGGTTATCAACCGCTGTCATTTAGAGCAGGTCGTTTTGGGATAAGTAAGTATTCGTTGAGATTTTTAGAGGATTTAGGATATACTGTGGATAGTTCAGTAACACCAGATTTACAATGGAATAACAAAAATGGTAATTCTGTTAATTTTTTTGGATCACCCTACCAGCCTTACTATCCATCTTATAAAGATTTTAGAAAAGAAGGGGACATGCGTATACTACAGGTGCCAGTTTCGTTAATGAATAGAACGCTATCAAAAGTTCCTTTATCAATAAAAAGAAAAATAAAACTAAATACATCTTACCAGCATATTTTATTCAATTATACTACAAGGTTTTCTAAGCCAAAATGGTTAAGACCTACTTACTCTAATGTTGAGGAAATGAAAGTATTAACGCAAGATTTCTTAAAGCTTTCTAATGAAAAGAATGTTTTTTTATGTATGATGTTTCATAGTAATGAATTTGAATTAGGTATGAGTCCATATAGTATGACGCTAGAAAACATGAATAAAATTATTAATAGATTGGATTCTTATTTAGAATGGTTAACAAAAGAAATGGATGTTTCTTTAATTGGTATGTCTGAAATTAATAAGCATTATACCTCATGAGAGTTGGATTTATTATGAATAATCATTATCCGAGACTTGGCGGTATGGAGTACGCCGTCCATAATTTAGTTTTAAGTCTAAATAACTTGAATGATGTAACTGCTTCAGTAGCTTGTGCAACATTACCAGAAGTACCAAAAGATTTTGAATATCCCTATAATTGTTATCGGTCAAAGAGTTTTTGGCGTTTTACGCCTTGGCTCTTAAAACAAAATCGCTTAAAAATGATTAACGAAGAAAAAGTAAATGTGCTTCATGGGCCCATGCTGCATGGCGGAGGTTTTACTGCGGTTAAATTGGGAAAAACTAAAGGTTTGCCAGTTATCGCGCATTCAAGAGGCGCTGATGTTCAGGTGGTTGAAGAGATTGATTATGGTGCACAGCTTTACCCAGATTTAATGAAAAAATTAAAATATACTATTAAGAATTCAGACAAATTAATTGCTGTAAGTCAAATAAATAAGCAAAACATGGTTGATTTGGGAGCAGACCCGAATAAAATTGAAGTCATACACAATGGAATCTTAATTGATAAAATTAAAGAGATAAATTTTATCAACCAGAGACCGAGTCATAATTTGTCAGAAGAGGATTTTGTATTAATATCAGTAGGTAGAAATAGTTCTGTAAAAAGGATGGATTTACTATTTCAAGCATTACAAAAATTAAAGGCCGTAAAAAAAATCAAATGTGTATGTGTTGGTCCAGAGACCAATCTAGCTGAATTAGCTTCTAAATATGATGTTACAGATAAGATTGTTTTACCTGGTAGAATTCCTAAATCTAATGCAGATAATTTGAACCCACCATATGCTGATCTAATAAATTGGTACAGGTCATCGGACCTATATATTACTACATCTTATGTTGAAGCTTTTAGTGGTGCAGCCACAGATGCACTAGCTTGTGGCTTGCCAATAATTATTGGGCAGAAACATGGTGTTTCTGATGTTATCGAAAAGAATAAAACAGGTTGGATTATGACGAAAGAAACTCCAGGTGAATTGGCTGACCTAATCATGCATCTATACGAGGAAAGAGAATATTTAAAAACAATTAAAACTGATATTAAAAAATCTGTATCCCAACTTACATGGACAAATATAGCAGTTCAAACAAGAGCTGTTTATAAATCAGTAGTTTAAGTATGTTATTTAATTCATTTGAATACTTAATATTTTTACCAATAGTATTCTTGCTTTATTGGTTTGCTTTCAATAGAAAATTGAATTGGCAGAATTTATTTTTGTTAATTATAAGTTACATTTTTTATGGTTGGTGGGACTGGCGTTTTTTGACTTTAATAGCTTTTAGCTCACTAGTTGATTATAATGTTGGATTACAAATTGATAAATCAAAAACAATAAATAAAAGAAAGCTTCTTTTGGCATTGAGTGTAATTGTCAATATTGGTCTTTTAGGGTATTTTAAGTACAGTAATTTTTTTATTGAGAATTTTAAATTAGCGTTTGAATCTATTGGAATTACCATGCATTTATCCTCTTTGCAGATTATCCTACCAGTAGGTATAAGTTTTTATACGTTTCAAACCATGAGCTATACTATTGATGTTTACAGAAGAAAAATCAATCCTACTAATAATATTGTTCAATTTTTTGCTTATGTAAGCTTCTTTCCTCAATTAGTTGCTGGCCCAATTGAACGTGCTAAAAATCTATTACCGCAATTTCAAGTTAAAAGGAAATTTCGATATGATTATGCAGTTGATGGAATGAGACAAATATTATGGGGATTTTTTAAAAAAATGGTTATTGCCGATAATTGTGCGCTTTTTGTAAATCAAGTGTTTGATGCTCCTGAAGACTTTAGTTTTATAACGCTAATTTTTGGCATGTTACTATTTGCCTTTCAAATTTATGGTGATTTTTCTGGATATTCAGATATTGCTATCGGAACTGCAAAATTATTTGGTTTTAACCTTATGCAAAATTTTGCATACCCTTATTTTTCTCGGGATATAGCCGAATTTTGGAGACGTTGGCACATATCATTATCAACATGGTTTAGAGACTATGTATATATCCCACTTGGTGGTAGTAAAGGAGGTACTGTAATGAAAATCAGAAATGTATTTGTGATTTTTTTGGTTAGTGGTTTTTGGCATGGAGCAAATTGGACCTTTATAATTTGGGGATTTCTTAACGCCTTGTTTTTTTTACCGCTTATATTGATGAATAAGAATAGAACATATTTGGATATTGTAGCTGTTAATTCTAGTTTGCCATCATTAAGAGAGTTTTTAGGGATAATTTCTACGTTTGTATTGACAACGTTTGCTTGGGTATTTTTTAGGGCTGAAACATTGGGAGACAGTATGAATTATTTATATCAAATAGTAAATGGTAATGAAGGGATTTTGCGTTATCCAATCGTTATACTATGTTTATCTGTTATTTTGATTTTAGTTGAATGGATTGGTCGGAAAAGGGCACACCCTTTAGCAATTTTAGAGGGATACCCAGTATTATTTAGGCAATTAGTTTACTTGTCAATACTGTTATTAATAATATTATTTATGCCAAATGAGGCTAATTCATTCATTTATTTCCAATTTTAACCTGCTATGAGAACATTTTTGTTAAAATCATTGGTTTTTCTCATGTTGGTCATAGTAATTTTTTACGCACTAGACCAAATGGCGCTAAATGGATTAAATAAGTTACGGGATGATGATTATAAGGATTTACATTTACTATTCAACAATGAAATAGATGATGAAGTTTTAATTGTAGGATCATCTCGTGCATGGAATCACTTTGATGTTAGTGAAATTCAAAAAATAACAGGAATAAGCACAAGAGTAGTCGGATTGTCAGGTGCGGATTTTAACATGCAAAGAGTGTTGTGGGAACAAGCTTTAAACAATGTGAGTGATACAGAATATATTGTTCATGTTGTTGGATCATTAGAATTTTCAAAAAGAACAGATGGTGTTTTTAGGAAATATAAGTTTTATCCATTTTTAAATAATCAGTACGTGCAGTCTAACCTATCCAAGATTCAACCAGATTTGTGGAAAGATCAATACTTACCAATGTATAAATTTCATGGTTACTACAACTATTTTCTTAAAGGATTAAAATTGAATTTTGTGAATCCAAGTTATGATGAGTATTATAAATATAAAGGATTCACTGGATTTAAAAATATATGGAATGGTACTATTACCGTAGAGTCTAAAGTTATATCTGATGATGATATTAACAAAGGCATGAACTTTATTGAGTATGAGGCAAAATTGGCAGCCGAAAAAGAAAAGCAGTTAATATTAGTATATACACCAGAACACAAGGTTACCGATTCCTTAATAAATGGAAAAAATAAAATTATAGAACGTTTAAATGATTTGGCTTTAAACCATAGCAATATGCATTTTTTAGATTATTCTAAATGGTACGGAAATGATGATATTAGTTTGTTTAGCAATGCGACACATCTAAACGTAAAGGGAGCAAAGTTGTTTTCACAGACATTTGCTAAAGATTTTTTAGAAATATTAAAGAATAATTAAAGTAATATGAAACTAGCTATTTTAGCAAACTCATATTTGTTTGATAAGACCAGTCCAGTAAATGGTACGTTTGTACAGCTTCATAATTTAGCTGTTGCATTCAGTGAATATGGATTGGATGTACATTATATTTGTGCTACAAAAGAGAGAAGTAAACCAAAGTACGAATTATCAAACGGTATTCATTTCTATTGGATTCAAAAAGAACAGGGTTTGTTGGAATGGAAAAAATTAATGCTAGTCTATCAAGAAAAACTCAATGCACTAAAGCCAGATGCAATTTATACACGTGGTAGAAATGTCTTGCAATATGTTGCTGGAAAATACTCTAATGCTCATAATATACCTTACGTTTGGGGAACCAATGGAGAAGATAGTGCTGAATTTTGGAAAAATATAAAAAGATTGAAAGGCAAAAACAAATCACTATTTTACAAAGTTGCACTTTTGCCTTTCAAATTTTACGAAGATATTTATATTAATAAAGGGATGTTAATGCCTGATTATATTGTTAATCAATCTGTCAATCAGCAAGAAACTACTAAAAGGTATTTAAAAAAGGATGGAATTATTTTGCCGAGTTATTTTTTACCAATTCAGAATGATACATCAAAAAAAAATGAAATTTTGTGGTTGGCAAATCTTTCACCAGCGAAACAGCCCGAATTGTTTATTAAATTAATCCAGAAAGTTGATTTAAAAGATTGGAAAGCGATTCTGGCTGGAGGATCAGTTAATAAAAGTTACGAAAAGAGTATTATAGACCTAGCCTCTAAATTTGATATTTCAATGCCAGGGAAGATTGAGTTTGAAAATTCATTTAAATATTATCAAAACGCTAAAATTTACATAAACACAAGTAGGCCAGATGCCGATGGGTTGCCAAATGCTTATATTCAAAGTTGGTTAAGTGGAGCCATTGTTTTGTCTCTACATCATGACCCCAATAATTGGATGCAAGATTATAAAATTGGTTTTTGTGCACATGGTGATTTAGAAGCCCTAGTAACGAAAATACAGGAATTAATTAATAATCAGAATGAAATAGAGGTAATGAGCAACAATGCTACACAATTTGCTCAAGAAAAATTTGCTAATCAAAGTATAATTAAAGCATATATAGATTTATTCGAGCACACCCACTAATGAATAAGAACACTAATAATATAACTTTTATAATGCCTTGGCATATATCGGAAAGAGGCGGTGGTGCAGAGGTGCAAGCGAATTATCTATCTCAAGCTTTAGCTGAAAGAGGCTTTAAAGTTTCCTACGTGTGTCAAACTACTTCTGCTAGTAAGGTAAATTCTCATGAGGTAAAGAACAATGTGCAAATCCATTGGTTAAAACCTTCAGGTAAATTCCATTGGATGGACCAAAATAAATATGATTATATCCTTAAAAGGTTGCAGCCAGAAATCATAGTCCAAAGATTATCCTCAAACGTAAGTTATGTAATTGGGAAATATTGCAAAAACAATTCGTGTAAATTTATTTGGATATGTACAGATAACTTATCGCCTTATAAAAACTATCACGTATTAAAGTTTAAAAAGAATAACACAGTTGATAAAGTTGGAAAAATAAAGTATCATGTGTTTTTGAAAAATGCACAAATCATGGATTGGTTTCGAAATAAGGGAATGAAGCAAGTAGATATAGCATTTACTCAAAATATCAAACAGTCCAAAATTTTAGAGAATGAGTTTGATATGAAATCCGAAAGAATGATTTCTGGACATCCAACTCCTAAATCCCATTTTGAACCGCAAACTAATTTTTTTAAAAAAACAATTATATGGTGTGGTAATTTCGGACTGAATAAACGACCACAACTATTCGTTGAATTAGCAAATGCTTTAATTGAAAGAGATTATAAGTTTATTATGATTGGAAGCCATAGTGATAGGGCATATGTTAATTCTATTTTGAAAAATAAACCGGATGGTTTGCAGGTTACGGGTCAATTATCATTTGAAGAATCCTTGAGCTATTTTGACAAAGCTTCGCTATTGGTTAACACATCTAAATCTGAAGGGTTCTCAAACACCTATATACAAGCGTGGTTACGTGGTTTGCCAACATTGGTTTTTGGAGCTGACCCAAGTAATGTTATTGCATCGAATAATCTTGGTTATGTGTGTAACGATGTTAGCGAGGCTGCAAAATGTATAGAGAAAATTTTATCAGACTTTAATGAGTATGAAATTCTTGCAAATAATACCAAAACTTTCGCTATGAACCATCATACTATAGAAATAATGACAGAACACTTTTTAAGTGTTTTAAAGCAAAACAAAACAAGCGTACGAATTGAAGAATTATAAAAACATACAGCAACCTATCATATTTATTGGATCAGGAAGAACAGGAACAACCATTATTTATGAACTTGTGTGCAGACATCCTAGTTTAGCCTATCCGTCAAACTATCAGCAAAAATTTTATAAATACCCAGTAATTAATTTAGCTAGAAATATATTTGACAATAAACTTTGGCGAAAGTTTGGCCAAAAAAAACAACTTAATAAAACAGGGTTTTTAAACAAATACCATTTTATACCAGGAGAAAATTTTGGCATGTGGAATTACTTAACCGGTGAAGACATTGATTTTTCGAGAGATTTTTTATTAGATACTAAAATAAGCCAAGAGCGAATAGATTTTATAAGAAATTATTTTAGCAAAATGGTTGCTTATCAAAATAAAGAGCGCTTGGTAATGAAAATTAATGGAGCACCTCGAATTTCATTTCTATTACAGCTGTTTCCAGATGCTATTATTATAAGTTTAAAACGAAATAAAATACCAACTTTAAATTCATTTCTAAAAGTTAACTTTTGGAAAAAACGAGGTTATAATAAGCTGTGGTGGTATGGGGCTTATTCTGACAAAGAATTGGAATTTGCTGAATCCATTAAAACGGACCCAGCGTTAATAACCGTATTTCAATTGTGTAAAATTGATCAAGTTGCAGAAATGGAAGTCAGAAAATTAAAACCAAAATATAGTGAAATACATTATGAAGAATTTGTCGAAAACCCTTTGCAAACGCTAAATAAAATTATTAATGTAGGAAACCTGAAAGAATATGATTTTTCAAATGATTTGAAAGAAATAAAAGTATACAATCAAAATAAAAAAGACACTGAATATTTTTCCAATGAAAAACTTGTTGAAATCAATAAAATAATTAAAAACTTTTCAAGCTAAAGTGTTGAAGCCAAAAATCATTCATATAGTTAATTTACAATCCTATGGTGGTATTCAAAAACTAACATTGGAATTAACCTCATCGTTAAATGCAATGGGTACTGTTGAGAACCATATATTGGCAACCAAAACTATAGATTTGCTTTCAGAGTCATTGCCTCAAAACGTAAATATTATTAAATTTAATAATCAAAATCCTATACTAAAATTTAAAAAAGTTCTATCACTATTTAAGGATTATGATATCATTCATTTTCATGGACCATTTACATTTATTCAATTGGCGTCTATGTTTTCTAATAAAAAAATAGTCTACACTGAACATGGTACGTTGCAAAAAGCCAATATTAAATCTAATTTCAAACATTTAATTCAAAAACGAATTGTTGGTAAAAACTTTTTAGAAAAGTTTGTGGATAAAGTTATTTTTATTTCAAAATGGATTCAAAAAGATTTAGACATAAAAAACAAAAGTCAGATTGTTATTTATAACGGATTGAAATATCATGAGCCAAACATTATAAAAAACGAAAAATTCATTTTAACCATCGCTGCACGCCTAATACCAAAAAAAAGAGTTCATTTGGCTATTGAATTAATGCATGAATTATACAAAGACACATCAATTAAATTGCAAATAATTGGTGATGGTAATGAAATGGAAAATCTTAAAAAACAAGCAGGAAATCTATTAAACAAAACTGTTTTCTTTTTAGGTTATCGTAAAGATGCTTATGATCTTATAGCCTCTTCAGATATATATCTTATGACTACTGATATGGAGCCTTTCGGTTTAGTTGTTTTGGAAGCCATGATGAGTCAAACCTTGGTATTATCATATCATGATTCGGGTGGACCTACTGAAATATTTGAAAATCAATTTTCACGACTACTTGTAAATAATGTTAGCGAAATGGCTGAAGCAGTATTATATTGGAAGGAGCATCCTGAAAAAAAGGAGATTATTGAAATGGAGTTAAAAAACCTTTACACACAAAAATATACATTAAATCATATGGCAGAAAACTATAGTAAGGTGTATTTTGAATTATTTGAAGCAGTATAATGAATAGTAAAGAACAGATAATCCCAGGTTTTTTAGGAATTGTTGGTTTAGGTGTTGAAAAGTATCCTACAGCTGAAGTAAATCTAAAAGAAACTATAAATAGTTCGTTTTTTAAAATATTTGTCACTCATGGTGAAACTGAAAATCAGGTTAAGTATTTTGTTTCAAAAAATAGGTTTTTATGGACTGGTGGACTTAAATTAAAGGAAGATTTTGAATTAGATAAATTTAAGCCAAAAGATGCCGATCATAAATTTGTTTGCGTAGATTTTCATGAACAGGTTATAGAGATCTACACGGATCATTATTCCAAAATTCCTTTGTTTTATCTGAGAAAAAATGGAATCTTTTATTTTTCCAGTTCTTTGGAGTTGTTGTTGAAAGCAACTGGGATGAAAAGCTTTGAAATTAACAATGAAGGATTACTATTTCATTACAATTTCGGATTTACGTCCTTTGATTATACATTAATAAATGGTTTAAAATCATTAGCTGGAGGGAAGCAGCTTATTCTAAAAAATGATCAATTAACCGTCCGAAGTTATTTTGAGTTTTATAAAAATTTAACCTCTAATACGGCAACTATTGACACAAATATTCAAACGCTTGACAATTATTTGTTTGATTCTACAAAAAACGTTTTAGCAAGTAATAAAAATATTGGAATTGCTTTAAGTGGTGGTGTAGACTCTGGATATTTAGCTCAAAAAATTCATGAATGTGGAAAGACTTTTAGAGCTTATACGTTGGGTTTTAAAAATGACTATAATGAATTTGATCGTGTTGATTATCTATCAAACCGCTTAAATTTTACGACTAAAAAAATCATTTTAAGCCCAGAAGATATTATATCCAATTATCTTGAAGTTAGTCAGCATTCTAGTTTTCCTATTGGTTTTAATAATTCTATCTTAAATTTCATATATAAAGAAGCACATCAAGATGGCGTAGATATTATGTTTGATGGCGATGGAGCAGACCGTTTGTTTCTTGGCATGAATAAATACTTGCAACTCAAGAAAATTTTGAATTTATATGCAACAGCCAAAAACGTAAATGTCCATAAGTTACTCGCTAAAATGTTGAAATTGGTTCGGCATCCCATAGGAAGTAAATTGAGATTCTATTTCCTAAAATTCAACAACAATTTTCCTTTTTATGGAGAGCGCAAATTACCAAATGAGTTAATTTATGATTATGAATTTGAAAAACTCCTGAATGATATTGCTATACCTGAAGAGTTAAAGGTTTTTTCAAGCGAAAAGGATAAGTGGCTGTTCTTCTCTTTTTTTAGTGTGTATTATACACCTACGTTTTTCTTTCATACACCCTATGAGTTACAATTGAAGCACAATATTGTGTCTAATCCGCAATTTTGGTCGGATAAATTGGTTAAATTGGCATTGGAGATTCCAGTAAGTCAAAAGCTTAATGGTAGAACAACGAAAATGGTTTTAAGGAAAGCAGCAAAATTGAAAATAGATGATGGTTACTGGAATTTATCAAAAATTGGACTTCAGAATTCATTTAGTTATTTAAAAAACTCTGAAGTAGGAAAAAGCTTTATAAAAGAACAAGTTCAACAGATTAAGGAAAGTGACTCATACCAATATTTAGTTAATGCTGTTCCTGATAAATCTATAGATACCGAGCGTTTAATACCATTTCATATCTGGAAAACAAATATGTTAAAGTGATGAATAGCCGCAGTACAAATACCACATTAAAAATATTATGGCTATCACCAAACCTTAATCATTATAAGGCACGTTTTTTAAATCATTTAGCAAAAGAAGTTGATATAGATTTAACTATACTTTCAGGAGCCGGAAGGGAGGCAATGGGAGACGCCCAAATTGATGAGGATTGGGTATTTCAACACAAAAAATTAAATGTACTAAAAAAAAAATTTGGCACATCTAAATTGGTGAGAGAATCTTTGAAAGTATATTTTAATAGATATGATTGGATATTGATTCCTGCTGAAAAGAAAAATTTGTTATTATTTCTCTATGCTAATTTATTAAAATCAAAATCTTCAAAAACAAAGTTATTTTCTTACAACCATCCCATATTAAAGTCTGGAAATGGTAAGATTTCATACCTAGATAGACTTCTAACTAAATTTTATTATAGAAAATTGGATAGGGTTGTTTTCTATACAGAACAGAGTTGTAAATGGGCTCTACAGAATAATTTGATTGAACCTTCAAAAGCTTTTTGGGCTAATAATACGATTGACACCAATGAAATTGATGAAAATTATATTTTTCAACTTCCACCAGAAAATAAACCTAATATTCTTTTTATAGGAAGGTTGATTGCTACAAAACGCATTCAAGATTTAATGTCTTACTACAAGGAGTTAAAGAGTCATATCCCAAACCTTACTTTGGATATTATTGGTGATGGCCCAGAAAATTCTCTCATAAAAAAAGCAGCTGAAACGGATTTGGATATTACATGGCATGGTACATTAGTCAATGAGGTAGATATAGCACCAATTATGAAAAAAACAACTTTAGTGTTTATTCCAGGACATTCAGGGTTGTCAATTAATCATGCTTTTGCGTATGGACGGCCTTATATTACGCTCAATGGACCAAGCCATGCCCCAGAATTGGATTATATTGATTCAGGTATTAACGGTTACGTTTTAGACGATGACATAAATACTAACATTTCGATCTTAAAAAAACTACTACTAAATAGAAACATGTTAGAAGAGTTTTGTGAAAACGCTAAAGTAAAAGGTGAATATTTAGCTGTAAAAAACTGGGTTAATCAATTTAAGTTAAGTCTTCAGTATGACTAAAAAGCCAAAAATACTATTTATAGGCCCAACACCACCACCATATTCAGGTCCTGAATTAAGTATGCAACAATTCTTGGAATCAGAATCATTAAATTCTGAATTCGATATACAGTTCTTAAAAACCAACTTTAGAAAAGATAATACCAAAAAAGGAAAGCTAGATTTATCCATGCTTTCTAATTTCTTTATATTCTTTTCAAAACTATTGAAATTACTCATTTCAAAAAATCCTAATTGTGTTTATTACCCCATTACACCAACTCAAATAGGTTGGTTAGGAAGGGATGTTTGGACTATTTTGTTAAGTAAGCTATTTGGTGCTAAAGTTATTATTCATTTAAGAGGAAGTCATTTTAAATTAAACTTCAAAGAATTTAATAGTATTGTAAAAAGAGTTGTCGGATTTAGTCTAAAAAAAGTAGACTGTGGTATTGTTCAAGCAGCATATTTAAAAGACCAGTTCGCACCATATATTCCTTTAAATAAAATGGCTGTACTTTATCAGGCCATGGACATTGAAGAGTTTTCGCCAAATTCTGAAATACCAATTGAAAAAGGAAAAATTCTAGTGATGGGCCACATGACAAAGGCCAAAGGTTATACTGATATATTGAAGATAATTCCTGACATTTGTAGTGATTTTCCGTTTGCTAAATTTTACTTTGCGGGAAATATTAGAAAAGGCGAACGCGGTGTATTTTATAATCAGTTTACGGGAGAAAAAATAGCTTATGAGGATCCTTTTGAAGTTGAAAATACGATATTAAATTCAGAATTTAAGGATAATTACATCAATTTAGGAATTATAAGCGGAAATAATAAAATGGAGCATTTACAGTCATCTGATATTTTTTTAACGGCATCCTATTCTGAAGGCTTCTCTAGGTCATTATTGGAGGCAATGGCAATTGGTAAACCAGCCGTATTTACGCCTGTGGGTGCACATCGTGAAGTTTTTGAAAATACAGTGCACGGTTATTCGTTTGTGCCAGGTGAATTGGACGGTTTAAAAAATGCTTTAAAAACAATGCTTCAAGATGAAGTGGCACGGATACAGATAGGTTTGACCAATAGATCGCATGTAGTATCACGATTTTCAATCGATACTATTTCAGAAGATTTTAAAGCAATTATTTTAAAGGTATTAGCGTAATGAAGACATTTATTAGAAAAATGATACATCTATTGGGTAACTTACTTCGGTTTTTCCACATGTCATTTTTAAGGGCTTCAGGTGCTCAAATTGGCAAAAACACTATGATTAGTTTAGGTGCTAAAATTGATGTTAGGCGAGGCAAAGTAATTATTGGTGACAATTGTTTAATTACTCATGGTTGTTATATTTTATCTCACGATGGTGCTGCACATGTACTTAATAATGAAGATACAGGAACAGGATACGTTACTATTGGAGATCATGTGTTTATAGGTGTAAATACCGTTGTTATGCGAAATGTCACTATTGGAAATCATGCTATAATTGGAGCTGGATCCGTAGTTAATAAGGATATTCCTGAAGGTGTTGTTGCGGCTGGAAACCCAATTAAAATTCTAAAAGAAATACCAAAGCCATATAAGTCATTGCCTAAAAAGCACAAATCCGTAGAATGATATTAATAGCGCTTCTTATTTTAATCACAATTGTAATTGTGAGACTTCAGAAGGGTGTTTTTGCAGCTCTAATCATAATTGCTGCAACAAAATCAATAATTGATGCATTTTGGGAATTTAAAGTGGGACCACTATCAATTTTATCTCTTCAAGGAGTGTTGGTTCCAGTTTTATTTTTTGATGTTTTAAAAAAGAGAAAACAATTTCCTACAAGTTGGTTACGGTTAGCAAATATTTATTTTTTAGCCATGGCTTTTGGATTGGTATGGGGTTTTATTGAAAAACCGTTTGGAGCAATAGAGCATGTTTTTTTAAGTGTTAATGCTTATTTAGGTTTTTTTTTGATCCCCATGGTGGTTACAGATCAAGCCAGGCTTAAAAAGTTATTGTTGGCGATAATGATATGTGGGATATTCCCAATATTGGTGAGTATTTATCAGTTTCAAACAGGCGTAATTTTTCAGCAAAGAGAAACCGTAGGATTGATACGTTATGTAGGGTTTTACCATGACGCATTTCCTGTACGTTTTTACGGTTTGATGACTTTAATGGCTGTACTTATTCATACTACAATTTTCAAAAGGAATTCTCTTTTACTAAAAATCTTTATGGTTTTAATTAGTATGGGAGCCTTTTTCTCAATTTACTTGGTTTTTAGTAAAGCAGCTGTTGGAATAATTGGTCTATGGATTGTTTTATTGTTATTGTTTTCCAAATCAAAATTAAGCCAAGGTTTCTCTTTGGTTATAGGTATGTCAGTAATTTTTCTAGTATTTGGCGATACCTTTTATGATAATTTAGAGCAATTGTTCAGCAAGGAAATAGGCTATGATTCAGGTGAGGTAAAAGATGCACGTTATACCTTGGCAGGAAGAGGTTATATTTGGGAAGGTGCCTGGGAATTTTGGACCACGAGGCAGACTGTTTTTTTTCAATGGATGGGAGACGGTTTAGTGAGACCAGTTCATAATGAATTTTTAAGGGTTTTACTTGCAAACGGTATAATAGGCTTGATATTATTGGTTACTTTTGTATTCTCAATGCTAAAAAAAGTTTTTAAAATTCATAAAAACGTTCGGGTATTCGCCCTCATGTTCTTCGGAATGTATATGATTGATTGTATAGGGCTGGTTCCAGGTGTTTATTACTATTATAATATTTTGGTATGGGGATTTATTGGGCTATTATTATTAAGAAACGATTTATTTATTAAGAAAATTTAAATGCAACAACTCACACAAAAGCTTGGTTCTGGTGATATGGTTATTCAGGAAGTTCCTTATCCACAATTAGGAAAAGGAATGATCATTGTTAAAAACCACTATTCAATTATAAGTGCAGGAACAGAAGGTTCTACAGTGCAAGCTGCCAGAAAAAGCTTGTTAGGCAAAGCTAAAGAACGACCGCAACAAGTTAAACAAGTTATTGATACTTTCGTAAAGCAAGGACCTATTCAAACCTACAGAGCTGTAATGAAGAAATTGGATGCCTACTCACCTTTGGGATATAGCTGCGCTGGTGAAGTTATTGAGGTAGGCGAAGGTGTTACTGGATTTGAAACAGGTGATAGAGTAGCGTGTGCTGGTGCAGGTTATGCTAACCATGCTGAAATTGTTTCAGTGCCTGTAAATTTGTGTGTGAAGTTGCAACCTTCAGCTGATTTAAAAAATGCTGCATATAATACTTTAGGAGCCATTTCTATGCAAGGTGTGCGCCAAGCAGATTTGCGTCTTGGGGAATCTTGTGTCGTTATTGGTTTAGGCTTGCTAGGGCAATTAGCAGCATTAATTTTGAAGGCTTCAGGTGTCACAGTAATTGGCGTTGATGTCGCTGAATCTGCCGTTAAACAAGCTATTGCATCTGGTGCTGTTGATGTCGGATTAATCCGAAACGCTCCTGGTATTGAAGAACAAATTTTAAACGCTACCAATGGTATAGGAGCAGATGCCGTAATTATTGCTGCTGCTACCTCAAGTATGGATCCCATAAATTTTGCTGGTGCTATAGCGCGTAAAAAAGGCAAAGTAGTTGTTTTAGGTGCTGTGCCAACTGGATTTGATCGCGATCCATTCTGGTATCGTAAAGAATTGGAACTGAAAATGGCCTGTTCTTATGGGCCAGGACGTTACGATTTAAATTATGAAGAAAAAGGTATCGATTATCCTGTTGCGTATGTCAGGTGGACTGAAAAACGCAACATGGAAGCATTTCAATCACTTCTGGTAGCGAATAAAATTAATATTGATTATTTAACAACTCACGATTTTGATTTTGATAACGCCAAACAAGCTTTTGACTTGGTAGTTGAGAAATCTGAACCTTTTACTGGTATTGCCTTAAAGTATGATGCTTCCAAAGTGCCTTCTAAAGCATCAATCAAGACAAATGATGCTAAAGCGTTAGGTAGATTAAATATTTCCTTTATTGGTGCCGGAAGTTATGCTCAAGGGAATTTATTACCAAATATTCCAGACGATTCCATTGTTGGAAGGGTTGGAGTTTTAACCAATTCGGGTACGACTTCAAAACGCGTTGCTGAAAAGTTTAAATTTCAGTTTTGCGCCAGTGAGGAAGCAGATGTTTTAAACGATAAAACCAATACAGTTTTTATTGCTACACGCCATGATTCACATGGGCCTTATGTTATAAAATCCTTACAAGCTAATAAGCATGTATTCGTTGAAAAACCTTTGTGCCTAAAAGAAGAGGAATTGGAAAAGATTATTGAATTGAAAGAAGCTTCTGATAAATCCGTTATGATTGGTTTTAACCGTCGCTTTTCACCGCTTACAGAAAAGCTTAAGAAATCTTTGGGTAATAATCCCGTATCCATGATTTACCGAATTAATGCAGGAGCTATACCTAAAGATAATTGGATACAGGATACGGAAATAGGTGGTGGTCGTATTCATGGTGAGGTTTGTCACTTTGTAGACTACCTAACTTATATTAACGGAAGTTTACCAATCAAGGTTTCGGCAACGGCCATACCAGATGCCAACCAGTTAAATGATACGCTTAATGTATTGCTTCAATTTGAAAATGGTTCTACAGGAGTAATTGCTTATTATTCAAATGGTTCAAAATCATTATCTAAAGAATATATTGAAGTGTTTTCAGCTGGCTTTTCAGGTGTTCTTAATGATTTTAAAGAATTGAAATTGTATGGAAAAGGTAAGCCTAAAAAGAAAAAATTATTGAATCAAAATAAAGGTCAAAAGGAGATGGTAGAGTCCTTTATCAATGGTTTAATTAAGGATGGAAAAGCGCCAATTCCTTTTAGCGAAGTAGTTGCTGTAACTAAAACTTGTTTCGGAATTATTGAATCTATAAAACGTGGAGGAGAGCAGGTTGACATCTAAATTTCAAGAAAGTTTTTTAAAATTGAAAGCCTATTGTGAAGCAGAAAACTTTAAAGGCTGGGATCCTTATGATGGTCTTAACTCTAAAGTGTTTCAGGTATTACCATTGAAGCATTGGGATTTGGCACGTTTAGCTTGGATTCAAGGTTTTAAAAGAAGTCCAATTAATTTCAGAAAATTGCTATTAGTACCTAAGGAGCACAACGCCAAAGGTGTGGCACTATTTTTACTTGGGTATTGTAAGTTGTATGAAGCTTCATTAAATGGTGATAAAACATTTGGTTGCCCAGACACTATTCTAAATCAGATTAACAGTTTAACACTGTTGCTTTTAGATATGAAATCTGAAGGCTATTCAGGCGCATGTTGGGGCTATAATTTTGATTGGCAAGCCAGAAGATTATTTCTATTTAAAAAAAACACGCCTACTGTTGTTGCTACTGCCTTTTGTGTTGAGGCACTTTTAAAGAGTTTTGAAATAACTAAAAATGAAGCTGTACTGAAAGAAACTTTGACAGCAGCTGAATTCGTGCTTAACGATTTATCTAGAACACCAAAAGGCAATGGATTTCTATTCTCATATAGTGTTCAAGACGGTAATAATACAGTAATCAATGCCTCTCTTTTAGGTGCTAAAATTTTGAGTTATTCTTATAAATACACTAAAAACGAAAAGCATTTAACACTGGCTAGAGAGGCAGTTTCAACTGCTTGTGATTTACAAAACAAAGATGGTTCTTGGATTTATGGGTTATTGCCTATTCAGTCATGGATAGATAGTTTTCATACAGGTTTCAACTTGGATGCTATAAAAACATATCAGCAAAATACGGGTGATGTATCCTTTCAGAAATTTATAGATAAAGGGATGGACTATTATACCGTTAATTTTTTTGAAGAAAACGGAATGCCAAAGTATTATCATAATAAAACATACCCCATTGATATTCATTGTCCAGCACAAATAATAGTAACTTGTTCTAAATTAGGTGTTTTTCAGAATAATTATAATCTTTTAGAAAAGGTTTTAAATTGGACTATTGAAAATATGCAGCACAAAAAAGGCTATTTTTACTACCAATTAAAAAAAGGAATGAGCTCCAAAATATCGTATATGCGATGGAGTAATGCTTTTATGTTTAATGCGATGGCTCATTATAATTTAGAAATGATTTCTGATATCAAATGATTACCGAAACTCTGAATGGTGTAAAAACTTTTGCTCCCAATTCTCGAAAGGAATTGATGCAATATGCAATGGCTCATAAAAAAATTATGATAGCTGTTAATGCTGAAAAAATATTACATGCAACTAATGAAAGCCGTGATTTAATAAATAGAAATCTTGGTTATCCGGATGGTATTGGAGCCGTTTGGGCATTACATAAAAAAGGCCATAAAGAGGTTGTGAAAATTCCAGGTTGCGAACTATGGCTAGATATAATTCAAGAATTTTATAAGGATAAATCCTTTTATCTTGTTGGTGGTAAACAAGATGTTATTGAAGATACTATTGAAAAAATAAAGCGAGATTTTCCTGGAATCAACATCTGTAATTACAGAAATGGTTATCTAAAAACTGAAGCAGAAGAGGATGAGTTAATAGCGGACATAGTAAAGCTCAAACCTGACATTGTTTTTGTAGCCATGGGTTCGCCTAAACAGGAATTATTAATGGAGCGCATCCAAAAAAAACATCCAGCAGTTTATCAAGGTCTTGGAGGAAGTTTTGATGTTTATACTGGACACGTTAAACGAGCACCAGATTGGTGGGTTAAAAACAATTTGGAATGGACCTATAGATTGATTAATCAACCTTCAAGAATTAAAAGACAAATACATTTGGTTAAATTCTTTGTTAATTTGCATCTAAATAAGTACTAAACCTATATAAAACATATGTACAATATTACAATCATTGCTGGTGCTAGGCCTAATTTTATGAAGATTGCGCCTATTATCCATGAAATAGAAAATGCTAAAAATAGAGGTAATGCAATTGATTACAGATTAGTACATACGGGTCAGCATTATGACAAAAATATGTCAGGTGATTTTTTTGAACAGTTACAAATTCCAGAACCGCATGTTAATTTAGAATGTAGTGGTGGAAGTCAGGCAGTACAGACAGCTAACATTTTGATAGCATTTGAAAAGGAGTTACTTGCAAATCCAACAGATTTGGTTTTGGTAGTTGGCGATGTAACTTCAACTATGGCATGCGCTTTAGTGGCTCAAAAGTTACACACAGAAGTTGCTCATGTGGAAGGAGGTATTCGTTCAAATGACTGGACAATGCCTGAAGAAATCAATAGATTGGTAACAGATAGTATATCAAATTATTTTTTTACAACTTCAGATACTGCGAATGATTATCTAAAGAAAAGTGGTGTGAAGGATGAACAAATATTTTTTGTTGGCAATACCATGATTGATACTCTTTTGAAACAAATGCCAAATTTCAAGAAGCCTGTAGTATGGAATGAATTGTCATTGAAAACAAAAGAATACATTGTAATGACTTTGCATCGGCCTGCAAACGTTGATGAAGAAAATCAATTAAAGTCTATGATTGATGAGATTATGAAACATTCTGGCAACATACCAATTGTGTTTCCTGTTCATCCCAGAACAGCCAAGATTCTTGAAAGATTAGATATTAGTCATAATCGATTGCATACAATAAGTCCGTTAAGCTATTTAGAATTCAATTTCTTGGTTAAAAATGCTAAAGCAGTCATTACAGATTCCGGTGGAATTACTGAAGAAGCGTCTATTATGAATGTGCCATGTATGACCTTGCGGGATAATACTGAACGTCCAGAAACTATAACTCTAGGTACTAATGAGTTGGTAGGGACTAATCCAAGTAATATTGCTCCATATTTAAATAAACTATTTTCTGGAAACTGGAAGCAATCAAAAGACATTCCGTTATGGGATGGACACACAGCAGAAAGGATAATAAAACACTTATTGAATTTGAATTGATGTAGTTTAAGAAATTGTAAAAAAGACAATAAGTTATCGAAAACAGCACAACATAATCGAAGATATTAACGATATTTGCAATATAATTATTCTGATGTAAATATGTTAAAAGAATTACTTGACTCATTCAACCCTGGAGATTACTTGTTTCCATGGCTGCTTTTTGCAGGGGTTTTAGCATTTTATATAGCTTACACCACTTTCCCAACCATATTATATGTAGCACAAAAAAAAGGGTTGGTTGATGTTCCTGGAAGCAGAAGCGCACACACAAAAAGTGTCCCAACACTTGGTGGCATTGGTATTTATATTAGCATGGCTTTAGTAATCACTATTACGGGTGCGATATTACATTCTAGTACTTTATTACTAGTTATGGGATCACTGACAATTCTTTTTTTTCTAGGTTTAAAAGATGATTTAACAGTTCTTTCACCACGAAAAAAATTCATAGGCCAACTTCTCGCGGCTTTACTTGTTATCGTTTTTACTGACAACAGAATTATAAGCTTCTCTAACATTCTTGATATTCAGACTTTACCATACTGGGTGTCTATCAGCTTTACATTGTTTGTATATATTCTAATAATAAATGCTTACAATTTAATAGATGGTGTTGATGGATTGGCTGGTACTGTGGCGCTTGGTGCTAGTGGTATTTTATTATTTATTTTTATTAATAGTGAAAATTACAGTTTAGCTACATTAGCTATTGCCGTTATGGGTTCTTTAATAGCATTCTTAAGATTGAATTTCTCCAAAAAGAATAAGCTTTTTATGGGAGACACTGGATCAATGATTATTGGATTTTTAATTGCCTTTTTTGTCGTTAGTTTTATCAACAATGCTCAACTTAATGAATCATCAGTAATTCATAAAACATCTCCTGCCATAGCTTTGGCTATTTTATTTTATCCGCTTATTGATACATTAAGGGTAGTTATAATCAGGGTTTTTAAATTGAAGACAAATCCATTTATGCCTGATAGAAATCACATCCATCATCTTTTTTTAAAAGCTGGATTTAGCCACAAAGCCACAACTTTTATAATAGTTTCAATTAATTTATGTGTTTTTGCCATAGCAATTAATTTAATTAAATTGAATTTAAATACACAGATTATTGCGCTTCTAATTTATGGTTCGTTATTGTATACAATTCCGTTTTTGGCCCAAAAAAAACTATTAAAAATTGAAATTTTAAAAGCTAAACCTTCACTTAAAAAGAAGACCATTTAAAGCACAATTGCTTTTGTAGTTGTAACAATTGCTACTATATTTGTCTTTATAATGGAACGCTTTCTTTATGAGAATTTTTTTATCTGTAATTCTAGTTACTTTTTTTTTAAGCTCCTGTGTTTCTAAAAAAGAAATATTTTATCTTCAAGATGTTGATGACTATAATAATAGTCCTGTATCATATCAAGATATTACAATTCAACCTAATGATATTTTAAAAATATCCGTTGGTGCTTTAGTACCTGAAACAGCTAAACCCTACAATAGAAATTTTCAAGGAGACATGCGTCAAAATTCTCTGGAAATCATGAAGCTAGAAGGTTATTTAGTTTCAAAAGATAAGACAATTGATTTCCCAAATCTTGGTGCCATTTCTGTTGAGGGAATGACTACAGCGCAATTAGAAGAGCATATTAGAAAAAAACTAACAGATGAAGGACACTTGGTGCAACCATCTGTAACCATTCGTATTTTAAACGCCAAGGTTACGGTGCTTGGTGAAGTCAATAGTCCAGGAACTTATTCTTTTACAGAAGAAAGTATTACTTTGCTTCAAGCCATAGGTTTTGCAGGCGACTTGACCATAAGAGGGAAAAGAGATGATGTTTTGGTCATGAGAGAGGTTGATGGAGTACGTAAAGTGACACATTTAGATTTAACATCATCAAGTTGGTTAGAAAGCCCTTTTTACTTTGTTAAACCCAATGATGTTATTGTTGTTAATCAAAACCCTCCAAAAGTTACTTCGGCAGGATATGTGGGTGATATTGGAACTTTATTAGGGTTAACATCGGTTATTTTAAGTGTCATTATTCTTGTAACTAGATAATAAATGGAAAACAATCCTATAAACTCTTATTTTCAGCAAGATGACAGTCATGTTGATATCAAGCATGAGATAAAGAAATATTTAAGGCATTGGCCTTGGTTTGTTTTTGCTCTGGCATTATCAATGACCATTGCTTATGTGTATTTAAGATATTCTCCTAGAATATATGAGACTAGTACTAAAATTAAAATTCTTGATGAGTCAGACGGATTGGAATTGCCAACCTCAGCTTTTGTTTTTAAACGATCTAATATCAATCTTGAAAATGAAATAGAAATTCTCACATCTTATCCAATAATTGAGCAGGTAGTTAGAAAGTTAAAATTGAATACTACTTTTCAAGAAGAAGGACAAATTCAAATTTCCAGAATTGCCCAATTGCCTTTTCACTTTGAACAACATATAAAGCCAGATAGTATATTTGGTAGTTATCAATATGAAATTTTGGTTAATAAAAATAATTTTGAAGTTATTGATTTAAAACATGGGAAGGAGTTTGTGTTTGAGAATCATAATTCTTTTGGAAAAGAACATGGACTTCCCTTTGATATAACCCTATTTAATAAAAAAGATTTAGCTCAAATTGAGGATAAAAAATATGTTGTGAGATTATCACCAATTAAGCCCACAACACTAAGATTAAAATCTAAAGTAAAAATAGATCCAGTTGGTGAGCAAAGTGACTTACTGAAATTAACAATGAAATCTGAAAGTACGGAATGGTCTGAAAAAGTACTTGATTCTTTGGTGAGTGTTTTTAATCAAGACGGAATAAAAGACCGGCAACAGGTATTTAGAAATACACTCAATTTTATTGAGGAAAGATTTGTTGATTTAGCCAAAGAACTTGATACCATTGAAATAGAGAAGAAAGAATTTAAACAGGATAATAATTTAGTTTTTCTCCCAAGCGATGCTGAATTAGGTTTACAAAAAAGAACACAATCCGAAGAAGAATTATTTAAAATTGAAAATCAAATAGCTCTATCGCGTTTGGTTGAACAGGGCTTAACTAGAGATGACGATGATAGAGGTTTGCTTCCTTCAAATATTGGAATAGAAAATAATAGTATCAATGAGTTGATTGGTGAGTATAATACCGCAGTATTTGAATACGAGAAATATAGTGCAAGTGGAGGGATTAATAATCCAATGGTTAAACAATTACAATCTACAATCATGGGGTTGAAATCCAACATTAACCAATCTTTAAGAACTTACAAAAATCAACTAGAAGTTTCAAGGAAACAATTGGATGCACGAAATTTGAAGTTTAGAGGTGAGGTTGGTAGTATTCCTGAAAAGGAAAAATTATTGAGAGAGATAGATAGGCAACAAAAAATAAAAGAAAGTCTTTACTTATTGTTATTACAAAAACAAGAAGAAGCTGGAATTAATTTAGCAGTAACAGAGCCCTCTGTAAAAGTTGTAGAAAATGCTCTGTCAAGTTCAAGCCCAATATCACCTAAGTCAAATGTGATTTATGCTGCGGCATTGTTGGCTGGATTATTGCTGCCATTTGGTGTACTTTATTTGATTTTCATGTTAGATACCAAAGTTCATGATAAAAAAGATATTGAAAAAACTGTGAAGAATGTACCTATAATTGGACAAATACCTGAAGTTCAAGATAAAGAACACCTAATTTTTGAGAACCCAAATGACCGATCTATTTTAGCTGAATCTTTCAGAATTTTAAGCTCAAATGTGCGTTATGTATTGCCTAAAAAAGAAAATAATAAAGGGCATGTTATTTTTTGTACATCTACCATAAAAGGTGAAGGTAAAACGTATGTCAGTATTAATTTATCATTGGCACTATCAAGTTTAAATAAAAAAGTGCTTTTAATTGGTGCAGATTTAAGAAATCCACAAATTCATACCTATTCAACAAAAGATAAAAATGCTAAAGGTTTATCAAATTATTTGTTTGATTATAGTTTAGATTGGAAAACATTATTGTTAAAAGGGTTTAAGAATCATAAAACACATGATGTTCTTTTGTCTGGTGCTATTCCTCCAAATCCTGCACATTTGCTAACTAACGGTCGTTTTGATGATCTTATCAATGAGGCCAAAGATCTGTATGATTATATTATAGTTGATACGGCTCCAACAATTTTGGTGACTGATACTATGTTAATTTCGCATTTATCGGATACTCATGTTTATATTGTTAAAGCAAATTACACTGAAAAGAATTTATTAGAATTTTCTAAAGAGTTGAATGATTCTGGTAAATTAAAAAATATGGCTTATGTTGTAAATAGTGTTGGGACTAGTAAGTCGCGAGGCTATGGCTACAATTATGGCTATGGTTATGGCTACAGTGATGTAAGTTAAATTCTGTTTTTTAAGTTTCTTTTTTAAAATGACATTGTAAGTTTTTCTTTGGTTTACCGACCATTGTTAAAACTATTTATATTGTAATGAACTCACTATGGTTTTTTGAAGATGTGAATCTTTTTAAAGTGTTGTGTCCGCATAAATTTAAAGATTACAAAAGTAATCATGATTTTGATGCTTATAGGAAGAAGGATTACATTTACTTTGAACAAGACGCTGCCAATAAGATATATCTAATAGAGAAAGGGAAGGTGAAAATTGGTTATTATAATGAAAATGGAGCTGAAGTTGTAAAGGCAATTTTGACCCGAGGAGAGTTATTTGGTGAAAAAGCAATACTTGGTGAATCTAAACGTGATGAATTTGCTCAATCTATTGACAATTCAACTTCCATTTGTCAGATAGGTGTAGAAATCATGCATGACCTTATGCGGAAAAATCAAACGTTTAGTTTCAAAATATATAAGTTCATAGGTGTTAAATTCAAAAAACTTGAAAGACGTTTACAATTATTACTGTTTAAGGATACGAAAACACGTTTGATGGAGTTTTTAGATGAATTATGTACCGAGTATGGTTATAATTGTGATAAAACAGGAGATCATATTATCAAGCATCCTTATACTCAAAAGGACATGGCGTCCCTAATAGGTACATCTAGACCTACTTTAAATACTTTGTTTAAAGAACTAAAAGAAGAAAATTATCTTCAATTTTCTAGAAAAGAAATTAGAATTTTAAAAAAAGCTGTTTAATTATTTTAGCTGATTTTTTTTTTAGATGTGCAGGATAATGAAGTTCCTTTCTTTGAAAACATAAAAAATGTAATATACTGTTTATCGAAACGCCTGCTTCTTTATTTTTGATTTTAGGCGTACTCGTTGAAGAAAGTCTAGTCCGCAGATAATAAATATTAATGTTGTGCTGTTAAGTTGAAAAGTATAGTTTCGTAATAAAATCATAATTTATTTGATGAAGACTTCCAAAATAAAATTAAGTAATGTTATATTTCTAGTAGTAATTCTATTATTAATTATTCCGCAAACCAGACAGCCAATTCAAGTTTTTATACAAAAAGGGTTTGCTCTGATAAGTCCTTCTAAAACGGAAGAATCAGCGCAAAAACAGCTTTCAGATTATCAATGGGAGTTGGTAGATCAAGATGGTAATATTTTAAATTTTAAAGATGTAAAAGGCAAGGTCGTGTTTTTAAATTTTTGGGCTACTTGGTGCCCGCCTTGTATAGCTGAAATGCCAAGTATTGATGCGCTCTATCAAGATTATAATGAAGAGGTTGTATTCCTTTTAGTTTCAAATGAAAACTCCAATAAAGTGAAGCAGTTTTTGTCTGATAATCAATTCAATTTGAATTACTATAATACACTTACGGTGGCTCCAAAAGTTTTGAGTTCTAATAGCATTCCACAAACGTACATTATTGATAAATATGGAAAAATAAGAATCGAAAAGAATGGTGCTGCAAATTGGAATAGTGACACCGTAAGAAACTTACTGGATGAGCTTCTGAAATCAGAATACCCATTGTAATTGTGCGCACGAGAAGACTCGAACTTCCACGACCAAAAGCGGTCACTAGCCCCTCAAGCTAGCGCGTCTACCAATTCCGCCACGTGCGCTTAATAATTAAGTCAAAAATAAAAAAAAAGTTAAGCATTCGCTTAACTTTTTTTGTGACCGGGCTGGGGCTCGAACCCAGGACCCTCTCCTTAAAAGGGAGATGCTCTACCAACTGAGCTACCCGGTCATTTGTTTTCTCTAATGAGGGTGCAAATATAAAATGTTTAATTAATAAAACAATACTTTTTTTAGATAAATTTTTGTTTTTTTGTTGCTTGCTTTGTTAGTGTGTTAATAATCAATTTCAAACAGGTTTATGAATATTTTTTTGCTTGGTTATATGGGTAGTGGGAAGTCTTATGTTGGACAAAAATTGAGTAAGGTACTTGAAATACCATTTGTAGATTTGGACGATTTTATTGAAAAGAAAGAGGGGAGAACTATTGAGCAGATTTTTAATTCGAAAGGGGAAATATATTTCAGGAAGTTAGAAAATGCATGCTTAAAGGAACTTATTAAATCGAATCTCAATGCAGTAATTGCTCTAGGTGGAGGAACACCTTGCTATGCAAATAACATGGAGTTGATTTCAAATAGCCAAAGTTCTAAAAGTATTTATCTACAAGTATCAATACAAGAACTATCAAAACGATTATTTGATGAGAAGCATAACCGGCCGTTGTTGAAATTTATAAATTCAAATGATGAGTTGCTCGAGTTTATTGGTAAACACCTATTTGAGCGAAAAGATTTTTATAACAAGGCTGATGTAACCATTGATGCTAATGGTGAGCCAAATGAAATAATTGAAAACATTATTTTAAAGTTATTTTAAAAAAGCCTCGTACGGTTTAGCTTTTAATATGACGTCAATATGCTCATGTAAAGAAGTAGAAAGCGAAATCCCTTTGAAATCAGCTTTTACAGGATATTTTTTATGGTTTCTGTTAACTAATACAGCTGTTTTAAACCGTTTTAAAGGTACATCAAGAAAATGTTTTACACCATATACCAAAGTTGTTCCTGAATTAAGGACATCATCAATTAGTACCACTGATTTATTTTTGTAATCTTCAGCGTTTATAGATGTTTTAATTACGTTTCTAGGATTTTTTTTATCAATTTCCACACGGCAAAGAATAATATTAATGGGAGATATTTTTGTTAATATTGTTTTTAATTTCTTCGCCAAAATATAACCATTCGAATCTATTCCTGCCAAAATCACTTCTGTTTCATCTACATTGCTCTCATAAATTTGATAGGCAATTCGCCTTATCTTATTCACAATGTCGTCATGATCTAATATGGTATTCTTGATACTAGGTTTCATTTTTAGTATTTTTTCAAAGATAAAATAGAAATCTCAAAATATAGTGTTTAGCTATCAATTTCTTCAGTAAAGTCATCAATATCACGCCTGTCTTTTTTTGTAGGCCTTCCAGAGCCTTTTTTTCTATAATAATCTTTTGAATATTTCAATAATTCATTCGCTGCAAATGCTTCTTTTGGTGTGGTATCAGTTCTATAAATATCTACTAGTTTTGCACCAACACGATTGGGAGGTATGTCATTAATGGTTAGTGTATAATTAATTTGATCTTTACGTAATTGAATTTTATCTGTAGGATAAACATCTCGGCTAGGTTTTACAATTTCATCATTTACCCTTACATGCCCTTTTTTACACGCGGTTGTTGCAAGTGACCTTGTTTTATAATACCTAACACACCATAAATACTTATCTATTCGCATAAAATTAGTCTAAAAACTACGTTAATGTTATTGCACAAAATTATTTAAAAATTGTATCTTGCTCCACAAAAATAAGCAATAATGAAATTAAGAGAATTAACGGTATTGTTATTATTAGGTTTTGTAATCTTTTCAGGCTGTAATGATGATGACGATGGTATAGATACAATTCCCGAAAGAGATAGGGGAGTTGTTTATGAAGAGGATTTAGCGGAAATTGAAGAATTTCTTAGTACACACTTTTTTAATTATGAAGATTTCGATTTTTCTGACCCATATAGTCTTGCTAACGATTCTTTTCAAATTGAATTCACTCCTTTAAGTGAGGATCCCAGTAAAACACCATTGATTGACATGGTTGATTTTAAAACTGTGACAGATAGAAATATCGACTACAAACTGTATTATTTAAATGTAAGAGAAGGTTTGGGTAATGTTGTTCATTTTTGTGACCAAGCATTTGTAACTTATGAAGGTAGTTTGACAACTGGGTATGTTTTTGATAGTGCGGTATCTGCAACTGGTTTTAATTTGATATCTGCTGGTTTTGAAGCAGGTGTGGTTAAAGGATTTCAACAAGGTTTAATTGAATTTAAAACGAGTACTGGTTTTACTGATAATGGGGATGGAACTGATTCTTATCACAATCATGGTATTGGAGCTGTATTTGTTCCTTCAGGTTTAGGGTATTTCTCCCAACCATTAGTAGGTGTTGATAGTTACACACCATTGATTTTTACATTTAGTTTGTTTGAGCGTGTTGTTAGAGATCATGATAATGATGGTATTCCTTCTTTTTTAGAGGATTTGAATGAAAATGGTGATGTTTATGATGATGATACAGATGGTGATTTAAGTCCAAATTTTATAGATAATGATGATGATGGTGATGGCTACTTAACTATTGATGAAGTTGAGTTAATGTCATATGACGAAGATGATACTATGACACCATTTATGTCTGAAGAAGAGGCACAATCATATTTCGATAATAATGCCTTACCAAATGAAATATTTGATAGTATAGATGATAATAATGATGGGACTTTTACATTGAACACTGTTATAATTACAGATTCTAATGGAGATGGTACGCCAGATTATTTAGATAAGAATACAACACCTGAATAAATATTTAAATTTCATTTAAAAAAGCCGCTGCATTTTGAGAACCTCAATGAACAGCGGCTTTTTTTTATAGAATTAGAGACAAGCTTAGTATTAACTGATCGGGTCGCGTATCTATTCTACTTATTCCCAATCCATTGTTGTTAAGAAAAGTAGCCTCATTTTCTTTGAAACCACGTTCATAGCGTAAATCAATTCCTAATTTCTTTAAGCTAAAACCTACACCAAAGTTTAAGCCAACCGTAAAATCGTTTTCAACTTCACTAATTGAAACACCATCAAATTCTGTATCCAATATATATTGTAGCGAAGGACCAGCGAATATATTTAAGTGCCTAAAGAATGTAATACCAGCTAAAAGCGGCGCATCAAGCTTTTGCATTTTGAAGCTGTCGTTATCATAATCACTTTTTGTACTTGTATAAACTAGTTCAGGTTTAAAATAAATCTGTTTCCCAATTTTTCCAAATACACCAAAGTGAAAACCGACATTTCTATCTGGATTTTTTGCATTGGAGTTAATCGATTCAAAGTAATCGCCATTAGCATTGTAGTTTATACCTCCTTTAAATCCAAAACCGTTTGCTGTTTGGGCGTGTAGCTGATTAGTAAATAAAAGACAAGCCCAAAGGCTTAAAACTAAATATCTCATAATTGTTGTTTTTTGATTACAACAAATAAAACGAGATAAACAAGTTTTTATTTTCGTTTCATAACTTTTTCTACTGCCTTAACAATGGCATCACTATTTAGGCCGTACTTTTCCATTAACTGGGCTGGTGTGCCAGATTCTCCAAATGTATCATTAGTGGCAACAAACTCTTGAGGTGTTGGTCTGTTGGTTGCTAGTACTCGTGCAACACTTTCGCCTAAACCACCTAGATGATTGTGTTCTTCAGCTGTAACAATACAACCAGTTTTTGATACAGATTCTAAAATAGCTTTATCATCAAGTGGTTTTATAGTGTGAATATTTATGACTTCGGCAGAAACACCTTTTTCATTAAGTTCTTTGGCAGCTTCTAAAGCCTCCCAAACTAAATGTCCAGTGGCTACTATAGTCACATCACTACCTTCTGTTAAATGTAGAGCTTTACCAATTTCAAAGGTTTGATTCTCTGGAGTAAAATTGGCGACTTTAGGTCTGCCAAAACGCAAATAAACAGGCCCATTATGTTCTGCTATTGCTATAGTCGCTGCCTTAGTTTGATTGTAGTCACAAGGATTAATAACGACCATACCAGGTAGCATTTTCATTAGACCAATGTCTTCTAATATTTGATGAGTAGCTCCATCTTCACCAAGAGTTAATCCTGCATGCGAAGCACAGATTTTTACATTTTTACCTGAATAAGCAACGCTCTGACGTATTTGGTCATATACACGACCTGTGGAAAAGTTTGCAAAAGTTCCAGTAAATGGTATTTTACCACCAATTGTCAAACCTGCAGCTAGACCAATCATATTGGCTTCAGCAATTCCAACTTGAAAAAAACGATCTGGGTGATTGGCTTTAAAATCGTCCATTTTTAGTGAACCTATTAAATCAGCGCAAAGTGCAACGACATTTTCATTGGTTTGTCCTAATTCGGTTAAGCCAGCTCCAAAGCCTGAACGTGTGTCTTTACTTCCTGTATTTGTGTATGTTTTCATTGTGTTGTTTCTTACTAAATTAATAATCCCCTAAAGTTTCTTCGTTTTGTGCCAAACCAATCGCCAATTGCTCATCATTTGGGGCTTTACCATGCCATGCATGGGTGTGCATCATAAAATCTACGCCATTTCCCATAACGGTTTTAAGCAATACACAAACAGGTTTTCCTTGTCCTGTTTTAGATTTTGCAACCTTCATGCCTTTTAAAATTTCTTCAAGATTATTACCTTGATTAATTTCAATAACAGTCCATCCAAATGCTTCAAATTTTTCTTTAACATTACCCAATGGTAATACAACGTCTGTTGGTCCATCAATTTGCTGTCCATTTAAATCTATGGTTGCAATTATATTGTCAACATTGTTTCCTGCCGCATACATGATAGCTTCCCAGTTTTGTCCTTCCTGTAATTCACCATCACCATGTAAGCTGTAAATTAAATGTGAATCATTATTTAGTTTTTTGGCTTGTGCTGAACCAAGAGCAACTGACATACCTTGGCCTAAAGATCCTGAAGCAATACGAATACCAGGTAACCCTTCGTGGGTAGTTGGATGACCTTGCAGTCTTGAATCTATGATTCTGAACGTATTTAATTCTTCAACAGGAAAATATCCAGATCTAGCTAAAACACTATAATATACAGGCGAAATATGACCGTTGGAAAGGAAGAATAAATCTTCGCCAATACCGTCCATTTCAAAATCATCATGACGTTCCATGATGTCATTATAGAGTGCTACAAAAAATTCTGCACAACCTAAAGAACCTCCTGGATGACCAGAATTTACTTTATGAACCATTCTTAAAATGTCTCTGCGCACTTGGGTTGTTAAATCTTCTAATTGTTGAATATTTGCCATGATAGGTAATTACATTTTTATGGGTGCAAAAATATGTTTTTATCATAGCTTATAAAAGAAAATGATTTGTATTGTTAACAAGGTATCGCTATTGTTAATAAGTTAATTTAATTACAATTGTAACGCTTAAATTATTCAGTTAATTATCTTTGTCGCTTCATCATTTATTGAATATGAAATTTGAATTAAAAGGAAGAGATTTACAGTCAAAAGCCCGAGCAGGAGTTATAACAACAGATCACGGCAAAATTGAAACACCAATTTTTATGCCTGTAGGAACAGTAGCTTCTGTAAAAGGTGTTCATCAGCGAGAGCTGAAAAATGACATAAATCCAGATATAATTTTAGGCAACACTTATCATCTTTACTTAAGACCACAAACTGATATTTTGGAGCAAGCTGGTGGTTTGCATAAATTTATGAATTGGGATCGAAATATTTTGACCGATTCTGGAGGCTATCAAGTGTATTCGCTTTCAGCCAACAGAAAAATTAAAGAAGAAGGTGTCAAATTCAAATCGCATATTGACGGTAGTTACCATACATTTACACCAGAGAATGTTATGGAAATTCAGCGGGTCATTGGAGCTGATATTATCATGGCTTTTGATGAGTGTACACCATATCCTTGTGACTATAATTATGCGAAACGCTCAATGCATATGACTCACAGGTGGTTGGACAGGTGTATTAATCATTTAGACAAAACGCCTTTAAAGTATAATTATAATCAAGCTTTTTTCCCCATTGTTCAAGGTAGTACTTATAAGGATTTAAGAAAACAATCAGCAGAATATATAGCAAACGCGGGAGCTGTAGGCAATGCCATTGGAGGATTATCGGTTGGAGAACCTGCCGAAGAAATGTACGAAATGACTGAAGTGGTAACCAATATTCTTCCTGAAGAAAAACCAAGGTATTTAATGGGTGTTGGTACGCCAATAAATATTCTGGAAAATATTGCACTTGGAGTGGATATGTTTGATTGTGTAATGCCTACACGTAATGCGAGAAATGGTATGCTTTTTACAGCACATGGCACTATAAACATTAAAAATCTTAAATGGAAAGATGATTTTTCACCTTTAGATGAAATGGGTATAACCTTTGTAGATAACGAATATACTAAAGCTTATGTCAGACATTTATTTACGGTCAATGAGTTATTGGGCAAACAGATAGCTACCATTCATAATCTAGGGTTTTACATGTGGTTGGTTCGTGAAGCAAGAAAACATATATTAGCTGGTGATTTTAAAGTTTGGAAAGATAAAATGGTAAAGCAAATGGATAATCGTTTGTAGTCAAAATGAAGATTTTAGATTGGTACATACTAAAGCGCTATTTGTTTACATTTTTTGTAATGTTGCTGTTATTCATTCCCATTGGTATAACAGTTCATTTAGCTGAAAAAATTGGAAAAATTCTAGAAAACAAAGTGCCGTTTAGTGAGGTTATGTTATATTTTTTAGACTTTACTATTTACTTTGCGCATTTATTATTTCCACTGTTTTTATTCCTTTCGGTTATTTGGTTTACATCCAAATTGGCCAATAATACCGAGGTTATTGCTTTCTTAAGTTCTGGAGTGTCTTTCTCACGTTTTTTAAGACCTTATATGTTTGGTGCGCTTATCGTATCAATATTGGCATTGGCGTTAGGACTCTATTTGGCACCTATGGCTAGTAAAGGGTTTAATGATTTTAATTACAAATATTTAAAGAATAACAAAAGTGCCGTTGATAATCAAAATGTATTCAGGCAAATAAATGATAACGATTACATATATGTTAGTAGCTTTGATGCCAAGCAAAATCTTGGACAAAATTTCACTTTAGAGCATATTGTTGATAACGAATTGGTATATAAAATTAGTGCCAACTCCATAAGGTATATAGAAAAGGATAGTACCTATCGTTTAATGTCTTATGTAAAGCGCACTATTGGAGAAAATGGAGATATTATTGAGAATGCTAGAAGAAAAAATATGCTTTTTAGTTTTGATTTAGAAGATTTAACTCCGGTAGAATACATTGCAGAAACGCTTCCATATGGCGAGTTAAATAAATTTATTGATAAGGAAGAAAAACGAGGCTCATCATATATTAGTCGCTATAAATTGGTGCAATACAGAAAATGGAGTTTACCTGTCTCGGTATTTATTTTGACCATTATTGCGGTGGCAGTTTCTTCTATAAAACGTCGTGGTGGAATGGGAGTAAACCTAGCTTTTGGGATATGTATTGCAATGGTCTTTGTGTTTTTTGATAAAATCTTTGGAGTTTTGGCATCGCAATCAGATTTTCCACCTTTAGTGGCTGTGTGGTTTCCAAATGTATTATTTGGTATTTTAGCTGCTTATTTACTGTATAATGCCAAACGATAAGCTAAAAAATTACTTACACCTTCATGTCCTGGTGTTCATTGCAGGATTTACAGCTATTCTCGGTCAACTTATCACAATTGAAGCTATACCATTGGTATGGTATCGTATGCTATTTGCTCTAGTCTTTATAGGATTGTATGCTTATTTTTCTAAAGCAAACGTCAAGATTCCTTTTAAATCCATTTTAAAATTAAGTTTTGCAGGTATTTTAATCGCATTGCATTGGATTACTTTTTTTGGGTCAATTAAGGTTTCTAACATTTCAATCGCACTAGCCATGTTTTCAACGGGTGCATTTTTTGCATCTTTGATAGAGCCTATGATTTACAAACGAAAAATTATTTGGTACGAAATTGTTTTTGGATTAATCGTAATTGTAGGAGTTTATATTATAACGCAGAGTGAGCTTAAACATTTATTAGGAATTGTTCTAGGCATTATTTCAGCTTTTTTTTCATCAATGTTTGCTGTGTTAAATGGGAAATTTTTAGAGAAACATACAGCAACTGTAATTACCTTTTATGAATTTATAAGTGGTGTACTTTTCATAAGTGTTTATTTGTTTTTTGCTAAAAACGGTTTTTCTCAAATATTCTTTACTTTGCATCTTTCAGATTTTATTTACTTATTTATTTTAGCATCTATCTGCACAGCTTATGCCTTTATTGCTTCAGTGTATGTTATGCGATATATTAGTCCTTATACAGTTGTATTAACTTATAATTTAGAACCTATTTATGGGATTGTATTAGCTATAATTATTTTCCCTGAAAAGGAAAAAATGAGTTTGGATTTTTATATCGGAGCTATTGTTATTATTAGTGTTGTTTTAATTAATGGAATCTTAAAGAATACGAAAAAAGCAAAAAGAAAACTCTCATAACATTTTAAGACAATTAAAGTTTTTATATTTGTACACTAACTAAAATTTAATTACAAATTTCTATGGAATATTTAGAATTTGAACTTCCTATTAAAGAATTAGAAGAGCAACTAGAAAAATGTCAGGTTATTGGTGAAGAAAGTGATGTTGATGTTACAGAGACCTGTAAACAGATTGAAAAAAAATTAGTAGCTACCAAAAAAGAGATATATAAAAATTTAACGCCTTGGCAGCGTGTACAAATGTCTCGTCACCCTAACAGGCCTTATACTTTAGATTATATCAAAGCGCTTTGCGGTGATTCCTTTTTGGAATTACATGGTGATAGAAACGTTAAGGATGATAAAGCTATGATTGGTGGTTTGGGAAAAATTGGAGATCAAAGTTTTATGATTGTTGGTCAACAAAAAGGATATAATACCAAAACCAGACAATATCGCAATTTTGGAATGGCAAATCCTGAAGGCTATAGAAAGGCTTTAAGATTAATGAAATCTGCCGAAAAGTTTGGAATACCTGTTATTACTTTAATTGATACACCTGGTGCTTATCCAGGACTTGAAGCCGAAGAACGTGGGCAAGGTGAAGCCATTGCCAGAAATATCTTGGAAATGACACGCTTAAAAGTACCAATTATTACGGTTATCATTGGTGAAGGTGCTTCGGGAGGTGCTTTGGGTATAGGTGTAGGAGATAGAGTTCTTATGCTTGAAAATACTTGGTATTCTGTTATTTCACCTGAATCCTGTTCATCCATTCTTTGGAGAAGTTGGGAGTATAAAGAACAAGCAGCAGATGCTCTGAAGTTAACGGCAAAAGATATGAAGCGATTGAAGCTGGTTGATGAAATTATTAAAGAACCACTTGGTGGTGCTCACAATGATCGTGAAAAAACATATTTAGCGGTTAGAGATACTATTTTGAAAACTCATGATGAATTAAAAAACTTATCACCAAAAGATTTGGTGTCAAATAGAATGGAAAAATATTTGGAAATGGGTGTTTTTAAAGGGTAACTTCCCTATAATCATACAACCTATAAATCTGAAATTTTGTATTTCAGATTTTTTTATGCTTATTAACAATAAAATCAACTTATTAACAGTTAGATTGTTAATGTACGGTTAACAATGTAACTTCTTTGACGCTTCTAAGATAGCGTTGTTTTAACTACTTTCGTCAACATGAAACAACCAAACCAAATTAAAGGATATCAAGTAGATAAAAGCACTCTAATTAATCTTGAAAAAGGAAAAATACCGCCTCAAGCAATTGATTTAGAAGAGGTTGTGCTTGGAGCAATGATGATCGATAAAAAAGGAGTCGATGAGGTTATTGATATTTTGAGCCCTGATGCTTTTTATAAAGAAGCCCATCAACATATTTTTGAGGCAATATTTCAACTATTTGAGAATAGTGAGCCTATTGACTTATTAACCGTTTCGAGCCAATTAAAGAAAAATTCAAGATTGGAAGTTTCTGGAGGTGATTTTTACCTCATTTCATTGACACAAAAGGTCTCATCTTCAGCACATATTGAGTTCCATGCACGTATAATTCTACAGAAGTTTATTCAGCGTAGTTTGATTAAAATTTCGAATGAAATTATTGAAGATTCCTATGACGAAACCAAAGACGTCTTTGATTTATTAGATAAAGCAGAATCTAAACTTTATGAAGTTACACAAGGAAACATAAAAAAATCAAGTGAAACGGCTCAAGATTTAGTTATTCAAGCAAAAAAGAAGATTGAAGAAATCTCCAATAAAGAAGGCTTGAGTGGTATTCCTACAGGATTTGGTAAACTTGATAAGCTCACATCTGGTTGGCAACCTTCAGATTTAATAATTGTTGCAGCTCGTCCAGGTATGGGTAAAACAGCACTCACCCTATCTATGGCGAGAAATATTGCTGTTGATCAAAACATTCCAGTGGCATTCTTTTCATTAGAGATGGCTTCAGTACAATTAATTACTAGATTGATTTCTAGTGAAACAGGTTTATCATCTGAAAAATTGCGTACTGGAAAATTGGAAAAGCATGAATGGGAGCAATTAAACGTTAAAGTAAAAGGATTAGAAAAGGCACCTTTGTTTATAGATGATACGCCTTCTTTATCTATTTTTGATTTACGTGCAAAAGCCAGACGTTTATCATCCCAACATGGTATTAAATTGATTATGATTGATTACTTGCAATTGATGACTGGTGGTAGTAGTCATGGTGGTAATCGTGAGCAAGAAATTTCTATGATTTCAAGAAACTTGAAAGCATTGGCAAAAGAATTAGATGTGCCAGTCATTGCACTTTCGCAGCTGTCTCGTGCAGTTGAAACGCGAGGTGGTAGCAAACGTCCATTGCTTTCTGATTTACGTGAATCTGGTGCTATTGAGCAAGATGCTGATATCGTTAGTTTTATCTACCGACCTGAATATTATAAAATTGACGAATGGGATGATGAAGAACGTTCGCCAACTGAAGGTCAAGCAGAATTTATTGTAGCAAAACACAGAAACGGTGGACTTGAAAATATCAGACTGAAGTTTATTGGGCATTTAGGTAAATTTGATAATTTGGATGATTTTGACACGCCATTTGACCATGAGTTTCATTCAAAAATGAATGATGCTGCAAATGATAATACATTCAAGCCCGATAATTTTCCAAGTCCAAATGACGCTTTTGGTGCGCCAGAAGAGGATAATGATGTACCTTTTTAGTTTTTATTGTAACTAGCCCTAATCGTAAATCATGGAACAGAGAAGAACCACTAATATATTGTTGTTAATAATAGTAATACCACTGGTGTTCTATTTATTAAAGATATTATCGTTCATATTCATACCACTTATTTTTTCAATGTTTATCGCTCTGCTGTTTTTACCGCTAATGCGATGGCTTGGTAAAAAAAAGGTACCTAAAGCAGTAAGTATTATAATAGTTGTTTTAATTATTGCCGGTGGAATGAAAATAGGAGTTGAACTGGTTCAAATATCTAGCCGTGAGATTTTAAATTCGGAAACAGATTTTTTTGTAAAGGCTGAAGAAAAGTTTGATTTATTGTTATTAACTGCGCAAGAAACTTTTGGTTTTCAAATTGAGGATAAGAAAAGTGTTCTGAAAGAGTTTATTCATACAGAAAATATCAGTGTAACTATCGAATTTATTCGCAAAACAATAACCATGATTTTAATGACTGCTTTTTTTGTAGTCTTATGGTTGGCAGAATCTATTAACATTCAAAAAGTATTAAATACTATTGTGCTTAAGCAGAAGCATACATCCGTAAAGACTTTTGTGAAAATTGAAAAAGACCTTATTACATTTATAAAAGTTAAGTTTCTGGTAAGTGCTGCTACAGGAATATGTACAGGTTTGGCCTGTTATATATTTGGAGTGAGTTTCCCTATATTTTGGGGGCTTTTTGCTTTTCTAATAAATTTTGTTCAAATGGTTGGCTCCATAATAACAGTAGTAATGCTATCAATTTTTGCATTCATCGAGTTAGACCCAACAAGCACATTATTCTTTTTTGTCGTGGCTATAACCAGTGTTCAGGTGCTATTCGGTACGATACTTGAGCCTATATTTATGGGTAAGTCATTTTCATTAAATGTTATAACAGTTCTGGTAATGCTTATGCTATGGGGTTATATTTGGGGTGTTCCAGGATTGATTATGTCCATACCTATTACAGTTTTTTTAAAAATTATGTTAGAACAATTCCCTAATACCAAAGTTATTGCCAACTTATTATCTGGTAAGCACTAACAATGCAAGGTTAAATTTGTTTTAAAACGATTGAAAAGGTATATTTTTTGAGTATATTTCGATTATGAAAAAGATATTACTTGTAGTATTTATGCTCCTGTCTATTAAGACGTTTGCATCCTATATTCTCATTCCTATGGATGCCGAGACTCAAAAAAATCATTTAAAAGCTTATGGAATTACCTATTGGACGCTTGAGCAACAACTAAAAGTAAAATGGTTATTAAATTATAGAGGAGGTTCTTTTTTACTACCAGATTCTGAACGCATTCAGAAAGAATGTCAAATTAGAGGGGTTTCCTTTGAAGTGCTTTCTAACTCCAAAGCAGAATCCATTTTAGAGGAGATTAGTAGTCCAAGTAAAAATATGGAAGCAGTGGTCTTGGAAAAAGCACCTAAAATAGCTGTCTATACACCTAAAGGTAAACTACCTTGGGATGATGCGGTAACTATGGTTTTAACATACGCTGAAATTCCTTATGAAACTATTTACGATGAAGAGGTTCTTGAAGATGGGTTATTATTATTTGATTGGCTTCACCTTCATCACGAAGATTTCACAGGACAATACGGTAAATTTTATGCAAATTATCGAACCGCAGCCTGGTATATTGAAGAAAAGAAAGAAGCTGAAACATTGGCAACGAAATTAGGATTTGATAAGGTTTCCGAAGAGAAATTAGCAGTGGCAAAAAAAATAAGAGATTATGTTATAGGTGGCGGCTTCATGTTTGCCATGTGCAGTGCAACTGATAGTTTTGATATTGCTTTGTCGGCCGAAGGAGTTGATATATGTGAGCCTATGTTTGATGGAGACCCTAGTGACCCAAGTTATCAATCGAAAATTGAATATAATAGAACTTTCGCTTTCAAAGATTTTACTTTAGAGCGAAGTCCAATGGTTTATGAATTTTCATCAATTGATATGACTCAAAAACGAAGAATTCCAAAAATGACTGATTATTTTACACTCATGGATTTTTCGGCTAAATGGGATCCAATTCCAACTATGCTTTGTCAGAATCACACAGCTCTAGTTAAAGGTTTTATGGGGCAAACGACGGCATTTACAAGAGATGAAATAAAATCTAATGTATTAGTTATGGGTGAAAATAAAACCAATGGCGAAGCCAAATATATCCATGGTATTAAAGGGAAAGGGTTCTTTACATTTTATGGAGGCCATGACCCTGAAGATTATACACATAGAGTAGGAGATCCTAAAACAGAATTAGATTTATATCCAACATCTCCTGGTTATCGTTTGATATTAAATAATGTTTTGTTTCCAGCTGCTAAAAAGAAAAAGCAAAAAACCTAAAGTAATCCTACGCCTAAAGCTATGGATATTGCAATTAGTAATACTGCTACTAACTTTTGGATAAATTCTAGAGTAATTTTTTTCAACATTTTATTCCCAAAATAGGCGCCAACAATGGCTGAAATAGTTGCACAAAGTATAAGTGGAATATTATCATTTAGCCCAGATTCTAAAAAATGTGTTGAATACATGGATATCCTAGTAAAATCCACAAAAGCTGAAATGACAACTGCAGAACCGATAAAAACTTCTTTAGTCAGACCTGCATTAATTAAGAAGGCACTTCTTAATGCACCTTGATGACCTGAAAGACCACCAAAAAAACCGCTTAAAAAACCACCAATGGGTAGATGCTTTTTCTTAAAGTTTAGTTTTTTTAAGAAAGGTAGAAGCTCAATAATAGCAAAAGCAATCAGTAGTATAGCTATGATGAGCTTTACTGGTGTAATAATAAACAGCTTGTTACCGATTGAATATTCATACAAAGGTGTTAAATCAGTTATATTTATTAGCAAATAAGCACCAAGAAATGAAGCGATAACTGCTGGAATTCCAAAATAAATAAGCACATTTTTGTTTGCATTTTTACCGACCAGAAATAGCTTATAAATATTATTGAAAAAATGTACTATACCTGTTAGAGCTATAGCGATTTCAACAGGAAAGAATAATGAAAAGGCAGGTAATAAAATAGTTCCTAGCCCAAATCCGGAAAAGAAGGTTAAAATTGACGCAACAAAAGCGACCAAACAAATAATAACATAATCCATGAGTGTAAAGTTATGGTTTTTATCTTTTTGTTTCTCGAGGCAATTATTTTTTAAACAAATCTTAATTTTTGATTAAAAAAAACCGACTCATTAGAGTCGGTTTTTATAAGCGAAATATGTTTTACAATAGGCGAAACGCCTTACTTTACTTTATTTACTATTGCCGCAAATGCTTCTGGGTTATTCATAGCTAAATCGGCTAAAACCTTACGGTTTAATTCGATATTGTTAGCTTTTAATTTACCCATAAACTGCGAATAAGACATACCGTGTTGTCTGGCACCTGCATTAATACGTGTAATCCATAAGGCACGGAATGTTCTCTTTTTGTTTCTACGGTCTCTATACGAGTATTGCATCGCTTTATCAACCGCATTTTTTGCTACTGTCCAAACGTTTTTACGACGTCCGAAGTAACCTTTTGCTTGTTTAAGAACCTTTTTTCTTCTGGCTCTTTTTGCTACAGAATTTACTGATCTTGGCATAATTTTAATTGTTTTTGTAGTAGGCGACCGTTTCCGATACTTTAATTGAGCCTAACTCCAGGGTTTATAAATAATTTAACCGAACGTTATTACTTTAAACGTAATTGTTCTTTGATGCTGTCAACATCATGATCATGTACCAAAGTACTATGAGTTAATGCTAACTTACGCTTTTTAGACTTCTTTGTTAAGATATGACTTTTAAAAGCGTGCTTTCTTTTAATTTTTCCAGTACCAGTGATTTTAAATCTCTTTTTGGCACTAGATTTCGTTTTCATTTTAGGCATCTTTTCTTCCTAGTTTAATTTACTTCGCTTATTATTTTAAACCTGAATTATTCAGGATTTTTATTTCGTTTTTTTAGGAGCTATAAACATGGTCATACGTTTACCTTCTAATTTCGGCATTTGCTCTACTTTACCAATTTCCTCTAAATCTTGTGCTAGACGTAATAGTAAAATTTGACCTTGTTCTTTAAAGACAATTGAACGTCCTTTAAAGAACACAAAAGCTTTTAATTTAGCACCTTCTTTTAAGAACTTTTCAGCATGCTTCTTTTTAAACTCGTAATCGTGATCATCGGTTTGTGGACCAAAACGAATTTCTTTAACTACTACTTTAGAAGCTTTTGCTTTCAAAGCCTTTTCACGTTTCTTTTGCTCATAAAGAAACTTTTTATAATCCATTACTTTACATACAGGTGGATCTGCTTTTGGTGAAATTTCTACAAGGTCTAAACCCTGTTCATCAGCTATTGTTAGTGCTTGTTTCGTTGGATAGATTCCTACTTCAACATTATCACCTACTAAGCGTACTTTTTCTGCTCTAATTTTAGAGTTGATTCTGTGTTGATCTTCCTGATTTACTCGCCTTGGAGCTTGTCTTCTTCTACGTATTGCTATGGCTTTATAATTTTAGTTTAACTTATTTTTAAAATTGTTTTAAATTTTTATTTATTTCATTCTCAACAATTTGTGCAAAATCTAGTACACTTATCATGCCAAGATCTTCACCTCCATGTTGACGAACAGAAATCTTATCCTCCTGTTCTTCATTCTCACCAACAATTATCATAAATGGGATTTTTTTCATTTCGGCTTCCCGAATTTTTTTACCCATCGTCTCGTTCCTATTGTCAATTAGGGCGCGAATTTCGTGATTTTCTAACAAATTTAAAACTTTTTTAGCGTATTTTTCATATTTCTCACTAATTGACAGTACAATAACTTGATCTGGAACTAGCCATAATGGAAAATTTCCTGCCGTATGTTCTAGCAAGATAGCTACAAAACGTTCCATACTTCCAAACGGAGCTCGGTGAATCATTACGGGTCTGTGTAATTCATTATCACTGCCTTTGTAAGTTAAATCGAAACGTTCAGGAAGGTTGTAATCAACTTGAATGGTTCCCAACTGCCATTGCCTGCCTAGTGCATCTTTTACCATGAAATCTAATTTTGGACCATAAAAGGCAGCTTCACCAGTTTCAACAACATAATTAAGACCTTTATCTTTTGCTGCATTCAGAATAGCAGATTCTGCCTTTTCCCAATTTTCGTCACTACCTATATATTTTTCTGGATTTTCAGGATCTCGCAGAGAAACTTGAGCTGTGAAATTTTCAAATCCTAGTGATCCAAATACATAAAGCACCAAATCAATAACATCTTTAAATTCTTTGTCTAGTTGATCTGGCGTACAAAATAAATGCGCGTCATCTTGTGTGAAGCCACGCACTCTAGTTAATCCATGCAACTCACCACTCTGTTCATAGCGATATACGGTTCCAAATTCAGCAAAACGCTTCGGTAAATCTTTATAGGACCATTGGTTGTTTTTGTAAATCTCACAATGGTGAGGGCAATTCATGGGTTTTAATAAAAATTCTTCATCTTCTTTTGGAGTATGAATAGGTTGAAAGCTATCTTCACCATATTTAGCGTAGTGTCCAGATGTTACATAAAGCTCTTTTTGACCAATATGTGGTGTTACAACCATTTCATAACCAGCTTTCTTTTGAGCACTTTTCAAGAAATTCTCTAATCGTTCTCTCAAAGCTGCACCTTTAGGGAGCCATAATGGTAGCCCTTGTCCAACCTTTTGTGAAAAAGTAAACAGATCAAGTTCTTTACCAAGTTTTCTATGGTCACGCTTTTTGGCCTCTTCAAGCAGTTCTAAATATTCAGTTAGTTCTTTTTGTTTTGGAAAAGAAATCCCATAAACACGAGTTAACTGTTTGTTGTTTTCATCACCTTTCCAATAGGCACCAGCTACACTTAATATTTTTACAGCTTTGACAATTCCAGTATTAGGAATATGTCCACCACGACATAAATCGGTAAAAGTAGAATGGTCACAAAACGTAATGGTTCCATCTTCCAAGCCATTAACTAATTCAACTTTATATTCATTATTGCCTTTGTAATATGATAGGGCTTCATCTTTTGTTACTGAACGCATATTAAACTCATGTTTTCCACGAGCTATTTCCAGCATCTTATTTTCAATAGTTTTAAAGTCTTTTTCCGAAATGGTATCGTCACCTAAATCTATATCATAATAAAATCCATTTTCAATGGCTGGTCCTACCCATAGTTTGGCTAAAGGATATAATTCTTCAATAGCTTGAGCTAGTATATGTGCAGATGAATGCCAGAAGGCTTTTTTACCTTGGTCGTCATTCCATGTATACAATATAAGACTGCCGTTTTCGGTTAAGGGTGTTTTAGTTTCAACTATTGTGTCGTTGAATTTAGCCGAAATAACATTTCTAGCCAACCCTTCACTTATAGATTTAGCCACATCCATAGGAGTGGTATTCTTTTTAACCGATTTTATACTACCATCTGGTAATGTAATTTCTATCATTATATATATGTCATATTTTGAAGACGCAAAGATAATAGGTTATTAATTGACATACAATATATACTATGGAGTAATTATATAATTATTTTAAGTTGCAACTTATTGAAAACAAGGGTTTAAAAAATACTTTATAAAAAAGGCAAAAAAAAGTTTGTTTAGAAGATAGAAAGGGTTGTATATTTGCGCCCTCGTTAGCGTCACATTAGTGAAGTAATCGAAAAAGTTCAGGGATTATTATTGATT
>NZ_POTB01000004.1:0-79769 GCF_002940745.1 Hanstruepera ponticola
CCATTCCGAACAGAGTAGTTAAGCCCGTTAGCGCCAATGGTACTGCATCTCGTGGGAGAGTAGGTCGCCGCCTTTTTTAAGACTCAATCATTTTTTTGGTTGAGTCTTTTTTTTTGCTTGCTTTGAGCAAAAAATATAAGAGTTGTTTAATTAAAAACAAAGATATATTAAACTAAAAAAGCCTAGTAAAAACTAGGCTTAATTATTTGAATTATTTGTCATCTTATTTATCCTCTAATTACACCTCTAGAAATTACAATTTTTTGGATTTCTGAAGTACCTTCATAAATTTGGGTGATTTTAGCATCACGCATTAAACGTTCAACATGGTATTCTTTTACAAACCCATTACCACCATGTATTTGCACGGCCTCCACTGTTTGTTCCATAGCTACTTTACTTGCATATAATTTCGCCATGGCACTAGACATATCGTAATTATTACCCTGATCTTTATCCCAAGCAGCCTTCATGACTAACATTCTTGCTGCTTCAATTTCTGTAGCCATATCTGCCAGTTTAAATGCAATGGCTTGATGATTACAAATTTCAGTACCGAATGCCTTACGTTCTTTAGAATATTTAAGTGCCAATTCATAAGCTCCTGAAGCAATACCCAATGCCTGTGCTGCAATACCAATTCGTCCACCAGATAGTGTTTTCATGGCAAATTTAAATCCAAATCCATCTTCACCAATTCTATTTTCTTTTGGCACTTTTACATCATTAAATTGAAGTGTATGAGTATCACTACCTCTAATTCCTAATTTATCTTCTTTTGGCCCTATATCAAACCCTTCCATGCCTTTTTCAACAATAAAAGCATTTATACCTCGATGACCTTTTTCTCTGTCTGTTTGAGCTATAACTAAATAAACATCAGATCTTCCACCGTTGGTGATCCAGTTTTTTGTTCCATTTATAACATAGTGGTCACCTTTATCAATTGCTGTTGTAGCTTGTGATGTAGCATCACTTCCAGCTTCAGGTTCACTTAAACAGAAAGCGCCTAGATATTCACCAGTTGCTAACTTCGTAAGGTACTTTTGTTTTTGTTCCTCTGTTCCATAAGCCTCCAAACCATAACAAACCAATGAATTATTTACAGATACCATAACAGAAGCTGAAGCATCAATTTTTGATAACTCCTCCATTATTAATACATATGAAATAGCATCCATACCACTTCCGCCATATTTTGGGTCAACCATTATTCCTAAAAAACCTAATTCACCCATTTTACGAACTAATTCGTCCGGGAAGGTTTGCGCGTTGTCACGTTCTATGACTCCAGGTAATAATTCAGTTTGTGCAAAATCGCGAGCAGCATCGCGTATCATCATATGCTCTTCAGTAAGTGTAAAATCCATAATTTGATTTAATTGTTGAATTGATAAAATAAGACTGCAAAGATACTTTATTATTAGCATTTTTTCAATAAGGATTTATATTTTTACAGAATATGACAAAGTCAAACTATAAAGTGATTGGAGTAATGTCAGGAACGTCATTAGATGGAGTAGACCTGATTTACGTCGATTTTACTTACCGAAAAAATAAATGGTATTTTGATATTCTTCAAGCTGAAACAATTAAATATACGAATCAATGGCATGATCTTTTAGGAAAATTAGTTGCTTTTTCCTCTGATGAGCTAAAGCAGATAGATATCGCATACACTCAATTTCTTTCAAAAGTTATAAAAGATTTCATAAGTAAGTATAAAATACTACACATTGATGCTATTTGTTCTCATGGACATACAGCTTTGCATCAACCTGAAAATGGAATGACATATCAAATAGGAAATTTGAATGATCTTTCAAAGTTGACTCAAAATATAGTGGTTTGTGATTTTAGAAAGCAAGATGTCGAACTAGGAGGTCAAGGAGCGCCATTAGTGCCAATAGGTGATGTGTTATTATTTTCAGAATATGATTACTGTCTAAATCTTGGCGGGTTTGCAAATATTTCAACAGACATAAATGGTAAACGTATTGCCTACGATGTATGTCCTGTTAATATAGTTTTGAATCATTACATGAATAAAATTGGAAAGGAATATGATGATAAGGGCAACCTCGCAACTACGGGTAAAATTAATGATAAACTTTTTAGTGAATTAAACGCTTTGAGTTTTTATAATCAGGATTCCCCTAAATCACTAGGATTAGAGTGGGTAAAGGAAAATATGTTTCCACGAATTGATGCTTATAATCTAAATGTAAAAGATATTTTAAGAACGTTTGTTGCCCATATAGCTTTTCAGATTTCAAACGAAATCAGAGATAAGCAAGATGCTAGAGTTTTGATTACTGGAGGCGGAACCTATAATGACTTTCTTATTTCTGAAATAAAAAAGCAAACTAAAAGCACTCTAATTATTCCAGAAATAAATTTAATAGAATTCAAAGAGGCTTTAATTTTTGGGTTATTAGGCGTATTAAAAATTCGTAACGAAATTAATTGTTTGGCGAGTGTTACTGGAGCGAATATAGATCATAGTTCGGGTAAAATATATCTACCTTAAAATTATTGTAAAATTAATATTTAAGGCTTTATAGTTTTTTATATTTGTTGAATTCAAACTGACTAAAGAAATTAAATACCATCAAATAAATGAAAGACTTACTTCATAAGTATGAGAAAAAAGAACCCGAAATTGTATTTAATTGGAAAGACCCAGAGACCGAAGCTGAAGGCTGGACAGTAATAAACTCATTAAGAGGTGGTGCCGCAGGAGGAGGAACTAGAATGCGAAAAGGGCTAGATATGAACGAAGTACTGTCGTTAGCTAAAACCATGGAAGTTAAGTTTACAGTTTCAGGTCCATCCATAGGAGGTGCTAAATCTGGTATTAATTTTGACCCAAAAGACCCAAGAAAGAAAGGTGTTTTAGAACGATGGTATAAAGCTGTTTCACCACTTTTAAAAAGTTATTATGGTACTGGTGGTGATTTGAATGTTGATGAAATACATGAAGTTATTCCTATAACTGAAGAAAGTGGTGTTTGGCACCCACAAGAAGGTGTTTTTGAAGGCCATTTTAAGCCTTCTCAAGCCGATAAGATAAATCGTATAGGTCAATTAAGACAAGGTGTTATCAAAGTTATCGAAAACCCTAACTATTCTCCTAGTGTTGCACTAAAATATACAGTTGCTGATATGATAACAGGTTTTGGTGTGGCCGAAGCTGTCAAGCATTACTATGATATTTATGGAGGTAACATAAAAGATAAACGTGTTGTTGTTCAGGGTTTCGGAAATGTCGGTTCGGCCGCTGCATTCTATATTTCGAAAATGGGAGCAAAAGTAGTTGGTATAATTGATATTGCAGGAGGATTGATCAAAGAAGATGGATTTTCCTTTGAAGAAATCACAGACTTATTCCTAAACAAAAACGGAAATACCCTATCAGCTGAAAATTTAATTCCTTTTGAGGAAATGAATAAACGAATTTGGTCACTGGAAACTGAAGTTTTTATGCCTTGCGCAGCTTCAAGATTGATTACCAAAAATCAGATTGATGAAATGATAGGAAGTGGATTGGAAGTCATTTCTTGCGGTGCTAACGTGCCATTTGCAGATAAGGAAATATTTTTTGGTCCTATTATGGAATATACTGATGGAAAAGTGAGTCTGATACCAGATTTTATATCAAATTGTGGTATGGCACGCGTATTTGCATATTTCATGGAAAGAAAGGTTCAAATGACTGATGAAGCCATTTTTAATGACACGTCTAAAATTATTAAAAAAGCTTTGCAAAAAGTTAATGAACAAAGTCAATTTAAAACAGAAATAAGTAAAACCGCATTTGAAATTGCTTTAGGGCAGTTAATTTAAAAGAAAACTATATGGAATCATTAATTATAATTGTATTTGTTGTAGGCTATCTTGCCATAACACTTGAACATAATTTAAAAATTGATAAATTAATTCCTGCTCTGGTCATGATGTCCTTGTGTTGGGCTTTAATAGCTTTAGGATTAGAGCATTTTCCACAATGGTTTGATTCAGCAAAGCATACATTATTGGAAAATTTTGGACTGCTAGACCATGAAGAAAAAATGCATCTAATGGAAGAAACATTGTTGCATCACCTCGGAAAAACTGCTGAAATTTTGGTATTCTTGTTAGGTGCCATGACTATCGTTGAAATTATTGATTATTTTGATGGATTTTCAACAATAAAATCTTTTATCAAAACAAAAAGTAAACGAAGAATTCTCTGGATATTTGGTTTTTTAGCATTTTTCTTATCAGCTATAATTGATAATTTAACTGCAACCATTGTACTTATTTCTATACTTCAAAAAATTGTTCCGGACAGAAATGTTAGAATTTGGTATGCAGGATTAATTATTATTGCCGCAAATGCTGGCGGAGCTTGGTCACCAATTGGAGATGTAACAACGACTATGTTATGGATAGGTAAAAAGGTTTCAACAGGACATTTGTTCATTTACTTGTTTATTCCTTCTTTATTATGTATGCTAGTACCGTTTTTTATCGCATCTTTTTTGCCCGCGTTCAAAGGTCAACTTGAACATTCTGAGCAAGATGAAAAACCAAAGAGTCGTTATAGTTCAACCATGTTATACTTGGGATTAGGAGGTATTGTTTCAGTACCAATTTTTAAAACAGTGACACATTTACCACCTTATGTTGGTATGATGTTGGCACTTGGTGTTGTAGCCGTTTTCGCTGAAATATACAGTTCCTCAAAGTTTAGTTTAACAGAATTAGACTCTACCGAAAGTGATGCGCACAGTGCGCATAGTCCAGTACATCATTCATTGTCTAGAATTGAAATGCCCAGTATTTTATTCTTTTTAGGAATTTTAATGGCTGTAGCTGCATTAGAGTCTTTAGGTATATTATTTGGTTTTGCTACCTCATTACAAGAGAATATGCCTATGTTAGGTACGGAACTGCACCATGAGGGTGTTTCGGATTTGGTTGTATTGTTATTGGGAGTTGGTTCAGCGGTAATTGATAATGTTCCTCTTGTGGCAGCTAGTTTAGGCATGTTCTCTGTGCCTATGGATAATGAATTATGGCATTTTATTGCTTATTCTGCAGGTACTGGAGGAAGTATGTTAATTATAGGTTCGGCTGCAGGTGTGGTTGCCATGGGAATGGAAAAAATTGATTTTTTCTGGTATTTAAAAAAGATTTCTTGGCTGGCACTCGTTGGTTTTCTGGTAGGAGCTGTCGCATTTATGTTTACAAGAACAATCTTTTAGATATAATTTAGTTATAAATAAGTCGTTATAAATTTGAAACAACATAATTAGTATGATAAATACAATAATTCAAGAAGTTCAAGATGGCTCTGAAGTATTAACAGATGGTGAATCAGTTGAAAAAACATTATCTATCATTGAATTAATTACGAGTGGTGGAACGGCAGGAATGCTAATAATATTGTTATTATTTGTTTTATTAATAGTAGCCTCATATATATATTTCGAAAGACTTTTTGCTATAAAAGCTGCTTCAAAAATTGATAATAATTTTATGAATCAAATAAAAGACCATGTTAGTAATGGTAAAATTGATTCTGCTCAAATGCTTTGCGCCCAAGTAAATTCACCAGTTTCTAGACTCATAAACAAAGGCATTACCAGAATTGGAAAGCCATTAGAGGATATCAATACAGCTATAGAAAATGCTGGTCGATTAGAAATTTATGGTTTAGAGAAAAACGTGAGTATGCTGGCAACCATTTCAGGTGCTGCTCCCATGATTGGGTTCCTAGGTACAGTAATTGGTATGATTTTGGCAATATTTGAGTTAGCGAATGCAGGAGGAACTATTCAGATGGATGTATTAGCCAGTGGTTTATATACTGCCATGACTACAACGGTAGCTGGTTTAATTGTTGGTATTGTGGCTTATATAGCTTACAATCATTTGGTAGTTAAAACAAACAAGGTGGTTTATCAAATGGAAGCCCACTCGTTGGAGTTTCTAGATCACTTAAACGAACCTATATAATATGAATATCAGAGGAAGAAATAAAGTAACACCAGAATTCAATATGTCTTCTATGACTGATATTGTTTTCTTACTGCTTATATTTTTTATGATTGCATCTACTTTGGTAACTACTAGTGCCATTGATATTCTTTTGCCAAATGCCAATGGTAAAACTGAAAACAAAAAATCAGTTGCTGTAAGTATAACCAAAGACTTACGTTATTATATTGATGAAAAACTAGTTGGAGAGAGTGTTCTAGAAAGCGAGTTGTTAAATTCATTATCAAATCAAGAAAATCCCACTGTTGTATTAAGAGCTGAAAAAACTGTACCAGTGGATAATGTGGTTAAGGTGATGGATATAGCTAATAGAAATAAACTAAAAGTCATTTTAGCAGTTAAGCCTAATTAGAATGAAGTATTTTGAGACCAAACATGAACGTAATTCAGCAAAAATAACAACGTTAATCGTTGTCATTTTGTTATTGTTATTGTTTGTTGTTGGTCCACCATATATGGATCCGCCCATTGAATATGGTGTTGCTGTTAACTTTGGCAATAGTCCTGTTGGGCAAGGTAATATTCAGCCAAAAAAACCTATTAAGTCAGAGCCAAGAGAGATACAAAAGCCTATAGAAGAGGTTTCTGAACCAGAAAAAGCGATTCCAGAACCTGCCGCTTCTGAAAAAATAAAATCTGAAGATGTTTTAACTCAAGCTAACGAGGAAGCCATAGCCATCAAAAAACAAAAAGAAGCTGAACGAAATGCTAAATTGGAAGCAGATAGAAAAGCCAAAGCCGAGGCAGATGCCAAAGCCAAGGCAGAAGCTGATAGAATTGCCAAACAAAAAGCAGAACAAGAAGCCAAAAAGAAAAAGCTTGATGCACTAATAGGAGGCGTAAGCAAATCTGAAGGTGCTGAAACTGGAGGAGAAGGTAATGACAATTCGCCAGGTGATAAAGGACAATTAGATGGTAATCCTTATGCGCCAAGTTATTTTGGTGGATCAGGACCTGGAAAAGGAGGTGTTGGGTATGGACTCAATGGTAGAGGAAGACCTTCCAACAAAACATATAAACAAGATTGCAATGAATATGGTTTAGTTGTAGTAAGAATAGAAGTAGATAAAAATGGCAATGTTACTAAAGCTGAACCTGGAGTTCAAGGAACAACCAATACTGCATCATGTTTATTAGAACCAGCTAAAAAGATTGCACTTTCTTTTCAGTGGCCAGCTGATAGTAATGCTCCTACTAGACAAGTGGGCTTTGTTAGTATTAACTTTGAATACTAATTTTCAATGACATTCAAAGATACTATAAAGTGGATGTTTTCTAAACTTCCAATGTATCAAAGACAAGGTAAATCGGCTTACAAAGCAGATTTAAGCAATTCTGTTAATCTGGCTAAACATCTCAATAATCCACAAGAAAGAATAAAATTCATTCATGTAGCTGGTACCAATGGTAAAGGTTCTACTAGCCACATGTTGGCTTCTATATTACAAGAATCGGGTTTAAAAGTAGGCTTGTTTACTTCACCTCATTTAAAGGATTTTAGGGAACGCATTAAGGTCAACGGTAACATGATCAGCAAGCAATTCGTTATGGGTTTTATTAAGCGTAATGAAGCGTTTTTAAATGATAACAAATTGTCCTTTTTTGAAATGACATCAGGAATGGCCTTTGACTATTTCGCTAAACAAGATGTTGATATAGCTGTTATTGAAGTTGGATTGGGAGGAAGATTGGATTCAACTAATATTATTAATCCTAAAGTGTCGGTAATTACTAATATTGGTTTTGATCATATACAATTTTTGGGAAATACATTGGAAAAAATTGCTTTTGAAAAAGCAGGAATAATAAAACAAAACACACCTGTTGTCATTGGAGAATGGCGTAAACAAACGGAACACGTTTTTAGACAAATAGCAAAGGAGAAAAATGCACCTATATTTTTTGTGGATAAAGAAAGTGTCTCAAACTATCAATCAGATTTAAAAGGTGCTTACCAGCAAGCTAATATCAAAGCAGTTGTTAAGACAGTTGAAGTTTTAAATACGCTTGATTTTAACATTTCAAAAGTCAATTTAAAAAGAGGTTTACTGAATACGGTTAAAAATACGGGTTTACTGGGCCGTTGGCAAACATTACAAGAAAAGCCCAAAGTTATTTGTGATACAGCTCATAATAAAGAAGGACTGGAAATTGTGATGAAGCAATTGATGACAGAAAAATTTAATAAATTATTTATGGTATTTGGAGTTGTGAACGACAAGGACTTAAATGCATTGGTTGGTTTACTTCCCAAACAAGCTTATTATTTTTTTTGTAAACCAGATGTCCCTAGGGGATTAGATGCTGATATTCTCGCAAAAGAATTGAAGGTAAATGGTTGTTTTGGAGAGGTTTGCAATAGCGTTAACGAAGCTTTAAATAAAGCAAAAGAAACAGCAAGTATTGATGATTTAATTTATGTTGGAGGTAGTACTTTTGTGGTTGCTGAAATTATTTAATTTTTTTCGCGAAAAAAGTTTTGCAGTAAAAAAAACTACTTTATATTTGCAATCCAATTACAGAGGGCGATTAGCTCAGTTGGTTCAGAGCACCTCGTTTACACCGAGGGGGTCGGGGGTTCGAATCCCTCATCGCCCACAAAAGTCCGTTTCGAACGGACTTTTTTATTTTGGGTCATTAACTCAGTTGGTTCAGAGTGTTACCTTGACAGGGTAGAAGTCACTGGTTCGAATCCAGTATGACCCACAAAAAAGCCCTACATAAACTAATGCAGGGCTTTTTTTGTGCTATTTTACTTTTCTTTTATATCAAATCCAACACGCGTTCCAATGCCATGCCTCTTGATCCTTTAATTAATAGTGTAGCGTTGTTTGTGTTTAGTTTTAAATTTTCTGCATGATTTCTAAAATCTTCAAAAGATTTAAAAAAATCAATGCTCTCATATTTACTTTCATGCTGATAAAAATTTTCTCCCACAAAAAAACTAGCTTCAAATGCCATATTTTTTACCAAATCTACTATCTTTTTATGTTCAAAAACAGCATCAGTTCCTAATTCAAACATATCACCTAAAATGACAATTTTATTAGAATCATTTAAATCTTTGAAATTTGTAAGAGCAGCTTCCATACTAGTTGGGTTTGCATTGTAGGCATCCAAGATAATTTTATTATTACCTTTTCTAATTATTTGAGAACGATTGTTTTTTGGTACATAAGTTTCTATAGCATCTTTTATTTCTTGTTTAGAAACATTAAAAAAACTACCTATGGTAATGGCTGCTGAAATATTGGTGAAGTTATAAGCTCCAATGAGTTGGCTGGAAATTTTAATCGTATCAAATTCAACAGTAACAATTGGGTTTGAGCTCAATAGATTAATTTTATAATCACCATTATTAGTATAGGTTCCAAAAGTAACGGTTTCAGCGTTTTTGGTTTTTTCTAATTGAATAGGATCATTCGCATTGACAAATATAGTTTTATTATGAGCTATTAAATGGTCATACATTTCAGATTTCCCTTTAATAACACCATCAATTCCTCCAAAGCCTTCTAAATGGGCTTTACCAAAGTTAGTGATATAGCCATAATCTGGTAAAGCAATATTACAGAGGAACTGTATTTCCTTTTGGTGATTGGCTCCCATTTCAACAATGCCTATTTCGGTTTCTTTAGTCATTGATAAAAGCATTAATGGTACACCTATGTGATTATTTAAATTACCAACTGTAGCTGTCGTTCTGTGTTTTTTTGAAAGTACGGTATTTATTAGCTCTTTGGTTGTTGTCTTTCCATTACTACCAGTAAGAGCTAATATTTTAGTTCCTAAATAGTTTCTATGAAATGTGGCAATGTCTTGAAGTGTTTTTAAAACATCATTTACAAGAATTGTTTGAGAGTTGTGATAAAAATCAGGGTTATCTATAATAACATATTTGGCACCTTTTTTTAGTGCTTCTTCGGTGAATTTATTGCCGTCAAAATTCTCACCTTTTAAAGCAAAAAACATGGAGTTTTCATTAATCTTTCGAGTGTCTGTGCTTACAGATTCACACTCTAGAAATTTGTGATGTAATCTATCTATCTTCATAAAATAAAAGTATAAAAAAAGTCCTGACTATTATTGTCAGGACTTATAAATTTATTTGAAAAAACTTTTAGTTTTTTGTCTTGTTTTTAGTTTCAGATTTTGAACCTACACGAGACATAGCACATCTAAATCCAATATAATCTGTAGCCATATCTTGAGGAAAATAACGACGTTGAGCAGGATCTAACCAATATTCTCTGTCTTTCCATGATCCTCCTTTGTAAACACGAACTTCATCATTTATTAAAGATGTACGTTTATCGGACTTGTCATATTCTCTTATAAGTTGACCTGAAGAGTCTGTTTCAACACTATGTTTAGGTGAGTTGTACATTTTTCTTGTAACACTATTTCTTTCACCATCAACAGCTTCTTCATCATCACCAAAACTCTCACGGTAATAACGTGAAGAACTTTGATCACCATCTCTAAAGTTTCTATTGTCACTTCTATCAAAATTAGTTCTCAAGTAAGTCTCGTCTTCGTCAACTGGAACTTGAGCAATTTCACCTGGAAGATCTCTAGCTACTACCTTCCCGTTTGGTAAGGTATCAAATACTATTTCACCTGGCATAACTACTTTTACTGTACCATCTTCATTCAATTCATTTTTTGAGTATACATTTCCACGGTAGTAGTTGAAATCGTTGAATTCGTCATCAACAATTGGTCTATAAACATCAGCAACCCATTCAGCCACATTTCCAGCCATATCATATAAACCATAATCATTAGGTTCGTAAGATTTGACGGCATTTGTAATATCGGCACCATCATCAGACCAGCCTGCAATTCCACCGTAATCTCCTTTTCCTTGTTTAAAGTTGGCTAATTGGTCACCACGAACTTTACGTTTTCCTGAACGTGTATATTGACCATCCCAAGGGTATTTTTTACGACCTCTGTATATATTGTAATTTCTGATTGATGTTAATCCCAATGCTGCATATTCCCATTCAGCCTCTGTTGGGAGCCTGTATTTTGGAGAAATTATTCCAGTTTCTCTTGAAGCATATACATTAATAGTATCTCCAGAAGCAGTAGTTTGAACACGTCTTCTAGTATTGTCTGGATTAGTAATACTATCATTACCACCATACACTTTGGTTGGTGCATTGATATATGTATCTGTGCTAAATGTGGCATCAGATGAAACGGAATTTAGTTTAGCATCTCTAACAATATAGCCAGCATCTTCTAAATACATTTCATTTACACGGTCTGAACGCCAATTTGCAAACTCAACCGCTTGAATCCAACTAACGCCAACTACAGGATAATCTTGGTAGCCAGGGTGACGTAAATAGTTTTCAGTCATAACTTCATTATAACCTAAACGATTTCTCCAAACTAAAGTATCTGGAAGTGCACCATTGTAAATTTTTCTAAAGTTATCTTCAGTCGGTGGGTAAACACGTTTAATCCAATCTAAGTATTCTAAATACATTAAATTGGTAACTTCAGTTTCATCCATATAGAATGATTGCACGTGCTGTTGGTTTGGTGTATTGTTCCAATCATGCATAACATCGTCTTGAACTTTACCCATGGTAAATGTACCACCCTCAACCATTACAAGACCAGGAGCAGCTTCTTGCCCTTTAAAACTTGTATTGTATTGGAATCCTCCATCTCTGGAGTTTATGTCCCAACCAGTAGCTCTGGAGCTGTTCGAGCTTGATGATCTTTTACAACCAACCATCGTGACTGATACTGCTAAAACAAGTAGTATCTTGATTGTTATTACTTTTTTCATATCCATACTTTTAAGTAAGCCATTAATATTTTTGGTGACGCAATATAAGAATTATACCTAAGAATACAAGCAATTTTTTGATTTTTAAGTAAAAAAACATGCATTTCGTCCTATTTATCATGCAATACAACGATGATTTTTGTGTATTTCAACGCTGTTTTGATACATGATAACGTCAGATTTTATATTTTATTATTGTAAATTTGCTTCGTTTTTTAAAATTATATCATTTTTCATAATAACACATGTTAAAACACGTTATTTGTGTAATGAAAAAGAAGATTACACTACTAGCCATATTAGCTACTTTTGCAGTTTTTGCGCAACAACGTACATTCAATATTACTTGGGGAACGGCTAAAATTGTTGAAACAGAATCGTACAGGATTTCTGTGCCTAGTTTCAATTCGGAACATTTTAGCTATGATGTTAGTACTGGTATTCAATTCACAGCGCAATGGGATATTCAGCAAGTAATTGATGAGAATTCGGTAAGAGTTACAAATGTTTCTTATGCCCCAATATCTAGGGCAGAACTGGCAGGTTTAGATCTTAACTCTATATCAAGTCAATTAAAATACGAGCTTCATAACGCCAAAGCAAGAGATAAAAATTCTGCTTTTTTTACATTATCACCAATAATAAATGAAAACGGCTCTTACAAGAAGGTGACAGCGTTCACAGTTTCTTATCAAAATTCAAACTTTAGTTCTAGAAATTCATACAGAAGGAATATTACCAATTCTGTTTTGAGTTCTGGAAGTTGGTATAAATTTCAAGTTGATAAAACAGGCGTCTATAAAATTTCTAAAAACTTTTTAGAGCAATTAGGAATTGATATCAATAATATTGATCCAAGACGTATAAAATTATATGGAAATGGTGGTAGAATGATACCTTATGAAAATTCAGAACCATATCCTTATGATATTCAGGAAAACGCCATAAGAATTATTGGTGAAACCGATGGTTATTTTAATGATCAAGATTATATATTATTCTATGCCGAGGGTCCAAAAGGATATGATGCGAGTAGAAACACCAATATTAATTGTTATACAGATTACACTAATTATTTTATAAATATAAGTCCAGGAAATGGTAAGCGCATTCAACCCTTTATACAGCCTTCAGGCAATATTGATTTGGTTGTAGATACTTTTGATAGTTATAAGTTTCATGAATTAGACGAGTATAATTTAGCAAGTGTTGGAAGGAGATGGTTTGGGGATAAGTTTGATATTGAAACCAATAAAACATTTGAATTTAATTTTCCAGATATTATTACCAGTGAGCCCGTAAACTTGAAGGTTATTGTTGCTTCAACTTCTGAAATAGCCACCAGCATGCAGGTAAATGTAAATGGCAATGCTGTGTCAACATTAACCATTCCTGCGGTAAGCGATGCCACTTTGGCTAGTGAAGCTGTTTATGAAGGGATGATAAATGTAAGTTCTGGCAATATTAATGTAGCTCTAAGCTATGATAATGGTGGAAACCCTTCAGCAAAAGGTTATATTGATTACATTTCATTAGAAACTAAACGTAATCTTAATTATCCGGGAGGTCAACTTACATTTTATAATAAAGATGTAGAAACTGCTTCGGGTATTGCGCAGTATAATGTGTCTAATACAGCTCAAGTCAAAGAGATATGGGATGTGACGGATATTTACAATGTAGGGAATTTTCTTAATACAGATTCCAATGCAACGATGAGTTTTACGTCGCCATTAGGAACTTTAAAAAAATATGCCGTGGTTGGTAATAATAATTTTTATCAACCTATAATGGTCTCTAATCCATCGGTCAGTAATCAAAATCTTAAAGGAACTATCTTCAATAATGCTCAAGGTGTTTTTGAGGATATTGATTACATCATTATAACACCTAATAATTTTTATAATCAAGCAGAGCGTCTTGCTCAAATTAATAGAAATCAATACGGCTTGAATGTTAAGGTTGTGAGATTGACTCAAATATATAAGGAATTTAGTACAAGTAATCAAGATATTGGAGCGATAAGAAATTTTGTAAAATATGTATATGATAATGCGAGCACTGATCAAAGACGTTTAAAATATCTATGTCTTTTTGGTGATGGATCTTATGATTATAAGAATAGACTTTCCTATAATACAAACAACGTCCCTTCTTGGCATGCTTATGATAGCTTTACGCTTACTGGGTCTTTTGTGTCGGATGATTTTTATGGCATGATGGATGAAAATGAAGGAGGTATGCAAACCTTTAATAAATTAGATATTGCTGTTGGAAGAATTTTGGCTGAAACACCTCAACGAGCTAAAGAAATGGTTGATAAAATAGAGTCTTATTACGTGGATGCATCCTATGGAAATTGGCGAAATAATTTTTTAGTTGTTTCTGATGACGTAGATGAGGCTTGGGAAAAAGATTTGCAATTAACAACTGATAGAATTGCAAATGAGGTTTCGGAAGAAAAACCATTTATTAATGCAATTAAAATTCACTCTGACGCTTACCTTCAAGAATCTTCAGCAGGTGGTGATCGCTATCCGCGTGTTACAGTTGCAATGGCAAATGCCATAGAAACAGGAGCATTGGTAGTGAATTATTTTGGACATGGTGGTGAAGATGGGTTAGCTAAAGAAAGAATATTTGAGAAACCTGACGCACAAAACTTAAATAACGTATGTAAACTCAACTGCTTTGTGACAGTAACTTGTGAATATACAAGATTTGATAATCCTTTAAGACCTACTGCTGGAGAGTTTACTTATTGGAATAAAGATGGTGGAGCCATAGCGTTAATTACAACAACTAGGCAGATTTTTGTAAATGTTGGAAGAAATTTTAATGAAACGTTGAGTGAGTATTTATTTTCATATAGTGATAATGATGATTACAGCGATTATGAATACCCAACTATGGCAGAGGCTTTAAGACTTACAAAAATTGATCCTTTAGTATCTAGTGCTGGTCAGAAAAGATTGGTGTTCTTTATTGGTGACCCAGCTATGAAATTGGCTTTCCCAGAACCAAATATACGTCTGACTAAAATTAACGATGTTCCAGTAGCACAATCGACTGAAGTATTACAAGCACTAAGCCGCGTGAAGCTTTCTGGTGAAGTTGTTGATTTACAAGGTAATTTGCTTAATAATTATAATGGTGTCTTGTCAGCGGTTGTTTATGACAAGAATATTGAAAGACAGACATTGGCAAATGATCGAACTAGAGAAAACGGCCAGTTAATTAGAATGAATTTTGAAACATTAGGCCCTGCCATTTTTAGAGGTCAAGCATCCGTTTCAAATGGTGAGTTTGAATTTGAATTTATAGTTCCTAGAGATATTGAAATTCCTGAAGGTAATGGTAAAGTTAGCTTTTATGCTAAAAGAAATGATGCTTTAGAGAATCAATCAGGTGCTAATGTTACCGATGTTGTAATCGGAGGTTTAAATACCAATGCACCTGAAGATAATACAGGCCCAGTAATCAATCTATATATGAACGATGAAAGCTTTGTGTCTGGTGGTATTACAAATGAATCGCCTAGTTTATTGGTGAAACTTGAGGATGACAATGGCATAAATACTGCCAATGGAATTGGTCATGATATCGTAGCCATCTTAGATGGTGATGAAACAAATCAATATGTGCTTAATGATTATTATGAAACGGAATTGGATAACTATCAACGTGGTTCTGCAAACTACCCGCTCCGTGATTTAGAACCAGGATTACACACTTTAACGCTAAAAGCGTGGGATGTTTATAACAATTCATCAACATCAGAAATTCAGTTTGTTGTTCATGATGAAAATCAAAGTCTTGTTATTAACAATGTACTAAATTATCCAAATCCCTTTGTTAATTACACAGAATTTTGGTTTAATCACAATAGTTCAGACCCTTTAGACGTTTCAGTACAGATATTCACTGTTTCTGGTAAATTGGTTAGAACCTTAAATGGTCAAACAAATACATCAGAATGTTGTGGGAAAGGAACTTCAGCATTATCAAGGGATATTATTTGGGATGGACGTGATGATTTTGGAGATAGAATAGGAAAAGGTGTCTATATCTATAAGTTAACGGTTAGATCACCGTTTTTAAACAAGACCGTTGAAAAAATTGAGAAACTTGTAATACTATAATAAAAAATTATATTTGCTAAATAAATTGAATACATGAAAAACCGAATTTTAATACTCATTGTAATTTTAACAGCATCCTTTGTTAAAGCACAAACTGTTGTGTTGCCAAATAATTTTGATTCCCGAGTCATTACAACTGGTGTGCCATTTTTGCTAGTGGCGCCCGAAGCTCGTGGTGCAGCTATGGGAGACATGGGTGTGGCAACATCTGTTGATGTTTTCTCACAACAATGGAATGCCTCCAAATATGCTTTTTCTGAAACCAAACAAGGTGTAGGCGTTAGTTATACGCCATATTTAACCAAAATTGTAAAAGATATCTCGTTAGGATACCTGACATATTTCAATAAAATTAATGAGCGAAGTGCTTTTGCTGCTAGTTTTAAATATTTTGGATTGGGCGAAATAGAATTGGTTCAAGATGAAAATTCGACACCGCTAATAGTCAAGCCTAATGAAATGGCATTAGATGCATCTTATTCTCTAAAGTTAAGTGAACAATTTGCTATGGGTGTGACCATGCGTTATGTGCGTTCTGATTTAAAAATTGATGCCGTTGATCCCGAGGCTATCGCAGCTAATACATTTGGAGTGGATATTTCAGGTTATTATCAAAGTGAGGAACAAGCCTATAACAGTTTTAATGGTAGAACTAGATTGGCGTTTGCCATACAGAATATTGGTCCAAAATTTAAATATGATGAAGGCGGACAGGAAAACTTTCAGCCAACAACATTACGTTTAGGCGGTGGTTTTGATTTTATTTTGGACGATTTTAATAAAATTTCTGTTACGGCTGAAGTTACTAAACTGTTGGTGCCAACACCTCCTGTTTATGGTACAGAATATGAATATACTGATACAAATGGAAATGGGCAATATGATCCTGAAGAAGATGAGTTAGGTGCTGTTGTTACACCAAATGTTATAATTGATGGTAAAGATCCTAACGTTGGATTTTTTCAAGGGATGTTTCAGTCATTCGGTGATGCGCCAGGTGGTTTTAGTGAAGAGATGAAAGAATGGACTTGGGCATTGGGTGCTGAATATACTTATCAAGATTCATTTGCTATTCGCGCTGGATACTTCCATGAGGCTGAAGAAAAAGGAGCAAGACAGTTTTTTGCTATAGGAGCTGGATTTAAGTATAATATTATTGGTGTTGACCTTTCGTATTTATTCTCATCGTCTAAAGTACAAAACCCATTAGAGAATACTTTGAGGTTTTCACTGTCATTTAATATAGACAGAGGAGCTTATCAAGAATATTAGTAAAATGATATCGTAAAAATAATTCAAAAAACTATTGCATTGCAATAGTTTTTTTGTCTAAAATAGTTTCTTAATTTAGTGCCTATACTACAATATGAAAGAAGTAAAAATAGAATCAGTACTGCAAGTGTTTGATAATTTTGATGAATTACCAGTAAATGTAGCATCTTTAATGAAACAAGCTATGGCCGCTAGAGAAAACGCTTATGCACCTTACTCAAAATTTAGTGTTGGAGCTGCTATTTTATTAGACAATGATGAGGTTGTAACTGGCAACAATCAGGAAAATGCATCGTATCCTTCAGGATTATGTGCAGAGAGAACGGCCATTTATTATGCTGGAGCCAAATACCCAGATGCCAAAATTGTTAGAATAGCCGTAACTGCTGGTTCAAGAATTCATCAAACAGTTACACCTATTCCTCCTTGTGGTGCTTGTAGGCAAGCCATTGCTGAATATGAAGTTAAACAAGATGCACCAATAGAAATTTATTTTATGGGTGAAACTGGCAAAGTTGCGAAATCAAACTCTCTAGCCAATTTATTACCATTAGTTTTTGATAAATCATTTCTATAACGATTTCGGAGTAAATTTTACGATTTTCAGTTTTTTCATTACTAACTAAAGTGTTACTTTTGTTAATCGTTTACTTAATTAACGTAACCAATGCAGAAAATAACAAAAGAAGTTTACCTTAATTGGTATGAAGATATGTTGTTCTGGAGGAAGTTTGAAGATAAACTTGCTGCAGTTTACATCCAACAAAAAGTAAGAGGATTTCTTCACTTATACAATGGTCAAGAAGCTGTGCTAGCTGGAGCTTTACACGCTATGGATTTATCCAAAGATAAAATGATTACTGCTTACAGAAACCACGTACAACCAATTGGTATGGGAGTTGATCCAAAACGAGTGATGGCAGAGTTGTATGGAAAAGCAACTGGTACTTCACAAGGTTTGGGTGGTTCCATGCACATTTTCTCAAAAGAGCATGGTTTTTATGGAGGTCATGGTATAGTTGGAGGTCAAATTCCTTTAGGTGCGGGTATGGCATTTGGAGATAAGTATCATGAAACAGGTGCTGTAACTCTTTGTTACATGGGAGATGGAGCTGTAAGACAAGGGTCTTTACATGAGACTTTTAATATGGCCATGAACTGGAAATTACCAGTCGTATTCGTTTGTGAAAATAATGGATATGCTATGGGGACATCTGTAGAAAGAACAGCAAACCATACTGATATTTGGAAACTCGGACTAGGTTATGAAATGCCTTGTGGACCTGTTGATGGTATGAATCCTGTGAAGGTTGCTGAAGCTATGCATGAAGCTATAGAAAGAGCTCGTAGAGGTGATGGTCCAACATTTTTAGAGATGAAAACCTATCGCTATCGAGGACATTCCATGAGTGATGCTCAACATTATAGAACCAAGGATGAGGTTGAAGAATACAAGAAAATAGACCCAATAAATCAAGTAAAGGATATTATTCTTGAAAAGAAATATGCTACTGAAGCCGATATTAAAAAGATTGATAAACGCGTTAAAGATTTGGTAAGTGAATGTGAAAAGTTTGCTGAAGAGTCCCCATGGCCAGAAAAGAGCCTGATGTATGATGCTGTTTATGAACAAGAAGATTATCCATTTTTACAACATAAATTATAAGCTATGGCAGAGATTATAAATATGCCTCGTTTGAGTGATACCATGGAGGAGGGAACCGTTGCTACTTGGTTAAAGAAAGTGGGTGACAAAATTGAAGAAGGTGATATTCTCGCTGAAATTGAAACTGACAAAGCCACTATGGAATTTGAGTCATTTCACGAAGGGACTTTATTGCATATTGGTGTTCAGGAAGGCGAAACTACTAAAGTTGATGAGCTTTTGGCAATTATAGGTGATGAAGGAGAAGATATTTCAGACTTGTTAAATGGTAGCACCAAAAACACGGCTGACAATAAAACTTCTGAAGAAGAAGATAAGAACGCAGATGATAATTCAAAAAACGAAGAATCAGAATCAAAGAAGCAAGATTCTTCTGAAGAAGCTTCAAATGACGATAGTAAAACAGAATTACCCGATGGTGTGACAGTAGTAACCATGCCGCGTTTAAGTGATACCATGGAAGAAGGGACTGTCGCTACATGGTTAAAGAAAGTAGGAGACAAGGTTGAAGAAGGTGATATTCTTGCTGAAATTGAAACAGATAAGGCTACAATGGAGTTTGAATCGTTTCAATCTGGGACTTTATTACATGTTGGGTTGCAAGAAGGTGAATCGGCTAAAGTTGATGCTTTATTAGCCATAATTGGACCTGAAGGAACAGCGGTTTCGGATATTGCAAAGAATTTTAAACCACCTGGAGATACTTCTGAAGCTAAAAAGGAAGAATCAAAGCCTGTAGAAAAGCCTAAAGCCGAACCTAAAAAAGAAGCTGTTGCTTCGAATCCAGTAGAAGCAACAAAATCAACTACATCAACTTCAAACGGAAGACTATTTGTTTCTCCGCTGGCTAAAAAAATGGCGGAAGAACGCCATATTAATCTGTCACAAGTCAAAGGATCAGGTGAAAATGGTCGCATTGTTAAGCGTGATATTGAAAATTATAATCCTGCAGCTAGTTCAGCAGCATCTGTTGGTAAATTTGTGCCTTCTGGACAAGAAGATTTTGATGAGGTAAAGCATTCACAAATGCGTAAGGTTATTGCCAAGCGCCTTGCTGAATCTAAATTTACTGCGCCTCATTATTATTTGAATGTTGAGTTTGATATGGAAAATGCCATTGCTTTTCGTCAGCAATACAATTCAATTCCAGACACGAAAATTTCATATAATGATATTGTAATAAAGGCTTGTGCATTGGCTTTAAAACAACATCCACAAGTCAATTCGCAATGGTTTGACGATCGTATGCAATTAAATAACCATGTGCATATTGGTGTTGCGGTTGCTGTACCTGATGGTTTGGTTGTTCCTGTTGTGCGTTTTGCCAACGAACAAAGCTTACCTCAAATTGGTGCAGCTGTTAAGGATTATGCTGTAAAAGCTAGAAATAAGAAGTTAACTCCTCAAGAAATGGAAGGCAGTACGTTTACTATTTCCAATCTTGGTATGTTCGGAATCGAAAGCTTCACATCCATTATAAATCAGCCTAATTCAGCCATATTATCAGTTGGTGCTATAAAAGAAAAGCCTGTGGTGAAAAACGGACAAATTGTTGTGGGTAATACCATGAAATTAACCATGGCTTGTGATCATAGAACTGTTGATGGTGCAACAGGGTCAGAGTTTTTACTAACACTCAAAGGATATATTGAAAATCCAATTACCATGTTGGTATAATCTAGAATAAGCTAGTAAGAATAATATAAATCCCACTACAAATATTTCAAGTGGGATTTTTTTTATCTTTAAACAAATTAAAATTCTATCAATGAAAAGCATTCTTATAATCTTTACTTTTTTATTGTTTTACAATTGTAAAGCAACAAAGACAGAAGTATCTAATACCAATAAAGAAGAAACTACATATAGCGTTCCAGCTAAAGATGTAAAGGTGAATCTTGAAGCGTCTGATTTTAAAAAATCAATCAAAGAAAGTATGTTTTTTCTCGCTTCAGATGATCTAGAAGGAAGAGCTACAGGTTCAGTTGGTATTGAAAAGGCTGCAGTATTTATAGAAAATTTTTTAATGACAAATGATATCAAACCTTATTTTGAAACCTATCGTGACAGTTTTAGACTTAAGGATATTATAGGTTATAATATTGTTGGAGTTGTTGAAGGAAATGACCCCAAGCTCAAAAATGAGTATATAATTCTCGGAGGTCATTACGATCATATTGGAATGGGAAAAGAAGTTAATGGCGATAAGATTGCTAATGGTGCCAATGATGATGCATCAGGTACTATTGCAGCTATGGAGTTTGCTAAATATTTTGCGAAAAGCAAAACTAATAAACGCAGTATTCTGGTAACCTTATATGCGGCAGAAGAAATGGGGTTAAAAGGTTCAGGGCATTTAGCAGAAAGATTGAAAGCAGAAGGTATAAATGCTTATACCATGATTAATTTTGAAATGATAGGTGTGCCAAGAGCATCTGATAAATCTTTATCGTATATGAGTGGGTATGAACGGTCGAATTTTGCTGAAACACTTAATAAATACGCTGGAGAGGAGGTTGTAGGATTTTTTCCTCAAGCAAAAGAATTTCAACTGTTTATGAGGTCAGATAATTATCCGTTTTATAAGGCTTTAAATATTCCTGCACATGCCATTTCAACATTTGATTTCTCCAATTTTGATTATTATCATCATGTTGATGATGAAGCCGATAAAATGGATTATGATCATATGGCTAATTTTGTTGTAAAAATGATTCCTGCATTGCAAGGTATGATGAATACTGAAAATAAAGAAGTTGTATTGAAAGATGAGTAAGAATATAATTATTACAGGAACAAGTCGTGGTATTGGTTTTGAGTTAGTACATTTATTTGCCAAACAGGGATTCAATATATTGGCACTGTCTAGAAATGCACAACCTGTAAATAACATGCATTTTGATAATATTACGTCATTTGCATTTGATTTGTGTAACCAATCTGATTATCAAAAAGTATCTAAATTCATTGACAAAGAATGGGGACATGTCGATGTCTTAATTAATAATGCAGGAATGTTATTAAACAAGCCTTTTGTTGAAACAACTATTGCCGATTTTGAAAAGGTTTACCGAACTAATGTTTTTGGTGTTTCTGAAATGATTAGAACAGTATTAGCTTTCATGAATAAAGGGAGTCATGTTGTTACCATTAGCTCGATGGGTGGCATTCAAGGTAGTATGAAATTTCCAGGACTTTCGGCTTACAGCTCAAGTAAAGGGGCAGTCATTACATTAACTGAATTATTGGCAGAGGAGTATAAAGATTCTGGTATATCATTTAACGCTTTGGCTTTAGGTGCTGTGCAAACTGAAATGTTAGAAGAGGCATTTCCAGATTATCAGGCACCTACTACAGCTTTAGAAATGGCAAATTACATTCTTGATTTTGCCTTAAATGGACAAAAATTTTACAACGGAAAAACGCTGCAGGTATCCAACTCAACGCCTTAAATATTATTTTTTTGCAATGCCAATCATAACATAACGATTGTGTTTGGGAATTAATTTTTCAATCAAAGTATCTAGTTTGCCGAGCATTTGACGTTGCTTTTCTGTTTTTCCAAAGGCACCAAAAAAACCTACTGTTTTATATTCAAGACTTTTGTAAGAATTAAATAGTTTTACAATGTCATTCAATTTCATATAATACCACTGACTTCCCCAGCCTACAAATTTCTTTCTAGCATACATATGTAAAAAAGAACCCTCCAAGTTTTCAATAAACACCACACGTCCGCCAGGTTTTAAGCTTTTATAAATAGAATCAATTGTTTGTTGTTCCAAACGCTTACCTGAATCAATGCTGACGCCTCCTAACACCGACTTGAAGACTACTAAATCAAAATGATTTTCATAAGGAATATTTGATGCATCTATGGCTTTATAGGTTATGTTTTGTTCGCAACCATGCTTTTTGTGAAGTGCAATGGTTTTATCCAATTCATGCTGTTGATCTGTATAACTTACATCTGAACAAATGACTTGGTTGTTATTTAATGCTAGCCATAATGACAAACCACCTTGTCTTGCACCCAATTCAAGACATTGATAACCTTTGTCTTTGACATCTAAATGTTTTTTCCAAAAATCAAAACTTTTAGACCAGTTTACAATATCCCAAGCTATAATATCGTCTATTAATTCCTTTTTCATTTAATTTATGGTAACACCTTGAGTAGTAAAAGAAATTCCTAATTGTTCAATAGTTGAAATCATAACAGCTTCAAAAAAAGGTTCGTGTAGCGATTCATTTATAGCCCAATCAAATACAAAATTGGCACCTGCACCACCAGTAGTATCTCTTTCATCAATAACTATTTCAATGGTTTCAAGTGGTTTAATATAAATAGGATAATCAAAGTAAGTGCGTATCAAGTTACCTTTAGTATCATAATATGCTGCTTTATTCAAATAAATAGATTCACTAGGGTTTATATTTCTCAAGCTTACTGTAGCGGTTAGATTTATGGTAAGATGCTCTGACTCGCTATAGATTTCAGAATATACAGGTAGATAGCTTTGCCCAATTCTTAAGCTGTCACTAATGTCAATTGTGACACGTCGTTTCTCCCAATTAACTGGGTCAATGGAACTTATTTCTTTGTCATTCTCACAGGACAAAAAACTAAAAATTAGTATCAGAGGTATGAAAAAATATCTCATTAAAAATGTTTTAACATTAATGTTTTTCAATTTAACAATTTTATTGTTTTGTAGCATGGCTTTTCATTTTAAAAAGAAGTAATTTTGCATAATTTTAGAATACTATGCATCAAACAACAAATACCATTTTAATGATTCGTCCTGTAAGTTTTAGGATGAATGAGCAAACAGCTGTAAATAATTACTTCCAGGAAGACTTAGATTTAAAAAATGCTGAAATTAATGCTAAAGCACAGGAGGAGTTTGATGCTTTTGTTGAAAAATTGCGTGCTGTTGGTGTTAATGTTATTGTTGAAAATGATGATAAATTAATGGACACGCCTGATTCTATTTTTCCAAATAATTGGGTTAGCTTTCATGAAAATGGTGATGTTGCGTTATACCCAATGTTTGCTGAAAATAGACGTAAAGAAAGACGCGATGAGGTTTTTATTAGACTTGAAAAAGAAGGTTTCAAGATTGAAAACATTGTTGATTATACAAGTGCCGAAGAAGAAGGTGTATTTTTGGAAGGTACAGGTAGCTTGTTGCTAGATAGAATAAATCATAAAGCATATTGTGCTTTATCACCAAGAGCAGATGAAGAACTCTTTATTGAGTTTTGTGAAGATTTTGAATACACTCCCATAGTTTTCACAGCAAATCAAACTGTTGATGGTGAACGTTTGCCTATTTATCATACCAATGTTATGATGTGTTTGGCAGAAAAATTTGCGGTAATCTGCTTGGATAGTATTGATGATAAAAAAGAGCGCAAGCAAGTTGTTAAGAGTCTTAAAGAAGATGGTAAAACAATCATAAGTATAACTGAATCACAAATGCATCAGTTTGCTGGAAACATGTTGCAGGTTAGAGGACATTTAAATCAACGTTATTTGGTAATGAGCCAAGCTGCTCATAATAGTTTAACTGAAGCTCAAATTACAGAAATTGAAAAATTCTGTCCTATTATATCTAGTTCGTTAGAAACTATTGAAACATGTGGTGGTGGTAGTGCTCGTTGTATGATGGCAGAAGTATTTTTGCCAAAAAATTAAGTGTTTTGCGGATTGGATTTAGGTAGTTCTACGTAGAACGTACTGCCTCTATTAAGGTCGCTTTCAACCCAAATCTTACCGTGATTTAAATCAACAAGTTCTTTACAGATGCTTAAACCTAAACCAGTTCCTTTCTCGTTGCCAGTTCCCACAGTGGTAAACGTACTGTTTTTAAACAGTTTCTTTTGATTTTCAGGAGAAATACCCACGCCAGTATCTGAAATACTAATAATGGATTTACCGCTGCTTATGTGGTTTGATATGGTGATGGTGTCACCTTCCTTACTAAATTTAATAGCATTAGTCAATAAGTTTTGGATGACTATCTCTACCATACTTCTATCGGCATACACAAAATCACGCAGTGTTTTGTTTCTCAACAAAATACCTTTTTTGTCCATTTTTTGTTCCAGTAACTGCACTTTTTCTTCAAAAACCTCTTGAATATCAAACAAAGAAGGGTTTGATTCCAACGATTGCATTTGAGATTTTGACCAATTAAGTAAATTGAATAGTAACATGGAGGCATTATTAGCATTCTCACTTAACTCGGGAATCAGATTGTTGAATTCACTTTGAGAAAGTTGTCCATCTTTTAATAAATCAATAAACCCTTTAATAGATGTCAAGGAGTCTTTTAAATCATGTGAAACAATTGAGAACAATTTATCCTTCACTTTATTGATGTCTTCTAAATGCTTCGTTTGCTCTAAAATGGCTTCGTTTTGTAATTCAATCTTTTTGTTTTTATCTTCTAAATCTTGTGTGTACTGCAGGTTATTATTTCTTTTTAAATAGGTTAATATAAAAAAGATAAGCACTATTGAAAGTGCAGCAATAAGCCCATATACAACAAGCTTTAAGTCCTTAATCCTCTTTTCGTTTAAGAGGGTTTCTTTATTGTGTTCATCAATAAGTGCCGTGTTATTTGATGTAGCCGTTGAGGTAATATTTTTTAGTGTAGATTCGTCAATGTCAGAATAACTAGGTTTAATAATCTTTTCTTTATCTAATTTGCTTTTTAACTCATAATAATCCCGTTGCCACTTAAATGCACGTTCAAAATTTCGGCTGGTCGAATCCAACTGCCTTCTTAATTCATAATTTTTTAAGAGTTCTGATTTGTTGTTAATGGCCTTGGCAATATTTCCAGCTTCGTTTAATCTAATATCGGCAAGTTTGGTTCTTTTTTGCTGAATATTCAATTTTCCTAAATTGTTCAATGAGATTAAAAGACCAAGTTGATTATTTGTCTTTCTATTAAGTTGTAATCCTTCAATAAGATATTCTGATGCTTCTTCGTAATCTTTAAATTGGAGATACTCACCTCCCAATCTTGGTAAAATTTCGCCTCTTAAGGAGTCATTATCAGTGCCAATTAGGTTTAGTACTTTTTCGTAAAAATCAATAGCTTTTCTATTTTCTTTTTCTTCAGAATATAGTTCTGCTAGCGTTTTGTAGGTACTTATAATTCCTGCTTGGTTTTGTAATTCTTCCTCTATTTCAAGACGCTTCAGGTTAAACTCAATTGATTTTAATCTATCATTGGTTTTTTCATAAGCTGTAGCCAGGCTTTTATAAGCGGAACTCAATTCACGCTTTAAATTACGTTTTTCCAATTCCTCAATAGCTGATAGCGCATGCTGAAGTCCTTTTTTATAATTTCCACGCTCAATTTCAATGAGTCCAATGCTATTATTTACCTTGGCAACACTTAAAGTATCTTGTTGTGCTAAAAACAATTCTTTAGATTTAGAATAATTGGCAATGGCATTGATATAATCATTCTTTTTGGCGTAGATTTTTGCTTTGTAGTATGTTATTTCGGCTATGCCTTTTTCATAATTCAAATCATTGGAAAGCTTTTCGCTTTGCGCAATGTATTGCAATGCTTTATTGTAATCCCCTTGATTATAAAGCACTTTAACAAGACGTAATGAGGTTTTTACTTTGGAGGTGTCAGCCTTTTGGAAAGCAAGCTGTATGGTAAGACTGTCCTGTTCCATGGTTTGTGAAAAACCAGTAAAAACAGAAAGGAAAATAATTAAAGTAATTAATTTCTTCATACAGTAAATACACAACAACAATTGGTATATCTTTTTTCTGAAACAGAAAACAAGGATATCATTGAAGCTTGTGATATGTTAGTTAGTTTAAGAAAGCTCATTAATTTGGGGATTAATAGCATTACTAAACAAAAATTAACAAAACCCTTGCAAAAAGCTAATTTTTAGGTTTTAATGCCAAAAAATTAGTTGAAATGGATGCCTGTTTTTTTGTAAAAAAAGTACTACTCGATTAACGGCATAAATCTTGGAAAAACGACACTTTTATCGATGAAATGCACAATGGCTCTAATGTCTAAATTAGATATCCTGATTTGTCATAAAACAGCGCGAATTTGAATATTGTTTTTTTTCAGTATATTCATTAGAATTTAAACCAAAAACATATGAATAAAACAGTTAAAATGATCTTACTAGTAGTTGGAATTATATTGGTTATTTACGGTATTTATACCCTTATTGCACCAGAAGCTTCAGTAGGAATAGGTGATTTAAGTATTGAAGCTCAAGATAATGATAATTCATATATCACTATTGCTTTAGGAATCGCATCTGTAGCATTAAGTTTTTTGGGTGGTAAAAAATCATAAACATTAAATTTTAGTGTAAAAAAAGCCTGTTTACAACTACAAACAGGCTTTTTTATTATCACATATTTACAAGTGTCACTTTAATAAAAGTTTTATCTTTGCAGTCTTAAAAAATCAGACATGAATCTTCAGGAAACGCTTTTAAAATCAGTAAAGCAAGCTGTAAAGCAAATTTATAATAGTGATTTATCAACTGTTGAATTCCAAGCCACGCGTAAGGAGTTTCCAGGTGATATTACGGTTGTTATTTTTTCTATGTTACGCGTGGTAAAAGGCAATCCTGTTCAAATAGGAGAGAACATTGGTCAGTATTTAATGGAACATGTTGATGAGGTCAAGGGATTTAATGTGGTTAAAGGATTTTTGAATGTTGAGATTCAGGATAGTCATTTTCTTCAGAGTTTTAATGACATTTTTAATGATGAAGCATTTGGTACCATCAAGCCAAAACCGAATGATAAAGCGGTTATGGTTGAATATTCTTCGCCAAATACAAACAAGCCGTTGCATTTAGGTCATATACGTAATAACTTGCTGGGTTATAGTGTTTCTGAAATTTTAAAAGCCTCTGGCAAAAAGGTTTATAAAACTCAAATTATCAACGATCGTGGCATTCATATTTGTAAGAGTATGTTGGCATGGCAACGTTTTGGTAATGGCGAAACTCCTGAAAGCACTGGTGTAAAAGGCGATAAGTTGGTTGGGAATTACTATGTAAAATTTGACCAAGAGTACAAAAAAGAAATAACCCATTTGATTTCTGAAGGTCAAACTGAAGAAGAAGCTAAAAAGAAAGCGCCGATTTTAGTTGAAGCTCAAGATATGCTCCGTAAATGGGAAGCAGGTGATGAAGAAGTTGTAAAGCTTTGGGAAACCATGAATGGTTGGGTGTATGATGGGTTCGATATCACGTATAAAAATCTGGGCGTTGACTTTGATAAACTATATTACGAAAGTGAAACCTATTTATTAGGTAAAGAGTTTGTTGAAGAAGGTCTAAAAACGGGTGTTTTTTATAAAAAAGATGATGGTTCAGTCTGGTGTGATTTGACCGATGATGGCTTGGACGAAAAAATTGTACTACGTGCTGACGGAACTGCTGTTTATATGACCCAAGATATTGGAACCGCCATTCAACGTGTAAAAGACTATCCTGACGTAGGAGGAATGGTCTATACGGTTGGGAATGAACAGGAATACCATTTTAAGGTTTTGTTCCTAATCATTAAAAAACTAGGTTTTGAATGGGCAGAAAATTTATACCATTTAAGTTATGGTATGGTCGATTTGCCTAGTGGTAAAATGAAAAGTCGTGAAGGCACTGTAGTTGATGCTGATGATTTGATGGATGAAATGGCGCAAACTGCCGAAGACATCTCAAAAGAGTTAGGCAAATTAGATGGTTATTCTGAAGCTGATAAGCAAGCACTTTACCATATTATTGGATTGGGAGCCTTAAAATATTATATTCTAAAAGTTGACCCTAGAAAACGTATTTTGTTTGATCCCAAGGAATCTGTAGATTTTCAAGGAAACACAGGGCCTTTTATTCAATATACCTATGCCAGAATACAGGCAATTTTACGTAAAGCAGATTTTGATTACAGCAATCACGTAGCACCTGTAAACTTACATGATAAAGAACGTGAGCTGATTAAGCAAGTTCAATTATTCCCAGAAATGGTACAACTGGCAGCTAGTAATTTCAGTCCGGCTTTGATTGCTAATTATACGTATGATTTAGTAAAGGAGTTTAATTCATTTTACCAAAACGTCTCTATCTTAGGGGCTGATGACCAAGCAGAAAAAGTATTTAGAGTACAATTATCACATGTAGTTGGCAGAACAATCAAACAAGCATTCGCGCTATTAGGAATTCAGGTGCCTGATAGAATGTAGAGTCTATTTAACATAAATAATACTTTATTTAATCACTATTATAAAATTTATAGTTTAAAATTGAAAGCAATAAATTTCTTTTTAATAATTTTACTGAAAATTAAGTTATGAAAAAAATAGTTTTATCCACGAAAATTTTAATTCTTTCAATGTTATTTGTGCTCCCGTCATGCTCATCATCTAGTGATGATGATGCAGGTAATGGTGGAGGAGGCCCAATAGGGACTCCTCAACATCAAGTTTTAGAAACATTGTTAATAAATGAATCATGGACGGTAAGTTATTATTACCACAATGACCAAGAGGAAACAGATAGCTTTAACTTTTATGGTTTTGATTTTTTTCAATCTAATAGAGTTGAATCTTCTGATGGTTTCGAAACTTATATTGGGACGTGGTCAGTGACTGATGGATCAAATGATGATATTTTAGTTAATCTATCTTTTGCTTCACCTGAAGTTTTTTCTCAACTAACAAAAACTTGGAAAATTATTAATTTTGATGAGAGTTTTGTTGAATTGGTTGAGAATTCTAACAGTGGTGGTAATCCAGATAAGGTGACTTTTAGAAAAATATAAATACCGTAATTACTGTCTTCTAGGAAATTGGATATAACTTTTAGAAACTAATTTTAAAAGTTAGATTTGGTGTTATACCCAAAGATTGCGTATTGATTTCGGTAACCGTGTTTTGGTTGTTTAGCTGATAATAGTTGTTAATGGTATTTTTGCTATTAAATAGATTCCATATTGAAGCACCTAAATGTGCCTGCCATTTTTTGGTAAGCTTAAATTTGTATGTCGCTGAACAATCGGTTCTAAAATAACTTGAAAGATTACTGCTGTTTGGTTCATTATAGTTTATATTTCCAATGGCTATAGGGTTTTCAGTATTGTAACCTGTTGTAGGTCTTCCGGAATGCCAATTCATGCCTAAAGCCAATTTTAAATTATTTATACTATAGGTTCCGGCAAAAGTAATTTGGTGTCTTATGTCAATGTTATTGGGAAAGTCAATGCCATTATTAAGATCATTAAAAGTGTAATCATTTTTACTTAACGAATAGCTTAACCAAGTACTCCAGTTATCAAATTGCTGGTTAATTAAAAAATCTAAACCTGATATTATATAGGTGCCGCTGGTGTTGGTATATTGATATTGGTTTTGAAACCCTTGACTTCTAGAGGTAATACCTTCAACCTGTTTGATATATCCTTCCAAACTAACTAGCAGTGATTTCTTTTTATAATGTGTTCCCAATGATAATTGCTGACTTTGAATAATTGGTATATCGTCATTATTAGAAAGTATCCAGCGCCTTTTTTCAACACCTAGAAAATCATCTTGTAAATCAATTATTTGAGAAGCCGTCTGACTTTTCAGTTCGGCTAATAGTTCTAACCTAAAGTTTTTTGAAATCTTTTGATTGATTGCCAATCTAGGCTCCATAAAAAAGTCAGAAAACTGTTCAATATAATTAGCGCGAAGCCCTAATCTGGCATAGGTTTTTCCTGAATTAGACTTAAAACTAACTTCGTTAAATAGACCGTGTGCCCGAAGCACTTCTTTCACGTAACGCCTATATTCAGGATTAGAAACGTCTTCTAGGTTGCTCATGCCAATTTCTGCATATTGATAGCCTCCTAAATAATTTAAATTACCATTTATTTGATAATTGGCTTGAAATTCAAACCTATTGTCTCTGACATCATTTTCTTGGATGAGCCGTTGATTATTACTTACATCGTTGTTTTTTGAGTTTAAATCATAATTAGATAATGAGGCGGTAATTGTGGTTTGTAATTTGGATTGCCAATTTCGTTTATATTCAAATCCCAAAGCCATACTTTCTTGTATCAGTTTACTGGTTGAAGATTGACTGAAGCTGTTAGCAATTGAAGTTTCGTGATAATCCAAGGAATTAAATATTTTCAGACCACTTATAGTTATTTGATCTTTTGTGGTGGGTTTTAATATCACTTTAGATGAAACATCATAAAAATAAAAGCGTTCGTCTTGGGTAATACGATTACTGTTTTGTTGAGTTAAATCTGAATCTTGAAAAATCCTATCAAAATACTGGTTGTAAGTAGGTGTATTAAAAACATCGGTAAGCGACCGTCTTGCTGAAACTTGAACACCAATTTTTTTAGTAATAGGTACTTTAATATAACCATCTGCGGCAATTAGATTACTACCAAATCCACCTTGAACTTTATCATGAATACTATCAGAACTATGCATATTAATTATTCCTGAAACACCGTCGCCAAATTGGGCGCTTGTACCATTTTTAGAAATTGATACAGCATTGATTAATGAGGGATTGAATGCAGAAATCAAACCAAAAAAATGACCTGATTGATACATTTTTATGCCATCCCACATAATAAGATTTTGATCATTTGTTCCACCTCGAATATTAAGGTTAGATACACGCTCATCAACACTAGTTATTCCCGGAAGTGCTTGAATAGTTTGTAAAACATCAGGTTCAATCAAGCCAGGTAATATGCCAAATTCATCAAGATTAATTTCAGAGGTGCCATCAGTTTTTATGGAAATTCCTTCAGTTAAGAATTTGGTGATAAGCACTTCGTCTAAAAATTGAGTGTCAGTAATAGAATTTCTTATAACATAGTTATTAGTACCTATTTGCTGAAATACCAAAAGGGTTTCTTTTTGTAAGAATGTGATGAGGGTTTCAAGAGATAGGTCTTCATCAGGAAGCCTAACAGTTTTACCAATCACATGCTCATCGGCATAGGAAAAACGAACTTGATATTGTTCTGATAACATTTCTAGAACATCAGAAAGCGGCTCCTTATTAGTTTGATTTTGAGCACGAACTAAAAGAAAATTACATAAAAATAAACAGGTAATAATTATTGTTTTAATACTACTCACGGTTTAGTACAATCACACTGTTTTTAATGTTAAAGTTAAGGTTTAAAGGTAGCGTAATAGTCTTTAGAGCTAATTCCTGATTGTCGTGAACAAAACTTCCTGTGTATAATCGTTCAGTATCAATGGCATCAGAATTAAATGAAACTTTGTATTGCCGTTCAAATTCACGTAACACATACTTGTAAGGAATACTCTTAAAATAACTTTCGTTACCCAGCCAACTTGGTTTTTTCTTTTTTTCTTTTTCTTGAGCAATATATTTCCCATCAATAATTAAAAACTGGTCCCCAGGTTTTAACACTTTGGTTTTTGTATTAGCAATGACTTTTACAGAACCTTCATAGCAAGTTACTTCAAAATAGTCATGTCTGTTTTTTACATTGAATTCAGTACCAAGAACAGTTATGTTTCCTGAACTTGTTAAAACGGTGAATTCTGATCCTTTTTCAACATCAAAAAAGGCTTCGCCATCCAAATGTACATCTCTTTTTGAATTCCAATTCTTTTTATTGAAAGTAAGTGATGATTTAGCATTCAGTGTTACTAATGTTTGATCTGGTAAGGTGATTTCAGTCTTTTCTGCTAAAAGGGTTTCCGCTGTGGTATCAAGTGTTGTTGTATAATAATACATGCTGAAAATGACTGCGATAACAGCGGCAATTCTTAAAAATGGTTTAAACCAAGCCGTATTGTTTTTTGTATTGTTACTTGTTGAAATTTTCTCTTGAATTTTAGAATATACTGATTCATTATCAAATTCGGGAGCTGAGAAGTCCTTTAGAGCATGTGATAATTTTTTCAAATCAGGATAGTCATCCAATGCTTTGAAAGCGCTTTCTTCTTCCGCATTCAAGTCGTGATCTAACCATTTTTTTATTAAATATTCTCTATCCATAATCAGTATTTCATATATATAACAGACTTGACTCTTTTTCTCCTACCTAAAGTATTAAATTTCCTCAATTTCTTTTCGTAATTGTTTTAATGCACCATAAATACGTTTCTCAACAGCTTTTTGTGAAATATTCAAAATTTCAGCGATTTCTCTATGCTTCTTGCCTTCAATACGGTTCATTAAGAATGCCACACGTTGTGCTTTGGTTAAGTTAGAAATAGCCTTTTGTAATTTTAGTTTATATTCTTGTTCCTGCATTAGGAATTCCGGATCTTCATGGGTTGACGATTTGGGCTTGGTTTCCTGAAATTTTAACACGACTTTTTGATGGGCAATATCATTCAAGGTTAAATTGTTGGCAACCGTAAACAAAAATGATTTAGCCTTTGAAGGTTTGACATCTTTGCACTTTTGCCAAAGCTTTACAAAAGCTTCTTGGACTTTGTCCTGCGGATTTATATGACTGCCAAATTTGTAATACAGAAAATCGTGTAAATCTGTTGCATAGTCCTTAAATGCCTTTGAAAATAAAGCTTCATCGCATATGTGGTTGTTTAAATCTTTGGGCATTTTTAGGTTTTATGTTCGTAAATGTATAAAAAAAGAAATACAGAGGTAGGACATTTTTAAATACAACTGTTATATTGTAAATAACCAATAAAATTCATGTTATGAAATTTAGATTATCACTTTTGTTACTACTTATGATGTTATTTGTTGGCGTATCCTGTCAAGAAGAAGCTAATGAAGAAACCCCTCCAAATCAGGAAGAGACTATTGCGCCAAATTCGACTTTGGCCAATTTAATGCGACACACATCATCCAATGACGGAACGATTGATAATATTATGGATGGTAGCGATTGTTTTTCGGTGAATTTACCAGTAACCATTGTTGCTAATGGTATTACGCTGACTATTGAGTCGATAGATGATTTTAGTTTGATTGAAGCTATTTTCAATGAGAATATGAATGATGAGGATTCTATAGAATTTTTGTTTCCTGTCACCATTATTTTAAATGATTATACAGAAATTAATATAGAATCTGTTGAAGAACTGGATACTTTTATTGAGAGTTGCGTGACTAATGAAGACGTTATAGAATGTGTAGATTTTGTTTATCCTTTGGTGTTTTCAATTTATAATACCAATTTTCAAGTAATCGATACGGTTGAGGTCAATAATGACTATGAACTGTATATCTTTTTAGAAGGATTGGAAACAGATAATCAAGGAGCTGTATTGGCTAGTTTAAATTTTCCAGTCTCTCTTGTTTATGTAAATGGTAATACGGTTGAAGTTACTAATAATCAAGAATTGGAAGAGGCTATCAGTGCCGCCAATGAGAATTGTGACACTGATTGCACCGAAGAGTTTGTTGTGACAAACTTACAGGAATGTTTGTGGAATATAACTAGTTACAATAATACAGGTGATCTGTCAGAATACTATTTAAATTTTAAAGGACATGATTCGCTACAAGTTACGACTTCGAATTTTTCAACTATTGAAGCCAATTGGGTAATGTCAAGTAGTAATACAGGTTCCCCAGAATTGGTTATTTCTAATTTTATTGATGATGTAAATGGTTCTTGGTTAATTGATAGTTGCGATGAAGAAGTCTTTCAATTTACCCAAACAGACACTATTACAGGAAATGAAAACACGATGGTTTTAGAGCAAGATTGTGAGTTATATGATTTGTTTAGTGACTGCTATATGAATTTAATTGATTCGTCAAATTTTCAGCTTATGAGTTGTGATGAAAATAATGATGGGTTAGAAGTTTTTAATCTAACCGAAATAGGTGATTCGATTTCTTGTTCTATTCCAATCTCTTTTTCTTATTATACGAGTTCAAACGATGCTTATAACCAAGTAAATCAGATTCCAAACCCTGAATCTTATGAATCAGCTTCGGGTATGGTGTTTATTTTGATAAAAGCGTTTTATGAAGAAAGTTATTATGCGTTTCCGATTGACCTAATTGTCCGAGATTGCGGTGATTTATGTTCAGAGGAAGAACTAGATGCTTATTTAGTAGAATGTATATGGAATGTTGTTGATTTTGATAACAGCAATGATTTAGCAGTTTATGATTTAGACTTTAATTCTGATGGTACTGTTGTTATCACTGGAAATGGCTTAACAATTGTTTCAATGTGGTCAACATCACAATCGGGTTCCGGAACTATAGTTGAATTTAGTAATGTGGCCGGGCCAGATATACAAGCTATATCTGGAAGCTGGTTGATAGTTGAGTGTAATGAGGATAGATTGGTAATGGAATCAATTAATAGTATATCTGAAATGGTTATGGAGCAGGATTGTGCCAATTGTGATAATCCGGGTATATTGACTGATGATTTAGTAATTTATATACCGTTTTCCAATGAAACAAACGATTTAATGAATGATTCTGCTGAAGTCATTATAGGAACTGGATCCTATGTTGAAGATCGTGCTGGAAATGTTTCCTGTGCCACCGCTTTTGATGGAACTCAAAGTGTTGAGGTTCCAGTTTCTGCTTTTAATCAAATTGTTCAAGGGGACAGTTTTACAATAAGTGTTTGGTTTAAAATGCAAAACACTAACGCAGGAAATTTAGAGGTGTTTTTTAGAAAGCCTGGTAATGCTACAGTAGGTTTTAATTTAGGTGTCTATGATTTAAATACACCCTTATTTTTTGATAATTTAAACACGTCACTTTGGGACAATGATTGGAATCAAGAGGTAGATGTTATTTGGGATAATACAGACTGGCATCATTTGGTTGTTACAGTAGATTCTAATAACACTGTGAGATTATATAGAGACGGTGTCTTGAGAAATATTAATGAGAGTTCCGATTTGAGTATAGGTGCAGATCCAACATCTCATTATCTTTTAGGAGAGGGTTTTCAGGGCCATTTAGATGATTTACGCGTTTACAAACGTACATTGAGCGATAATGAAGTAGGCGATTTATACAATTTAGAAGCAGATTGTTATACTTGCTTGTAATGCTAATTTTTGGTTAATTAGTTTAAGTGAAAGGCTACTGGAAACAGTAGCTTTTTTTGTTTGATTAAACTTTATAAATACACTACAAATACTTAAATTTGCAATTCTTAAAATTACAAGAATCCTATGTTTAATAATTTAAGTGAAAAGTTAGATAAAGCGTTACATGTCTTAAAAGGTCATGGTAGTATTACTGAAGTTAATGTTGCTGAAACTTTAAAGGAAGTTCGTAGAGCGCTTTTAGATGCCGATGTTAATTTTAAAATTGCCAAGGAATTTACAAATCGTGTAAAGGAAAAAGCACTTGGTCAAAACGTATTGACAACGTTACAGCCTGGTCAGTTAATGGTTAAAATCGTAAAAGACGAGTTAACCGAACTTATGGGTGGTGATGCCGAAGGAATCAACCTATCAGGAACACCAAGTATTATATTAATGTCTGGTTTGCAGGGTTCTGGTAAAACAACTTTCTCTGGTAAACTGGCCAATTACTTAAAAAATAAGAAAACAAAAAAACCATTATTAGTTGCATGTGATGTGTATCGTCCTGCTGCTATTGACCAGTTGCATGTTGTTGGTGAACAGATAAATGTTGAGGTTTTTAGTGATAAAGGCAATCAAGATCCTGTTGCCATTGCGCAAGCTGGTATTGCTCATGCTAAAGCCAATGGTCACAATGTGGTAATTATAGATACTGCTGGTCGTCTAGCTGTAGATGAAGCCATGATGACTGAGATATCCAATATTCACAAGGCTATTCAGCCACAGGAAACCTTGTTTGTGGTTGATTCCATGACTGGTCAAGATGCTGTTAACACAGCTAAAGCCTTTAATGATGTACTGAACTTTGATGGTGTTATCCTTACCAAGTTAGATGGTGATACGCGAGGTGGTGCTGCCATTTCTATTAAATCGGTTGTCAATAAACCTATTAAGTTTATTGGTACTGGAGAAAAAATGGAAGCTATTGATGTGTTCTATCCGTCACGTATGGCAGACCGTATTTTAGGAATGGGTGATGTGGTTTCGCTAGTAGAAAGAGCTCAAGAGCAATATGATGAAGAAGAGGCTAGGAAACTTCAAAAGAAAATAGCTAAAAATCAGTTCGGATTTGATGACTTCTTAAAGCAGATCCAACAGATTAAGAAAATGGGTAACATGAAAGATTTAATAGGCATGATACCTGGAGCTGGAAAAATGATGAAAAACATTGATATAGATGATGACGCTTTTAAAGGTATTGAGGCTATTATTCATTCTATGACGCCAAAAGAACGCGCTAATCCTGCTATTATAAATTCAAGTAGAAAAAAACGAATAGGTAAAGGTTCGGGAACTTCGGTTCAAGAAGTGAATCAATTACTAAAACAATTTGATCAAATGAGCAAGATGATGAAAATGATGCAAGGTGGTGGCGGTAAACGTATGATGCAAGCTATGAAAAACATGAGGTAGTTTTTGAGTAAGCAGTCACAGTTTTCAGTAATAATATGGACTTTAAAGAATTATTAGCCTATAAAAAAGCATTCGATTTATCTATGGGTATATTTGAGATTTCGAAATCATTTCCAAAGGAAGAAACTTATTCTTTAACTGACCAAATAAGAAGAAGCTCACGTTCAGTATGTGCAAATATATCAGAAGCGTATAGAAAAAGAAGATATGTCAAACACTTTATAAGTAAGTTGACAGATGCTGATGGAGAGAACTCTGAAACGAGTACTTGGTTAGATTTTGCTTTGAAATGTAATTATATTTCTAAAAAAGAATATTCCAATTATATTGAACAAAATAGACAAGTTGGTAAACTAATTAATTTCATGATTAATAATCCTAGTAAATTTGGTGTAGAAAATATTTGATAATACATCAAACTGGAAACTGGGACTGAAAACTTATTATAAAAGATGACCATTTTAGACGGAAAAAAAGTAAGTAACGACATCAAAAACGAAATAGCCGAAGAGGTTAAAAAAATGAAAGCCAAAGGAGAGAAAGTTCCGCATTTGGCAGCAGTTATTGTCGGTAATGATGGCGCTAGTTTGACGTATGTAGGCAGTAAGGTCAGGGCTTGTGAGCGCGTTGGTTTTGAGTCGACCATGGTTCGTATGTCAAATACAACTAGTGAAATTGAATTATTAGATAAAATTGAAGAATTAAATGAAAACCCAGATATTGATGGATTTATTATTCAATTGCCTTTGCCACGTCAGATTAATACTCAAAAAGTTTTAATGGCTGTTCATCCAGATAAGGATGTGGATGGTTTTCATCCTATGAATTTCGGTAAAATGGCACTAGACATGTCCACGTTTATTCCAGCAACACCATTTGGTATTTTGGAGTTGTTAGATAGATACAATGTAGATACAAAGGGAAAGCATACAGTTGTAATAGGGAGAAGTCATATTGTAGGAAGACCAATGAGTATTTTAATGGGTAGAAAAGGGTTTCCCGGAAATTCAACTGTAACACTTACACATAGTCACACAAAGAATATAACTCAAATTACTTCTCAAGCTGACATTATTATATCGGCACTTGGAGTCCCTAATTTCTTAAAGGCTGAAATGGTAAAAGATGATGCTGTAATTATTGATGTTGGAATTACAAGAGTTCAAGATGAAACTTCACCAAAAGGTTATGTTATTACAGGAGATGTGGACTTTGAAAATGTTAGCAAAAAAGCTAGTTTTATTACGCCAGTTCCTGGCGGTGTAGGACCAATGACAATTGCTATGTTGTTAAAAAACACGTTGTTGGCTAGGGAAATTCACAATAATAAATAAGATTATTTAGCAAATAACTGATCTATGTCCTTAAAGGCTTTAAACTCTAAAGCATTTCCTGCTGGATCTAGGAAAAACATCGTAGCCTGTTCGCCAACTTGACCTTCAAAACGAACATAAGGCTCAATGATGAATTGGATGCCTTTATTTTTTAAATCTTCAGCAAATTCACGAAACGTATCCCAAGGTAATACAACACCGTAATGAGGGATAGGTACATTTTTACCATCAACAGCATTGGTGTGAAGTTCTTCTTTTGATTTTGGTTTGTAATGAATTACCAATTGATGACCAAATAAATTGAAATCAACCCAATGGTCACTACTTCTGCCTTCTTCGCAGTTTAATATATCGCGATAAAAAATTCTAGACTCATTTAAATTATGAACAGGAATAGCGATGTGAAATGGTGAGAGCTTTGACATATTCAAATATAGACTAATTCTCGTCTCGAACGCAATCTATCTTCCAAGTTGGAAAAACTACGGATTCTGATTTGTCAACCCATTCACCAACCCATTTATAACCCGTTTTACTAATATCGTAAAAAGTTAATCTAAAAAAGCCTTCAGTGCCATTTGGCGCTAGCTGTTCTCTGTATAAAACGATATTACCATTTTCTTGTTTATTGCCTTCCCATGTTGGGAATTTTGTTGAAGGAGTCTTGGAACTGTACCAGTGTACATACCATCTGCTGCTGTCAGCAATATATTGCCGTATACTTCCAGAATGTGAGCCATCTGATTTAAGTGTTTCATCTTGAACGGCCATGCCATTCATAATATATTTCCATGTCCAAGTCATGGCTTCGGGATCAGTCCAAGAGCCATCTTGATTACGTTTTGTAGAGGTGCAGTTGCAGCTTCCAATCATTGGCGCATAATCTGTTATTTGATTGGGAGCTTCAGGGTTCGGCTGTCCAAATGGAAAATCTTTACTACTTGTGAATTCATATTGAGAAAATGAGCAGAAAGATGACAGAAAAAAAACAATTAATAGTGCTTTCATGGTTGTTAGTTTTCTTAAAGTTACCAATCAGAATGATAAAGCTGCTGTTAATTAATAATAAATTAACATCTTAAGTAGTCTTATTTTGAGCGTCTTGAATGAGATTTTGGAACAAATGTTTTAGTAGATTCTTCCAATAATGTATTAAGTTCTTTTAATTCACTATCTGTAAATTCTCTATATTTTCCAACAGGAACATCCAGTAAAATATTCATGATGCGTACACGTTTTAGTGTTTGCACTTCATAGTTTAAATATTCACACATACGTCTAATTTGTCTGTTTAAACCTTGTGTGAGAATAATTTTAAATGTGTGTGAATCTAACTTTTCAACATAGCATTTTTTGGTAACGGTATCAATGATAGGAACGCCATTTGCCATACGTTCTATAAAAGTTTGAGAAATAGGCTTGTCAACAGTTACAATGTATTCTTTTTCATGATTATTACTGGCACGTAAAATCTTGTTGACTATATCACCGTCATCGGTTAAAAAAATCAAGCCTTCACTGGGTTTATCTAATCGACCAATGGGAAAAATACGTTTCGGATAATTTATAAAATCTATGATATTATCTTTTTCAACGCGTGTGTCTGTAGTGCAAACAATGCCAATAGGTTTATTGAAAGCTAGATATACAAATTTATTTTTGTTGTTCTTCACTTCTTTGCCATCTACGCATACCACATCATCAGGACTTACTTTGGTCCCCATTTCTGGCACTTCACCATTAATTGTAACGCGACCTGCATCTATAAGTTTGTCCGCTGCACGACGAGAGCAATAGCCAGCTTCACTTAAATATTTGTTGAGTCTGGTTAAATCTTTATCCATGTAGCAAAGATAGCATATTAGTTTTCCAAAAACTCATAGATGTGGTTTGAAATGCTTTCGTCATTCATAGAATGACCTAATCCAGAGGTTGTAATAAGTTTACTGTTTTTAAGGCTTTTGTTGATAAGGATGGCATCATGATATGGGATGACATCATCTTTTTCGTCATGAATAATTAATCCTTCTAGATTTAGCAATTCTAATTGTTTGGCAGTTGAAAAAGAAATGGTTTCAACATTAAACCTTTTTTTTATTAATGCAATTATGGCATTTTTTGTGCGCTTGCTGTAGCCCATCATTTTAAAATAGCGTTTTAATACATCTGTAAATTCTGATGGAGAACCAATTAAAATAAGTTTTTTTAAATTAGAATTTTCAGGATTGCTTTGTGAAAAAGCTGAAGCCATGCCTCCAACAGAATGTCCAATAATGATGTCCGGTTTAAATTTTTTTGCAACACCTTGTATGAATTCAGCATAAAGCAAAGCATTAAAGCGACTACTTCCTGATCTCCCATGCGCTGGAGCATCAAGAGCGATAATATTATAGTTAAGTTTTTTTAATGGCTCAATCAAATATTGCCATCTAGCCGAATTACTTTCCCAACCATGAGCTAACAGTATGGTTTTGCCTTTTCCCAACCAACGATAGGTCATCACGGGTGTACCATTCACCAAAAGTTCCTCCCTAAATGAGGTTCCTAAAAAATCAGATTGTTCTTCATTTATTCGGCCTTTTAAAGGTCTCGTAAATAAAAATAAAGCCAATCTTGCTCCTAATTTTTTGGAGAATAAACTAACGATGTTAATAAACAAGCCTATTAATTTTTGAATGACAATCACGATGGTTCTCTATTTACTAAATCTATAGAAAATGCGGGTTTACAGATGGCTAAATATTCACAAGGTTCAGTAAAAGGGTTGGAGTATTGAACTCTTGTGTTTTTAGTGATTTTTATGGATTGACCAGCTTCTAAAACGATAGTTTCGCCTTCAATAATAAACTGCTTTTTCCCTTTTATAATAAATGTAAATTCATCAAATTCTGGTGTTTGATATGGTTCGCTCCAACCAGGAGGCGCAATCATATGTGCAATGCTAATATCTGAATTACTAGTGCTCGCCAAGCCAAAATGTTCTTTTATAATTTTTCCATCTGTAGTTGGAACAATAAAAGGAGATGTTTGTACGCTATATTTTTTCATATTACTTAAGAGGGCGTTTTTTTATCATACCGCCTTTAATGTCTTTTACTAACCCTTTTATAATAAAGGCTTCTTTATCAATTTTATCTATTTCAGTTTCTAATTTTGCTAACTCTAAACGCGTGGTAACGGTATAAATAATATCTCGTTTGGTGCTAACGCCATTTTTTCCATAACCACCTTTTCCTTCATATATTGTGCACGCACGTCTTAATTTATCAATTAGCATGATTTTTATGTCTTCATGATGAGCAGAAATTATAGTTACGCCAACATATTCTTCTACACCATCAACAACAAAGTCCACTGTTCTGGCAGCTGCTAAATAGGTTAGCATGGCGTAAAGTCCAGTTTCTATGGATAGTACGTAAATTCCAAATGAAAAAATAATTAGATTAATTAAAAGCAAAACATCTCCAATGGTTAATGAAAGTTTTCTACTTAAAAAAATAGCCAAAACTTCTGTGCCATCAATTACGCTGCCTCCTCTCATGGCCATACCAATACCTAGTCCAAGAAAGAATCCACCAAATACGGCAATAAGCAACTTGTCATCTGTTATGGTTGGGTAATCAATATAGTGTACTACAAACGCTAAAAGCATAATGGCTACAATGCTTTTAATGGCGAATTTTACATTGAACATTTTGGCACCCAAAATGATGAAAGGGATATTTACTAGAATAAGAAAATAACTTAATGGAATTTCCGTGACTATTTCAAGCAGTAAGCTAATTCCGGTGGCACCGCCATCAATAAAACGATTGGGTAAAAGAAATCCTTTTAAACCAAATCCGGCTGAAAACACGCCAATGATAATAAATATAGATTCCTTGACAGCATGGCTTAATTCTACCTGTAAACTTCTTATTAGCGGAACAAGTTGCTTATTAGAAATATCTTTTGAAGCATTTTGCGCTTCAAGCTTTTTCTTGGCAACAAAAGTGAGTAATTTAGAAACTATTGATGATTTCATTAAGGTCTTTTAAGGTCTCGTTTTACCATCCAATCATAAAATATTTAATCTTTGCTTTCTCTGGAATTTGAATGGCTTCAATTTCAGCGTTTAAATTGAATTGTAATTCGGCTGGTAATTCTTTTTTATCAATTGTAAAAAAGGCGTCTATTTCATTAACAAAAACAACCACATTTTTAAAGGTGTTTTGAATACTTGATATTTTATAGTTGTTTTTTATAACTCCAAATGTGCTATTCGTTGATAAGCCTTTTGCTGTTTTATAACGTGAATCTATAATTTTAATAGTTGCTATTGTTGCAGTTGAGTCAGAAGCTTTACTAGGTGTTAATACTAACAATGGTTTCCCTGAAGTATCAAATACTTCAATGTCTCGACCATCATCAATAAACTGATTGTTGTTCTTTACAAAACCCAATGAATCATTTTTGTAAATAGTTTTTAGATCTTTTACTTGAGTTGAATCATTAAGAAGACCAATGCTTTTTTTACTTATTAAAAATGGATCTTCTTGTTTACTGCATCCAACAAATACTAATAGGGTTAATATAAGAGGTATTAAAATTTTATTCATGCTTGTTATTTCAGTTTAAATTTAGATTTTATTATTTCATGACTTTTGTAAGTATACCAAAAACACTTCTAATAAAAGTAGCGCTTGTCAATACTTTAACAATTGGGTTCATGCGTGTACTTTTTCTGGTGCTTCCAGTTTTTCTTTTGGATTCAGCTTTTTTAAGTGCTTCTTTTTCCTTTCTTGCTTTTTCTTTAGCTTCTTCAGCTTCGGCTTGTTCTATTTTTTTGTTAAGCATTTCATAAGCACTTTCTCGGTCAATTTCTTCATTATATTTTTTCACTAAATCAGAATCAGATAATAGATTTCTCAATTCTGTATCCGTTAAAATGTCCATACGACTCATGGGTGCGCGCATCATAGTTGCTGCCAATGGTGTCGGTCTCCCTTTTTCATTTAATGCAGAAACCAATGCTTCACCAGTTCCCAATGAGGTTAAAACGTCAGCCGTATCATAATATTCTGTGTCAGGATAATTTTGCGCAGTTAGTTTTATAGCTTTTCTATCTTTAGCCGTAAAAGCGCGTAACGCATGTTGAACTTTTAATCCCAATTGACTTAAAACCGCTTCAGGAACATCCGTTGGGTTTTGAGTAACAAAATACAACCCAACACCTTTACTACGGATGAGTTTAACGATGCTTTCAATTTGATTTAACAATGCTTTTGAGGCTTCGTTAAATATTAAATGTGCTTCATCAATAAACATAATGAGTTCAGGTCTTCCCGAATCGCCTTGTTCAGGAAATGTAGAATATATTTCAGCCAATAGGCTCAACATAAAGGTTGAGAACAGTTTTGGCTTATCTTGAATATCTGTTAATCTAATGATGTTTATGTAGCCACGACCATCTTTATCTATTCGTAAAAGATCATCTACTTCAAAGGATTTTTCCCCAAAGAATAGTTCACCACCTTGTTGTTCAATTTCGATTATTTTACGCAAAATAGCACCAGTTGATGCTGTTGAAATCCTACCATAAGCTTCTTGGAACTCTTCTTTGCCTTCGCCTGTGGCATATTGTAATATTTTTTTGAAATCCTTTAAGTCGAGTAGAGGCAGTTTATGATCGTCACAATATTTGAAAATTACCGATATTATTCCAGCTTGAGTTTCAGTAACATCTAAAATTCGAGAGATTAAAACTGGCCCAAATTCGCTAATTGTTGCGCGTAGTCTAACTCCATTTTGTTCTGAAAGTGTTAAAATTTCAACCGGAAAAGCTTTAGGATTAAAGGGAAGCCCGATGGCTTCATGACGTTCATCGATTTTTGGATGTCCTGGACTTGGTTGCGCCAATCCACTTAAGTCCCCTTTTATATCCATCAATAAAACAGGTACGCCTTTTTCTGAAAGGTTTTCTGCTAAAACTTGGAGAGTTTTTGTTTTTCCTGTACCTGTCGCTCCAGCAATTAAACCATGTCTATTCATGGTTTTTAGTGGAACATTCACAAAGGCATTCTTAACGGTTGTCCCATCTAACATAGCAGAGCCTAAAGTTATATATTCACCTTTGTTGGTATTCCCTTCCGTAATATGTTTAAAGAATTCTTCCTGTCTACTCATTTTCAAAAATTTCCATAAAAATACTAATCTTATGGCTATATACAGAAACTATTCTAAACAAAATCTTACGAATTCAGAGCATTAGCTTTCAACTTAATAACTATCTTTGCAAGCTATGACACGAAGTGAAAGACAAGAGCTAATAGATAAAGGACTTTTATTGCCTTTAATGGAAGAATTTTACACCATACAAGGTGAGGGCTATCATAAAGGAACTGCCGCATATTTTGTAAGAATAGGTGGGTGCGATGTGGGTTGTCATTGGTGCGATGTTAAAGAAAGCTGGTTGGCGGAATTACATCCACCTACTGAAACTGAAAAGATAGTTGAAAATGCCGTTAAATATAGTGATACCATAGTAGTCACAGGTGGCGAACCGTTAACATGGGATATGGGGCCGTTAACACAACAGCTAAACTCTAAAGGCGTTCAAACACATATTGAAACTTCAGGTGCTTATAAGTTAACTGGACAATGGGATTGGATTTGTTTGTCACCAAAAAAGCTCAAATTACCAACCGAAGAGATTTATCAAAAAGCACATGAATTAAAATGCATTATTTATAATAAAAGCGATTTTAAATTTGCTGAAGAACAAGCCGCGAAAGTAAATAAAGATTGTATTTTGTACTTACAACCCGAATGGAGTAAACGCGAAAAGGTAATTCCTGAAATTGTAGATTATGTCATGAAACATCCGAAATGGAAAGTTTCTCTTCAGACTCATAAGTATTTGAATATTCCTTAATTTTTGAGAAGTATTTGAGCAATTAGAAATAAACAATTAAATTTAGTTCTTATATGCGAAAATACGTTTTCTTCTTTCTGTTTATTTTACCCTTATTAACTGTTGGGCAGAAATACAGCTTCAAGCAATTTACTACTCAAGATGGTTTAGCACATAATTCTATTAATGAAATTATTCAAGCAAAAGACAATAGAATTTGGTTGGCTACTCCCGGAGGATTGTCTAGTTTTAACGGAAAGGATTTTAATAACTACAATGTAAATAATGGCTTATCTTCTAATTATATTAATACTGTTTTTGAAGATTCCAAAGGTAGGATTTGGATTGGAACTCGCGCTAAAGGAGCTTCAATTATTCATGAAAATAGTATAACAAATTTAACCAATTTACATCCAGATGGAGTTCTAGATATCGCTGCATTTCTGGAATCAAAAGATGGTACAATTTACATGTTTAGTAAAGATGGGTTTCTGACTTATAAAGAAGGTGTATTGTCTAAATTGGAAGTGGAGAACAAATCCAATACCAAAATTATACATTTTAATGTCACTTGGTTTGATGAGAATACAATCTATATAGCTACGCTTAATTATGGCATAGCAAAACTTACACTAAACCCTGCTAAAATTGAATTTATTGATAATAATACGCACGACTTAAATAATATTTGTTATTCCGTACTAAAAGATGGTAATGCATTATGGGTTGGGACTTATGGAGAAATGGTCAGTTTAGAGTCTGATAAAGTTACTATTAAAGAAAAATTTAATAACACGAACTATGACCAAAATAGAGTTTATGGCATATATCCTTTAAACAACCAAGAATTGCTATTGGCTTTTGAGGGTAATGGATTTGGAATTTATAATAAATTAAATAAATCCTGTAAAATTATAAATCAAGAAAATGGGTTACCAACACCTTACATTTATAAAGTAATCAAAGATAATGAAGATAACATTTGGTTAGCAACAGATGGACATGGTTTAATAAAATATAGAGACTTCTCATTTAAATTATACAATACCGAAGTCGGATTTAATTCAGATGAAATTATAGGAGTTTTGCCATTTGATGATGAAATTATGGTTGCGACCGACCAAAGTCTCATATCTCTAAAGGATGAAAAAGTTAATACTATTGTAGATAAACCAATTTACGGTATTTCAAAAGCAGCTGATGATAAGATGTTGTTTTCAACATTTGATAGCATATTCCGCTTAAATAATGAAAATATCCCAAACTTAATTAAGGATGGGCATTTCAGACATTTTTATAACGATTCAATTCAATCAATTTTTTATAGAAGAGAACATTATGAATTTTTGAAGGAAAACGATTTTAAGATTATAAACCATAACAATAGGAATAAGTATTTTTTGGGTATAAGAGCGCTAAAAAATCGCTATATTTTTGCGCATAGAAATGCGCTGCTTCAGTTTTATAAGGGGCAATTAAAGGAAATTGATATTGAAGATTTTGAAGATTCATATTTTTTTGGAATAGATTCTTATGGAGAGAATAATATAGTTTTAGGAGATCTTAATAAAGAACAACTTTCATTCTTATCTTTTACTAATGATTCTATTTCTATTACTAATTTCCCACTTAGTCGTTTTGGAAAATTAGATAATTTGAATACCCTTAAAGTTAATAAGGATTATTTATGGTTAGGAACCCAAAAATTTCTTAAAAAGATTGATTTAAATTATTTATTACAAAAAGATTCGGTGGTTTCTAAAAATTACTTTTTTAATAAAGATTTTTTTAACGCTTCATTTAAAGGCGATAGTAACCATAATTTAGAATTCACAGATAATGGACTATTAGTAGCAGCATCTTCAGATGGTTTACTATTATTTGATGAAGAAAAATACAACTACAACATAACTGCGCCAAACATTAACCTTAACAAGGTGTCAGTGTTCTCTGAAACACTAAACGATAGCTTATATCGTAAGAATAATGTTCTAGAACTTCCTTATACAAGTAATTACCTTACATTTAATATGGAAGCAATTACATTTTCTAATCCAGAAAATGTAACGTATAAATATAGACTAAAAGGTTTAAGAGATAGTGATCTTTGGTCTGGTGATACAAATGATGATACAGTAGTATACTCATATCTTCCTCCTGGAGATTATGTTTTTGAATTTACTGCAAGCAATGGGAATGGCATATGGCAGGAAAATATGTATTCATACCCTTTTAAAATAAAAGCTCCCTTTTGGAGGTTGCCTTGGTTTTGGATTGGTTTTGTATTATTAAACTCATTACTCGCATTAATAATTATAGTTTGGAGGAATAAAGTCCAAAAAGAACAATTAAAAAGATTTTCAAGAGATTTAATTAAGGCTCAAGAAGAAGAACGTACACGTGTTTCTAAGGATCTACACGATAGTGTTGGGCAGCAATTAACCTTAATAAAAAAGAAAGCTCAAAATAATAAACAAGAAGAACTTTCTTCATTAACCAATCAAGCTTTAGAAGAAGTAAGAAGTATATCCAGAGCCTTGTACCCATCTAACCTAAAACAACTTGGGCTTACTGAAAGTATAGAGCAATTGTTATACGATCTTGACGAACAAACAGAGCTCTTTGTTTCAGTAGATATAGATCCTATAAACAAATTATTTAACGAAGAGCAAAGCTTAAATATTTATCGTTTTATTCAAGAAGCAGTTAATAATGTAATTAAACACGCTCAAGCAAAATCACTAGAAGTTGTTATTGAACATAAAAACCAAATTGTTAAACTTTCTGTCATAGACAATGGAAAAGGGTTTGATAATATTGCTGCGTTAAGACAAAAAAGTTTAGGACTAAAAACCATGACAGAACGAATACGTATATTAGGAGGAGAATTCCACATTATAAGTACTTTAAATAATGGGACAACAATAGAAGTTACAATACCAGTGTAAAATGAGTGATAAGATATCTTTACTAGTGGCAGATGATCATCCTATACTTTTAAAAGGATTGGTGGATGAGTTGGAAACATTTAACTATAATGTAGTTGCGGCAGTAAATAATGGTGCAATGGCTTTAAGTGAAATAACTTCACTTAAACCTGAAGTAGCTATACTAGATATTCAAATGCCTTTACTTACAGGTTTTGAGGTCATTCAAAAAAGTAAAGACAAAAACCTAAATACAAAATTTATTATTCTCACCTCTCACAAAGAGAAAGGCTTTATTTTAAAAGCACAAAAATTAAATATTCATGGCTATATATTAAAAGATGAACCATCGGTAGAGCTTCATAAATGTATTCAAGCAGTAGCAAGTGGAGAAACCTATTTTAGTTCAGAATTTAAGCGTGTAAACCAAGATGAAGTATCACCAGAATTAGAAAAAATGAAGTTCTTATCTCCTTCAGAAAGAACCATTGTGCGTTTGGTTGCACAGGGTAATTCTTCAAAAGATATTGCAAATATTATTTCTATTTCTTCACGTACAGTAGAGAAGCATAGATCTAACATTATTAAAAAGTTAGATTTGACAAATGAGATGGATGCACTTTCTAATTGGGCACAGGAGCATAAGGATTTTATTCTTTCCATATAGTACTACGTAGGCCTACGTAGTTTTTACATAAACTACGTATTTTATTCGCTGTTAATATAAAATATCTTGCAGTAACAGTTAAAATCATTCGTTATGAAAGCTAGATATATCGTTGCCCTGTTTAGTTTAATATTTCAAATAACCATTGCGCAAGTGGGTATTGGAACTACAAGCCCTTCGGCAAGCTTAGATATTAAATCTTCTAGTCAAACGACACCAAGTAATACAGATGGACTATTAATTCCAAAAATAGATGAGTTTCCATCAAGTAACCCTGGCGTTAATCAAGATGGTATGCTGGTATATGCAACTGGTAATGGTGCGCCTGCCAAAGGGTTTTATTATTGGGATAACGCCACAACATCTTGGGTGTTTTTAATCGAAAAAAATTATGGAGACACCAATTACTTAGGTGCTAACCCAACAGGCTTGGAAGCTCTTGATGAAGGCAATGGTATAGGCTGGCGGTTAATAGATAAAAACCCTGCAAACTATGGAAATATAGGTTTAAATGCAGTAGATCATAGTCATTCAAATAGTGCAAGTGGTACTCGTGGAGCAACGGGTGAAAATTCTACTGCAATTGGATTAAATACTGAAGCATCTGGAATTAATGCATTTGCAATCGGGAATGGTACAATTGCTTCAGGTGATTATTCAATAGCATTGGGAGCTGGTACCAATGCATCGGTTATTCACTCTACGGCAATGGGCCTAAGTACAACAGCTTCTGGTATTACATCTACCGCATTGGGACGCAGCACAATTGCTTCTGGTGAAAATTCTACTGCAATGGGATTAAATACAGAAGCATCTGGTGTTAATTCAGTAGCAATGGGAAACCAAACAGAAGCTACTGCTAGTTTTTCGACTGCTATAGGATATAATAATGTTGGTGGAGGTAACACTACAGCTTGGGTATCTACAGACCCCTTGTTTGAAATTGGAAATGGAGTTTTTGGGAGTTCTAATGCGCTTACAGTTCTTAAAAATGGGACCATAACAGCACCATCCTTTGATATTTCTGAAATTACAAATAATAAAGCCTTAATAACAAAAGAATATGCTGATGCAAATTATATTGATGCAACATTTAGCGGCGACTATAACGACTTAACCAATCAACCAACAATAACAAACCCAACGGGCTTGGAGCGTATAGTTGATGATGGTGGTGGTACGGCTGGTTTTCGATTAATTGGACGTGATCTTACACGTCATGGTAGTCTTGGATTTGAAGCAGTTGATCTTTCTATTTCTAGTGAAGTGGTTACGCAAGCGACAGGAAATCCATATCGTGTTGGAAATGGTCCTATGGGAAATTATGCATTCACTTCCGGATTTAATTCCTCTGCAAAAGGTTATCTTGCTTCAGCTCACGGTTATGGTACAAGATCGGAAAGTGTAGGTGCATTTTCTATTGGTCTATTTAATGTTGGAGCCCCAGGAAATCCTACAGTTCATGTTGGAACTGATCCTATTTTTGAAGTAGGTAATGGATTAAGTAATACTTCAAGATCTAATGCCTTAACTATTTTAAAAAATGGTAATGTGGGTATTGGTACAACTACACCATCTTACCCATTGCATGTTACCTCATTTATTAATGGGCTTAATAGTGCACCAGCATACTACCTTAATGCTAGTGTTGGTTATGGTGCAAATGGTTCAGGATGGACGTACAGTATTGCGGCTTCAAGAGCTATGTTCTCATCTCTTGGTTTTGCAACGGGTTCTGATGAACGTATTAAAAACATCGTTGGTATTAGTGATAGCAAAGAGGATTTAAAAAGCCTAATGAATATAGAAATTACAGATTATAGCTTTAAAGATTATAAAATGAAAGGCGATATGGTGTCTAAAAAAGTTATAGCACAACAAGTAAAAGAAGTATTGCCAAATGCTGTAAATCTATCAACAGAGTTTATCCCTAACGTATACCAACTTGCTGCAGTAAAACAATTGAATAATGGAAATATGTCATTGCAATTTTCAAAGTCAATTTCGCTCTCAAAAGGAGATACCATTAAACTTGTTACTAAAGATAATATAGAGGTTTTGGCTGAAGTATTAAAAGTTTCAGAGAAGTCTTTAGTTATTAAAAAAACTATTAATGATTTTGGTAATCAAATATTTGTATTTGGTAGTCAAGTAGAAGATTTTCATAGTGTGGATTATGACGCCATTAGTATGTTGAACGTAAGTGCAACACAAGAACAACAAAAACGTATTGAGCAACAACAAAAAGAAATTGAGGCTTTAAAATTGAAATTGCAGAATTTTGAAACCTTATCGAGTAGGATTGAAAAAATAGAAGCACAACTAGCACCAACCAACCAAAAACTATAATTTTTAATAGTTAAAAACGCCTTGAGAAATCAAGGCGTTTTTTTGTAGTGGGTATGTAATTCTTGATGATTATTTTGTAAACGGTATAGCAACTCTTGTTTTTCCCCATCCCATGTGCATAAGTGCACCGTTATCTGATTCTTCAAAAGTAATTGAAAAGGCTTCTAAAAACTCACCTGAAGTTTTTGGTATGTCTATTCGAGCTACATCATTCGATTCTTTGTAGGAATATGCTCCCCAAACATTGATGTCTTTATTGATTATAATTGTCCACATTTCTTCGCCAGGAATAGTAAATAGCGAGTATGTTCCAGCATTTATTGTTTGTTCTCCCATTTTCATGTTCGTGTAAAATGTGATTTGAGCTGCTTCATTAGCACCTGTACGCCAAACTTTTCCATTAGGAGCTAATGAATTTAAATCTCTTCCTTTAAGTTGAGGTCTGCTATAAATTACTTTAACTAATTTATTGGATTCCTTATAGCTTGTTGGAAAAGAAGCTGCATCCATAGGACTCTTGTTTAATCCTTCAAAATCTTGCGCAGAAACATTCACGGCTAATAGCATGACGAATGCTACGGTAATTGTTGAAATAATTGATACTTTTTTCATTGAAATAGATTTTTCATTTTCACAATTGTGAAAAACGGTTAATTAATAGGTGTAAAATTATTGAATTGATAATCTTAAAGTCGAAAGGTTCTGTTAAAGTTTACAACATTAAGAAAATTATTGTTTTTCAGTATTTTTAAATTACAAATTATACATTAATATATTATATTGGTTATAATATGAAATTAAATTGGTCAATAAACTATTTATTGTTAAATTATATATCATATTTGTTTAATAATTATAACAAAATTTTGAATTATGTGCGGAATTGTATGTGCTTTTGATTTAAAACAAAATACAGAGGAATTAAGACCTCAAATATTAGAGATGGCAAAAACTATTCGTCATAGAGGACCTGATTGGAGTGGAATATTTGATAATTACAAAGCTATTTTAGCTCATGAACGATTGGCTATTGTCGACCCGACTTCAGGTAAACAACCCTTATTGAGTGAAGATAAAAAACTCATACTGGCAGCTAATGGCGAAATATATAATCATAGAGAATTGAGAAAGCAATTTCCTGATTACAAGTTTCAAACCGAAAGTGACTGTGAAGTGATTTTGGCACTATATAAGAAAAAAGGAGTTGATTTTGTTGATGACATGAACGGCATTTTTGGTTTTGCTATTTACGATGTTGATAAGGATGAATATTTTGTGGCACGAGACCATATGGGAATTATTCCTTTGTATATAGGTTGGGACAAGCATGGTACCTTTTATGTTGCTTCGGAACTTAAGGCTTTAGAAGGGGTTTGTTCAAAAATTGAATTATTTCCTCCGGGTCATTATCTATCAAGTAAAGATGGACAGCTAGTAAAATGGTACCAACGAGACTGGGAAGACTTTGAAGCCGTTAAAGACAATAGAACAGAAATTGCTAAAATTAGACAAGCATTAGAAGATGCTGTTCATAGACAACTTATGAGTGATGTGCCTTATGGTGTGCTGTTGTCAGGAGGTTTAGACTCGTCAATAACATCCGCAATTGCCAAAAAGTATGCTGAACGGCGTATTGAAGCAGATGACAAAGAACAAGCTTGGTGGCCGCAATTGCATAGTTTTTCGGTAGGATTAGAAGGATCACCAGATTTGGCTGCTGCTCGAAAAGTAGCAGACCATATAGGAACAGTTCATCACGAAATTAAATTCACCATTCAAGAAGGGTTAGATGCAATTCGTGATGTGATTTACAATTTAGAAACGTATGATATTACAACCATTCGCGCCAGCACACCAATGTATTTAATGGCTCGTGTTATTAAATCTATGGGGATAAAAATGGTTTTGTCTGGTGAAGGTGCAGACGAATTATTTGGTGGGTATTTATACTTTCATAAAGCACCAAATGCTCAAGAATTTCATGAAGAAACAGTCAGAAAATTAAGCAAACTTCATATGTACGATTGTTTACGTGCCAATAAGAGTTTAGCGGCTTGGGGTATAGAAGGTCGTGTGCCGTTTTTAGATAAAGAATTTATGGATGTAGCTATGCGAATCAACCCGGAAGATAAAATGATAAATGGTGAACGCATGGAAAAATGGGTAATTCGTAAAGCGTTTGAAGATATGTTACCAGAAAGTGTAGCTTGGAGACAAAAAGAACAATTTAGTGATGGTGTGGGCTATAGTTGGATTGATACCTTAAAAGAAGTGGTAGAAAGGGGTGTTTCAGATGATCAAATGGCCAATGCGCATTTCCGATTCCCAATACAAACTCCACAAAACAAAGAAGAGTTTTATTATCGCTCCATTTTTGAAGACCATTTTTCAAGTGATGCTGCGGCTAAATGCGTACCACAGGAACCTAGTGTAGCCTGCAGTACAAAAATAGCTTTAGAGTGGGATGAAGCCTTCAAGAACATGAACGACCCATCTGGAAGAGCAGTCGCGAAAGTACACGATGATGCTTATTAATTAATGTGTTCGTAAATTATTGAAAGCCAGTTTTTAAACTGGCTTTTTTATTTCAAAAAATGGTTATCTTTAGACATTAACCAACCAATAAGATTTCCGTTTTACGGTAAAATTGTATATGATTAAATTCTTCAGACGAATACGTCAAAATCTTCTTGTAGAGAGTAATAACTCAAAATATTTTAAATACGCTATTGGTGAAATCGTTCTTGTGGTGATTGGAATTTTGATTGCATTGCAGATTAATAACTGGAATGAAAACCGAAAAAGCAACCAGTTTCAAACCAAAATTTTAAAAGAAATTAAAACTTCTATACAACTAGATTTAGAACGAAATCAATCCATATTGGAAGAGCGAATATTACCGAAAAGAAAGGGAATAGAGAACTTGATAAAAAATATGCACAGTAATGAAAAAGCACATGATAGTATTATTAGAAAGAATTTTAATGATGCAAGTACAGGTATACTTTTTACATATGATAAAGGTGCATACGAATCTTTAAAAGCAATAGGTTTAGATAAAATAACTAATGATTCTTTAAGAAATAGATTGATCCGTTTTTATGAAAACTGGTTGCCACGTGGTAAAGAACTCATTAGAGAATATAACGAAACATATTCTCAAAGAATTAAGTTACGTGAAAAGGTTCTTGAACTTAGCTATGTAAATGGAAAAACTTGGTACGTAAGAGCTCGGTTAAATACAAAGGACTTAAAATCTAATAAAGACTTACTGAAATTACTGGATATTGAAGGTGATATTTATTGGAATAACTATAGAGTAATAGTACCAATTATTAAAGAAGCCAAAGATATCATTTCACTTATTGATAAAACAATATAAAACAATGATTAAATTCTTTAGACATATCCGCAAATCACTTCTAGAACAAAATAAAACGGGTAAGTATTTCAAATACGCCATTGGTGAAATTATCCTCGTTGTTATTGGAATTCTAATAGCATTACAAGTTAGTAATTGGAATAATAACAATCAGCTAAAGAAAATTCAAATAAAATATCTACAAGAAATTGCAAATAATTTACAAACTGACCTAGGAGATGTTAGGTTTAATATAGAATTTAATAAGATTAGACTGAAAGCCTGTCAAGTCGTTTTGCAAAGCCTAAATGAGCAGGATGTGTATTCAGACTCGTTAGATGTTTATTACGGAAGTCTGCTATATACCACAAGATCTGTTGTGAATTATAGTGCCTATGAAACTCTGAAATCTCGCGGACTTGAAATTATTTCAAATGATGATTTACGACAGACTATTACGAAGCTTTATTCTTTTCATTATCAAAATGTCATTGATTTTGAAATTCAAGACGATCATGCATTACAATATCAAATTGTTATGCCAGCTGTGTTAAAGAGAATTTCTGTGAAGAAAGATTTAAGCAAAGACCTCAAAGCAGGTGAGCAGTTAGGCAGACCAATAAATTTTGAAGCCCTCAAAAAAGACGAAGAATTTAAAAATGCATTAGTCATGAATGAAGATTTGAGAGTATATATGTTAAATAACTACAGAAATTTGGAAGCGAAAGTATTAGAGTGTTTAGACCAAATAAATATAGAATTAATGAATTTAAATGATTAATTTTTTTCGAAAAATACGCTTAAACCTTATGAGTGAAAACAAAACTGGTAAATACATCAAATACGCTATTGGTGAAATTGTTCTGGTTGTTATAGGTATTTTGATTGCCTTGCAAATAAATAATTGGAACGAAAGTCGAAAAAAAATACAACTAGAAATAAGTATCTTAAAGGATATAAAAAGTGACCTTAAAGATAATATTAGTAATTTAACAGAAGGCATTAAGCATACAAAATCCAGCCTATCTAATAATACAAAAATCATAGAATTTTACGAAAACAAAACGCCCTTTAATGACAGTTTGCTGGTTTATTTTTCTAATTTCTCGGGTTATTGGGACCCGGATTTCACCTATGCTGGATTTGAAAACCTTAAAAGTATTGGCGTCAATCTAATATCTAGTACACCATTAAGAAGAGAAATTATCAATCTCATTGAAGTTGAAATGGACATTTTGGATAATTCAGACATGTCAAGTATGAATCAAATTAATACAACATTATTTCTACCACTTGCAAAAAAGTATCTACGTAGAAATATAACACTCAACCAGGAATATTTGCCGTATGTTCCTACTGATTACGAAACCATGATGCAAGATGAAGAATTTTATAATGTTTGTACAGAAATAGGCTACAGGCAGTTAAGGTCATATAAAAGATTTGAAAACTTTAATAAAAAGGCCAATAACCTAATTTCTAAAATAGATCAAGAAATAGAAAAACTCGAAAAATGATTAAATTCTTTCGCCACATACGGCAGTCATTACTAATGGAAAATAAAACCAGTAAATATATTAAGTATGCTATTGGAGAAATTGTTCTGGTTGTCATCGGCATTTTATTGGCACTTCAAATAAATAATTGGAACTCAAAAAGGCTTATGAAATCGAGCAATAAGGTCTTTTTGGAGAAAATTATTAACGATTTAGAAATGAATAAAAATCGTATGAAGATTTTAGCTTTTGAATCTGCTGAACTACCAAAAAATTATATACCATTAGAAAAGGCACTCTCTAACTGTGACTCATTATTTAAATTAACGTATCGAGGTTTGCAAGAATCTGATTTGGAATTTATTTTAAATAACAATCTGGGTGCTGGCGGAGCCTATTTAAATTTACATAATAGTACATATGAGGAATTAATTAATACAGGAAAGCTCTATACTATCGGGTCTGATTCACTAATAAATGCTATTAAAAAATATTATAAGCGCTGTGAAAGAGAGGAATTGTATAACAAAGGAAATTCAGAAACTATGCGCGAGGGATTCCGTATTATGCGAGATGGGTATTATAAAATGATACTTGACTATAATAAAGACAGTCTAAATTTTAAAATTAATAACTACACTTGGTTTTTTGATAAAAATTCAGAAAAATACCAAAACATACAAATTGGTTTGGCTTTAATTGAAGGTGGTCAACAGACTAATTTCAAAAAGATGGAACAAATTATTAACTATTCTGATAGCTTAATTTTTGCTATTAATAAAGAATTGAAAGACTAACCATGATTAAAGTTTTCAGAAAAATCCGATTTAAACTTATGGAAACAGGAAAAACAGGTAAGTATTTCAAATACGCTATAGGAGAGATTATACTAGTGGTTATAGGTATTTTAATTGCACTTCAAGTAAATAATTGGAACGAAAAAAGAAAGTTAGATAACTATGAAAAACAACTACTCATTCAGCTTAAAAATGATCTAGAGCGAAATTCTGGAGATTTAAAATTCAATATAAGAATGCAAGAAAATTTGATAGAATCTTCGGATGTAATAGTAAATCATATAAACAAAAAATTGCCATATTCAGATACTCTAAAAGTTCATTTTGCTAATACTGCTGTTTGGACAAAATTTATTGTTAATGCTGGGGCGTATAAAACTATTGAATCTAAAGGATTAGACCTAATATCTGATTTGGAATTGAGAGATTTGATATTTAGAATATATGAAGGCAACCTCAATTGGTTGCGCCAAATGGAACAAACTGCAATTGACCAAATTGAAGATTTTAGAATCAACAAAGCTTCAAATTATTTTAGTGTATGGTATCCTATTCAAATTACAGATGGAAAATATGTTAGCGGAACAGCTCAAGTAACAGATTATGAAAGCATATTAAATGATAACGCCTATAAGTATTATATTAATGCAATAAAGAATCACACCGAAGTTTTGCATCATATTTCAAAAGGATATTTAGATGATAATTTACAGGGTATAGAGCAGATTAATGCTGTTTTAAATTTAGAATCAAATGATTAAATTTTTTCGTCATATCAGAAAATCATTACTCATGGAAAACAAAACATCCAAGTATTTTAAATACGCCATTGGTGAAATTGTCCTTGTCGTTATTGGAATTCTAATAGCGCTTCAAATTAATAACTGGAATGAATTACGCAAAGAACGACTTAAAGAAATAAATTATCTTCAAAACTTAAAATCTGATTTAGAAAGTGAACTTAAGAATAATAAGGAATTTGCAGATTATAGATTCAAAAAAGCTAAAGCTAGTTCTCTATTGTTAAACTCAATGGCGCCAAATTCTATTGAAGCTGTTCAAGATTACACCGATACGTATGAGCTTGTTTTTATATGGAATACGTTTGTTCCTAATAATAATACATTTAAAGAACTATTAAGTTCAGGAAATTTGAGCTTGATAAAAAACGATTCTATAAAAAACGGGTTATTAGAATTAGAAAAACTTTATGCAGGTATTGAAACGGGAGAACATCATATGAGGAGGGAATATGAGGTATATTTATATGATACGCATGTTAATAACGTAAGCGCGCTCAATTTTTTTGATTTAAAACAACCGGCTTATGGATTCCCCAGACGATTAAGTAGTGATGAAATTGCAATTTCTAATCATGCTAAACTTATAGAAGATGCGAAGTGGCAGCATAACAATGAAATTTTTAATAATGGATTAAGGCTTGCTTTTATGAATAATAGTTTTCTGGCTGGTTTGCATCAAGATTTAGTGCATTTTATTGAAAACCTAATACAATTAATTGATACAGAAATAAATGATTAAGTTTTTTAGAAAAATCAGATATGACCTAATGAATCAAAACAAGACTGCAAAGTACTTTAAATATGCCATTGGCGAAATCATCCTTGTGGTTATTGGTATTTTAATTGCACTTCAAATAAATAACTGGAATCAACGAAGTAAAGAACAAAAACTAGAACAAAACTATGTAGAGTTACTTACGCAAGACTTACAGTCCGATGCTGAGAATCTTACAGATTTGGTAATGGTTTCAAACAAAATTGTGAATTCAAAACACATATTGCTCGACTATTTTGATGGTAAAACGGGAAAACCAGATTCACTATCTATTCACTTTTTGAGGGCCATATTTAGTAGTATCCAAAATTTTGTTCCTAACAAAGGAGCCATAGAAGAAGTGAAAAATGCTGGTGGACTTTCGCTCATCAAAGATGAAATGTTAAGGAGTCAAATACTAAAGCTTTACAATGCCTATGACAGTATGGAAGAAAACACAGGCAAAAATTATGTTGAAAATAGGAATATTATGCGAGATTTAGTTTATGAAAAAACTAATGGCAGATTATTTATTACCCATGAAATCATAGATCAAAATCTACTCAATGACATAATCAAAGATAATGAAATACAAAACAGGCTCGTAAATAACTTTGCCTTAAGTAATAATCAGGAGCTAAAAGAACTACTACAATTAAATATTGAAACAATAGAAATTTGTACTGATTACATACAGCAGTTAAATGATTAAATTCTTCCGTCATATACGTCAATCTCTAATTATGGAAAATAAAACAGGAAAGTACTTTAAATACGCCATCGGCGAAATTATCCTTGTTGTCATTGGTATTTTAATTGCCTTGCAGATCAATAATTGGAATGAAGGGCGAAAAAACAGCTATATGCTGGGTCAATACACCAACAATTTAATTGAAGATTTAAGAAAAGATAGCCTAGATTTAAGCCAAAGAATAAAAGGTATTAAGGCAGATTCTATGCTTTTAAGTAGTTTTGAAAAGCGCGTTTCTAATTCTACGAAACCATTGGATACTATACTCAAAATTGCGAGGTATGATTATGGTTATTACATATGGATAAAAGGTGACTATAATAACGACACCTATGAAGTGCTTAACTCTACAGGAGATATTGGTTTATTTAGTAGCGATATAATTAATGATTTAAATGCCTTGCATAATCTTCAAGAATCCGCTTTAGATGCCAATGCACATACATTGGAGAGTTACCTTGCTAATATTCACACCTATGCCCAAAAATACCCAGTTCCTTTTCAGTCTAATTTAATTGCAAATGGCACTATTGCAGCTGATATTATTTGGGAACAAATTTCAACAAGAGATCATGCTACTGAATTTAACGCATTGGTTTTGGCAAAAGGAGATTCTTATAGGTTATCATTACGTGTTTTACCTATAGTTTTGGAAAAGACGAATACGTTATTGGCTAAATTTAGAAAAATGCAAGTTCAAAATGATTAAATTCTTCCGTAAAATCCGTCAAAATTTACTTATGGAAAATAAAACAGGTAAATACATTAAATATGCCATTGGGGAAATTGTTCTTGTTGTTTTTGGTATATTGATAGCACTTCAAGTTAACACTTGGTATGAAGCTTCCAAAAAAAATAAGCTCAAACAAGTCTATGTTCAAAATTTAATAAATGATCTCACTAAAGATACCATTCAATTAAATGCAAGACTCAAAGAGAATGAAGAGCGCTTTGTAAAGCATTCAGATTCTTTGTTGGCAGTTATTAAAGAACCAATAACAAAAGCCAAAGATGTTAAAAATATGGCTCAAATTTCGGGGTTAATAGGTTTGAGAACAATGAATACGTATAATACTAATACGCTTAACATTTTAACTTCTACTGGCAATATTGATTTGTTTGAGGATTTTATTATTCAAGAAATTATGGAGCTTAATCGGCTTCAAGCATTTGAGATTGGGGTTTCTAACGGTAATAGAAATTCCTATTTTAGCCTTTATAGTAGTTATAAGGAAAATTATGTTTTGGGTGAGGATATAAATCAAGCACTAGCTGAACAGCTTTGGGCAAATGTTGATCCAGTTAAACTTGCACCACAATACATAAATGCCTTATTGGTAAATAACCATGCGATTAATCGTTACCTTGGTTTAACTAAAGAGGTTTTAGCAAAGACAGAGGAGCTTTTAGATATCTTGAATGCTCAAAAAGATAAGCATGATTAAATTCTTTCGCCATATACGCCAATCTCTAATTATGAAAAATCAAACAGGTAAATACATTAAATACGCTATAGGTGAAATTATTCTTGTAGTAATAGGTATTCTGATTGCGCTTCAAATTAATAATTGGAATGAAAACAGAAAAAACACCTCTAAAGAAACACAATTTTTAAAAAATTTTTATGCAGATCTAAAAGCAAATAAAGTAGAGCTTGATCGTGTAATAAAGAAAACTGAATTTACGTCTAAATCTGCAGACTCTATTTTGAAATTAAAAGCAGGAGAGTTAGCTTCATTAAGCTTAATGAGTTACGTTAGATGCATGATGAATGCTACAGGGTTTACCGTATATCAATCGCAAGAAGGTACCATACAAGATATATTAGGCTCTGGTAAATTAGATGTTATAACTAATGATAGTTTGCGACTAGCCATCGGGTCGTGGCAAGCACATTTAAAGATTATTAGAGAATGGGAAACTATAGATAAAAAAACATATAATATATATAGCGATTACTTACATGAACATGCTAATCTTTATAAAATTGGCGATAAACGTGAACTTCCAATCGATGACCTTCTTAAAAATCAATTCATGAACGATAAAGTATTTCTTAATCGATTAAGAGATCGCGAACGAATACCAAAAATCCTTAATCGGCTTTATAATAATGAAATTTTAAGATTAGATAATTTAATGAGTCAAATTGACGCTGAATTAAAAAAATAAGCCTGAAAATCCCATAAACATTGTAAATGACAGATAGGTGACATTTAAATGGCGTGTAAAAAACCAACATAACACTGTAAGTTTGTACCATCAAAATGATACAAAATGAAACATCCATCACTTAAAGAAAATTTACTTTACCAACGTAAGTTAAAAGGCTTAACTCAAGATGAATTGGCCGAAAAAACAACAGTTGGTGTACGAACCATTCAACGAATTGAGAAAGGCGAAGTACAGCCGCATTTACAGACTGTAAAATTACTTGCAGTAGGATTAGATATTGAAGTTGACGACTTAATTGTTCTAGATAATCCTAAAGAAGAAGCCATACAACGTAAATGGATGCTGTTACTGCATGCATCGCCTTTTTTTGGATTAGTTATTCCATTTGCAAATGTATTATTTCCATTATTCACGTGGATGAGTAAAGCAGAAGACAATGAAATTTATGATAAACATGGTCGCGCAGTTGTGAACTTTCATTGTACAATAAACCTATTGGTCATTATTTCATTACTCCTGTTTTTTCTAATTCCAGGTGTTAATTTTTTCGTTACGGGAGCCGTTTTTCTGTTCGGTATAATTATAAGTCTTAAAAATGTGATGTCTGCATTAGGTTCGCAAACTTGTTACTACCCACTTTCGATACCTTTTTTAAAAACAAAATAGTTTAACCTTTTAAATTTAATTACAATGTTAGGATTATTAGTTATAATAATAGTCTCATGGGTGCTCCTACACCTTATTGAGAAAAAAAATATCGATGTTTTAGGAATTGTTCCAAGCTTTAAAAGTTTAGGTCAATTTGCTCTAGGGTTTTTAGTTATTTCAATTATTGTATTGCTAAACATTTTTTTTGAAACTCAAATTTTAAATGTAGAATGGGAATCAAAAACAATAGATTACGCTATATTTTTCAATGCTTTTTTATACCATTTAAAGTCAGCCCTTACCGAAGATTTAGTATTTAGAGGTGCCATTCTTTATATTTTAATTAATAGGCTAGGGGCAAAATGGGGAGTGCTCATTTCAGCTCTGTGTTTTGGGATCTACCATGTGTTTTCTTATGGAATGGCAAGTGATAGAATTGTTCCAATCCTTTATGTTATTATCATTACTGGATTTACTGGTTACGTATGGGCATATACGTTTTATAAGACAAAATCTATAATGATGGGTTTAGGGTTTCATTTGGGTGTAAACTTAATAAATGCATGTTTTTTCGAGTCTCAACCTTATGGCGAATTAATTTTCACAGAAGTTTCTAGAATTAATATTTCTGAATGGAATAACTTTTTGTTTCTAATTTTTAAAGGTTTGTTTCCATCTATTTTCACTTTAATTTTTATAAAATATTTGCTAAAATCAAGCTAAAATTGTAGCATTTACTTATTAATTAAATCACCTATTGAGGCGTGAAAAATGAGTTCTAACGCATTATTGTAATTGTTGCTTTTGTAAGATTGATATAAAACAGATGAAATCTATTTTAAGCCACTTTTCAAGCAATTTAAGCCACTTTTAAGTAATTAACAAATGTTGATAAAAACAAATCAAACCATCAGAAAAGCTTTTTAAAAGCCTCTTTTATTCGTATATTTGTAAGTATTCGGAATGATGCAAAAGCGTCATTTTTTTATTATAAATAACAAAAGATTTAAACACATAAATTCATGAGCGAAAAAAAGGAAGAATTTAATAAGCACAATTACTCGGCTGACAGTATTCAGGCTTTAGAAGGTATGGAGCATGTGCGTATGCGTCCATCCATGTATATTGGTGATGTTGGAACTAGAGGTTTACACCATTTAGTTTATGAAGTAGTAGATAACTCTATTGATGAGGCTTTAGCTGGGCATTGTGATAATATTACCGTTACAATAAACGAAGACAACTCGATTACAACAGAAGATGATGGTCGTGGTATTCCTGTAGATTTACATAAAAAAGAAGGTGTTTCAGCTCTTGAAGTTGTAATGACTAAAATTGGAGCAGGTGGTAAGTTCGATAAAGATTCTTATAAAGTTTCTGGTGGATTACATGGTGTTGGTGTTAGTTGTGTAAATGCTCTTTCTGAACACTTAAAAGCTACCGTATATCGTAATGGGAAAATTTGGGAACAAGAATATGAACGTGGTAAAACACTATATCCAGTAAAAGAAATTGGAGATACTGATAAGAGAGGAACAACTGTTACCTTTAAACCTGATTCAACCATTTTTACTCAAACTTTAGAATATAGTTATGATACCTTGGCAAGTCGTTTGCGTGAATTAGCCTATTTAAATAAAGGGATTACAATTCATTTAATTGATAAACGTCATAAAAACGATGATGGTAAATTTGAAGGTGAAACATTCCACTCTGAAGAAGGGTTAAAAGAATTTATTAAGTTTTTAGATGGTAACCGCGAACCATTAATGCAAGATGTAATTGCTTTTGAAGGCGAAAAGAATGGTGTGCCTGTAGAGGTTGCTATGGTTTACAATACTTCTTATGCTGAAAATTTACATTCTTATGTTAATAACATTAATACGCATGAAGGTGGAACACATTTGTCAGGTTTTCGTCGTGGTTTAACACATACCCTTAAAAAATATGCTGATGAATCTGGTATGTTGGATAAGTTGAAATTTGATATAGCAGGTGATGATTTTCGTGAAGGCCTTACAGCAATTATATCGGTAAAAGTTCAAGAGCCTCAATTTGAAGGGCAAACAAAAACCAAACTCGGGAATAGAGAAGTTTCAGCTTCTGTTAGTCAGGCAGTGTCTGAAATGTTAACCGATTACCTAGAAGAACATCCTGACGATGCTAAAACCATTGTGCAAAAAGTTATTCTTGCGGCACAAGCGAGACACGCGGCTCAAAAAGCACGTGAAATGGTTCAACGTAAAACGGTGATGAGTATTGGTGGCTTGCCTGGGAAATTGAGTGATTGTTCTGAACAAGATCCAGCAAAATGTGAAGTGTTCTTGGTTGAGGGTGATTCGGCAGGTGGGACAGCCAAAGCAGGTCGTGATAGAAACTTTCAAGCTATTCTACCATTACGTGGAAAAATCTTGAACGTGGAAAAAGCGATGACGCATAAGGTCTTTGAAAACGAAGAAATAAAAAATATATATACAGCTCTTGGAGTTACCATAGGAACTGAAGAAGATAGTAAAGCACTTAACTTATCTAAGCTACGTTATCATAAAGTGGTTATTATGTGTGATGCCGATATTGATGGTAGTCACATTGCAACACTTATCTTAACCTTCTTCTTTAGGTATATGAGAGAACTCATTGAAGCAGGACACATTTATATTGCAACACCACCTTTATATTTGGTTAAGAAAGGTAGTAAAAAACGCTATGCTTGGTCGGATAAAGAGCGCGATGAAATTGCTGAAGAATTTGGTGGTAGTGTTGGTATTCAACGTTATAAGGGTCTTGGTGAGATGAATGCTATTCAACTTTGGGATACAACCATGGATCCAGACTTTAGAACATTGCGTCAAGTTCAAATTGATAATGGAGGAGAAGCAGATAGAATATTCTCAATGCTAATGGGTGACGAAGTGCCACCACGTAGAGAGTTTATTGAGAAAAATGCTATTTATGCTAACATTGATGCGTAAACTCACAATTTTATTTTGTTTGTTTTCTACTCTTGTACACGCGCAATTAGAGGAAGTAGGCGAAGTAGCTGATGATTTAATTATTCTTACAGAACAATATATTTCACCAGCTGCTGAAGCTTCAGTTTATCAGGCATCAGGTGGTTGGTATTCAAACTTTACACCCAAAAATTTGTTTGATGTTGAGGTGTCATTACAATACAACATGTTGTTTGTCCCCAATAAGTATAAAACGTTTTTAGTAAATGAAGCTGAATTACAAAATATAGGTATACAAGGTTCAGCAACTACTGCAGAAATCCCAACAGCTCTAGGTGGCGATGCTGTGGTTGTTTTGGAAGGACAAATTGGTGATGAAACGTTTGAATTTGATTCGCCAGAAGGAATTGGTCAAGAAACAGTTAAACACGGTCAAATTCAGGCTACTATAGGTTTGTGGAAACAAACCAATTTTATTGTCAGATACTCACCTAATATCAATATTAATGATACGGACTATAGCTCTTTTGGCATTGGTGTTGCACATCATTTAAATCAGTGGATAAAGCCTTTAAAAGAAAGTACTTATCATTTTGGAATTTTAGCCACATACACCAATTATTCCGTTGAAGATGAATTTAATGAAGCCGATTTGATTTTAGCAACTATAAGCGGAATTAAGGTTGAGGGTGACTCTTTTGGTTTTAATTTGGTAGCTTCAAAATCAGTTAAGCAGTTTGATTTTTCAGCGGCTCTAGGATTTTCTCATACAAAATTTGACTATCAAGTTACAGGTGCTAATGTGGTTGAGAGTTTGGATATATTAGGTTTTTTAAATGAATCTTTAGGCCAAGTGGATAATACTAATACTAATGTTAAGTTCGATATTAATGTAAATTACAGGATTAAAGATTTTTCATTCAACACCATGTTAACGTTTGGAGAATTTGCTAACTTGAATATGGCCGTTAACTATAATATCAACTGATTTTTTTATCTGAATAAGAATATAAAAGCCACTTAAAAAAACTTTTTAAGTGGCTTTTTCGTACATATGATTAAACCTACTTAAATAAATATGATGAAAAAACATGCTTTAATTTTTGTATCTTTTTGTTTAGTTTTTGTTTCTCAAGCCCAAAACAATATTGATGATTTGTTAGCTGCTGGAATTGATGATGCCAAGCGATTTAGTACTGACTATCTTGCACCAGGAAGTGAAGGATTGGCCTATAGTATCAACAATGGATGGTTTAATCACGGTAAAGGTCAGAAACAGTTTGGACTAGAAATAAGTTTAATTGCAAATACATCTTTCATTTCTGATAGTAAAAAATCATTTGAAATGGTTGCAGCTGACTATGAAAACATCCGTTTTTCAGACAATAGCACATCTAAAACAGTGGCATCTTCTCTAGGTCATAATGAACCTGATGTTACAGTGATTATAACATATGATGATCCAATTTTTGGAAATCAAGAAGTAGCGCTTACTTTGCCAACAGGAATAGGTTCAGAAGGTGTTGATATTATCCCTTCGGCTTATTTACAAGTCGGATTTTCACCTTTTAGAGGAACACAACTTAAAGGACGTTATTTTCCAAGTATTGAAACCGAAGATGTGAAAACAAACTTATATGGTTTAGGTTTACAACAAGATTTTACCGCTTGGTTTCCCAAAGAACGATTATTTCCTATAGCAATTTCTGGGCTAGTAGCTTATACGCACTTAAATGGAAGTTATGATTTTACTGATGAAGGTATTGTTGAAGGCAATAATCAGCAAGTGAAAACTAAAATCAACTCCTTTTTGTTTGAAGTCATTGCTTCCACAAAGTTTAAGGTACTCAATGCTTATGCAGGTTTTGGTTACTTAACAGCAAATTCTGAAACAGATTTGCTAGGAACTTATATTGTAACCGATGGGTTACTTTTTTCAGAAGAAATTAGAGATCCTTTCTCAATAGATGAAAAAGTTTCAGGAGTTCGAACAACCATAGGAGCTAATGTAAAACTTGGTTTTTTTGCAGTAAATTTAGATTATACCATCGCAGAGTTCAATAGTGCCTCACTAGGATTGAATTTTTCATTTTAGTTTTCATTAAATCTTCAAACAATTGTGGTTTAAAAATGTTAAATTTGCTGAAATTTAAATAATTCTTAAACTAAAAAATTACATACATGAAAGTTACAGTAGTTGGAGCAGGAGCAGTGGGAGCCAGTTGCGCAGAATACATTGCTATTAAAGATTTTGCAAGCGAAGTTGTTTTATTAGATATCAAAGAGGGTTTTGCTGAAGGTAAAGCAATGGACTTAATGCAAACGGCTTCATTAAATGGTTTTGACACAAAAATTACAGGAATAACTAATGACTATTCAGCAACGGCTAATAGTGATATTTGTGTAATTACTTCTGGTATTCCAAGAAAACCTGGTATGACTCGTGAAGAGTTGATAGGTATCAATGCTGGAATTGTAAAATCTGTTTCTTCAAGTTTAATAGAGCATTCTCCAAACACCATTATTATTGTGGTTAGTAATCCTATGGACACCATGACGTATTTGGTTCATAAAACTACAGGTTTACCAAAGACAAGAATTATTGGAATGGGAGGAGCTTTAGACTCTGCACGTTTCAAATACAGACTAGCTGAAGCATTAGGAGCACCAATAAGTGACGTAGATGGCATGGTAATTGGAGGTCATAGTGATGTTGGGATGGTTCCTTTAACACGTTTGGCAACTCGAAATAGTGTATTAGTTTCTGAATTTTTATCAGAAGACAGATTAAATCAAGTAAAGGAAGATACTAAAGTAGGTGGCGCAACGCTAACTAAATTATTGGGAACATCAGCTTGGTATGCACCTGGAGCAGCTGTTAGTGGATTGGTTCAAGCTATCGCTTGTGATCAGAAAAAAATGTTTCCGTGTTCAGCATTATTAGAAGGCGAGTATGGATTAAATGATATTTGTATTGGTGCTCCGGTAATTCTGGGTAAAAACGGTATTGAAAAAATAGTGGAGATTAATTTAACTGATGCTGAAAAAGAACACATGCAAACAAGTGCAGAAGGCGTTAGAAAAACAAATGGTCTTCTTGAATTATAGGAATAATAAAGTAACAAAGTTGTGATACTAGCACTAAAACAACTTAATTAATAATTAAATTTTAAAAAATAAATCAAATGAAAAAATTACTTTTTGTTTTAGTATGTGTCTTTAGCTTATCAACATTTGCTCAAGAATCAATTTCTGAAGGTGTAGCGAAGTCTAAGCAAACCATGACTAGTGATAATGAACAAGTTCAGGCTCAACTGGATATGGTTGGTGAGGTGCTGACTACAACTTACTTTAAGAACAATAACACACGCTCTGAAACTTTTAATTTAATGTCAGGTAATTCTATTACGATTATGGATTCAGATAGTAAAGAAATGTTAATCATGATGGACAACCAAATGGTTGGTAAAAAGTATATGACAAAAAACATGGAGCCTGGTGAGGAAGATATGAAAAATGTAACCATTGAAAAAGGTGACGAAACCAAAACAATTTTAGGTTACGAATGTCAAGAATACAACCTCACTGTCAATAAGGATGGAGCAGAAGTAAAAATGGATATGTATGTAACTGATAAGATTTCTGCAATATCTAATCAAGCTGTTCAAATGGGTACTAAAGTAGAAGGCTTTCCATTATATATGGAAATGACCATGTCTCAAATGGGAATGAATATTAAAATAACTCATGAGGTTACAGAAATTAATAAAGAAACTGTTTCTGACGATAAATTTGATATGACACCTCTTGAAGGTTATGAAAAAACTGACAAATTGATGGGCATGTAGTCGTTAAACTACTGTTAAACCTATTAAATAGACATTATAAATAAAGACTGTAGAAATACAGTCTTTATTTTTTATATTTGGCGCATGAATGTGAAACCACGTATCTATATTTTTATCCTTATACTAACCTTTTTAGGTGCTGCTAGCCAACAGCAAGAAAGTGTTGTAAATCAGGAATTGGTTTTACATTTTGCAGATGTCAAAATTACTTCACAAGAAGCTCAAAATACTATTTCAACTGTCAAGGATGAGCTTGAACTATTGGGTATTGACAATATTCAGGTCAAAAGTGAAAATCAAGGCAAACTTATTATTACCTATTATAGTAACGTTGACGTTGCTAGTTTAAAGAAAATATTATCTGAAAAGAAGCATCTCAAACTTCAATACCCACAAGATAATCAACAGGTGCCTTCAGGTAATAATCAAATTGGGTATGATTTTGATATTTATGAGATTAATAATTCACATGACCAAGATTCTGGTTTTGATAACTGTATTCTTGTAGAAAAGTCGCAAAACGAACGATATATAGATCCTAATACTTTTCTGACTGCTACAATAATGAATGTCAGAAAAGATAATACCTTAAAAGAAACACTTCACATTTGGAAGTATATTGAAACATCAATTAGTAATCTTTCATATGCTTTCCCAGAGGTTCGGGCTGGTCCTTTTGCCTAAAGGAATTCTTAACACTAAATAAAAGTTCCATTTTATATTCAAATCTTAATAATGTAATCATTTCATTGGTTGTTACAATTTAAGGTAGCTTGCATCAGTTAAGTGCAAAGCTTTTAAATCATTTTTATCATTAAAAATTAATTGTCAAATTATATAGTAAATTCTATATTTGCTCGGTTTTAAAAAATTTGACCACTAAAATATATAACAATGCAAAATAAAGGATTAGTAAAGCTGTTTGCAGTTTTGTTTGGATTGGTAAGTATTTATCAATTATCATTTACATTTAAAGCAAATAGTATTGAAGAAACTGCTCAAGTAGTTTCAAATGGCGATGAGGTAAAAGAGCGCCAATATTTAGATTCTTTGGCCAACGAAGAAGTTTTTGATTTAGGTGTCGCTAACTACACGTACAACGAGGTTAAGGAAAATGCCATGAACCTAGGTTTAGACCTAAAAGGTGGTGTAAGTGTTATTCTTCAAGTTTCAGTTAAAGATATCTTGAAAGGTCTTGCTAATTATAGTAAAGACCCAGTTTTTAATAAAGCATTAGATGATGCTTCAGAATTACAAAAAAATAGTCAAAATGATTTTGTTGAAGACTTTTTCATTGCTTTTGATGCAATTAAAGGTGATACAAAGTTAGCTTCTCCTGACATTTTCTATACAAGAGCCCTTGATGGTGAAATAGAAGGTTCAATGACAGATGATGAAGTCAAGCCTATAATTAGAAGAAAGATAGATGAGTCAATTGTATCAGCTTTTGAAGTATTACGTAAGCGTATTGATGAATTTGGGGTTACTTCACCTAGTATTCAGCGTTTGGGTAGTTCTGGGCGTATTTTGGTTGAATTACCAGGTGTGAAAGATAAAGAACGTGCTCTAAAATTATTGCAAAGTACGGCACAATTAGAGTTTTGGGATGTTTACAAGCGCGACTTATTTGGACAGTTTTTAGTTGCGGCTAATAATTTATTGAAAGACTTAGAGACTCCAGAAGAAGAAACTTCGACAGACGAAGTTGATCAGCAAGAAGCTGAAGATACTTCGGAAGATGATGCGATTGCAGATTTATTAGGGTCCGATCCTGATTCTACTGCAGTTGAAACGGTTAATCCATTACGTGATTTATTATTTCAATCTCCAAACCCAGCTGTTTTGGCAGTTGTAAATATAAAAGATAAAGATAAGGTTACAGAATACTTAAACATGCCGCAAGTAAGAGCATTATTGCCAGCTGAACAGCGTAGTGTGAAATTTGTATTTGGAAAACCAGCTAAAGATAGCGAGGTTGTTGATTTGTATGCTTTAATTGGTAATAGAGATAATGTACCGCCTTTAAGTGGTGCAGTAGTTACGGATGCTAGACAGGAGTATGATGCTGTTGGGAACCCAACTGTGTCTATGCAAATGAATGCAAAAGGAGCAAAAATCTGGGAAGAAATGACTGGTCGTGCTTTTACACAAGGAACTCAAATTGCCATTGCTTTAGATAATGTGGTATATTCGGCACCAGGTGTAACAACAGGGCCAATTTCTGGTGGTAATTCTTCAATTTCTGGAAATTTCACACTTAATGAAGCAACCGATTTAGCTAATGTTTTACGTGCTGGTAAGTTACCTGCTTCGGCTGATATAATTCAAGGTGAAGTAGTTGGGCCCTCATTAGGTCAAGAAGCTATAGACAGTGGTAAAATGTCATTCTTAATAGCATTAGGACTGGTATTAGTTTGGATGTTCTTGTATTACGGAAAAGCTGGATTGTTTGCTGACATCGCTATGTTATTCAATATTTTGTTGATATTTGGTGTGCTTTCTGGATTAGGCGCTGTGTTAACCTTACCTGGAATTGCTGGTATTGTATTAACAATAGGTATGTCAGTTGATGCCAACGTGCTTATCTTTGAGCGTATTCGTGAAGAATTGGCAAAAGGTAAGGGTATGAAAGAATCCATTGCAGATGGATTTAGTAATGCATTATCGTCTATTTTAGATGCCAATATTACAACTGGTTTAACGGCGTTAATATTATTCATTTTTGGTACAGGACCAATTAAAGGTTTTGCAACGACGTTATTAATTGGTATTGGTACGTCATTATTCACGGCAATATTTATCACACGTTTATTAGTAGATTGGTATGCCGAAAGAGGTGGAACATTAGACTTTAGTACAGCTATTACTAAAAATCTATTTAGAAATATCAGTATCAATTTCCTTAAGAAAAGAAAAGCAGCCTATGTAATTTCGGGTGTTTTAATTCTTTTAAGTTTAGGATCATTATTTACTAATGGTTTAGATCAGGGTGTTGATTTTGTTGGAGGTCGTACCTATCAAGTACGGTTTGCTCAAGATGTAAGTGCTAACGAAATTTCATCTGCTTTGTCTGATGCTTTCGGGAGTGCTGAAGCAAAAACATTTGGTAGTGCTAATCAATTAAAGATTACGACTAAATATAAAGTGAATGAAACTGATAATGCGGTTGATGAAGAAATAAGAAACGCATTGTATAATGAATTGCAACCTTATTTTGAAGGGGTTTCTTATGAGGAATTTATAAGTGATGACCAAGATAAGACTGTTGGATTAATGAAATATTACAAGGTGAGTCCAACCATTGCCGATGATATTAAACAAGCATCTTTCTGGGCAATTTTAGGTTCATTAATTGTTGTATTCCTATATATTTTATTCCGTTTTAAAAGATGGCAATTCTCTTTAGGTGCAGTTGCTGCTGTGTTCCATGATGTATTAATTGTATTAGGTGTATTCTCCTTGACTTATAAATACATGCCTTTTAGTATGGAAATTGACCAAGCATTTATTGCAGCAATATTGACTGTAATTGGTTACTCTTTAAATGATACCGTGGTTGTGTTTGATAGAATTCGTGAATTCTTTAATGAACACACTTCTTGGCCTTTCAATAAAGTGATTAATTCATCATTGAGTAGTACCTTGAGTAGAACATTGAATACCTCTTTAACAACTTTAGTTGTGTTACTAGCTATATTTATTTTTGGTGGTGATTCTATTAGAGGATTTATGTTTGCATTAATAGTTGGTGTAATAGTAGGTACATATTCATCTATGTTTATTGCAACACCTTTAATGTATGACTCTGTTAAAAAAGGAGATGCTACAGATGCTTTAAAGAACAAAGTAAAAGAAGAAGATTTGGAAGAGGCAAAAGCTTAATTCAGTCTTTAATATATATCTAAAAAGCCTTTTTGATAATTTCAAAAAGGCTTTTTATTTAAATAGCAAGTTGTAATAATTTTAAAATTTAGTATAGCTTATTTTATCACCAACCTGTAGTTGCCATTTTTGTACTAAACCAGCGTTAACCTCCAAAACATATTTTGCTGGAGCATTAGAGGGTAAGGAGCTTTCGTCTAAAGGACTAGCATTTTCTTGAAAACTAACAATAGTCTGTTCCTCATCCAAATAAATGATGTCTAGCGAAAACCGTGTGTTTTTCATATAAAAAGAGCGTGGTCGTGAATCTGGGAAAACGAATAACATACCATGGTTATCTTTCATAGATTCTCGATACATAAGTCCTGTTTGAGTTTCAAATTCATTATCGGCAATTTCTATATCAATCTTATTGATTATAGAATCATTTGAAGCTTTTAATAACTTCAACTCTCCTTCTTTTTTAAAAGTGACCTTCTTTTGTTTTACATGTTTTGTTTCTTCTTTACAAGATGTAGCGGGAAATAAAATTATAGATCCAACAGTCAAACAAATCACTCTTAAATAGCGTTTAATCATAACTGTTTATGCAGATGTTTTAGGTTTGTAAACAAACATAAAGTATAAACCAATAAGTATAAATGGAATGCTCAACATTTGTCCTGTATTTAATCCAAGCATTGTAATATATTCTTCACCTTGAGGCTCTTTAACAAACTCAACAAAGAAGCGAATAGTCCATAGTAGTAATAGGAATAACCCAAATAAGAAACCAGCTTGATCAGACTTTTTAGTTTTATTGTACACGTACCATAAGATTAAAAACACAAAAATATAACAAAAGGATTCATACAATTGTGCTGGGTGTCTGTAAGGCACTGCTTCTAGTAAATGCTGAAATTGCGGATTGTCAGTCACAGCTGCATAGGCTTCCTTGTAGTCAGCGATACCAGTTTCAGCTACTATTTGACGTTTGCTATAATAATCTTGTATAAATCGAACACCTAAAGACGAATCTGTAATTTTTCCAATAATTTCTGAATTGATGAAATTACCTATTCTAATAAAAATGGCACCAGACGCTACTGAAATAACAACACGATCTAAAATCCACATCAAAGATTTGTATTTGTACTTTCTTCTGTACAGGTACATGCCAATAATTATACCTATTGCGGCGCCATGACTTGCCAAACCTTGAAAACCAGTAAATTCAAATCCATTCTTAAAGCTGAAAGGCAGAAAAATACTAAAAAAATCTTCTGATATTAATTCAGACTGATAAAAAAGCACATGACCTAAACGTGCACCCAGCATAGTGGCTAAAACCGTATAAATAAAAAGTGGATCAAGATATTCTAAGCTTACTTTTTCTTTAGTGAATATGCGTTTCATGATATGCCACCCAATGAGGAAGGCCACTATCCACATCATACTATAAAAATGTAGTTTGAAATTACCAGCAATATCAAATCCTGTTATAGGGTTCCAGTCAAATTTTAGTGAATGCATAGGTTCTTAATTAAAGTAGTAAATATATACAATTGAAAATGGATATAAAAGGAACAAAATATAATGAAAGGTTAATTTTTGTCGAGCTTATCAGGCACCGGATCATATCCCGAACCACCCCAGGGATGACAACTAAATATCCTTCTTAAGGCCAGTTTGCCACCATGCCAAAACCCATGTTTTTCTAATGCCTCTTTAGCATAATGTGAACAAGTTGGTTGAAACCTACATGTAGCGGGTGTTAATGGCGATACCAAAACTTGATATAGTTTTATTAAAAGCAAAAAAGGTGCGATTAGAATTTTTTTCATAATCAATTAAAACTTTCATTAAGAAAGAATGTAGTTCAGTCTTAATTAGTCGAAAAAGTAGTGCCTTCTCTGCTATCATTTAGTTGAATGCCAGCTTCAGCCAATTCATCTCTAATTTTATCTGAAAGAGCAAAATCTTTATTGGCGCGGGCTTCTTGTCTTAATTGAATTAAAATTTCAACAGCCCCAGAGAGTTTTTCTGAACTTGTTTCGGATTTTGACACATTTTCAAGGCCCAAAATATCAAAAACAAAACTAGTCATGGTTTTCTTTAAGACAATTAAATCATCTTTTGTAATTGTAGCCGAGCCATCCTTTATTTGGTTGATATATTTAACGCCTTCAAATAAATTAGCAATTACTATTGGTGTATTGAAGTCATCATTCATGGCATCATAACATTTTTGTTGCCACGCGTTGATATCAAAACTAGAGTCATTACCAGCTTTAAGTGAATCTAGTAAATTAATAGCGTCCATCAATCTGAAAAAACCTTTTTCACTGGCAAGCAAGCCGTCATTTGTAAAATCCAAAATACTTCTGTAATGTGCCTGAAGCATAAAAAAACGAGCCACACTCGGTGAATATGCTTTGGTGATATGTGGATTATCTCCAGAAAATATTTCATTTGGCAATATGAAATTCCCTGTAGATTTAGCCATTTTTTTACCATTCATTATCAGCATATTGGCATGCATCCAATAATTAACAGGTGCATGATTATTGGTTGCTTCAGCTTGCGCAATTTCACATTCGTGATGAGGAAATTTTAAATCCATACCACCACCGTGAATGTCAAATTGTTCTCCAAGATATTTGGTGCTCATAGCTGTACATTCTAAATGCCATCCTGGAAAACCATCGCTCCATGGCGACGGCCACCTCATAATGTGTTGAGGTTCGGCTTTTTTCCATAATGCAAAATCTTGAGGATTCTTTTTATCACTCTGACCATCTAAAGCACGCGTATTATGAATAAGGTCTTCTACCTTACGTTTGCTTAAAATTCCGTAAGGTTTTGATTCGTTATATTTTAAAACATCAAAATAAACTGATCCGTTTACTTGGTAGGCAAAACCATTGTTTATGATTTCTTTGATAATTTCAATTTGCTCAATGATATGACCAGTTGCTGTTGGTTCAATACTAGGAGGCAAGAAATTGAATTTGTTCAGTATATTATGAAAATCTACTGTGTAACGTTGCACAACTTCCATTGGTTCAATTTCCTCTAATCGTGCTTTTTTTGCTATACGATCTTCGCCTACGTCAGCATCATTTTCAAGATGACCAGCGTCGGTAATATTTCTTACATAACGTACTTTGTAACCCAAATGCTTTAAATATCTGAAGATCATATCAAAAGACATAAAGGTTCTAACATTTCCCAAATGAACATTGCTATATACGGTTGGTCCACAAACATACATACCTACATAGCCCTTATTTAAGGGTTTAAATAGTTCTTTTTCACCACTTAATGTATTGTAAATTTTTATTTGCTGCTGGTCAAATAATTTCATCGGGATTATTTAAAGTTTAATTAAAATGAAGTGTCAAGCTTTATGTAGTCAAGGAATTCTCGGCGAATGGCCTTTTTCTTAAATTTCCCTCCAAATTCTGAAGTTACAGTACTACTTTCAGTATCTCTAATACCTCGTGAATTAACGCACAAATGTTTGGCGTCAATAACACATGCCACATCTTCAGTGTTTAGAACTTCTTGGAGTTCTTTCACTATTTGAATGGTGAGTCTTTCTTGAACTTGAGGGCGTTTAGCGTAATAATCCACAATACGGTTCATTTTAGATAGACCTACAACGGTGCCATTGGAAATATAAGCTACATGGGCTTTCCCGACAATAGGTAAAAGATGATGCTCGCAAGTGGAGTAAACAGTAATGTTTTTTTCAACCAGCATTTCACCATATTTATATTTATTTTCAAAGGTTGATGCACTTGGTTTTTTTGCAGGATCCAACCCACCAAAAAGTTCCTTAACAAACATTTTTGCAACTCTATTTGGGGTGCCTTTTAAACTGTCATCAGTCAGGTCTAGACCCAAAGTTTCCATAATATGCCTGACATCATCTTTGATGATATCAATCTTTTCATCCTGATTTAATTCAAAGGCATCTTTGCGCATGGGCGTGTTAGAAGAAGTGCCAATGTGGTCATTCCCCAAAGCATCAAAATCTTCTATATCGTTATTAAATTTCATGTAATAGAAATAAATAGGTTTTAATCTGCAAAGATAAGCAATTCCATTTTTTTCAAATACCTTATTAACAAACAATTAATTTCAACGATTAATTATGGGTTTTTTTCTGTTTTTTTCTTATTTTTCGTCGCTTATAGTTATATTGCTTAAATTATAGTTTTTGCAACCCAATCTATCTTTTTAAAAATTATTAACACGCCGTTTTTATGAAAAAGTTAATTACGCTATTTTGTATTATTATTTCCCATGCTATTTATGCCCAAGGACCAGGTTGCCCAAATGTTCAAGCAGGTGCTAATCAGGTCATAGATTGCGGTGATGCTGCCTGTGTAAATTTGACAGCAACCTATTTGGAAACTGGAGATACAAATAGTTATGCCGTTTCAAGCATACCATTTAACCCACCTTCAAATTTTAATGGATTGGCCAATCAATTATTTGTTAATAGTGATGATATCTGGAGTGGTATTGTTAATTTGCCATTCGATTTTTGTTTTTTTGGTAACGATTATAATCAGTTAATTGTTGGTGCAAATGGCGGTATAAGTTTTGATGTCAGTAATGCCAATGGTTTCAATGGTTGGGCCTTTAGTCAATCATTGCCAAATAATACCAATGCAACATTGGCTGACGTTAATATTTTTGGAGCTGTACATGACATAGATCCGGCAGCAAGTAATGGAACCCATGATATTGCTTGGGAGGTTAAAGGCTCGGCGCCATGTAGGACTTTTGTAATAAGCTATTTTAACGTTGCTCACTTTTCATGTAATGCTCTCAAAACATCCCAAATGATAGTTTTGTATGAAGGGACCAACACGATTGAAGTATATATTTTAGATAAACCAACCTGTACAACTTGGAATGGTGGAAATGCCGTGATAGGTATACAAAATCCAGCTGGAACTATTGCTTACACACCTCCAGGAAGAAACACAGGAAATTGGTCTGCTGGTTTTACTAGTACAGGTGTAGAAGCATGGCGATTTACGCCTAATGGTACACCAAATTATGTTTTAACTTGGTATGATGGAAGTGGAATGGATATAGGGAATTCTGATACCGTCAACGTATGTCCAACGGCTGATGAAACGTTTACAGTTGAGGTTGAATATACCAACTGTAATGGAGATGTATTTACAGATTCAGATACTGTAACTGTAACGGTTAATTCTACCGGAGGCGATGCAAGTTTTACGATGACTCCTACCTGTGATGGTGGAACAGCAACCATAACAGGTGATGCAGGTGGTACATTTGCCTTTAATCCTGCTCCAGGAGATGGAGCTTCGATAGATCCAACGTCAGGAACAGTAACAGGCGGAACTCCAGGAACAACTTATACGGTTGAATATTCTATAGGTGGAGCATGCCCAGCAAGTGAAACACAACCAGTTACAGTACTGACAGCAGCCGATGCGAGTTTTACGATGACAGCGACTTGTGATGGAGGCACAGCAACCATAACAGGTGATGCAGGTGGAACATTTACTTTTAATCCCGTTCCAGGAGATGGAGCTTCCATAGATCCAACATCTGGAACAGTAACAGGCGGAACTCCAGGAACAACTTATACAATTCAGTATGAAATAAGCGGTACCTGTGGTGATTTAACTACACAACCAGTAACAGTATTACCAGAGGATGATGCGAGTTTTACGATGACAGCGACTTGTGATGGCGGTACAGCAACCATAACAGGTGATGCAGGCGGAACATTTACTTTTAACCCAGTTCCAGGAGATGGAGCTTCCATAGATCCAACGACTGGAACTATAACAGGTGGAACATCAGGAACAACTTATACGGTACAATATGATACAGCAGGCACATGTCCAGATTCAAGTACACAACCAGTAACGGTATTACCAGAAGACGATGCGAGTTTTACGATGACAGCGACTTGTGATGGAGGCACAGCAACCATAACAGGTGATGCAGGTGGAACATTTACTTTTAACCCAGTTCCAACAGATGGTGCTTCGATAGATCCAACGACTGGAACTATAACAGGTGGAACATCAGGAACAACTTATACGGTACAATATGATACAGCAGGCACATGTCCAGATTCAAGTACACAACCAGTAACGGTATTACCAGAAGACGATGCGAGTTTTACGATGACAGCGACTTGTGATGGAGGTACTGCGACTATAACAGGTGATGCAGGCGGAACATTTACTTTTAACCCAGTTCCAACAGATGGTGCTTCCATAGATCCAACATCAGGAACTATAACAGGTGGAACAGCAGGAGCAACCTATACGGTACAATATGATACAGCAGGCACATGTCCAGATTCAAGTACACAACCAGTAACGGTATTACCAGAAGACGATGCGAGTTTTACGATGACAGCGACTTGTGATGGAGGTACTGCGACTATAACAGGTGATGCAGGTGGAACATTTACTTTTAACCCAGTTCCAACAGATGGAGCCTCGATAGATCCAACAACTGGAACTATAACAGGTGGAACAGCAGGAGCAACTTATACGGTACAATATGATACAGCAGGCACATGTCCAGATTCAAGCACGCAACCAGTAACGGTATTACCAGAGGATGATGCGAGTTTTACGATGACAGCGACTTGTGATGGAGGTACTGCGACTATAACAGGTGATGCAGGTGG
>NZ_POTB01000005.1:0-2500 GCF_002940745.1 Hanstruepera ponticola
AAGCAAAAAAAAAGACTCAACCAAAAAAATGATTGAGTCTTAAAAAAGGCGGCGACCTACTCTCCCACGAGATGCAGTACCATTGGCGCTAACGGGCTTAACTACTCTGTTCGGAATGGTAAGAGGTGAGCCCCGTCGCTATAACCACCTTAAGTTATAGCTGATGTAATAGCTTTATATATTCTATTACTTTCAGCGTCACATATAAAATGTGACAAATATTGTTGACATATTGAAAAGTTTACATGAAAATAGTTTGCACTTATAAAAAGAACGGCTGTACAATAAGCCTATGGGTTATTAGTACTACTCGGCTATGACATTACTGCCTTTACACCTGTAGCCTATCAACGTGGTCATCTCCCACGACCCTTTAAAGAAATCTCATCTTGTGGTGGGTTTCGCGCTTATATGCTTTCAGCGCTTATCCCTTCCAAACGTAGCTACTCTGCAATGCTCCTGGCGGAACAACAGATACACCAGAGGTTTGTCCAACTCGGTCCTCTCGTACTAGAGTCAGATCCACTCAAATTTCTAACGCCCACAGTAGATAGAGACCGAACTGTCTCACGACGTTCTGAACCCAGCTCGCGTGCCACTTTAATGGGCGAACAGCCCAACCCTTGGGACCTTCTCCAGCCCCAGGATGTGACGAGCCGACATCGAGGTGCCAAACCCCCCCGTCGATGTGAGCTCTTGGGGGAGATCAGCCTGTTATCCCCGGAGTACCTTTTATCCTTTGAGCGATGGCCCTTCCATGCGGAACCACCGGATCACTATGCTCTACTTTCGTACCTGATCGACCTGTATGTCTCTCAGTCAAGCTCCCTTATGCCATTGCACTCTACGCACGGTTACCAAGCGTGCTGAGGGAACCTTTAGAAGCCTCCGTTACTCTTTTGGAGGCGACCACCCCAGTCAAACTACCCACCAAGCACTGTCCCCTTTTGTGAAGGGTTAGACTCTAGATAAGCAAAGGGTGGTATTTCAACAATGACTCCACAACGCCTGGCGACGCCGCTTCAAAGTCTCCCACCTATCCTACACATTACTTATCCAAAGCCAATACTAAGCTATAGTAAAGGTTCACGGGGTCTTTTCGTCCCACTGCGGGTAATCGGCATCTTCACCGATACTACAATTTCACCGAGCTCATGGCTGAGACAGTGTCCAGATCGTTGCACCATTCGTGCAGGTCGGAACTTACCCGACAAGGAATTTCGCTACCTTAGGACCGTTATAGTTACGGCCGCCGTTTACTGGGGCTTCATTTCAGATCTTCGCCGAAGCTAAACCCTCCACTTAACCTTCCAGCACCGGGCAGGTGTCAGGCCATATACGTCATCTTTCGATTTAGCATAGCCCTGTGTTTTTGATAAACAGTCGCCTGGACCTTTTCACTGCGGCCCATCCGAAGATGGGCGACCTTTCTCCCGAAGTTACAGGTCTATTTTGCCTAGTTCCTTAGCCATGAATCTCTCGAGCTCCTTAGAATTCTCATCCCAACTACCTGTGTCGGTTTAGGGTACGGGCTGCTTCACTCGCTTTTCTTGGAAGTCGATTTGCTGGATTATCACCGCAGCCGTAGCTTTAGTGTACTATCGGAGTGTTACCACTTCCTTCAACGTACTATTCCGTCAGTACGCACCAACTTTTCGCCTCCGTCACTTTTAGTGTGAGCAGGTACAGGAATATTAACCTGTTGTCCATCCACTACCCCTTTCGGGTTCGCGTTAGGTCCCGACTAACCCTCAGCTGATTAGCATAGCTGAGGAAACCTTAGTCTTTCGGAGTGCGGGTTTCTCGCCCGCATTATCGTTACTTATGCCTACATTTTCTTTTGTAGCTTCTCCAGCAAGACTCACGTCTCACCTTCGACGACACTACAATGCTCCCCTACCCATCTTTCGATGCCATAGCTTCGGTAGTATGTTTATGCCCGATTATTATCCATGCCGAACCGCTCGACTAGTGAGCTGTTACGCACTCTTTAAATGAATGGCTGCTTCCAAGCCAACATCCTAGCTGTCTAAGCAGTTCAACCTCGTTTATTCAACTTAACATACATTTGGGGACCTTAGCTGATGGTCTGGGTTCTTTCCCTCTCGGACATGGACCTTAGCACCCATGCCCTCACTGCTGATTAACATTTTATAGCATTCGGAGTTTGTCAGGAATTGGTAGGCGGTGAAGCCCCCGCATCCAATCAGTAGCTCTACCTCTATAAAACTATAAATCAACGCTGCACCTAAATGCATTTCGGGGAGTACGAGCTATTTCCGAGTTTGATTGGCCTTTCACCCCTACCCACAGGTCATCCGAAGACTTTTCAACGTCAACCGGTTCGGTCCTCCACTGTATGTTACTACAGCTTCAACCTGCCCATGGGTAGATCACACGGTTTCGCGTCTACCACTACTAACTAAAGCGCCCTATTCAGACTCGCTTTCGCTACGGATCCGGACCTGAAGTCCTTAACCTTGCTAGCAACGGTAACTCG
>NZ_POTB01000006.1:0-3324 GCF_002940745.1 Hanstruepera ponticola
CTATTGGCTCACCTACGCCACAGTTGTCTGTTGCTTCGAACATCGGTGCCATTACTTCTGGGTTACAGCCTAAATCACCACTCTCATCATCTGTTGTGATTACTGGTGCTTCTGTATCTACTGTCCAAGTGTATGTTACAGAAACTGTTTCTGCTACATTTCCACATGGGTCTGTATAGTTCGCTGTCCAAGTCTGGCTGTATGCACAGCCGTCATTTGTTGGTCCTGATGTCTCGGCTTCTAAATCTATCTCGCCTGCACAGTTATCATCTGCCTTAAACATTGGTGGTACAATCTCTGGATTACATCCTAAATCGCCACTGGTGCCATTGGTAGTAATTACCGGTGCTTCTGTATCTACTGTCCATGTGTATGTCACACTTACAGCCTGTGCTTGGTTACCACAGTTATCTGTAACATTTGCTGTCCAGGTCTGGCTGTATGCACAACCGTCATTTGTTGGTCCAGCTGTTGTTACTATTGGCTCACCTACACCACAGTTGTCTGTTGCTTCGAACATCGGTGCCATTACTTCTGGGTTACAGCCTAAATCACCACTCTCATCATCTGTTGTGATTACTGGTGCTTCCGTATCCTGTGTCCATGTATAAGTAATGCTTAATGATTCCGCTTCATTTCCACAGTTATCAGTAACATTTGCTGTCCATGTTTGAGAATAAGAGCATCCATTTGTGCTTTCTGGTCCATTAGTAGTAACTACTGGCTCACCTACACCACAATTGTCTGTTGCAGTGAATATAGGAGCTGGTGGTTTTACGTTACAACCTAATTGACCGCCTTCAACATCAGCCGTGATTATTGGCGCTTCTGTATCTACTGTCCATGTGTATGTTACACTTACAGTTACAGCTTGGTTACCACAGTTATCTGTAACATTTGCTGTCCAGGTCTGGCTGTATGCACATCCGTCATTTGTTGGACCTGCTGTTGTTACTATGGGCTCACCTACACCACAGTTGTCTGTTGCTTCAAACATTGGTGGTACAATCTCTGGATTACATCCTAAATCGCCACTTTCATTATCTGTTGTGATCACTGGTACTTCTGTATCCTGTGTCCATGTATAAGTAATGCTTAATGATTCCGCTTCGTTTCCACAGTTATCTGTAACATTTGCTGTCCATGTTTGAGAATAAGAGCATCCATTTGTGCTTTCTGGTCCATTAGTAGTAACTACTGGCTCACCTACACCACAGTTGTCTGTTGCTGTGAATATAGGAGCTGGTGGTTTTACGTTACAACCTAATTGACCTCCTTCAACATCAGCCGTGATTACTGGTGCTTCCGTATCTACTGTCCAAGTGTATGTTACAGAAACTGTTTCTGCTACATTTCCACATGGGTCTGTATAGTTCGCTGTCCAAGTCTGGCTGTATGCACATCCGTCATTTGTTGGACCTGATGTCTCGGCTTCTAAATCTATCTCGCCTGCACAGTTATCATCTGCCTTAAACATTGGTGGTACAATCTCTGGATTACATCCTAAATCGCCACTGGTGCCATTGGTAGTAATTACCGGTGCTTCTGTATCTACTGTCCATGTGTATGTCACACTTACAGCCTGTGCTTGGTTACCACAGTTATCTGTAACATTTGCTGTCCAGGTCTGGCTGTATGCACAACCGTCATTTGTTGGTCCTGCTGTTGTTACTATTGGCTCACCTACGCCACAGTTGTCTGTTGCTTCGAACATCGGTGCCATTACTTCTGGGTTACAGCCTAAATCACCACTCTCATCATCTGTTGTGATTACTGGTGCTTCTGTATCTACTGTCCATGTGTATGTTACAGAAACTGTTTCTGCTACATTTCCACATGGGTCTGTATAGTTCGCTGTCCAAGTCTGGCTGTATGCACAGCCGTCATTTGTTGGTCCTGATGTCTCGGCTTCTAAATCTATCTCGCCTGCACAGTTGTCATCTGCCTTAAACATTGGTGGTACAATCTCTGGATTACATCCTAAATCGCCACTGGTGCCATTGGTAGTAATTACTGGTGCTTCTGTATCTACTGTCCATGTATATGTCACACTTACAGCCTGTGCTTGGTTACCACAGTTATCTGTAACATTTGCTGTCCAGGTCTGGCTGTATGCACATCCGTCATTTGTTGGTCCAGCTGTTGTTACTATTGGCTCACCTACACCACAGTTGTCTGTTGCTTCGAACATCGGTGCCTCTACTTCTGGGTTACAGCCTAAATCACCACTCTCATCACCTGTTGTGATTACTGGTGCTTCCGTATCTACTGTCCAAGTGTATGTTACAGAAACTGTTTCTGCTACATTTCCACAGTTATCTGTAACATTTGCTGTCCATGTCTGACTGTATGCACATCCGTCATTTGTTGGACCTGTCGTTGTCACTATTGGCTCAACTGCGCCACAGTTGTCTGTTGCTTCGAACATAGGTGGTACCAATTCAGCATTACAACCTAAATCGCCACTCTCATTATCTGTTGTGATTACTGGTGCTTCCGTATCTACTGTCCATGTGTATGTCACACTTACAGCCTGTGCTTGGTTACCACAATTATCTGTAACATTTGCTGTCCAGGTCTGGCTGTATGCACATCCGTCATTTGTTGGACCTGCTGTTGTTACTATGGGCTCACCTACACCACAGTTGTCTGTTGCTTCAAACATTGGTGGTACAATCTCTGGGTTACAACCTAAATCTGTATCCTGAATTTCCATAATGGAAATGTTATCAATCTTTAAGTTTGTTCCTCCATTTGTTCTTATATATGTCCTATTTAGTCCAGCTAAATAAGTGACTTCTTGACTGTAATATCCATTTGAGTTTGCTGTAGTTGAAAAATTATTACCTACACTTACTCTAACGCCTCCAGATACATAATCAGAAACTTGAAAACTAACTATATATGTTTTTCCAATTTCAATAGCTAACGCATTCTGATAATTATTCTTACCGCCATTTGTATTGTTGATAGCATGGAATTTACCATTTTCTATAATAGAATTATCAGTAATCACCCAATTTTGATTAGAAGAGAAATCTCCATTATCAACCAATTCACCAATTGATATAACTGGTGCTTCTGTATCCTCTATCCAAGTATATGTAACACTAACTGATTCAGCTTGATTACCACAGTTGTCTGTAACATTTGCTGTCCATGTCTGACTGTATGCACAACCATCATTTGTTGGACCTGCTGTTGTTACTATTGGCTCACCTACGCCACAGTTGTCTGTTGCTTCGAACATCGGTGCCATTACTTCTGGGTTACAGCCTAAATCACCACTCTCATCATCTGTTGTGATTACTGGTGCTTCTGTAT